>JAKFCT010000036.1:0-54593 GCA_036676495.1 Candidatus Sericytochromatia bacterium
CTTCTAGGAGTGGAGAACGATGGCTCTTATTAACTACGCCAGCCGCGAGATCAACTGCAAGATCGTCTACTACGGCACGGGCCTGGGCGGCAAGACGACCAACCTCGAATACATCTTCAAGCAGCTCGCCCCCGGCATCCGCGGCGAGATGATCAGCCTGGCGACCGAAACCGAACGCACCCTGTTCTTCGACTTCCTGCCGCTCGACCTCGGTTCGGTGCAGGGCTTCAAGACCAAGTTCTCGCTCTACACCGTCCCCGGTCAGGTCGAGTACAACGCCTCCCGCAAGCTGATCCTCAACGGCGTCGACGGCATCGTCTTCGTCGCCGACTCCCAGAAGGAAAAGTGGGACGAGAACATCGAATCGCTGCGCAACATGGAGGAGAACCTCGCCGAGTACGGCCTCACGCTCGACTCGGTGCCCTACGTCCTCCAGTACAACAAGCGCGACCTTCCCAACGTCAACACCTACGAGGAGCTCGAGGGCGTCCTCAACCCCCGTAACGTCCCCTCGTTCGAGGCCGTGGCCGTCGAGGGATCGGGCGTCTTTGCTACCCTCAAGGCCGTCTCGAAGGCCGTGCTCAACCGCCTCAGCTAAGGCGGGCGAGGGCCCGCATGACCGAGCGCATCGCCGGATACGACCTGATCTCCGAGATCGCCCGATCGCCGTCGGGTCGTATTCTGCTGGCGCAGTCCCCGGGCTCCCAGCAACTGCTGGCCATCAAGGAGATGCTGCTCGAGCCCGACTCGGGCCTCTCCGACGAGGAACAGATCGCCCGCTTCAAGCGCGAGGCGGACATCCATCTACAACTTAACCATGCCAACATCGTGAAGGCCGTCGAGGCCGGGGTGGACGGCGATCGCCACTACCTGGTCATGGAGTACCAGCCCGGCCATACCTGGCGCGAGCTCATGGAGCGCGAACGGCCCCCGCTTCCCCAGATCCTCGAATGGGGCCTCCAGCTCTGCCACGCCCTCCAGGCCCTCCACGACATCGGGGTCGTCCACCGCGACGTCAAACCCGCCAACTGCCTGATCTCGCCCGCCGGCCAGCTCAAGATCACCGACTTCGGCATGGCCCGCCGCGCCTTCGCCCCCGGCATCACCCAGTCCAAGATGATGCTCGGCACCCTCAACTACATGTCCCCCGAGCAGCTGCTCGACGCTACCTCCGTCGACGGCCGCGCCGACGTCTTCGCCGTGGGCGTCATCCTCTTCAAGGCCCTGACCGGCGAGCTGCCCTTCCCGGGAGCCAGCCCCACCGACGTGGCGCATCGCCTGCTCTACGCCGAGCCCACCGATCCCCTGACCCTCAACCCCAGGTTGCCCAAGTCCCTGGCCGAGCGTCTGCTCAAGTGCCTCGCCAAGGACCCCGACTTCCGCTACCTCAGCGCGGAAAGCTTCGCCCGCGACATCGAGACCGAGCTCGGCAACCCCGAGCTCTTCATTGCACAGGGGGAAATCCACGCCGAGCGCGACGAGTGGAAGGACGCCAACCACTGCTTCCAGCAGGCCGTCTCCCTGGACACCGGCAATGCGCAGGCCTGGTTCCATCTGGGAAAATCCCTCCAGGAGCTGGGACAGCCCGACCCGGCCAGCGAATGCTTTCTCAAGGTCGTCCACCTCGACCCGTCGCATGTCCCGTCGTTCCGCTCGCTCGGAGCCTCCTATCGCGCGAGCGGCAACCTCCAGGCGGCCATCAAGATGTTCCAGCGGGCTTGGGTGCTCGAACCCTCCGACCGAGAGACCTGCCTCGCCCTCGGCATGACCTACCGCGAGGACGGCATGAACGCCGAGGCCCTCGAGCAACTCCAGATCCTCGCCGAGCAGAACCCCGATTGGGGGCCCGCCCGCCTGGAGCTGGGCCGCCTGCTCTACACCGGAGACCAGGTCGAGCGCGCCCGGATCGAGTTCTCCGCCGCCCGCCGCTTGATGCCCACGGATCCCGACGCGCTCTTCAACCTGGCCTCGGCCTCCCACGAGCTCGGCATGCTCGCCGACGCCGAGGAAGCCTACGAGCAGCTGCTGGTCGTCATGCCCGAGCATGCCAAGGCCCACCACAACCTCGCCTACCTCTGGCTCAGCCAGGACCGCCTGGCCGAAGCCGAGGAGCACCTCGTCGCCGCCATCTCCCATGAGCCATGGGCGCCGTCCTACCTCCTGCTGGGCTCGGTGCTGGAGCGGACCGGACGCCTCAAGGAAGCCATCGCGCATTACCAGCAGGCCCTGGAGCTGGCGCCGCGCAACCCCGACGCCTCCATCGCCCTGGCGCATGTCCTGCAGCGCAACTTCCAGCCCAACGCGGCCATCGACGTCCTCAAGCAAGCCGCCGAGGTCGAGTCGCCGCGCCTGGCCGAACTTTACTTCCAGCTCGCCCTGGCGTACCGGATCAAGGGGGAGGATGTCGAGGCGGCCGGGGCGATCGCCAGCTGCCTCGCCTCGAACCCAGACTCCGAACTCAAAGCACATGCCGAGGCCCTCGCTGCCCAGCTCAACCTGCCGGATCGGCGGGGCACCGGCCGGGGAATCCTCGGGGGACGCCGCGCCGCCGGAGGCCGCTAGCCCGTGCTCGCGCGCGTCCTCCTCGCGCTCCTCGCCGCTCTCTTCCTCGCCTTCCCCGCGCTCGCCCACCAGTCCGACTTCGGCTTCTCCGAGGTCCTGGTCGAAGGCCGAGAGGTCGCCTACCTGGTCGAGGTTCCCGCCCACTACCTGCCCATCCCCGGTCTCGACCCCAACGGCCCTCCCGTCGAGGCGGACGAGGTCCGCCCCCACATGGCGGCCGTCAGCGAGTACCTCCGCGCGCATGTCGGAGTCGTTTCGGGAGAGGAGGCGCCGGCCCCGGTTTCCGTCGAGCTGGCCGACGCCGGCCGGAGCGCGGGCCTGATCGGCCTGGTCCTGCGTTACGAGTTCGACGCTCCGGTCCGCGAGATCGTGGTCAAGCACGACGTCTTCGATGCCCGCGAGCCCTCCTACCAGAACCTCGCCAAGGTCCACGTCGACGGCCGAACTCTCGAAACCGTCTTCAAGCATGATCGAACGGTCTTCCGCTTTGACGGGCGCGGCATGCTCGCCCAGGCCTGGACCTTCTTCCTGCTGGGCATCGAGCATATCTTCACGGGCTACGATCACCTGGCCTTCGTGCTCGCGATGATTCTGGTCGGACAGACCCTGGGGCAGGTCGCCAAGATCGTCACGGGCTTCACCGTGGCCCATTCCCTCACCTTGGTCTTGGCGGCGCTGGGGATCGTGAACTTGCCCGGTACGCTGGTCGAGAGCGTGATCGCGCTGTCGATCGCCGTGGTGGCCGCCGAGAACTTCCTGGGCAAGCCCGCAGACAAGCGCTGGATCATCGCCTTCGTCTTCGGCCTGGTGCATGGCTTCGGCTTCTCGGGCGTGTTGCGGGAGCTCGGCCTTCCGACCGAAGGCCTGGTCTCGAGTCTCCTTTCCTTCAACCTCGGAGTCGAGGTCGGGCAGCTCGCGGTCGTGATCGCGATCTTCCCGCTGGTGCTCGCCCTCCGCAGGACCCGCTGGCACCTTCCCGTCGTTCGGGCGACCTCGGGGGCGCTCCTCGTCATGGGGCTGCTCTGGTTCGGAGAGCGCGTGCTCGGCTAGTCCGGGTTTTAGCTGAGGCTTAACAGGCTTATAAGATAAATAATCGGCCTTGCGGGGGATAACAGGGATATGACCGTGTTTGCGCAAGGAGGGTTCCGATGATTCCAGTGCTCAAGGGAGGCCGCATCAGCGAGCAGGTTCGCCGTCAGCTGGCGAGCACCGGAGCCCAGGTCGTCGAGAGCCAGGGCCAGACGATGATCAAGAAGCTGTCGAAGGAAGTCGATCAGCTGCTCCTGTCGAACCCCACGGTTCGCAACCAGATCACCTACCACCTCACTCCCGATGCGTCGCGCCAGGCCATCCTGGACGCAGTGAACTCCGCCAAGAAGTCCTTCCACATCGAGACCTTCATCTGGCACAACGACGAGGCCGGCCACGAGCTGATCGATGCCCTCGTGAAGAAGAAGACCGCTGCCAAGGAAGCTGGCAAGGAGTTCGACATCAAGGTGCTGATCGACTCGATCGGCCTGCGTGGGGGTTCCGGCGGCTCCAAGGACACGGCCGTCGTCGACATTCTCAAGGGTCACGGGATTGACGTCCGGGAGTTCAACGCCAAGTACGTCTCCTGGGAGGCCAAGGGCATTCCCATCACGCACCGCAAGCTTTACATCGCCGACGGGGAGAAGTTCATCACTGGCGGCCGGAATATCGGTAACGAGTACCTCAAGCCGCAGTTCAAGGGTGCCAACGGCCTGGAGACCTCCTGGCATGACCTGCTCTACACCGTGCATGGCGACGAGGCCGGCCGAATTCAGGCGGAGTTCTACGAGAACTGGGCCCGCGTCGGCGGCGAGGTTCCCAAGGTCATGCCCGCGGCCGTGCCCCATGCCACCGGCACCGCGAAGGTCCAGACCATTGTGACCGATCCGCATGCCAAGACCTTCGGCATCCGCGAGGCGCACTCCAAGGCGATCAAGGGTGCCGAGAAGGAGATCGTCGCGATCTTCCCGTACTTCTCGGATGATCAGCTGGTCAAGGACCTGATCGAGGCCAAGCGCGCCAACACCGCCAAGCGCGCCGATCTCTTGAAGGCCGCGCAGAACAAGTGGGATCGCCAGGCCATCGACCAGGCCGTGCCCGAGCTCGACATCAAGGTGCTCATGCCTGGAAACCGGGAGGCGAGTCGCGAGGGCAGCATGTACTTCCATCTCAACCAGGAGTCGGCCCGCCAGCTTCTCAAGGAGGGCGTCGACGTCCGCTTCTTCGACGGAGGCAAGATCGACGGCAAGGATGTCCAGCGCTTCAGCCACTTCAAGGGGATGGCCGTCGACGGCAAGCTGCTGAGCCTCGGCTCGGCCAACGCCGACGCCCGCACCTTCGGCGCCAACCACGAGCTCAATACCCTGATCTCGGACGAGAAGGCGGTCAAGGAATTCTTCGATCAGGTGATCACTCCCGACTGGAACTCGGCCCGCAAGGCCAGCCTCCAGGAGCTGGAGAGCGCTCCGATGAAGGACAAGCTCAAGCAGAAGTTCTACGAAGCGGTCGACTTCCTGCTCTAAGCTTCAAAAGCCCCGCCACCCTCAGGGTGGCGGGGTTGCTTCTTTTCAGGGGCTGGGCGCTTACGGCTGAGGATGCGCCTGGATGATGCGCACCATGTCGAACCAGTGACGCTCCTCGGACGCGATCCGGATCCCGGACGCTTCGATCAAGCCCCGGATGTCCCGGTCGTGGTGACAGCCGAACATCCGGTATAGCAGCGGATCGAACGCCTTTTGTGCGCGCGAGAGCAGGGGGCTGGGGCTAATGCCGTGCTCCAAGAGGAGGATTGTCCCCTCAGGCTTGCACCACCGCCGGAGGTTCGCCAGCACGCGCGCGGGGTTCTCGTAGCTGCAGAGCGAGAGCGTCGAGACGACCGTATCGAACGCGTCGTCCGGAAAGCTCAGGGTTTCGACGTCCTCGCAGCGGAACTCTGCATCGATGCCGTAGCGCTGGGCCGCGGATTCGGCCTTGGCGATCATGGCGGAGCTGAAGTCGGTGGCGGTCACCCTCACGCCCGAGGGGTAAAAGGGGAAGTTGGCCCCGGCTCCCACAGCCAGTTCGAGAACGTTTCCCCTGGCTTGGCTCAGGAGATTCTGGCGCCATTTCTTTTGGCTTGGGTTTTCGCGCTGCCGGTCGTACTGAGCGGCTTGGCGATCGAAGAGGGAGATGTGTTTCTGCTTGTCCATGGGGGGCCTCGGGATCCGCTTCTAGCATGAGCTGCGTGTCACTTTTATTGTAGTGACTCGCAGCTCATGCTTACAAATGGCGATACTGACAGTCTCTGCCTGGAGAGCCGGTGCATATGATGGTCGAGCCGTCGCCCGAAACGTCCACATCGAGACGGCGCTCCAGGTTGGGGGGTATCGAGAGTCTCGTGATCCCCCCGCAGATTCCCCTGCTAGCCTTTGTTGCGCTCGGGGGCCTGCTCGTGAACGAGAATGTCACTGGTTTCAGCCATGATGCCCTGTCCAGCCGGGAAGGGGCCCAGGTTGCTCGAACCGGGGACCCCGGCGTTCTCCTTGCCGTAGGGGCCGGTCCCCATGCCACCGGGATCGAGCTTCCCGGCGCGCTCCCGTTCGCCGGGACGGCGGTTCAGGTCGAGGTGCTCGTTCATGCGTGATCCCCCTTTTGAGTCGATGGGCGACAGTCTCCCCCGACAGGATACGCCGCGCGTCGGCGCTGGCAATCATCGTTCGGCTCTCCTTCCATTTCCCCCCCATACTCCCCCCGCGTCTTTCCGTGGCGTTAACGGCTCCATAAGAAAGTCAGGGCCCGTCCTCCCGATAACCCTCGAAAGGTGACGTTGCTCCGCGTGATCCGGGAGGGGAATTCATGGCAACTGCGCTTTCCTCAACTCGGTTTTCGTCCGCACCGGCGTCGGCACCGCGCCCCGTGGCCTCCCAGGCCAAGGCGGGCCAGGACTTGCTTTCGAAATGGAGTCCGGAAGTCGATCGCCTCCTACTGGGCGCGGCGACCACGCGGAATGCCATCACCTACCACGTTTCGCCCGAGGACTCCCGCGAGGCCTTGCTCGCGGCCATCCGGGGGGCCAAGGAATCCTTCCACATCGAGACCTTCATCTGGCATGACGACGAGGCCGGCAACGAAATCGTCGAGGCCCTGGCGGCCAAGAAGCGCGAGGCGGCGCGCGCGGGTCGGGACTTCGACGCGAAGGTCCTGATCGACTCGATCGGCCTACGCGGCGGCTCCAACGGCGCCAAGGACACCCAGGTCATCGACAAGCTCGAAGCGCAAGGCATCGAGGTCCGCATCTTCAACTCCCGCTTCATCTCGCTGGACGCCATGGGCGTGCCGATCACGCACCGCAAGCTCTTCATCGCCGACGGCGAGAAGTTCATCACCGGCGGGCGCAACATCGGCAACGAGTACCTCCGCCCGTCTTTCGAGGGGAAGGGCGGGACGGAAGCCTCGTGGCATGACCTGCTTTACACGGTGCATGGCGAGGAGGCGGCCCGGGTCGAGCGCGAGTTCTATCAGAACTGGAGCCTGGCGGGAGGAGCGGTTCCCGACATCCTCCCGGTGGCCAAGCCCCATGCGACGGGGGCCGCTCGGGTCCTGAGCATCGTGACCAACCCGCATGAGGAGGTCTTCAGCATCCGCGAGGCGCATTCCAAGGCCGTGGCGAGCGCCCAGAAGGAGATCGTGGCGATCTTCCCGTACTTCTCGGACGATCGCTTCATCGCCGAGCTGATCGCGGCCAAGGAGAAGAACGCTGCGCGGCGCGCGGCGCTCGCGGCCCGGGCGCGCACGCCTCAGGAGCGCGCGGCCTTCCTGCGCGAGGTGCCCGAACTCTCGATCAAGGTGCTGCTTCCGGGGAAGAAGGAAGAGGGTTCCGGGGGGCTCTTGTACCCGGAGTTGAACATGGAGACGGCCCGCCAGCTTCTCGAGGCGGGCATCGAGGTTCGCCTCTACGAGGGCTCGGAAGTGGACGGTCAGAGGGTGGAGCGTTTCAGCCACTTCAAGGGCATGGCCATCGACGGCAAGCTCTTGAGTCTGGGCTCGGCCAACGCCGATGCCCGCACCTACGGCTCGAACCACGAGCTCAACACGCTGATCGCCGACGAGAAGGCCGTCAAGGAGTTTTACGCGAGGGTGGTCGAGCCGGACTGGAACTCGGCGCGCCCCGTCACGCTCGAAGAGTTGGGGCAGGTCCCGTGGTATCAGCGGGCCTGGCGGAAGGTGCTCGAATCGCTCGACTTCCTCTTCTAGGCGGTTTGCCGTCGCGATAGATCCCAAGGAAAAGGGCCCCCCGTGAGAACGGGGGGCCCGAGTGGTTTAGCGGGTGGCCAAGCTCTGGGCCTTGGCCAGGGCTTGCTCCAGGTCGGCCAGGAGGTCGTCACCGTCCTCGATGCCGACCGAGAGACGCAGCAGGCCGTCGGTGACGCCGCGGGCCTCGCGGATCTCCTTGGGGATGGCGCCGTGGGTCATGGTGACCGGGTGGCAGGTGAGGGACTCGATGCCTCCGAGGCTCTCAGCGAGGCTGAAGAGCTTGAGGGAGCGGGCGATCGCCCGCGCCGGCTCCAGGCCGCCCTTGGCGACGAAGCTGACCATGCCGCCGAAGCCGCGCATCTGGCGCTTGGCCAGCTCGTGCTGCGGATGCGAGGCCAGGCCCGGGTAGTAGACCTTTTCGACCGCCGGGTGCTCGGCCAGGAACTTGGCCACGCGCTCGGCGTTGGCGCAGTGCTGGCGCATGCGCAGGGCCAGGGTCTTGAGCCCGCGCAGGGTCAGGAAGGCGTCCTGAGGGCCGGGGACCGCGCCGATCGAGTTCTGGTGGAACTTCACCGTCTGGTAGAGTTCTTCCGAGCGGGTGGCGAAGAAGCCGCCCACGACGTCCGAGTGGCCGCCGATGTACTTGGTGGTCGAGTGCACCACGATGTCGGCGCCCAGGTCCAGCGGGTTCTGGAGGTAGGGGCTGGCGAACGTGTTGTCGATGGCCAGCAGGACGCCATGCTTCTGGGCGACCGCGGCGAGGCCCGCGATATCGACCAGCTTGAGCAGGGGGTTGGTGGGGGTTTCCGACCAGATCAGCTTGGTGTTGGGCTGGACGGCCTTGTCCACGTTGCCGAGGTCGGTGGCGTCCACCCAGCTGAAGCTGATGCCGTAGCGGCTGAGGACCCGCTCGAAGAGCCGGTAGGTGCCGCCGTAGACGTCATCCGAGACGACGACATGATCGCCCGCCGACAGGAGCTTGAGGGCGGCGTCGGTGGCGGCGACTCCCGAGGCGAAGGCCAGGCCGTACTCGGCGTTCTCGAGCGAGGCGAGGCAGACTTCGAGGGCCTTGCGGGTGGGGTTGGCGGTGCGGGAGTAATCGAAGCCCTTGTGGACTCCGAGATCCGGCTGGGTGTAGGTCGAGGTCTGGTAGACCGGCACGATGGTCGCGCCGGTGGTCGGGTCGGCGTCCTGGCCGATGTGGATGGCCTTGGTCTCGAACTTCATTTATACGCCTGCCTTCAGGGTCTGGGCGCCCGCGAAGAACTCGATCAGATCGATCTTGGTGAGCACGCCGGAGGGTTTGCCGTGCTTGGCGACGATGACCGCGCCGTCGCCCCGCAGGAGGGCGTCGGAGACGCGCGAGAGGGACTCGGACTCGTCGACCACCGCGTAGGGGCGGCCCATGAGCTCGCGGACCCGGCGGCTGGCGTTTCCGCCTTCCATGAGGGCCTTGAGCATGGAGGATTCCTGGATCGAGCCGATCACCCGCTCGCCGTCGAGGACGGGGAGCTGGGAGATGCCGTGGCGGCGCAGGAGTTCGATCGCGTCTTCGAGGGTCATCTCCGGGGAGGCGGCGATCAGCTCGGGGCGCTCCGCCCGGCTGGCGAGCAGCTCGCGGATGGTGCGGGTGGCCTGGGGCTCTTCGAGGAAGCCGTGCTGGCGCATCCACTCGTCGTTGAAGATCTTGGAGATGTAGCTCTTGCCGGAGCCCGGCAGCAGCACGACCACGATCGCGTCGGCAGGCAGGGTGCGGGCGACGCGCAGGGCGGCGACCACGGCGTTCCCGGCGGATCCGCTGACCAAGAGGCCCTCCTCGCGGGCGAGGCGGCGGGTCATGGTGAAGGCGTCGCGATCGCCCACCCGCTCCCAGCGGTCGATCAGGCGGAGATCGACGGTGTCGGGGATGTAGTTCATGCCGATCCCCTCGACCTGGTAGGGCTTGGGGGTGTCGCCCGAGTAGATCGAGCCTTCCGGATCGGCGCCCACGATGACGACCTGGGAGTTCTGCTCCTTGAGGTACTTGGCGGCGCCGGAGATGGTGCCGCCGGTGCCGACGGAGGCCACGAAGTGGGTGACCTTGCCGTCGGTCTGCTGCCAGACTTCGGGGCCGGTCGTCAGGTAGTGGGACTCGGGGTTCTTCTCGTTGTGGAACTGGTTGGGCTGGTAGGCGCCGGGGATCTCGCGGGTGAGGCGGTTGGCGACTTCGTAGTAGGAGTCGGGGTGGTCGTTCTCGACGGCGGTGGGCGTGATGACGACTTCGGCGCCGTAGGCCCGCAGGAGGTCGCGCTTCTCCTGGCTCATCTTGTCGGGCATGGTGAAGATGCAGCGGTAGCCCTTGACGGCGGCGGCGATGGCGAGGCCCACTCCGGTATTGCCCGAGGTCGGCTCCACGATGGTGCCGCCGGGCTTCAGGAGCCCCCGCCGCTCGGCGTCCTCGATCATGCGAAGGGCGGGGCGGTCCTTCACGGACCCGCCGGGGTTGAAGTATTCGACCTTGGCCAGGACGGTCGCCTGAATCCCGTCGGTCACGCGGTTAAGCTTGACCAAGGGAGTTCCGCCGATCGCCTCCAGCACGTTTTCACAGTATTGCATGGGCGTCCTTTCCGGGGAGCTCGTATCGTTCTTTTCTATTGGAGGACCGCGTCACCGCCGCTTTCCACCTCACCAGTATACCGGGCTGATCCCCGCAGTCTCAAGCGCCGGTGGACCGATCTTTAAAAACACGTTAATCTTGGTCAGGATCCCTTCGAACACTCCGATAACAGACATGAGGACGTGAGTCCGAAGGTCTGTTTCCGGCGCCGCGAGGCGCGATAACAGTTCCCTCGGCGGGTCCGAAGGGGAGGGCGTCATGCGCATCAACATCGCGGTCAAACTTGCTGGGGTCTTCACCCTGGTCTGCATGTCCTTGTTGGTCCTGGTGGCTCTCCTGGCCTCCGTGATGACCACCAAGGGACTCAAGGCCGAGGCGTCGAAACGCCTCGACAACGACGTGGCCGTCACCCTCCACACCTTTGACTACTTTGCTCAGGACGCGCTGGCCCAGGCCCGCATGGTGGCCGGGAACCCGCGGGCCGTCCGTTACGTGGACAGCAACGCCACCTCCGATCCCGCGGCCCTCGAGGATCTCCTCAACATGCTTCCGGCCCAGCGGATCGTTCGGCTCTTCGATGCGTCGGGCCGCCCCCTCCGCAGCCAGGGACTTCCCCCCGAGGCCACCGACCTGGTGAGCGCCGGGGTTCACTTGGCTTTGGCCGGCGAGGCCGTGAGCGGAGTCGAACCCATCGGCGATCGCGGTCTGGCCATCCGAGGCATCGCCCCGATGCGTTCCAACGGCAAGATCGTCGGAGCCGTCATGGTGGGGTCGTGGCTCGATCAGGCTTTCGTCGACCAGATCAAGGGCATCACCGGACTGGAAGTCGGCATCGCCGGCGGCAACTCCCGGGTGAGCCATTGGCTCGCGCAGACCATCCAGATCGATAACTCGCGCCGTCTCATGGGCGAGGTTCCGCTCGACGTCGTTCACCAAGTCCGCGGCTCCGCCGAGGTCCTCAAGAAGAACGCCACCTTCCAGGGCAGCGATTACCTCGCGGCCTGGGCTCCGCTTTTCGGCGATTACGGCGAGTTCGTCGGCTTGCTCTTCATCGGTGAGCCCCTGGCTCCCTTGCAGACCATGGTTCGCCAGAGCCAGTTCCTGATCTTCGGCCTGGCCTTGCTGGGCGCCCTGCTGGCCTCGGTGATCGCCACCCTGTTGAGCCGCACCATCACCAACCCGATTCGCACCCTGGTGGAGCAGGCCACCAAGATCGCCCGCGGCGAGCTGGACGGCCGGGTCTCGATCAATACCGGCGACGAGCTGGAGCAGCTGGCCCAGACCTTTAACATCATGAGCGAATCGCTCGCCATCATGAAGCTCAACGATCAGAACTGTAACCCGCTCACGAAGCTGCCCGGAAACCTCAGCATCGAGCGCGAGGCCCAGCAGCGCCTGGGTCGCGGCGAGAAGCTGGCCGTGCTTTACCTCGACCTCGATCACTTCAAGGCCTTCAACGACCGCTTCGGCTTCGAGCAGGGCGACCGGGTGATTCACCTGACCTCCCAGGCCATCCAGCAGGCGGTGCAGGTCCTCGATCACCCTGGGGACTTCGTGGGGCATATCGGGGGAGACGACTTCATCGTGCTCACGGATCCGCAGCATGCGGAGCGCCTCAGCGAGGAGATCATCCGGATCTTCGATTCGGAAGTGCCCATGCTCTACCCGGCCGAGGATCGCGAGCGCGGCTTCATCACCTCGGTGGATCGCCGGGGCCAGGTCCAGAACTTCCCCTTGTGCTCGCTCTCGATCGCGATCGTCAGCAACGAGCATCGCCCGATCCGGGACTTCCTGGAGCTCTCGAGCCTCGCCACCGAGGTCAAGAAGTACGCGAAGAGCCTGGAAGGTTCGGCCTTCGCCCGGGACCGGCGCAGCGATCGCACGGCGCCCCTGGACCCCTCGATTCTCGTCGTCTAACCCGACCCCCGTCATCACGAAGCGAGGCCCCGCGGATGCGGGGCCTCTTCCTTTGGTTCGCCTGAGCAAGGGGGACTCGATAGGGGTGCTGAGATGCCCAGGCTTCGCTGGTCCCCTCGTTCCCTGTGGCTAGCCGCAGGCGCTGGGGGACAAAATGGGGAAGATAAGATTGCGCCCCCCGCCTTGGCGGGGGGCGCGAACGACTTGTTTACTGCTGGGTGGTCGGGGTGGCCTCGACCGGCTGCGGGGTGTAGGAGGCGAACATGTAGCCGGTGCCGCGGGCGGTGAGGATGAGCTCGGGGCTGGACGGATCGTCTTCGAGCTTGGAGCGCAGGCGGGAGATGTGGACGTCGACCACGCGGGTGTCGGAGTACTGGCTGAGGCGGTAGCCCCAGACCTGGTGGAGGATCTCCGAGCGCGAGTAGGCGCGGCCGGGGTTGGTGGCGAGCAGCTCGAGGAGGTTGAACTCCATCTCGGTGAGCTTGACCTTCTTGCCGTCCTTGAGGACCTGGCGCTTGCCGGTGTCGATGACCAGCTTGTCCACCTTGATGATGGCTTGCTTGGTGACATCGGTGTGGGTCCGGCGCAGGACCGCCTTGATGCGGGCTTCCAGCTCACGGGGAGAGAAGGGCTTGACCACGTAGTCGTCGGCGCCGAGTTCGAGGGCGGCGATCCGGTCGGTGATGTCGCCCTTGGCGGTCAGCATGATGATCGGGGTCATCATGTTCTTGCGAAGCTCCCGGCACACTTCGAACCCGTCGATCTTGGGCATCATGATGTCCAGGACGATCAGGTCGGGGTTGTGCGCGGCCGCCTTCTCAAGAGCCTCGACGCCATCCGCTGCGGTGATGACCTCGTATCCGGCCAGTTTCAGGCGGGTCTCGACGATTTGGCGAATACTCGCTTCATCGTCGACGACGAGAATCTTTTCCTTATCCATTGTGATCCATCTCTCCCTGTCGGCTTGAAGTCAAAGCGATTGGGTGTATTTCTTCATTAAAAAGAATACGATCTACGATACCACTTAAATCGTTGCACGTAAACCGATCTGAAGTCCGCCAAAGTCCACCGGAGCCGTCTGTTCATTGAGATCCCGGTAGCCGAGATAGCGGACGCCGATGTTCACCATCGGCAGGATGGAGAAGTACCCGCCGACCATCGTGCCCAGCACCGGACGCCCCAGGGTGAGCGGGTAGGAGACATTCGCCTCGCCCTCGAACCAGATGGGGGAGAGGATCGGCGAGAAGGCCGCTTGAAGCTTCCCGATGGGGGCATGGTCCCAGCCGGTGGTGAAGACGTTTTGACCCTGGTAGCCGACGCCAGGCTTGATCGAGATCATCGGCAGCATCGAGAACTCCTTGCGGAGCACCACCTCGGCCAGGTTGGCCTGGGTGGAGAAGTTGGTCATGTAGCGGCCCGAGAGATCCAGGAGGCCGAAGGCGGCTCCCGACGCTTCCAGCGTCAGGCCCGTCGAGCCTGCCGGAACCTGCCCCTTGTTGCCCTGCATGGCGTAGTCGAGGAAGGCCGCAGCCGAGCCCTCGATCCCGATGAGCGGGACGGCGCCGGCGGGGGCGGCCAGGCCCATGCCGAGCGTGGCGGCGCAGGCGAGCAGGCTAAGACGACGGAGGCAGGAAATCATGGGCGAACTCCTTTGCAGCGTTGACGATGGCCTGCCGGAAGGCTTCCTCCGGCGCGGCGGGGCTCTCGATCGGGACGAAGGCGATGGTATGCTTCGACCATAAAATACTTCCTGAGTCGGCTTCGAGCAGGCGCACGGTCATCGTCACGCAAACCCGCCCTTCCGCCTTTTGGATCTGATAGCCGGTGACGGTCCCCGTCACGAAGCCATCCACCCCTTTGGCGCGCGCCTCGGCCTTGAGCCACGAGCCCGCCAGCCGTGGTCCGGGGCGGGGCAGCGGTCCCGCCAAGACAAGGCTACCGAGGCGTTCCTGCAGCGTCTGCCCGAAGATCCGCGAGAGATCCCGGGGGATCCGCTGCGCGGTCAGGTCCGCGAACTCGACGACGGCCACGCGCCGGATCCCCTGCGCTTCGAGCTCCATCTTCGCCCGGGGGCCGCCGAACCCCTGCAGCCACGCGGCACAGCCGGGTAGCAGGAGCAGCAATCCCAGGATCAGCCCTCGCGTCAGGATTCTCCGCATGCGCTTACGCCTCTATCAAGTCCCGACGCGATCCCGGTGGAGGTCCCCGGTGGGTAAGCACGAGGACAGGGATTTAGCATCGGCTCGTATCCCAATGTAACGGAATTTCCGCACCCATGTCTAGCCTAGGTCCGGCGGATGACCTCGATCGGGTCGAGCTGGATCGCCCGTCTCGCCGGCAGCAGGCACGCCAAGAGGGAGATGGCGATCGCCGCGATCGCCGTCGCGACGAAGTCCCCGACCTGCATCTCGACCGGAAGCTTATCGATGTAGTAGACGTCCGACGGCAGCGAGATCGGGAAGGTCGCCAGCGCCAGCGAGAGCCCCACGCCCGCGGCCAAGCCCAGGGCGACGCCCCCGATGGCCACGACCATGCCCTCGGTGACCACCAAGGCTCCGATCTGCCTTCCGGTCGCTCCCACGGCCCGCACCAGGCTCAATTCGCGGTTCCGCTCCAGCACCCACATCGCCAGGGTGTTGGCGATCCCCATGGTGGCCACCACGATGATGAAGAGGATCACCAGGAAGATCACCCGCTTCTCGAGGGCCAGGGCGGCCATCAGGCTCTGGTTCTGCACCGTCCAGGAGCGAACGTGGTAGGGGTAGCGGTCCTGGATCTCCCGGGCGATCGCCGGGGCCTCGAAGACCTCGTCCAGCCGCAGGGCGATCCCGGTGACCGCGCCGTCCAGCTTGAAGAGCTGCTGGGCGGTTTTCAGGTTGACGTAGGCGATGTGCGAGTCGTACTCGTAGAGCCCCGCCTGGTAGATGCCGGTGACCACCACCTCCTGGCTGGTCGCCGTTCCGGTGACCAGTTTGAGGCGATCGCCCATGCCGGCTCCCAGCTTCTTGGCCAGTTCGCCCCCCAGCATGACAGGAGTCAGGCCGCCAGGCACCTCGTCGAGGTCGCCGACGAGCACGTAGCGCGTCCAATCCTTGTTTTTCGCTTCCTGGGCCGGATCGATCCCCCGGATGAGGGCGCCGGCGGCCTGTCCGCTCCGCGCCAGCAAGCCCTGCCCGGAAATGTAGGGAAGGGCGGTCTGCACCGCGTCCATGCCGGCGAGGTCCTTTTGCAGGGCCTCGTAGTTGTCCACGCGGCCGGTGACCGCGTTGGTGACCGAGATATGGGGAGTGGTGCCCAGGATCCGGCCGACCAGGTCCGCCTCAAAGCCGTTGGTGAGGGAGAGAGCGGTGGTCAGGATGGCGACCCCGACCGCCACGCTCGCCATGAGCATGAGGGTCTGACGCCAGCGGGCGCGGAGATGGGAGGAGGCCAGGAACCAGAGTAGCTGCATGCCTTCACGTTACCATGGAAGTGGGTGAACTGCCCGGGTGGCGCGGGGTCCCGGCCCAGTGGCGCGGGCGTTCCTGCCCGCGATGGCGGGCGCAGAGGCCCGCCCCACAGGCCCGCCCCACAGGAGAACGACCCGGGGGATCGACCGAAGCCGATCCCCCGAGGTCAATGCGCTGTCGGTGATGGATTAGTAGCGCGAGAGCGAGACCGGGTTGCGCTTGTCGGTCACGTGGACCGAGTCGATGAACCGGATCAGGCCGTACTTGGCGCCCATGACCATCGAGTAGGTGCGGCAGCCGGAGCCGAAGTAACGGACGCCGTGAAGGGTGTCGCCCTCGGTGACGCCGGTGGCGGCGAAGATGATCTCCTCGCCGGGAGCCAGGTCGTTGGTGTGGTAGACCTTGTCGAGATCGATGCCCATGCGGACGCAGCGGGCGGCTTCTTCCTCGTTGCGGGGCTTGAAGCGGGCCTGGATCTCGCCACCGAGGCACTTCATGGCCGCCGCGGCGAGGACGCCCTCGGGGGCGCCGCCGGTGCCCATGACGGCGTGGACTGCGGTGCCGCGGACCGCCGCCGCGATAGCCGCGGTGACGTCGCCGTCGCCGATCAGGCGGATGCGCGCGCCGGCCGCCCGGACTTCCTCGATCAGCTCCGCGTGGCGGGGGCGGTCGAGGATCATGACGGTCAGGTCCTCGATCTCACGGTTGAGCGACATGGCGATGATGGCCAGGTTGGTCTTCACGGGGGCGGTGATGTCGATCTTGCCCGCCGCGGCCGGCCCGACGATCAGCTTTTCCATGTAGGTGTCGGGGGCGTGCACCAGGCCGCCCTTGGTGGAGACGGCCAGCACCGCGATGGCGTTGGGCATACCGTTGGCCACCAGGTTGGTGCCCTCGAGGGGATCCACGGCGATGTCGATCTCGTTGGCGTCGTCATGCCACGAGCCGACCTTCTCGCCGATGTAGAGCATCGGGGCTTCGTCCCGCTCGCCCTCGCCGATGACGATGGTCCCGCGCATGTTCATCTGGTTGAGCGTGTCGCGCATCGCCTCGGTCGCAGCTTCGTCAGCGGCATGGCGATCGCCCCGGCCCATCAAACGACCCGCGGCCAACGCCGCAGCCTCGCAGACCTGAACGAAGTCATCCGCGTAGCGGCGCTCCAGGGAGTTGGCCTCCTGGGTAATCCGGCGGCTCATCGGGGTATCAGCCAGCATCGTTGCTCGTCTCTCCTTTCGCGAGGGGCGCGACCCGGATCGGCGCTGATCCGGAAGAAGCGGGAATAAGGGGGGCGGATCTCAAAACGTCTGTTAGGCAGTTTAACATATCCAGGGCCAGCATGGATCGGCCATTCGGGCCGCGCGCGCTCGCTTCCCCGAGACTGGCATGCACGCGGACGCCCCGCCGGGCAGCTTCCCGAGGAGAGAGCCGCTGAGCCAGCAATCCCCCGATCAAGCCCGCCAGCACGTCCCCCGAACCGGCCGTCGCCATCACCGGGTGCCCTCCCACGTTCACGCCGTACCGCCCTCCGGGCTCCGCCACCACCGTGCGCGCCCCCTTCAGCACCACGTGACTCGCGAAGCGCTCCGCTCCCTCGCGGGCCCAGCGGATCCGATCCGCCTGAACCTCCGCCGCCGGGATCTCCAGCATGCGTCCCATCTCCCCGGGATGCGGCGTCAGCACCCGCGCTCCGCCCGGCGTGCCCCCTGCCGCCCGCAGGGCGTCGGCGTCCACCACCAGGGGCCGCTCCCAGGTTCGATACAGGCGCGCGGCAACCTCCATGGCTCCCGCGCCTTGTCCGAGGCCCGGTCCCAGAATTCCCGCGTGGCAGCGCTCCAGCATGGGGAGCAGCACGTCCCATGCCTCCGCCGCGATGCCTCCCTCGGAGTCCTCCGGCAGCGGGATCACCACGGCTTCGGGCATCCCGGCCGCCACCACGTCCCGGATCCCAGCGGGAACCGCCGCGTAGACCAGGCCCGCGCCGATTCGTCCAGCGGCCAGCGAGGCCATCAGCGGAGCTCCGCTCATCGTCCGGGACCCTCCGACGACCAGCACGAAGCCCGCCTCCCCCTTATGCGCGGAAAGCCGCCGCTCCGGTTGGCTTTCCACCCGGATCACGTCCCCCGGCAGCGCGTCCAGGAGCGTTTCGGGGAAGCCCAGGTCTCCGAGCCAGAGGTGACCGATAGTGTCGAGGGCCGGATCGGTGACGAGGCCGGTTTTCAGGGCGCCCAGCGCGACGGTGTGGTGGGCGCGGACGGTTTCGCCGAGAGGTATGCCCGTAGTGCCGTCCAGGCCGGAGGGGAGGTCGACGGCGACGATCGGAGCGGGGTCGGCGTTGAGCCGCGCGATGGCGCGTTGCGCGGCTCCTTCCGGAGCGCGGTTGAGGCCGAAGCCGAAGACGGCGTCGATCGTGACGTCGGCGGGGGGGAGGCGATCGCCGAGCGGCACGACCGGAACTCCCCAGCGGCGCGCCCAGTCGAGCTGCTGCTCGCATGCCGGCGTCATGGGGCCGTCGAGCATGGCGACCACGGGCTCGAGCCCCCAGCCCTTCAAGAGGCGCGCCGCGGCGAGCCCGTCCCCGCCGTTGTTGCCCCACCCGGCGACCACGGTGATGCGGGGGCCGTGCGAGACGCAGAGCCGACGGGTGACCTCGGCCACGGCCAGGGCGGCGCGCTCCATGAGCAAGAGCTGGGGCATGCCCCAGCTCGAGATGACGTCGTGTTCGAGTTTTCGAATTTCGGCGATGCTGGCGACGTTCAGGGGCATGGGGTTAGAGTCCTCGTTTCAATCGCTCGCGAAGGCGTTCGATCAGCTCCTCGCGCTGGACGGCGTCTTGACGTTCGGATTCCTGCCGGGCGCGCTCCTCGCGGCGTTCCTCCCGGCGCTGTTCCGCTTGCTCGCGGCGCTCGTCGCGCTGGGTCCGGTCGATCATCCGATCCAGGCGTTCTCCGACTCCGCGCTCGAGCCGTTCTTCCATGCGAAGCTTCTGCTCAAGGCGCAGCTCGGCGGCAGCCCCACGCGATTCGAGGCGCTCCTGGGCCATTTCGCGTCCGGGGCGATCGGCGCGTCGGGCGTCGCGATCCGCGTGCTGCGGGCCGCGCTCGTGGGATGAGCGGCCTGGTGCATCGTCGCGTTGCCGCAGCTGGCGTCCGCGTTCGACGCGATCCATGAAGCCGCGTCCTTCGTCGAGCGTGCCGGACGGCGCCCGCTCCATGCGCTGAAGGCGTCCTTCGCGGTCGGCCCGGACGGCGTAGCCCGCTCCGACCATTTCCCGGCGTGAGCCTTGGCGATCGACCACCTCGACCAGCCCTTCGACGACGGCGACCTGAGAGGCGCCGTTGGCGTCGCTTTCCACCGTGAGGACCGTGCCGCGGATCAAGGCGACCGAAGAGGGGGTGCGTATCTCATGGGGGCGGCCGACGGCCTTTTGAAACTGGGACCAGATCTTGCCCAGCCAGAGCATGATGGCCTTCTCGTCCTCGACGGTCGCCTCGGAGAGCGGATACAACTCGAGCGTGGTGCCGTCGGGCCTCAAGACGGTGGCCTGGGAGCGGCCCAACGTGCGAAGGGTGTCGCCGGGATTCAGGGCGCTGCCCGCGACGGCGGGAGTCCAGGTGGCGTCCCCTTTCCGGCGAACCTCGACGGAGCCCTGGAACTCCAGGAGGCGCGCGATGGCCTCCTGCGCATGGACCGGCAGGGCGGGGCTCACCGTGACGAGCACCGCCAGAAGCACCATGAACCATGGCTTCCAGTTTGAGGGAGATCGTTTCGCTGCGCGCGTCATGGGCATGGTGCACCCTCCTGGTCAGCGACCGCATACCCCGTGAACACGCCCACCTAACTTCACGAGGCTCCGTCTCTACCTAACCACGAACACCGGGCCCTCGTCATCCGCCATTTGGCGCATCGCCGCATGAATGGAACATGGTAAGCTGATGACATGGCATCCTATCGCCCGCGCATCCCGTCAGCCTCCACGTTCGCGGCCCTTCGCCGCCGCCTGGAGGCACTCATGCCGCCCGTCCGCATGCCCTTCCGATGGGTGGGCGCCGTTGTCGTCCTCCTCCTCGCGACCCTCTTCGGCACTCGCCCGCTGGCGTGGTCCCTGGGCTCGGGCGTGCTGGATCCCCTCGACGGAGTCCTCGATACCTGGATCATGGCCTGGGGGGCGAAGGCCCTCACCACCCATCCGTTGGCCTTCTTCGAGGCCCCCGCCTTCTACCCGGCCTCCAGCGCGCTCGCCTTCAGCGAGAACCTCCTGGGCAACCTCCCCCTCTTCGGTCCGCTCCTGGCCGTTTCGGGCGATCCCTTCTGGGCCTCCAACGCCTTCATGGTGCTTTCGGTCTTTCTCACGGCCCTGGCCACCTTCGGCCTGACCTACCACTGGACCCGGAGCCGGACGGCAGGCCTCGTGGCCGCCATCTTCTTCGCGCTCTCCCCGATTCGCCTCAGCCAGACGAGCCATTTACAGCTTTTCGGGATCTGGTGGAGCCCGCTCGCGCTCTGGATGGCCAGCCGCTTCCTCGAGCGTGGGCGATGGAGGGACGCGTTGCTCGCGGCCCTCTTCCTGGTCGCGCAGTTCGCCTCGTCCATGGCGCTCGGCACCTTCCTGCTCGTCCTCCTCGGCGCTTACTTCGCGATACACCTGCTGCTGGACCGCTCGCTCCGGCGGCGCGACCTGGCCCTGAAGGGGGGCGGCGCCGCGGCGCTCGCCGGCCTCGGGCTCCTGCCCCTCTGGCTCCCCTATTGGCGTCTCAACGAGGCCTGGGGTATGGCGCCTTCCCTGCGCGACGCCACTGCGTTTGGTGCTGACGTCCTCAGTTACCTCACCGCCTGGCCCGGCTCCGTCCTCTACGGGGGCTGGCTGCGGGTGGTGACGCCGCTTTACGCCCATGAGAAGCTGCTCTTTCCTGGGGTGATCGTGCTGCTGGGGGCATCGTTCGCCGTGGTCTGGGCCTGGAGGAACCGCGGGGAGCGCCTGAGCCGGGAAGCGCTGGCCGTGGCGGGAGCGGGGGCGATCGCCGCCGTCCTGAGCCTCGGCCCGGTCCTTCAGGTGGCCGGCAAGATCACCTTCATCCCGCTCCCGTACGCGGCATTCTTCTATTCGCTGCCGGGCTTCGCGGCCATCCGGGTTCCGTCCCGCTTCGCCATGATGGTCGCCCTCGCGCTGGCCCTGCTCGCCGGCATCGGAGCCCTCCTGGCCGTCCGGCGCTGGGGAACGACCCCGCAGCGCCGCATGGCCGTCGTTGCGCTCGTCGTCGCCTTCGCCGTCGTCGATACCCTTTCGCATCCGCTTTCCATGCACCCCCAGCCCCGCCCCACCGAGCTCGACGCCTTTCTCGCCCGGCGCGCGGAAGGCCCCGTGATCACGCTCCCGATGCCCTCCTACCAGGACGAGGCGGACGGCGCGCTGGAGGTCTCCCGCATGATTGCGGGGCTGACCCATGGGCTCCCCATGGTGAACGGCACCTCCGGCTTCGTCCCCCGTAGTTACCTGGACCTGGCCCGTCAGCTCGAGCGCGGCCCCAGCCCCCAGGCTCTCGACGCGCTCGCGGCCATCGGCGTGAAGACCCTCGTCCTCCGCCTCGACCAGATGCCTCAAGCCCTGCGCGAGCGCTGGGCCCTCGAACGGGATCCCTCCGCCCTCGGCCTCGTCCCCCTCTGGTTCGACGAGGGCAAATCGGCGGTCTACCATCTCACGCGCACGCCGAAGCCCGCCGACCTCCTCTACGCCTCCTTGCTCGTTCCCGAACGCCTGCCTGCCGGCTGGCAGTTCACCATGGGCTTGGCCCTCGACGTTCCGGGAAAGACGGTCTGGACGGCCCCCCTGCCTCCGGAGCGCCAATCCCTGACGGTGCGCTGGGAGGGCCCCGCGCAGAGCTCGCAGGTGACCAAGCCCGTCTGGCTTCCGTTGACCCTGCATGGTCCCGAGAGCATCGGGATTCCCCTCCGGACGCCGGCGCGTCCCGGTCGCTACCAGGTCACCGTGGAAGGCGCCTCCCTGAAGGCGACCGCTTCGGTGGAGGTGACGAACTGGCAGGCGGCCGACACGCTCTCGGCTCCGCTGAACGCGCGCGTCTCCTGGGAGAAGCCGCGGCCTTCGGACAAGGTCGTGCCGGGAACCGTCTTGCCGCTGCGCTGGGAGGTCGTGAACCAGGGAGAGAACGTCTGGAGGACCCGGACGACCTGGCGGCAGCGCCTCGCCGCGCATCCGGAATGGCTCTGGGAGCATCCGCGCCGCATCTTCGACCGCGGGACCGGGGAGGTGGTGTTGGAGGTCCGCTGGCGGAAACGCCGGACGGGCGCCGAGATCACCGAGGGACAGTCGCGCGTGCGCCGCTTCCCCTTGCGTCACGACGTCTTCCCCGGCCAGCGCTACGTCTTCGACGAATCCCTCTTCGTGCCATCGAAGCCCGGCGGCTACGTCGTCGAGCTCCGGCTCACCGACGCCTCCGGAACGCTCGACACCCCCGTCGAGCGCCGCGAGGTGCTCGTGCATGAGCTCGCCGGCTTGCGCGATTTCCTCAAGCGCTTCGAGGGCATGTAAGCCCGCGAGAACCGCTTAATCGTCCAGCGGCGGCGCTTCCTGGGCGCCCTCGCAGTAGCGGGCGTAATCGCAGTAATGGCAGTGGCGGTCCACCCGCGTCGCGAAGCGCTGATCCCCTTCGAGCTTCTGAATGGTCTCGTAGGCGCCTTCGAGCACGTCCTGCAGCGCGCCCTCCGTGAAGGGCAGCGAGACCCGGGCATTGCTCGTGAGGTAATGCACCGAGTGGCGCCGGGGAGTCTCCTCCAGGCGCGCTTGGATCAGGTGATGGTAGATGGCGAGCTGCTGGATGGTGGCCGCTCCGATCGTCTCCGGCATGCGCCCCGACTTGTAATCGATGATCTCCAGGCTCTGATCGGCATGGCGGTCCACCCGGTCGATGATCCCCAGCAGCATGACGTCCTTGTAGGGGGCGGACATGCGTTTCTCGAGGAGGATGGGCGTGCCTTCCTGTGCGCTCCAGTCGGCGTAGTACTGGGCGAGGAGATCCTTGCCGCGGCTGAGGGCTTCCGCTTCCTGCTCGCGCGAGGCGTACCCGGCCCCGGTCCAGGAGGCTTCGAGCGTGTTCAGGCCGTCCTCGAGCTTCTGGGGACCGCCGGTCTCATGGATCTGCTGGAGCGTGCGGTGCAGGGAGATTCCGAAGCTTTGGTTGGCCCAGGCGCGGCGGGGGAGCTTGCGGACGTACTGGAACCAGTATTGCCGGGGGCAGGTCTGGTACGTGCCGAGGCGACTGGGGGAGTACTGGGGTTTGCGAGACAAGGAATTACCTCATTCCGGGGACGAGGGCGCACGCTCATGATACCGCACGCACCCTCAAGAGGCCCAGCGGACTCCCGCGCCAAGCCGCCCCCCGGATCATCCGGGGGGCGGCTTGCTCTGTTACGTGATCTTCCGGTAGCGGTAGCCGCCGCAAAGGAGCTCTTCGCCAGATTCTCCGCGCACGACCCGGATCGTCTGCCCCACTCCCAGCCCGTATCCGGCCACCTGGGCTTCCGTATCCGAGAAGACCTTCAAGCCGAAGGGGAAGGGCGGGACGCCGTCCATGGCGAACTGACCGCTGAAGACCAGGGTTTCGTTCTCGGTCTTGAGTTCGAGGAAGCGCAGCATCACGAAGTCGTCCCCGGCGTTCACGAGTTCGTACTTGCCCAGTCGTTCCTGCCAGGCCGGGGAGATTGGAGCGGCCGGGAGCTTCTTGCCGAAGGCCGGCATGCCGGCATTGTACGTGACGAGCATCGGCTTTCCGTTCGCCTCGTAGAAGGAGAAGGCGACCTCGCGGAGCGGCTCGATGTCCAGCGGGATGAGGCCGAAGAGCCGGAAGCGCAGCCCGAAGGAATCCTCGGGTTTCGGCAGCAGGTCGAGGTGCTGGCCCATCATGCTGATCTGGAATGGATCGCGCGTGGCGTCGACCGAGAGGATTCCCATGGAAGTTGCGTACGTGCCGGACATGGCCTCCTTCGTGGGGAGGGCGCGTGCGTTCGTTTGCGCGCGGGCCTCGGGGAGCGGGCCCTCATGGGCCTCGACGAGAAGCTTGAGGCCTTCCTCGGCGAGCTTCACCGAGGCCAGCGCCCCGTTCGTCGAGTTGGTGAGGATGGCGATGCCCAGTTTCGATTCCGGGGCGAGCAGCAGGTGGGCATGACTGTGGACGGTGGCTCCGCGCACGCCGGCGACGCGCCCCAGGGCGCCGAGCTTGGGGTAATGGAGCGAGAACGCCAGCCCCGCCCGGAAGTCGTGGTCAGCCGGGACGTCCAGGTTCTGGGGCGCGAGCATCTCGCGGACGCTCGATGCTGTCAGGACCGTTTGGCCCTCGATCCGCCCTTCGGCGAGTATGGCGCGGCCGAAGCGGGCCAGCTCATGGGAGCTGGCCGTGAGGCCGCCGGCCGGCACGTCCCGCAGCGTCGGATCGACGACGGGCTTCCCGTTCTGGTAGGTCCGGGTGAGGGCGTCGCTTTCGGGCGAGAAGCCGCTCTGGGTCATGCCGATCGGCCTCAGGAGCGCGTTCTGGACGAAGGTTTCGTAGGGCTTGCCGCTGACCCGCTCGATGACCGCCCCGAGGACGTCATAGCCGAGGTTGGAGTAGAGGAACCCGCTGCCGGGCGGGAAGGCCAGCTGCTCGTCGCGCAGCATGGGCAGGACCGAGGTGAAGTGCGCGGGGCGAGGCGTCCACATGCCGGCGGCCATGTCCCCGGGGAGGCCCGAGTGGTGGGTCATGAGCTGCCGGAGGGTGATGGGGCCGGCCTCGGGGAAACGGCTGCGGATGTGGAACTCCGGCAGGTAGGTCGTGACCGGCGCATCGAGCTTGACCTTGCCTTGCTCGGCGAGCCGCATGATCGAGGCGGCGGTGAAGGCCTTGGTGAGCGAGCCGACCCGGAAAAGGGTCTGGGGGGTGACGGGACGCATGGCCTCCTTGTCGGCCATGCCGAAGCCTTGCTCCCAGAGGATCTGGGAGTCGTTGAAGACGGCGAGGCTCGCGCCTTCGATCTGGTGCTTCGAGAGTTCGGAGCGGACGAGCTTGCCGAGCTGTTGCTGGAGGCCGTCGAAGTCGCCCTGGCTGACGGCGTAGCGGGTGGCGGCGGGAGCGCAGCCGGGGAGGAGGGTGGCGATCGCCAGGCATGCGGCCACGGCAGAGCGGAGAGGCTGAGACACGGGGACTCCTTTCATGGGCGGGGATTAGCTCCCCGCCTTCACCGTTTCGCGCATAAACCGGATGAACGCCTCGGGCTCTTCGAAGTAGGGGCTGTGAGCGGACTTCTCGAAGATCACGAGCTGCTTCGACGGGGCCTTGAGGTTGTGGTAGTAGCCCTCGATCAGGGGCAACGGGGTGTTGTAGTCATGCCGCCCGGCCACGAAGTAAACCGGCACCTTCAGCTCGGGAACCTTCCGGGTGAGGTCGACTTTCATCGAGTCGGCCCACATCGCTCCGGTCGAGAACATGATCCCGTTGAGGAGGTTGAGCTTGTTGGAGAGCGAGTACTCGCCCGACCAGAGGACCGTCATGAAGAGGCTGTTCATGTTGTCCTGGCCGTAGAGGAAGCCGCCGGACTTGACCAGCCATTCCTTCTGGGCGACCAGCTTGTCCTCGGCCTTGGGACCGCTGAAGGGCGGGGGGCCGATCTCGTCGAGCTGCCGGATGGCGTCCTTGTTCCGGGTTCGTTTGGCCCAGTCGAGGATGAGGTTGTAGGACGTGCGCTCGCGAACTTCGCCATCGGTCCACTGCGCGACCCCCACGTAGTCATGAAACAGCTCGGGGTAGCGCTGGGCCAGCAGCGTGCCGGTGATGGTGCCCCAGGAATGGGCGACCAGGTGGACCTTCTCGACGCCGAAGCGCTGGCGCAGCTTCAGGACGAGCTCGTGGGCGTCCGCGACCATCTGGTCGTGGGTCATGGATTCCTTGGGGATCCGGGGGGAGTAGGATTTGCCCGCGCCGCGCTGGTCGTAGGTGACTACGACGAAGTCGTCTTCGAGGGGCTCGAAGTGCTTGCGGATCATCGGCATCTCGGCGTGGCCCGGTCCGCCGTGGATGAAGAGGACGACGGGGTTGGAGGCCTTCTTGCCGCGCATGAGGACCCATTGCTTCACGCCGCCGAGGGTCATCTCTTCGAGCGCGGTGATGCTTCCGGCGGGTGCCCCGCCGAACATGCCTCCATAGGACGTGGTATGGGCGCAGCCGCTGAGCATGGCCATCATGGCGAGGATGGCGAGAGAGCGCTTGAGGGTCATCGGGGATCTCCTTCAAAGGGGTTATGGCGTCGCAGCGAGATCAGGACCAAGCCCAGGTCCCGGATGCGGGTCAGGAGGCCGTGTAAGGCGGCTTGATCGGGGAAGATTCCCTCTATCAGGGTCTCTCCGTCGTCTCCTGTGAGGGTGAGGCCGTCGAAGCGTTGGGACCAGTCCTCGCTCAACTGGGGTCGGACGCGAATGCGGTAGGTTGCAGGACCGTTCATGGCAGCTCCCGGTGGGTGGGTGGGCGATGGGCCTACCGTACCAAGGGCGGGAGGTGGGGGGGATCCTACCAAGGTCGTATCTTGGGGTGGGAGGGTCGTAGTTAGGGGGCGCACGGGATCGGCGCGCCACGCTTAGCAGCGACCCGCGTTCAGCCGGTGAGTTAGAGCAGGCCCAGGGCGCGGGCGCGTGCGACGGCTTGGGTGCGGTTCGTGGCGCCGAGTTTGCCGAAGAGGTTGGTGCCGTGGCGTTTGACGGTGCTGAGTTCGATGACGAGCTGCTGGGCGATCGCCTGGTTGGTGAGGCCTTCGGCGATCAGCGCCAGGACCTCGCGCTCGCGTTCGCTGAGCGGATCGAGAAGGCTTTCGGGAGCGAGGGCTTCGCTTTGTGGGCCGATGAGCGTCTCGAGGAAGCGCGTTGCCGCGTCGTCGAGGGTCGTCGCGAGCGTGCGCAGCAGCGGCTGGAGGGAGGTGCCTTCGTCGAGAAAGGCCTGGCGGAGGTTTTCCGGCTCGGCGAGCACCACGGCGCGCGAGAGAAGGGCCGGGGCTTCTTCGGGGAGCATGCTCGCCCGGAGCACCATCGCCTGAAGCGCCAGCGGGAGGCGGCCCGCCTCCTGGGCATGGCGCTCGACTTCTTCGAGTCTGGCGAGGCCGCGTTCGCGCTCGCCGAGGGCCAGGAGGGCCTTGGCGGCCAGCAGGTTCCAGTCTTGCAGGGGCCAGTGGCGGGGCGTGCCGGCCTCGGGAGGTGGCGCCATGGCCACCAGGCGCTCCAGGGCGGGCCCGGAGTCGTCGAGGCAAAGGGCGCGCAGCGCGTTGAGGTAGATGCCGACGTTGGGGAGGGCTTGTCCCACCTGATGGGCCTCCTGCCACATGCGCTCGGCCTTCTCGCGCTCGTCGTGCAAGGCGTAGAGCCTGGCGAGCTGGGTGCATGCGTTGAGGTGAGGTTCGAGCAGGCCTTCGCCGCAGGCGCGGCCTTCGTGGAAGCAGCGGAGCGCCTCGTCATCGCGGCCTTGCTTGAGATGAAGGTGGGCGAGTCCCACCCATGCGTAGCTGGTGAGGGTGTTGGCCCGTCCGCCGTGGGCTTCCGCGAGCCGCAGGGCGGCTTCGAAGAGCGGCAAGGCCTCGCCGAGCTTCCCGAACTCTTGAAGGCAAGTGGCCTTCAGGCTCATGGCCAGGATGGCGTCGTGGGCGTCGGCTTCCGCGAGCACCAAATCGAAGGTGCGGAGGGCGTCCTGGGGGCGATCGCCATGCTGGTAGGCCGTTGCGAGGTTCAGGGCGACGCCGATGCGCCACATCGGCTCGTTCGGGGGGAGGGCGGCGAGCGCCGTTTCCGAGAGCCGCGTGGTGGTCGCAAGGTCTCCCCTCGCGCGGGCGGTGAAGGCTTGTAGGGCGACGAACTGGGCGGCGTAGGCGTCTCGCTTGCGCTCGTCTTCGAGGGGACGCGCGAGGGCTTGCTCGACACGACGAAACAGGGACGTCAGTTCGGCGTGATTCCCGCTCGGGAAGCGCACCCATGCCATGAGCAGGAGCAAGTCGGGGCGTTGATCCAGCCGGAAAGCCGGCAAGGCCGATAGCCAGCCCAGGAGGGTGGCGATTTCACCTCGGCCGAGCGTGGGGGCGGCGGCGGCGATCAGGTCGGCTGCGCGGGCGTCGTGTTGGCCCTCGAGGGCATGGTGGATGGCCTCGGAGTAGTGGCCTTGCCGCTCGAACCAGCTTGAGGCCTTCTCATGCAGGGAGCTCACGGAGGCGGGAGCTTGCCGCTCCAGCAGGTGCCGCAGCATGTCGGCGAAGAGGTGGTGGTAGCGGTACCAGCGCCGCTCGCCGTCAAGGGGCACCAGGAAGAGGTTGGCCTGTTCGAGTTCTTCGAGAATCTGCTGGCTGCCGTGACTGTCGAGGAGGGCGTCGCAAAGCGGCCCCGAGAGGCGTTCGAGGATACTGGTCTTCAGCAGGAAGTGCTGGACATGCGGTGGATGGGCGTGCAGGACCTCTTCGACCAGGTAGTCCACGATGTAGCGGTTCGTGCCGGCGAAGGCCGAAACGAAGGCCTCGCGATCCGGCGCGTGCTGAAGCGACAGTGCGGCGAGCTGCAAACCCGTCACCCAGCCCTCGGTGGCCTGAGTGAGCGATGAGAGGGCGTTCGCCGAGAGCCCCAAGGCCATCCGCTCGTTGAGATAGGCTTGGGCCTCCTCGGCTTCGAAGCGCAAATCCGCTGCTCTCAGTTCGAGCATCTGCCCTTGAGCCCGCAGCCGTGCCAACATGAAGGGAGGGTCCGAGCGGGTTGCCAGCACGACGTGCATGCCCTCGGGCAAGCGATCGATGAAGAGCGCCATCGCGTCGTGAATGGGGGGCGCCGTGATCACGTGGTAATCGTCGAGGACCAGCATGACGGGCGTGGGGCTCTCGGAGAGGCGGTTGATGAGCGCCGCGATCAGGGACTTGTAAGACGGGGCGGGAGAATTCAAGATCTCCTCGGCCGCCATGACGAAGTCTCCCAGGGGCTTCGAGAGCGCCCGCAGCACATACATCCAGAAGCGGGTGGGATCGTTGTCGTCCCCATCAAGCGAAACCCACGCGGTTTCGGCATTTGCCGAGGAAGCCCAGGTGCTCACGAGGGTGGTTTTGCCGAAGCCCGGAGGGGCCGAGACCAGGGTGAGCTTGCGGGTCGGCCAGGATGCCAGCCGTTCGGCAAGCTGGGGCCGTGCCACCGTGCGCGGTTGCGGCCGGGGCATGAAGAGCTTCGTGCTAAGCAGGGGGGAAGCGAGGGGCATGGCTCTGCGGTGAAAAGGGCGTGCGTTGGGCATTGTAGCGCTTTCCGCCCGGCTCCGGCAACGTGGGCCTCCTCGGAGGGCGTAAAATGGTCCCGTTCACCCTCAGGAGGATCGCATGCTCATCACGCTCACCCTTCCCACTCACGCCCGCGAGCAACTGGTCGACATCACCGACCAGGTTCTCGGCGCCGTGCGGCGCTCCGGCACCCGGGACGGCATCGCCGTCGTCTTCAGCACGCATACCACCGCCGGGATCACGATCAATGAGAACGCGGATCCCGACGTTCCCCGCGACATGCTGCACTGGCTGAAGACCCGCATCCCCCAGAACGGCGAGTTTCGCCACGGGGAAGGCAATGCCGACGCCCATCTCAAGACCTGCCTCTTCGGGATCTCCCAGACGGTCATCATCGAGGAGGGCGCGCTCGCCCTGGGCACATGGCAAGGCATCTTCCTGGCGGAGTTCGACGGTCCCCGCACCCGGCGCGTCCTGGTGAAGATCATCCCGACGACCTAGCTCCTGTGGGGCTTTCGAATGCCCGAAAGCCCCGTGGCCTTGACCGCTGCGCCCGCTTGAGGTAGCGTTTTGGTGTGCGCCACTGGGGAAGCCGATGGCGGCGAGTAATCGCCGTAGGCCCCTCCAGGGGCCTTTTTGTCTTTTTATAGGTATCGGTTAGGAGCAGCGGCCATGGCATGGTTCTTTCTTTTCCTGGCGGGACTCAGCGAGGTGGGTTGGGCACTTGGATTGAAGTACACCGAGGGCTTCACGCGCCTCGGGCCCAGCGTGGCGACGGTCGCGCTGATGATCGTGAGCTTCGCGCTGCTGGGACAGGCCCTGCGCGTCTTGCCGATCGGCACCGCTTACGCGATCTGGACCGGCATCGGGGCCATCGGGACCGCCGTGGCCGGCATGGTCCTCTTCGGAGAGCCCCGCGATGCCCTTCGCCTCGCCTGCCTTGGCTTGATCGTCGCGGGAATCGTCGGCTTGAAGCTGGTGACGCCCCAGTAGGCGCTCAGCAAGACTCGTTTGCCCGGTCGAGGGGTGGGGTTCACGCGTCACAGCCTTGCGGCTCCTGGCATCGTAGGATCGTTCTGCCGTGTTGACCCCTGGCATGAGGTTTTTTTATGGAAAGGGATGGCTTGCCGATGGATGAGGAGGTCCTGGAGGTTCTTCGCTGCCTGGGAACTTACCAGATTCTCGAACCCCATCATCCGGCGCGTTCGGGCAAGGAGCCCGTCCGTCACATCGCCTTCGAGGCCAACGTGCACTACCGCCGCGTCAGGCGCTTTGCCGGCGAGGCGCTGTGCTCCGCTCGCTCCATCTCCCGCTCGGGAGGCCGCAAGGTCAACGAGGAGCCGACTTGCCGCGCCTGCCTCGACGTGGCCCGCCGCTTGACCGAGGTCCCTCCGACCTCTGCCCATCTCCCCTCCGAACACCAGATGAGCCTCTTCGACCTCCTGGCTCCGGAGATCGCCTAGCCTCCGGCGCCTCCCTCAGCACTGACGCCTGCTTGGTGTAAAATGAAGCGCGGCCGCCAGGCTTGCTCGTTCCGTTTTTACCAGGATCCCGAGGGTACATGACCCTCCGAGGTGTGCAACCGTGCGTGAGAAAACCATGTCCAGCGTCCAAGATCGCCTGATCGAGGCCATCCAGACTCGCAAGGCCCGGATTGGGGTCGTCGGCATCGGCTACGTGGGCTTGCCCCTGGCCGTCGAGAAAGGCAAGGTCGGATTCTCGGTTCGGGGTTTCGACCGCAATCCCAAGCGCGTCGCGCAGATCAACGCGGGCGAGAACTACATCGACGACGTGGTTGACGCGGAACTGACCGAGCTGGTCCGCGAGGGCCGGCTCGAGGCCACCACGGATTTCAGCTTGCTCGCGGACTGCGACGTGATCGTCATCTGCGTGCCGACCCCTCTCACCGAGCACCGGGACCCCGACATCCAGTACATCGTCAACGTCGCCGAGCAGATCGCCAAGGTCCTGCGCCCCGGCCAGCTCGTCAGCCTCGAGAGCACCACCTACCCCGGCACCACCGAGGAGGTCCTGCTTCCCATCCTGGCCGCGTCCGGCCTCACGGTCGGTGAGGACTTCTTCCTGGCCTTCAGCCCCGAGCGGGTCGACCCCGGCAACGCCCGCTACACCACCAAGAACACCAACAAGGTGGTCGGAGGCGTCACGCCCGCTTGCCTCGACGTCGCCAAGACCTTCTACCAGCAGACCATCCTGCACGTCGTCCCCGTCTCCAGCCCCGCCGTCGCCGAGATGACCAAGGTCTTCGAGAACACGTTCCGCTCGGTCAACATCGCGCTGGTCAACGAGCTCGCCCTCCTCTGCGATCGCATGGGCCTCAACGTCTGGGAAGTCGTGGAGGCCGCCAACACCAAGCCCTTCGGGATCATGCGCTTCAACCCCGGCCCCGGCGTCGGCGGGCATTGCATCCCCATCGACCCCTTCTACCTCACCTGGAAAGCCCGGCAGTACGACTTCCACACCCGCTTCATCGAGCTGGCGGGCGAGATCAACGTGCAGATGCCCTACCACGTCCGCGAAAAGCTCATCCGCGCCCTGGGGCGTACCCGCAAGCCCCTGGCCGGCTCGAACGTGCTGATCGTGGGGGCCGCCTACAAGAAGGACATCAACGACTGGCGCGAATCCCCGACCCTCAAGCTGATATCGATCCTGGCCCGGGACGAGGTGGCGATCGCCTACCACGACCCCTACGTCCCCGCCTTCACCCACCACGGCCGAGACTACGCCTCCATGGACCTCCACGCCGGCCTCTCCTGGGCCGACGGCGTGGTCATCATGACCGATCACTCCCAGCTGGACTACGAGACCATCGTTCGCGAGGCACCGATCGTCGTGGACACCCGCAACGCCACCCAGCACGTGACCGAAGGGAGGGAGAAGGTTGTCCTCCTCTAACGCGCCCCCCCGCGTGGCCACGCCTCGCGTGGCCATGGTCGGCGCGGGCTACTGGGGTCCCAACCTCACCCGGAACTTCCATGCCCTCGGCGCCCTCGACATGCTCTGCGACCTCAACCCCGAGATCTTGGCCAAGCTGGGCGCCGCCTACCCCGAGATCCGTACGACGACCGATTTCGCGGAGGTCCTGGCCGACCCGGCGATCGACGCCGTCATCCTCGCCACTCCGGCTCCGACCCATCACCGGCTCGCCATGCAGGCCATGCAGGCCGGCAAGCACGTCTTCGTCGAGAAGCCCCTGGCCTTGAGCCGCAAGGAGGCCGAAGAACTCGCCGCGGAGGCCGACCGCCTGAACCGCATCCTCATGGTCGGGCATATCCTGATCTACCATCCCGCCGTCGAAGCCCTCGCAGCCCTGGTCCACTCGGGAGCGCTCGGTGAGGTGAAGCATGTCCGCTCCGAACGCCTCAGCCTCGGCAAGCTGCGCAGCGAGGAGAACGTGCTCTGGAGTTTCGGGCCTCATGACGCGAGCCTCCTGGCCGAGCTGATCGCCGCCGAACCCGAAACGGTCTCGGCCAGCGGCCATGCCATCCTCCAGGAGGGCATCGAGGACCTCGTCACCATGGACCTGCGCTACCCCGGCGGGGTCACGGCCCATATCCACCTGAGCTGGCTGGAGCCCGTCAAGCGGCACCGCCTCACGGTGATCGGCACCGAGAAGATGGCCGTCTTCGACGATACCCTCACCGAAGGCAAGCTGCGCCTCTACGACCGCGGCTTCGACCGCGTCGCTTCGGGCTGGGAGCTGCGCCGCGGCGAGGAAACGCTCGTCGCCTACGAGCCCGGCGAGCCCATGGCCCGGGAATGCGCCCACTTCCTCGATTGCATCCGGACGGGCACCCGCCCTCGCACCGACGGCATTTCCGGCGCCCGGGTGCTCGGCATCCTCGAACACGCCCAGAACCAGTTGAAGCAAAACGAATGCTCCCAGCCAGCGAATACAGGAGTCACCGCGTAATGGCCGTAGATACCGAGAAGAACTACTTCGTGCATGAGTCCAGCTACGTGGACCAACCCTGCACGATCGGCCCCGGCACCAAGATCTGGCACTTCAGCCACGTCATGAAGGACGCGGTCATCGGGGCGAACTGCAACATCGGGCAGAACGTCGTCATCAGCCCCGGCGTGACCCTCGGCGACAACGTCAAGATCCAGAACAACGTCTCGGTCTACACCGGCGTGACCCTCGAAGACGACGTCTTCTGCGGGCCCTCCTGCGTCTTCACCAACGTCACCACCCCCCGCTCGCACGTCCGGCGCAACGACCCCGAGAAAGATTACGCCAAGACTCGGGTGAAGCGCGGAGCCAGCATCGGAGCCAACGCCACCATCGTCTGCGGGAACACGCTCGGAGAGTACTCCTTCGTCGGCGCCGGCGCCGTCGTCACCAAGGACGTCCCTCCCTACGCCATGGTCTACGGCAATCCCGCTCGAATCAAAGGCTGGGCGTGCGCTTGCGGCGTCAAGCTCGCCTTCGAGGCCAATGACGCCACCTGTTCCGAGTGCGGCACGCAGTACCAGTTGACCGGCCCCGCGTCGGTCGTGAGGAAGTAACCATGATCCCGATTCTCGACCTCAAGCCCCAGTACGAGTCCCTCCAGGCCCAGATGGACGCGGCCATCCTGGATGCCGTGCGCTCGGGCCAGTACATCAACGGCCCCAACGTGAAGGCCTTCGAGAAGGAACTGGCGGCGTATGTCGGCTCCAAGTACGCCATCGGGCTGAACTCCGGCACCGATGCCTTGCACCTGGCGCTTCGCGCCCTGGACATCGGCCCCGGGGACGAGGTGATCACCGTGCCCTTCACGTTCGTGGCCACCACCGAGGCGATCGGCATCGTGGGAGCGAAGCCCGTCTTCGTGGACATCGACCCGGTGACCTACAACATGGACCCCTCCGAAGTCGAGGCCAAGATCACGCCGCGCACCAAGGCGATCATGCCCGTGCACCTCTACGGCCAGCCGGCGGACATGGAGGCCTTGATGGCGATCGCCAAGAAGCACGGCCTCCACGTGATCGAGGACTGCGCCCAGGCGATCGGGGCGACGATCAATGGCAAGATGGTGGGCACCATCGGCACGGTGGGCTGCTTCAGCTTCTTTCCCAGCAAGAACCTGGGGGCCTACGGGGACGGCGGCGCCTGCGTGACCGACGATCCGGAGCTCGCGGCGCGCATCACGGCGCTTCGGGGACACGGCGGCCGGGTGAAGTACCACCACGAGGAACTGGGCGTCAACTCGCGCCTCGACGAGGTTCAGGCCGCGGTCCTCCGGGTCAAGCTGCCGCACCTCGACTCCTGGAACGCCTCCCGGCGCGAGGTCGCGAAGCGCTACAACGAGCTCTTGAAGGACATCCCCGGGGTGATGACCCCCGAGGAGCTGTCGGGGACCGTGCCGGTCTACCACCAGTACACCATCCGGATCAAGGACCGCGACGGCATCCAGGAGGGCCTGAAGACCCGGGGCGTGCAGAGCATGGTCTACTACCCGGTGCCCCTGCACCTCCAGAAGGTCCACGACTATCTCGGCTGCAAGACGGGCGACTTCCCGATCTCGGAGCGGGCGGCTCGCGAGGTCTTGAGCTTGCCCATCTTCCCGGAGCTGACCTTCGAGCAGCAACAACAGGTGGCCGAGGCCCTGCGTCAGGCCGTCGAGAATGGAATCCCCGTCTAGATGAAGGTCCTCACGGTCGTCGGCGCCCGCCCCCAGTTCATCAAGGCGGCCCCCGTCAGCCAGGAGCTCCGCAAGGTCGCGACCGAGGTCCTGGTCCACACGGGCCAGCACTTCGACGCGAACATGTCGGACGTCTTCTTCGAAGAACTGCGCATCCCCAAGCCCGATTACCACCTGGGCATCGGCGGGGGCTCTCACGGAGCGATGACCGGAGCGATGCTGGCAAAGCTCGAAGAGGTCATCCAGCGAGAGAAGCCCGACTGGGTCCTGGTCTACGGGGATACCAACTCGACCATGGCCGGCGGCCTCGCAGCCGCCAAGCTCCATGTGCCCGTGGCCCACGTCGAGGCGGGCTTACGCTCGTTCAACCGCCAGATGCCCGAAGAGATCAACCGGGTCCTGACCGATCACCTCTCGACCCTGCTCTTCGCTCCCACGGATACCGCCGTTCGTCATCTCTCGAACGAGGGCATCACCGAAGGCGTGCATCAGGTCGGCGACGTCATGTACGACGCGACCCTCATGTTCAAGCCTCGAGCGGAGGAGCGTCTCGATCGCCTCGACGCGCTCGGCCTCATGCCGGGAGGATTCGCCCTCGCCACCGTTCATCGCGCCGAGAATACCGACGATCCGCAGCGGCTCGGTGCCATCCTCTCGGCGCTCGGGGAACTCTCCCTTCCGGTCGTTTGGCCCATGCATCCGCGCACGCGAAAACAGCTTCACGCCTTCGGCCTCACGCTTCCGGAGCACATCCGGATGGTGGAGCCCGTGGGCTACCTCGACATGCTCCTGCTGGAGTCCCGGGCCCGGGTGATTCTCACGGATTCGGGAGGGGTTCAGAAAGAGGCCTGTTTCCTGCGGGTCCCGTGCCTCACGCTAAGAGACGAGACGGAATGGACCGAGACCGTCTCGGCGGGCTGGAACGTCCTGGTCGATGCTGATCCGGCGCGGATCGCCGAGGCCATGCGCACGCTAGGGAGTCCGGCCGAGCCCTTGCGGGCCTTCGGAGACGGTCAGGCCGCGGCGCGGATTGCTCGCTTCTTCACGACTTAGCCTAGCAGCCCTCGACGGACGACTCCCTGCGGTAACGGGCGATCTGCGCGTGGTACAGGGCTTCCACCTCGGCCATGTTGGTCTCCCAGAGGGCTTTGCGCGCGATGATCTCGCGGTTCAGCCGCGCGGCATCTTCGCGGATTTCCGGATGCCCGAGGGCCCGGAGGATGGCGTCGGCCAAGGCCTCGATGGACCCATGCGCGATGATGGCACCGTTCTTGCCGTCATCGACCCATTCCCGGTTGGCGGGAAGGTCGGAGACGATGGGGTAGGCTCCCAGGGCCATGGCTTCCAGCAGGGTCACCGAGGTGGCATCCGACTCGGGAATCGAGACGTAGACGGCGCTCTCCCTCAAGAGCCGGTGCAGATCGCCCGGGCTCTGGAAGCCGATGAACTCCACCCGGTCCTTAAGGTTCAAGGTTTCCGCCAGGGCTTGAAGGGCGGGCAGCTCCGGCCCTCGATTGCCGATCAGGAGCCGGGCGCTCGGATCGCGCTGGGCCACCGTTTGAAAGGCCTGGATGAGGCGATCGATGCGGAACTGGGGCTCCAGGTTGCGCAGGCTCACGACCAGCGGCCGGCGGGGCGCGTCTGCCGGGGCATTCAGCAGGCGTTGGTTCACTCCCAGGGGAATCGTCAGGGTCTTGGCGTGCCCTCCCATCTCGAGAATCGCGGCCGTCATGAACTCCGCATCCGAGGTGATGGCGTCGGCGCGCTCCAGCACCCAGCGGACGAGATGGCGCATGACGGCTGACTCGCGGGGGGTGACGAGGATGTCCGAGCCCCAGGCGGTCACGACGAAGGGCCGTAGGCCGCTGAGCGCTCCCAGGAAGCCGTAGCTGGTCGCGTAGTGCGCATGCAGCAGATCGGGGCGAATCGTCTTCACGAGGCGTCGGACCCGGGGAATGGCGGCCAGGTAGTCCAGCTTGTTTCCGAAGCGTCGCGCGAGCCGGTGCTCCTGAACTCCCGGCACGCCGGAGGGCTCCAGGGAAATCACATGGACCTCATGGCCTTGCTCGGCGAAATGGCTCAGCCAGCGCCGCGTGTGAACGCTGCCGCCGTCGGCCAGGTAACAAAGCCTCATGAGCGGATCCGATCGAAAACCTCGGCCAGCGCCTGAGCCTGGAGGCGGCGGTCGTAGCGCGCGATCCGGTCGGGGAGCGGCTGGCAGAGCGGCTCGCCCTCCTGCCAGAGCCGATAGCAGCGGGCGAAGGCGTCGGCGACGTGATCCGGGTCGTTGACGGTGATGCCGCACTGCGTCTCGCGAATCACCTGGTCGGCCTCGGCGCCGGCTGGGAAGAGTCCCAGGACGGGCCGCCCGGAGGCCATGTACTCGAAGAGCTTCACGGGGATCCCGGCCATCATCCAGGAGGGGTAGCTGAGCAGGAGGAGGTCGGCCCTTTGCAACTGACTCGGAATCTCGGCATGGGGGATGAAGTCCATGGTTTCGATCGGGAAGGCGAAGGGGGAGTCTCCATGGTGGGAGCGCATCCAGGCGCTAATGGCGCCGATCATGCGCACCCGAAAACGAGCCTCGGGGTTTTGCTTGGCGAATCGGTCGAGACCTTCGAGCAGGGTCATCGGGTTGTACTCGCCGTAGGCGGAGCCCGTGAAGAGCAGGGTCATGGTCTCGTTCTGCGGCGGAGGAGCCTTTGGGAACTCCTCGGGGTCAAAGCCGTTGGTGATGGCCGTGACCCGCTCCGGCGCCACGGCGAAATCTCGGAGGAGGTCGGCGCGCATGGCCTCCGTGACGGTCAGGACATGATCGGCCTTGGAGAGGATCCGGGATTCCGCGCGCCGGTCCCAACCCCGGCGCCAGGGTTGGACGCGATGCAGCGAGCGATTCTGAGACCAGGGATCCCGGAAGTCCGCCACCCAGGGCAAGGCGAGCTCACGCTGGAGCGTCTCGGCGATCAGGTGGACGGAGTACGGAGGGGCCGAGGAGTAGATGAGATCGTAGGATCGTTCCTTGGCCATTTCCAGGCCGAGGCGCACGGCATGGGGCTTCCAGAGTGCCGCGGCATCCGGCCACAACAGCAGGCGCCAGTACTTGAGCAACGGCAGCCGATCGAGCTTCATGAAACGCGTTTCCGCCGTCGCCGCTGCCCGGACGCGGGTTTCCGCGGGGACGTCCTCGGCGAGCGAGGGATCGAGCTTGAGGCCGATTTTCGGATCGACCGTCAGGACGTCCACGTCCCAGCCGAATTGACGGAGGTACTTGGCGAACTTCAGCGGGCGCTGGGCACCGACGCCCCCGAGGGGAGGGAAGTAGTAGCAGACGAAGAGCGCGCGCTTCATGGCGTGCGGCGTTCGTAGGCTGCGAGCAGCCAGAAAGGTTCACTGGGCACGGTCAGCCGGTAAAGCAGGTTCAGGGCATCGGCGCAGCGGCCCAAGGCCTGGCGCGGCAGGCTGCGCCGCGCGGCCGTGATGGCGTGATCGCAGCGGGGGCAGTGCAGGTCCTCGGGCACGAACCAGTGCTGGCCCCAGCGTTGGCGCATGGAGTCGAGGGAGGGATGGGTCGGAACCTCGCGGACTCCGCAGGTCCGGGTCTGCCGTCGCTGGAACTCCGGGAAGAGGGCATCGAGGCGCTCCGGGGTGAAGGAGTGCTGGTGCAGGTAGGCGTGGAATTCGAGCCCGCATGCGGGGCAGCGACTGAAGCGCTTGCGCAGGTACTCGCGGTTCGGCACGGCCAAGAGGAGGTGGCGTCGGGCAATCCGGCTCAGCTCGCGGCTCGCACCGGCGAGAACGGCGTCCGGCAAGTGCTCGAGGAGTTCGCTGGAGAGCACCATGTCGAAGCTTCGGTCGGGCACGGGGATCTGATCGGCGCTGGCGCAAATCGAGGGCCCGTCGAGGTGAGTGAGGGCGGCCGGGCTGCGGTCGACTCCCGTGACGGCGTAGTGCTTTCCCAGGGCGTTGGTGATCAGGCCGTTGCCGCAGCCGACGTCGAGGATCGTGCCGACGTCGGACGGGATCAGCCCCTCCATGAGGCGGATCTTCTCTTCGAGCGAGGCGGACATCTTCAGGCGGTTCGCCTGCCAGTGACGTTCGTAGTAGTCCGGGCTATCGACGGGCGGGTGGCTCATGAGCTCCTCTCGGGGCCAAGGTTCAAGATGCGCGGCATGTCCGCGAGCCGCAATCGGCCCAGCGCCGAGGCCAAGAGCAGGTACGTCGTTCCGAAGAGGGCCAGGCTCAGCATGATCTCGACGAGGCCCCCCAGCGACGGCATGACACGGGTGGCTGCCCAGGTGACCGCACCTGCGAGCAGGGCGGGAACGGCGTTTCCGAGCAGCAGGCGCCACGGCACGAGCGCTCCGAGGGAAACCGCCAGTTCTCGGCGCAGCAGGATCAGATAATACCCGATCAGTGCCAGCGTCGCGAGCACCGAGCCGGCCGCCGCGCCGGGAAGGCCCCAGACGTGGAGTCCCAGGCCCGTGAAGAGCAGGTTGGCGACGAGGTACATGACCGAACCCGCCAGGTTGAGGTGCGTTCGGCCCGTCGCCTGGAAGATCAAACCGTAGGTCGCGATGCGCAGGGGCATGAGCAGCAGGTAGATCCGGAACAACATGACGCTATCGGCGTAGCGGGGTGAGAACACGAGCGGGATGAGCGTTCCGGCTTCGAGCATGAGGTAGACGAAGAGCGGGAAGTAGACCAGGCTGAGGCCCCCCATGGCCGCGTGCCAGCGCGTCAGGATTCCGGGAGTGTCGCCCTGGCGGTGCAGCTTGGCGAACTCGGGGGTGAGGACGTTGTTGACCGCGCCGCTGAGGGCCGCGATGAAGGGAATCTCGGTGGCGCCCACCACGTAGACGGCATAGGCGCCGGGCTCCACTCCCGTGCCGACCAGGAGCTTGTCCATTTGCCATGACAGCGTCCCGACGATCGAGGTGAGTCCCAGGGGCAAGGCGTAGCGGAGCTGTTCGGGGAGCGTGATGGAGCCGCCGCCAAGACGCGGCTTGCCGATGAGCGTGGTGAGCAAGACCAGGGAGACCGCCCACATGAGCAGTCCGGCGGCACTCCACGCGGCGATCAGGGCTTCCAGCTGCGGCGACAGCCATGCCGCGCCTCCGATCAGGAGGAAGTTCGCCAAGCTGGCCGTGAGGGTGAAGCCGGCGGCGAGGCGGGAGCGTCCGAGGGCGATCGCCGCCGAAAGGAAGTAGCTCGTCCCCACCGTGGCCATGACCGACGGCGCGAACCACGGTGCCAAGCTGGCCAGGTCCGGGTTGTGAAAGGCCTGCGCCAAGGCGAAGCGGGCCAGGACCAGGCAGCCTGCGGCAAATCCGCCCGCCGCGGCCAGCAGGCCCACCGTGCGCCAGAGAAAGGCCGCGCGCTTCTCGCCCTCCAGGTTGGGCACGAAGTAAAGCAGGCTGGCGGGAAGGGCCACCGAGAAGAGCAAGGTCGAGAGCGTCGAGACCAGCAGCAATTGCTGGTAACTGCCGTAATCCGCGGCGGAGAACGTGCGGGCCAGCAGGATTCCCAGCACGAGCGCCGTGATCTGGGAGGCGACGGAGCCGAAGGTGAGAATCAGGACGTTGCGGATGGTGGCCATGGCAACGTTGTACCCGCCCCGGAGGCGAACGGAACGGTCGCGATCCCGCTTCAGGAACGGTATAATGGCGGCAATGCTTGAAGCCTTGCCGATCCCGACCTTGAAGGAGACCCCATGAGCGGAGTTCTCGCCCTGTTGGCGGATGTCCAGGATCCTGCCGTGATCCGCGGGGCGTCGGAAATGAGCCGCCGGGGCTGGCGCGTGCATGTCCTTTCGCTGCGCATGGGGGGCATCCCGGGAGTCGAGGTCCATGCGCTGATGCCTCGCCTCGCCGGTCAGCTGGGGAGGGCCATGGTCGGCCGACAGATCCGAGGTCTCCTGGACCAGCTGCAGCCCGACGTGGTGCATGTTTTCGGCGGCAGCGCCTACGGGGCGCTCGCCCGACATGCCGATGGGTATCCCGTCGTCATCTCGGTCTCCTCGGAGGATGTCCGCATCCTGCATCACTGGGAGCCTTTCCGGCGGCGCGAGCTGATCCGGACCTTGAGCGAAGCCGATCGGCTGCTCACGCCCAGCTACGCCATGTCCCACATGGTGGCGACCCAGCTTCCCGGCCCCAAGCCCGAGGTGATTCCCTTCGGAGTGGACCTCTCGCGCTTCACGCCGGGCGAAGAGCCGGAAGTGCCGACCATCGGTTGCTCGCTTCCGCTGGAGCCCGAGGGGGGCCAGGAGTACCTGCTCTGCGCGCTGAGGCTGATCGTCCAGCGCAACCCCGATCGCCCGCTGCGACTGGTGCTCGGCGGAGAAGGGGCGGAATTGGGCGCCCTGGACACCCTGTCCCGAGACCTGTCGATGGCGACCCGCACCTCGTTCGTCGGCTTCATCCCTCCCGAGGAGACCCCGAGATTCCTTCGAGGCCTCACGCTCTACGTCATGCCCGTCCTGAGGGATCTCGAAGGCTACGCCCAGACGGCGATGGAGGCGGCCTCCTGCGCCCTGCCCGTGGTGGCCAGCTGGGTCGGCGGCCTGGGGGAAGTGGTCCTCGACGAGGTGAACGGCCTGCTCGTGCCGCCCAAGGATCCCGAATCGCTCGCTGATGCGATCGAGCGCCTGCTCGACGATTCGAGCCTGCGGGCCGAGATGGGCGCCAATGGCCGATCCTTGATCCGGGGCAGCTACGACTGGCGCCAGAACGCCGATCAGCTGGAGGCGTTGTATCAGGGGCTCGTCGAGGAGCAGCCTCAGACCCATGACTATCTTATTGATTAACCACTACGCGGGGAGCCCCGCGCACGGCATGGAGCATCGCCCCTTCTACATGGCCCGCGAGTGGGTCAGGGCCGGCCATGACGTCACCATTCTCGCCGCCACTCACTCCCACCTTCGCACTCAGAACCCTGCTGCCGGTGAGGAGATCATCCAGGGCATTCGTTACCGTTTTCTCGACACGCCCTCCTACCAGGGGAACGGTCTCGGCCGCGTCCGCAACATGCTGGCCTTCGTGAGCAGCGTCTGGCGTCAGGCCCGCCGCCTCGCCGACGAGCTGAAGCCGGACATCGTGATCGCCTCCTCGACCTATCCGCTCGACATCTACCCGGCCCGCCGGATCGCCCGCCTGGCCAAGAAGCAAGGCGCCAAGACGCATGGCGCCGGGACGCATCGCGCCAAGGCCCGCCTCATCTACGAGGTGCATGACCTCTGGCCCCTCTCCCCCATGGAACTGGGCAACATCCCCGCCTGGCACCCCTTCATCATGGGGATGCAGAAGGCCGAGAACGACGCCTACCGCTCCGTCGACCGGGTCGTCTCCATGCTCCCCAAGGCCGAGGCGCACATGCGCGCGCACGGCATGGCCCCTGAGAAGTTCGCGTACCTGCCCAACGGGATCGATGTCTCGGAGTGGAAGGAGGCCACGGAGCCCCTTCCTGCGCTTCACCGGGAGGCGCTCGAGGGCCTCCGGGCACAGGGACGCTTTATCGTGGGTTATGCCGGGTCGCATGGGGTCGCCAACGCCCTTCACCACCTGATCGATGCCGCCTGCCTCCTCGCGGGCCAGCCGGTGACGCTGGTCCTGGTGGGCCAAGGTCCAGAGAAGGACGCCTTGCAAAGCCGGGCGATGGGGGTGGATAATGTCGTGTTCCTGCCGCCTTTGGCCAAGGGGGCCGTTCCCGCCCTGCTGGACGCCATGGACGCCTTGTACCTGGGCTGGAATCGGGTCCCGCTCTATCGGTTCGGCATCAGTCCCAACAAGCTGATGGACTACATGATGGCCGCCAAACCGGTGATTCACTCGGTGGAGGCGGGGAACGATCCGGTGGCTGAAAGCGCGTGCGGCCTGTCGGTGCCTCCCGAGGATCCGGAGGCGATCGCCCGGGCCATCACGCAGATGATGGCCACCGACCCCGCGGAGCGTGCGGCGATGGGAGCCCGCGGTCGCGCCTTCGTGGTGGATCAGCACGATTACCGGGTCCTGGCCCAGCGGTTCCTGGAGGTGATGGAGGCATGACCATGTCCGATGAACAATCGCGCATCGCGCAGGTCTACTCCGAACGCGCCCGCCGCTTGCCGGCCGGTTACTACTCGCCGTTTCACCCGGGGAACCTCTTCATCACCCAGGGCCGCGAGCGCGCCATGCTGCGTCACCTCGCCAGAGCCGGCTGCGAGGACCTTTCCGGCCTTCGGATCCTCGACCTGGGCTGCGGCTTCGGAGGGGACCTCCGCCACATGCTGGACCTGGGAGCGCAGCCCGACAACCTCTTCGGCGTGGACCTCCTCCCCGAGCGGCTCGAGCGCGCCCGCCAACTGGCGCCCCAGCTCAACTTCCAGCTGGCCGACGCCCAGCAGCTCCCGTTTCCCGACGCGAGTTTCGACCTCGTCATGCAGGCCACCGTCTTCAGCTCCATCGTCGATCCCGACGTGCGCCGCCAAGTGGCCCACGAAATCACGCGCGTGCTCCGTCCCGGCGGCCTCATGCTCTGGTACGACATGCGCCTCACGAACCCCAAGAACCCCAACCTGGTTCCCATGACCTCCGCCGAGATCGCGGGCCTCTTTCCCGAGTTCGCCCGGCGCCTGGAATCCGTCACCCTCTTCCCCCCGCTATCACGGCGTCTCGCCCGCCTCTCCTGGAGCCTCTGCACGCTCATGGAGACCCTCCCCTTCCTGCGGAGCCACCTCATCGGGACCTTCCGGAAGCCCGGGGGCAGTGAGGAGCGGCCCGCGTGATAACCCTTCGAACCTCCCTCTTGCGCCTGATCCCCCCGGTGCTCGACCTCGTGGTCGTCGCCCTGGCCTACTGGCTCGCCTTCTGGCTGCGCTTCGAAGGGGACGTTCACGTCGCGCATATCCACCAGTTCTGGCTCTTCTTCCTGGCGGTCCCGGCGCTTCGCCTCGCCTTCAACTTCGCCTGGGGGCTCTACCGCCATGTCTGGCGCTACCTGGGCGTCCGCGAGGCGATGGCCATCGCAATGTCCACGGCCACGGGCACCTTCGCCTTTGCGTTTTTGCTGTATTTGACGTCAAACGCCAGTTTCCCGCGATCCATCGTCGCGATCGAGGCCGTCTTCAGCCTGGTCCTGATGGGGGGGACCCGCTTCCTCCTGCGGTACTGGCACGAGATGCACCCCGTTTCGCATCCCGGCGAATCGACCCGGGTGCTGGTCATCGGGGCCGGGGACGCCGGAGAGATGCTCGTGCGCGACATGCTGCGCCAGCCCGAGCGCGGCCTGCGCCCCGTGGGCTTCCTGGACGATCACGCCGACAAGCGCGGCATGCGGATTCACGGCGTGCCGGTCGTGGGCGATCGCCACGCCCTCCCCGATGCCGTCTCCCGCCTCGGCGTCGACCTGATCGTGCTCGCCATGCCCTCGGCCCCCGCCAAGGAGCAGCGCGACATCCTCCAGCGCTGCGCCGCCACCCCCGCCAAGGTCCAGATCGTCCCCGCCCTGCAATCGATCATCACCGGGGAAGTCGCCATCAGCCACCTCCGCGACATCCAGATCGAGGATCTCCTGGGCCGCGACCCCGTCGTGATCGACTCCTCGCTCCTCGGCTACCTGAAGGGCAAGCGCGTCATGGTCACCGGTGCCGGAGGCTCCATCGGCTCGGAACTCTGCCGCCAGATCGTGACGCTGGGCGCCGAATCCCTGATCATGCTCGACCATCACGAGTACGCGGTCTACCAGATCGACCAGGAGCTCCAGGCCCTCGCCCCCCAGGGCGTCTCGCTCGTCCCGGTGGTGGCCGACGTCCGCGACGACGGCCGCATCCGCAAGGTCCTCGCGGCGCAGCGCCCTGAGATCGTCTTTCACGCCGCCGCCCACAAGCACGTTCCCTTGATGGAGGCCAGCCCCGCCGAGGCCGCCCAGAACAACGTCCTGGGGACCCTCGCCCTCGCGACGGCCGCTCAGGAGGCAGGCGTGGAAAGCTTCTTGCTGGTCTCGACGGACAAGGCGGTCCGCCCCAGCTCGATCATGGGCAAGACCAAGCGTCTCGCGGAGCTGGCGCTGCAGGACCTGGCCGCCCGGCATCCCGGCGGGACCAAGTTCCTGGCGGTGCGCTTCGGCAACGTGCTCGGCAGCCGGGGCTCGGTGGTGCCGCTCTTCCGCGATCAGATCGCCAAGGGCGGTCCGATCACCGTCACGCATGCCGAGATGACCCGCTACTTCATGACCATCCCCGAAGCCGTGACCCTGGTCCTGCAGACCGGGGCCTTGGGCCGCACCGGAGAGGTCCTGATGCTCGACATGGGAGAGCCCGTCCGGATCCTGGATCTGGCCCGCAACATGATCAAGCTCTCGGGCCTGCGCGAGGAGGACGTCGAGATCGTCTTCACCGGCATGCGGCCCGGCGAGAAGCTCTACGAGGAGCTGCTGGTCACCACCGAGGGCACTCGTCCCACCGAGCATCCCCAGGTCTTCGCGGCCCGCTCCCCCAATCCCCCCGATCCCCGCTGGTGGAGCGGCGTGGTGGCGGGGATCCGCGCGGAGGTCGAACGCCACTCGGACGAGGGGATCCGCCATCTGCTCGAAGGGGCGATCGCCCATGACCAGGCCCGCCCCGCCTCATCCGAACCCCGACCCGTTTCCCAGGAGGGCTCCTTGTGACCGAGACCGACCGCTACATCCCCTACGCCCTTCCCCTGATCGGGGAGGAGGAAATCCAAGCCGTCACCGAGGTCCTGCGCTCCGACTGGATCACGACCGGCCCCAAGACCAAGCTTTTCGAGGCCGACTTCGCCCGCTTCGTGGGCGCCCCGCACGCGGTCGCCCTCAACTCCTGCACGGCCGCCCTGCACCTGGCCCTGCTGGCCGCGGGCGTCGGCCCCGGGGACGAGGTCATCACCACGCCTTTGACCTTCTGCGCGACGGTCAACACCATCCTTCACGTAGGAGCGACCCCCGTCCTCGCCGACATCGACCCGATTTCGCTCTGCCTCAGCCCTGAGGCCGTGGAAGCCCAGATCACGCCTCGTACCAAGGCGATCGTCCCGGTCCACTACGCGGGTCACCCGGCGGAGATGGATGCCTTCCTGGAGCTGGCGCGCCGGCACGGCCTCGCGATCATCGAGGACGCCGCCCATGCCGTCGGGACGTCCTACCGGGGCCGGAAGGTCGGTTCGATCGGCGACTACACCGCCTTCTCCTTCTACGCCACCAAGAACCTGACCACCGCCGAGGGCGGTATGCTCACGACGGCCCACGAAGAAGCCGCTGACCGGATCCGGGTGCTCGGCCTCCACGGCATCTCCCGCGATGCCTGGAAGCGCTACACGGCGGCGGGCTCCTGGTATTACGAGGTCCAGGAGGCCGGCTTCAAGTACAACATGACCGACATGGCCGCCGCCCTGGGTCTGGCGCAGCTCGCGCGCTTCGAGGCCATGCAGGCCGTCCGCCGCGACTACGCCGAGCGCTACAACCGGGCCTTCGCCTCGCATCCCGCTATTCAGCTTCCGCCCGCCGCCGACGAGGCCCGCGGCGACGTGCATGCCTGGCACCTCTACGTGATCCGCCTGAACCCCGAGGCGTTGACGATCGACCGCGACGGCCTGATCGACGAGCTCAAGCGCGCGGGCGTCGGCACCTCGGTGCATTTCATCCCCATCACCCATCATCCCTTCTATCAGCGGACGCTCGGTGTCTCCCCCGACGACACGCCGGTCGCGAGCGCGGCCTACGCCCGGATGCTCTCCTTGCCGCTCTACCCCAAGATGACCGAAGCGGACGTCTCGGAGGTGATCGCCCGGATGACGGCCATCCTGGACCGCCACCGCCGGTGAGACCTTACCTGCACCTGAAGCGTCTGGCGGACGTCGTCTTCGCGCTCCTGCTAGGGCTTTTGCTCTTGCCCTTGCTGATCGCGGTGGCGATCGCCATCCGGCTGGAATCCCCGGGGCCCGCCATCTTCCGTCAGGCCCGCATGGGCCGCGGCGGCAAGCCCTTCACCATCTACAAGTTCCGCTCGATGGTCGCCGACGCTCCCAAGCTCGGGCCCGAGCTCACCGAGCGGAACGATCCCCGGGTCACGCGCGTGGGGCGCCTCCTGCGCCGCACGTCGGTGGATGAGTTCCCGCAGCTCTGGAACATCCTCAAGGGGGACATGAGCTTCATCGGGCCGCGCCCCGAGGTGCCGGCGATCGTCGCCTCCGAGTGGAGCGACGACGACCGGGAGCGCGTGCTCTCCGTCCGGCCCGGCCTGAGCGGCTGGGCCCAGATTCACGGCCGGGACGACCTGAGCATCCCCACCAAGCTCCGCTACGACCGGGAGTACGCCGAGCGCGTCTCGCTGGGGCTCGACCTGGCCATCCTCTGGCGCACCCCCCTCATCCTGCTCACGGGTCAGGGCATCAAGTAGCCGGGGCCGCCCGCTCGGACGCCTCCTCGGGAGAGGGAAAGGGCTCGGCCTCGGGCATGTTGGCCATACGAAGACGGCGGCGCTTCCCCTTACGATGACGTCGGGGCATGAAGGGGACGGAGCGCAAGATGGCGGAACGCGCCCAGGCGGATCGGGTTCGCGACGTGATCGTCGTCGGAGGAGGGCTCGCGGGGCTTTCCGCGGCCATCTACCTCGGCCGGGCGATGCGTGACACCCTTTTGATCGACTCCCGGCATTCCATGGCCATCTGGGAGCCCGACGTCCAGAACTACCTCGGCTTCCCGGAAGGCGTCTCGGGAGAGACCTTGCTCGAACAGGGCCGCAAGCAGGTTACCCATTACGGGGCCGAGTGCCTCGAGGACGAGGTCCTCTCCGTCAGCCGTCATCCTGAGGGCTTCCAGGCCGTCACCCCGCATGCCGCGTTCGTCGCGAAGCGCCTCCTGCTCGCGACGGGCATCACGCACGTTCCCCCGGATATCCCGGAGGTCAAGCCTTGTCTCGGCCGAAGCATGTTCTTCTGCAAGGACTGCGACGCCTACCGGGTGCAGGGAAAGCGGATCGCCATCTTCGGCCATAACGACGAGGCGGTGGATTACGCGCTCGGCATGCTTCATTACAGCTCGGCCGTCATGCTGGTGACCAACGGGCATCCCCCGCTCTGGAGCGATCGCCATGAAGCCTGGATCGCCGAGTACGAGATCCCGCTCTTCACGGGGCGCATCGCACACGTGGAGCATGAGGGCGGTCAGCTTCAGGCGCTGACCTTCGAAGGCGGGCGCCGGCTCGCCACCGACATCCTCTTCGCCGTCCAGGGCGATCGCTACCATAACCGCCTGGCCCGCATGCTCGATGCCGAGGTGGACGCCGAGGGCCAGGTCCGGGTGGACCTCGACGGGCAGACCAGCGTGAAGGGCCTCTACGCGGCGGGCTGCCTCACCCCGGCCAACTGCCAGATGATCGTCGCCGCCGGGCAAGGAGCCATCGCGGGGCAGGCCATCAACCGGGACCTCTTCGACACGGAGTTGCGCCTCGGCACGCTCCGGCGCCTCCGCTGCGCCCAGGTGCAGCACGATCCGACGCTTCCGGAGCTCCTCGACTGACATGAATTAGCCCTGATCGGCAATTGGCTTCTGCGTCTCCCCCGACTATCCTGGGGGCGCGCCCCATGAGCGCGACCGTCGGGAAAGCGGGCACGCGCTCTCGGTTCCGAAGAGAAAACCTATGGAGGGCCTGATGAAAGCCGTCGTTTTTCGCGGAGTCGGAGACATTCGGCTCGAGGACGTCCCGGATCCCCGGCTCAAGGAGCCGACCGACGCCATCGTGCGTTTGACCGCCAGCGCCATCTGCGGGACGGACCTGCACATGGTGCGCGGCACCATGTCCGGCATGCAGCCCGGCACCATCCTCGGCCACGAAGGGGTCGGGATCGTCGAGGAGCTGGGCTCCGACGTTCGCAACCTCTCGGTGGGCGATCGCGTCGTGATCCCGTCCACGATCTGCTGTGGCTACTGCTCGTACTGCCGGGCGGGCTACACCTCCCAGTGCGACAACGCCAACCCGAACGGGCCGGCGGCCGGCACCGCCTTCTACGGGGGCCCCGCCGAGTCCGGCCCCTTCGACGGCATGCAGGCCGAGAAGGTCCGGGTGCCTTTCGCCAGCGCCAACCTCGTGAAGCTTCCCGAGGAAATCACCGACGAGCAGGCCATCCTGCTGTCGGATATCTTCCCCACGGGCTACTTCGGGGCGGACGTCGCGGAGATCGCGCCCGGCAACACCGTGGCGGTCTTCGGCTGCGGGCCGGTCGGGCAGATGGCGATCGCCTCCGCCAAGCTCATGGGGGCCGGCCGGGTCTTCGCGATCGATTGCATCCCCTCCCGGCTCGCCATGGCGCGGGCCCAGGGGGCCGAGGTGATCGATTACGAGCAGGAGAATCCCGTGGAGGCCCTCAAGCGCCTGACCGGAGGCATCGGGGTGGACCGGGCCATCGATGCGGTCGGGGTGGACGCCAACCACGCCCACCAGGGGCCGGCGGCCGAGGAGGCCAAGAAGCTCGAGAAGATCTTCCGCCAGGAGCTCGAGCAGGTCGCCCCGGAAACCAAGCCGCAGGGAGACAACTGGCATCCCGGAAACGCCCCGTCCCAGACGCTCTTCTGGGCCGTCGAGGGCCTGTGCAAGGCGGGAACCCTCTCGATCATCGGGGTCTACCCCAAGACCGTGCAGCTCTTCCCGATCGGGGCCGCGATGATGAAGAACCTCACCCTCCAGATGGGGAACTGTAACCACCGCAAGTACCTGCCGGAGCTGATCGAGCTGGTGAGGACCGGGGCGCTCGATCCCAGCACGATTCTCACCCAGAAGAAGCCCCTCAAGACGGTCATCGAGGCCTTCCAGGAGTTCGACAAGCGCACCTCGGACTGGATCAAGGTCGAGTTGAAGCCGACCTCGGTCTAGCCCGAACCCGTCGCATGGCGCCACGGCAAGCCGGAGCCTTTTCGGCTTGCCGTCTTCGTGCGCTTGCGCCACCATGAAGGGCCCCCCGTATGAGAGGACGACGCCATGACCCTCAATTCCCGCCAGCAAGCCGATTACCTCGTTCGCGATCTCTTCCGGGAGCGCCACGGGATCGACGTCCCGTACGAGTCGCACCGGGAGCTGAAAGGCCACCGCATCTCCACCACGATGAAGGCCCTTTCCCTGCTCGGCTTCGACGCCGCAGACCAGGACCGCTACCTCAAGCAGTACATGAACTTCTGGGACGACGCGACCTACGCCGGCCTCGCGCGCTACCTCACCACCGTCCTGGCCCGCCGCCCCGGCGAGTAACCCGACGGCTTAAGGTAAGCTTAACTTCCTTTTACTCTCGTCTTGGTGAGGTGAAATCCGGGGTAAGGCTATATGTAAATGAGTTTAATGACCCCTGTACAAAGACGAGGAATTCATGACGCGTCACCTGCTTCCACTGGCCCTGACGGCCGCCCTGTTGGCGGGCTGCGGGGCTCCCGCGCCTCAGCCCCTTCCCTCGCAAAACCAGACGCTCTCGGCCCGCGACCTCAACCTGGTCAAGTCGGCCATCAAGCAGGCCGTGAGCCGCGAGTTCACCAAGCTCGACACCAACCGCGACAAGCGCTTGACCAAGCAAGAGCTCTCCCGGAAGAGCCCGTTGTTTTTGGTCCTCTTCCAGACCATCGACCTCGACATGGACGGCTACGTCACCTATGACGAGTTCCTCAACCGCATGGCCGGCAACATGGAAGTCGTCTCGCGCCTTCTCTTCGCCCTCATGGACAGCAACGACGACGGGCAGGTCACCTCGGCGGATCTCAGCAAGTTCCTGATCGCGCTCTTCGACGCCGACAACGACCGGAAGGTCTCCTTCGACGAGTTCCAGCGCTTCATCACCAGCCCCGTGATGATCAACACCCCATGGTAGTTTGCACCTCGAGTTTACGGAGCCTTCAACGCATGCGAAATCGGATCAGCCTCCTCGTGATGACGACCTTCCTGGCCAGCAGCTTGACCGGGTGCGGTCAGCTCGTCCACACTCCTCTGACCCCCGGGGTGGCCGCCGATCTCACGGCGTCGAGCCAGAAGTCCGACACCATGGCCCGCGAGTTCGCCGCCCGGGTGCAGAAGCGCTTCGACGGCCTGGTCAGCACCCGCGGCTCGGTCGTCACCTTGCGCTACCAGCTCATGGCCCCGACGGTCTACGACTTCAGCAAGACCCCCCGCAACGGCCTGGTTTCGATCAGCACCAAGGACTACCAGGTCGAGATGCCTCTGGACAAGGTGATGCAGGAAGTCGAGATCGACGCCCTGCCCGCCCTGGTCATTCCCATCGCCATCGAGGTGGCGCTGGGCGCCGCCAAGGGGCTGTCGATCTACTGGCTGACGCACCGCGGCGAGAAGTTCAACAAGCAGGAGGCCATCAAGGCGACGGCCGTCGGCATGCTGGCCTCCCTCATCCCCTTCGTGGGCAACATCCCGGTCCTCGATCAGCTCTTCCCCCTGGCCGTGAACGTGCTCTCGGCCTCCAAGACCCTCCACTACAAGGATATCGCGGAGGCGGCCCTGGGCCTGGTCGACGAGATCGTGATCGTGATCTCGCAGATCAACTGGAAGAAGAAGTAACCCGGCCTCGCGCTACATCCGGGTGATCAAGGACGAGCGGGAGAAGGTCTTGATGGCGACCGTGACGATCCCGACGTTCACGAGCCAGACGACCGCTCCCAGCAGCAAGGTCAGGCCCACTCCCATGTAGAGTGCGCCGGAGACCTGGCTGACGACGAGCGCGACCACCAGCAGGACCGAGACCCCCGAGAGCTGGTTGGCCTCCATGAAGGTGCTGACCTTCGAGGAGACGAGCACGGTGAGCCCGAGGCCCATGACCGCGATGGCGGGGGTGACCCAGAGCATGAGCGGCCACCAGGTGGGAGTGGGGAACCAGACCTGCCCGACGAGGGGCCAGGAAGCCGCGTTGACCACCACGGCGTAAACCACGAAGCTCAGCCAGGACAGGCTGATCGACGGGATCACGGCGGCCAGCATCTTGCCGACCAGCAGCTCCCCGTCGGTCGCGGGCGTGTAGAGCAGGGCTTCGAGGGTCTTGCGCTCCTTCTCGCCCGCGAAGGAGTTGGCCCCGATCAGGCTCGCGATCATGAGCGGGATGGTCAGCAGCATCGGAGCGAAGACGGTGCTGACCATCAGCAGGCTGATCTGCTGGGCCGGCGGCAGGGGGGCGAGCATGTCGACGAAGCCGGCGGGCATGTGCTCCATCAACTTGGGGATCAGGTCGGCCGGAATGTTCATCCGGTTCTGGGGAACCTTCATCGGCATGACGATGAGCAGCAGCGGCAAGGCGATCACGACGATCAGGGGGAGCAGGAGCACCGGAGCCCAGACGGAGCGGTTGGCGAAGACTTCCTTGAGGTCTTTGCGGGCGATCGCCCAGATGCTACGCCAGTTCATGAGGGGCCTCCGATCGATGCTGCAGCGAGAAATAGATGTCTTCCAGGGAGGGAGTGAGCGGGGTGACCCGGACGAGCCGGCCGCCAGCCTTCACGGCGGCGTCCACCAGGTCCGCGATCTCCGGCCGCGCGCTCACGGCGACCTGGAGCGTCTGGCCGTCCCGCGTACCCGGCAGCGCGGAGGGGATCTCGCCGTCGAATTCCAGCTCGACGCGTTGCCCTTCGTCGACCCGGCGCTCGAGCTCGGCCTTGGTGCCGGTGGCCAGGATCCGTCCCCGGCTGAAGAAGGCGAAGCGATCGCAGACGCGCTCGGCTTCGGCGAGGCGATGCGTGCAGAGGAAGACCGTGTGTCCCTGGCGCTTGAGGTCGAGGATCAGGGCATTGATCTGCTCTGCGGCTTCGGGGTCCAGGCCCGAGGTGGGCTCGTCCAGGAAGAGGACGGGGGGCTCGTGGAGGATGGCCCTGGCGATCGCGAGCCGCTGCTTCATGCCCTTGCTCAAGCCGCCCGCCTTGTCGCCCATGCGCTCCAGCAGGCCCATGCGGTCGAGGACGGCCTTGATGCGGCCATCCAGCGCGGAGGCGGGGATCCCGTAGAGGGTGCCGTAGAACTCCAGGTTGTCGTAAACCGAGAGCCCCTCGTTCAGGGAGGGGGATTCCGTGAGGACCCCCGTGAGACGGCGGACCTGATTGCCTTGCGTCACCGGATCCAGGCCCAGCACTTCCATCTTGCCGGTATCCGGGGAGATGAGACCATTCAGAAGGCGCACGGTCGTGGTCTTTCCAGAGCCGTTAGGGCCCAGGATACCGAAGACTTCGCCGGTTTGAACTTCGAGATCGATGCCGTCCACGGCGGGGCGGCCGTCGAACGTTCGGCGGAGCCCCGTGGCCGTGATGGCAGGCTCGGCGGAAGGATGGGAGAAGGCCATGAGAACTCCTTGAAGGGATTGAGCGGTGGTGGCGGGGGATCCGGGGTGACGCTCCAGGAGAAATCATAGACGCGATGGCGTTCGAGGCCAAGCCCCTCCGGAGGGAGCGGGATTCGACTTGCCATCCAGGCGATCGTTCGCTTGAATGAACGAGGGAGAATCGAGAGGGCCGGGGTATAACCTCCTTTACTCTGTCCTTGTTGAGAGGCCTTTTCCGAGAGGAGGGGTGGTGCCAACTCAGTTCAGCATGACGTTCTTGGGAGTCGGAGGTGGTTTGACTCCCGAGTACGGCAACAACAATGTCCTCGTCGAGGGGCAAGAACCGGACGCGGTACTGCTCCTGGACTGCGGCTTCACCACTCCGCCGAAGCTCCTCGAGATGGGGCGGCTCGCCGAGGTCAAGCACATCGTCATCACGCACGTTCATGCCGACCATGTGGGCGGGCTCGAGGTGATCGGGCATCTCAGCCGCTTCGTCACGAAGCAGCGCCCCCATCTCTACGTGCATGCCACCTTGATGGACGAGCTCTGGGAAGGGTCGCTGCGCGGCGGCATGTCCCGCACGCAGGATCGCGACGGCGAGGCGGCCACGCTGGGCCTCGCGGATTTCTTCGACGTGCATGTGCTGAGCGAGGAGGAGCCGGTGATCGCGATCGCGGGCCTTCCGCCCATCACCCTGCGGCCGACGCTGCATGTGAAGGGAAAGCCCGCGTTCAGCGTCTTTCTCGGGGATCGGGTCTACTACTCGTCGGACACCCAGTTGCTACCGCCGGGCGAGGGTCCGAGCGGCTCGCCGCTGGAGGCCATCTTCCAGGATTGCCAGCTGGTGGGGGGGACGTCCAACGTCCACACTCCCCTGGAGCAGCTCGATCGGGAGTTGCCTCCCGATCGCAAGCGGATCACCCATTTGATGCATTACAGCCATGGCTGGGAGGCGATCGATCCGAAAGCCATGGGCTTCGCGGAGTTCGTGCGCCCCCAGCAGCGCTTCGACTTCAGCGCTTAGTGCGCCTGGGGTTCGGTGTCGTCGTGCTTCTCGGCCTTGAGGGCGTAGAACGAGAAGCTCAGGGTGAAGGCGGTCACGATGAAGAAAATGGTCATCATGGTGACGAGGATGCCGAGATCTTCGGGGCCGACATGCATGGAAAGATCCTCCTTGAACGAGTGGAAGCCAAAGCTAGCGCATTATACCCCAGTCGAGGGTGAGAGACTATCCGGGGAGCCAGTTTCCCCCCTGTAAGCCTTGAACTTCCGGGTCGCTTCGGGAATAATGGTGCTCTTACGTCTTTTGGAAGCTTAGCTCAGCGGTTAGAGCAGGGGACTCATAATCCCTTGGTCGTGGGTTCGAATCCCACAGCTTCCACTAAGAAACCACCAGGGTTTTGGCCCTGGTGGTTCTTGTTTGATGGCTCGTGTTGTAGCCTAACTGTAGCCAGCCATCGGATTTGGTATGTGCGGTCACTATTTACGCTCTCTATGACCTGACCCCATTTACTTGGCCGAAGTGAATTGCAGCCTCAGCCCAAAATACCTTACGCCACCCCGGTTCGAGCGAGCAAGAACTCGACGGGTGGAACGTTCCCAAGTGCGCTGTGGGGTC
>JAKFCT010000037.1:0-54512 GCA_036676495.1 Candidatus Sericytochromatia bacterium
CATCCTCGCCCACTCCAAGGGCATGATCGCCGTCCTCGCCCCCACCGTGAACTCCTACAAGCGCCTGGTACCCGGCTACGAAGCCCCCGTCTACATCTCCTGGGCCCGCAACAACCGCTCGGCGCTGGTGCGGATCCCCCGGATCAACCCCCGCCAGACCAAGGCCACCCGCGTCGAGCTGCGCTGCCCCGACCCCACCACCAACCCCTACCTCGCCTTCGCCGTCATGCTCGCGGCCGGCCTCGATGGCATCGAACGCAAGCTCCCGCTGCCCTCGCCGTCCGAAGAGGACCTCTACCACATGGACCTCGACACCCGTACCGAGCGCCAGGTCGACTCCCTGCCCGGCTCGCTGGGCGAGGCCCTCGAGTTCATGAAGCAGGACGAGGTGGTCAAGGAAGCCATGGGCGAACACCTCTTCAACCGGTTCATCCAGGCCAAGACCCAGGAATGGGACGAGTACCGCATGCAGGTCACCGACTGGGAACGCCAGCGCTACCTCGCCATTTTCTAAGCCGCGGTTCTCAGCCCACGCAAAGTCGCCCCCTCTCCCCGCGAGAGGGGGCTTCCCTTTGGGACGGCCGCCTGCTAATATATCGAGTCGATATATTAGCCCGTGAGAGGAGGCCCCATGACCCCTGCCCGTGATCCCGCAACGCCCCGCCGGAAGGGCATCCTGTTGGCCGGTGGGCTCACCAGCCTGATGACCGCTCTCTCGGCCTGCCTCCCCACGCTCGAGATCCCCATCCCCGAGCCCACGGGCCCCTACCCCGTCGGCATCACCCAGCGGACGCTTCCCGCGATCCCCCCGAGAGTCCTCACGCTGGACATCTGGTATCCCGCCGCCAGCACGGCCGGCCATCCCCGAGCCCCCACCACCGAGAAAGCCCTCAACGAGGCCCTGAGCAAGCATTTCGGCATGCCGTCCTTCCTGTTCTCGGAGACTCCCTCCTTCGCCCACCAGGACGCTCCCCCCGCGCCGGGACCGCATGCCGTCGTGATCTTCAACCACGGCTACGCCTCCTTCTCCAAGCAGAACGCCGCCACCTTCCAGGAGCTCGCGAGCCACGGCAATATCGTCATCTCCCTCGCCCATCCGGGAGAGTCATTGATGGCCAAAGACGCCGACGGGAAGGCCGTCCTCTTCGATCCGAAAACCGAGACCAACGTCGCGATCCAACGGCTCCAGAAGGACCTCGACTCCTACGCCAAGCGGCTCGCTCCCAAGCTATCCCAGCTACGGCAGGCTCCGACGCGGGAGGCCTACGCCCTCGCCAGCATGGAGCTCGCCCAAGATCCGCAGTTCGTGGCCCTGCAGCCCCAGATTCGGCGCTGGGTGGAGGACACCCGGACGGTCATCGCAGCCCTCCAAACCCCCGCGCGCGCAGGGGTCCTGAAGGAGGTCGATCCGCGCAATCTCACCGTCATGGGACACTCCCTGGGAGGCCTGGTCGCCATGCGTCTGGCCAGCGTGCCCGTGGAGGGGCTGCGGGGCATCATCAACCTCGACGGCCCCTGGGTTCCCGGGGATTCGGAGGCGATCGCCCCCCCGCGGGTGCCCTCCCTGAACCTCCTCTCCACCCATTACAAGCTGGCCAAGCAGGACCTCTCCTCGGGGGGAACCCTCCATGGCCTCTACCGCGAAGGCACGGCCGTCGCCCATATCCTCGAAATGAAGGGCTCGGCGCATTACAACTTCACCGACCTCAACTTCGTGCCTGCCCTGAAGTTCACCGGCATGGTCGGCCCCGTCGACCCCCGCCGGATGGCCGAGACCCAGAACCAGGCCATCCGCGAGTTCCTGGCGCGCACGACCCGCGGCGGAGGCGCGCCCCTCGAAGCCCCCCTCGTCCCCGAGCATCCGGACCTGGACCAGGTCGTCCTCCCGGATGCCAAGGCAGGAGTCTAGGCCATGATGGACTTCGCCGCGCTCGGCTTCCTGATGTACCGCCCCCTCTCGATGTACGACCTCTCGAAGGCCATGGAGCGCTCCACCCGGCACTTCCTCAGCGCCAGCTTCGGCAGCCTCCACCCCACCCTGCGCAAGCTCGAAAAGAACGGCCACGTCACGAGCGAGGAGCAGGTCTCGAACGGCCGGCGCAAGAAGATCTTCCGCATCACCGACTCCGGCCGGGATCACTTCGTCGCCTGGCTGGCAAAAGACATCGCCGCCGAACGCCTCTCCAATCCCGCTCTACTCCGCCTCTTCTTCCTGGGCCACCTCGATCAGCGGGATAGGGAGGGGCTCGTGATCCGCTTCCTGGGCGAGATGCGGCAGGCGGCGGCGGAGCTGGAGGCCCTCCAAGCCTCGCTTCAAGGAGTCCAGCCGCCGCCGGGCTTCGAGGATCACATGGCCTATCAACTCGCCACCTTGGAGTTCGGCATCGCGCACCACCGCTTCGTGGCCGACTGGTACCAGGCGAAGCTGGAGGCCCTACGGAGCGCGCGGGGCTAACGCGAAGCGGGCCCCGGCAATGCCGGGGCCCGCTTTCATGGGAGGCTACTGAACCTTGACGCTGAACGTGGCGACCCGGGTCGGATCGTCGACGTGCTCCACCTGGATCTCCGCGACTCCCGGCGCCTCGCCCGTGATCACCAGGTCGGTGTAGGAATTCGAACTATGATAGGAATAGGTCTTGGTGAGGCCCACCATCCCCTCAGCCGACTCCATGGTCCCGGGAAGCCGGCTCGACCAGCTGAGCTTGTCGCCAAAGACGGAATCCGTGAAGACGGACTTGGTGCTTCCGTTCGTCAGCGAGACGGACTTCACGCGCACCCGGGCCTGCCCGCCCAGAGGCACGATCACGGGCTCGGTGAGCGCACCCGTCCAGGCCGTGTTCCATTGCTCGGGATTGGTGGAGGTGTCCAGGTTGAAGCCCGCGATCTTCACGTTATGCACCGTGAAATTAATCGTCTTGCTCCGATCGAAGCGGAGGGTTCCGGTCATGGTCGTCGAACCGGCCGTTTGCGTCGGGGTGACCCACAAGCGCCGGTAGTTGAGATCCCAATGACCGAGGTTCACCGCGGCGATGCCGGGGGTCCCGTAACTCCAGTCGAAGTCGTAAGGGGCGAAGTAGGCCGAGCCCCCCGGAACGGTCAGCGAATAACCCGCCAGATTGACTCCCTGCATGTAATTCGGGTTCTTCGGCGTCAGGTAGTCCGCAGAGATGTAGTACGGAGAGACCGTCAGCGACGGAACGGCCGCCGTGCTCCAGGTGAAGGTGCCGGCATCGACCTCGAAGCTGTTCGTCAGCTTCCCGGAGGTGAGCGTGAAGAGATAGGATCCCTCCGGAAGCGTGTACTTGCCGTCCTTGAAGACCGCGGCCGTCACGTCTTCCTGGGTTTCTCGCTTCGTGACCTTCAGGGTATGGGCGAGGTGGGTGATCGTCTGGCCGTTCGAGCGGTTCACGTCGAAGCGGAAGGGCCGATCCGCGAGCACGCAGAACAGCTGGCTGTTGTCCTTGACCTTGAGTTGGTCTCCACCCGGCTGATCGAAGTAGTAGAGATGCGTCAAGGTCGCGTTGCCGCTCGCCTTGATGCCGTCGCGATGGATCGTGAGGGGACCCGAGTACCAGTTCCAGCCGGAATCCGGCATCTTGACCTGGAGCGCGGTATCGGTCACCTGCACGATCTCGAGGGGGACGCGATCCCATGTGCTCCGGGCCCACTCGACCTGGAGCAGGGTCGGATCCGTGCCGAAGCCGGACCCCGTGAGGGTGACGATCGCGTCGCTCCCGGCCGCGTAGGAGGCGTCGGCCATGGTCGGGACGTAGTGGGGATCGAGGACGAGCTTCAGGGCCTTGTTCTCGTTCGCGCCCAGCGTCACCTCGGCGGGGGGCCGGGTCGAGGCGATCGCCTCGGAACTCGCGGTCACGTCCGCGACGCGCTCCCGGTAGACCGCGACTTCGACCTGGTAAGCGACATCCTTCTTGAGCATGTACTGCCGCGAGATCACCTGCGCATAGTAGGCATCCCCCGGCCCTGGGCGCCCGATGAGATCGTCGTAGACCACCTCCCCCCCGGCCCGGGGGGTGATGCGGACGCGCAGCGAGTTCGCACTCCAAGGGATCGCCTGGAGAGACTGCGGGCGATCCGGCCATTTCACGGCAATCGTGACCGCCGCCTGGGCCTGTTCGGCCGCCGGCGGCGCGATCACCTCGACCTCGGGCAGGATCCCCGAAGCCGGAGCCACCTCCCGAAGGTCGGAAGCGCCCGCCTGATGACCCGAGGAAGGTGGGGACTGCTGCGCCGTCGGCACCAGCGAGGCCATTTGACAGCCCAGGAGGGTGGTGCTGGCCAGGAGGGCGGCCGCGAGCGTGAAGGTCTGGGAGAGCTTATGCGTCATCATGTCCTTTCCCCCCCTACTCGATCGTCAGATCCAGGCGGCCGTCGTCGGTCACCTCGATGGGGATCGTGGTCTGAGCGGTGCTGTTGCCCACCCACATGAGCGTGATCGTGCCAGAGCCCACCTGGGAGCCCGCCGTGACGACGCCGACGCCGTACGTGGAGCTGTCCCATTGCGAGCCGGATTTCTTCGTCACGGTGGCGAGGGAGGGAAGGTCGATGGTCCAGTGGAACTTCGACTGAAGATCGGACTTCTCCCTCGGATTGACGAGGGTGCCGTCGGTGAGCTTCACGCTCGCGGCGACCTCGGTCGTCTCGTTGGCCCGAAGCTTGATCACGGGCGTGGGGAAGGTGAAGCCCTGGATCCCCACGTTCATCAGGGTGAAGCTGAAGGACTTGGTCGGATCGAGCTTGAGGGTGCCCGTGACGGTGGTCTGTCCGGGGATTCCCGTCCCGTACAGCTGGATGTTGGGCTGGTTCTGGTTCCAGTCGCTCGAGAGGTAAGGAATCGTGCCGATCGACGGGTTCGAGAAGGTCCAGGTGTAGTCCGAGGGGCGCAGCCAGACGGACGACACGCCCCCATCGACGATCATCTGGGCGGGAAGCGAGACGTCGACGGATTGGTAGTGCCCCGTCAACTCGTAGAAGTTCGAGACCTTGACCATGGCCGGGGCGGTGTTGAACCAGTTCAGGGTCCCGGCGACGATCGGGAACTCGGACTTCCACTGGGTCCCCGCGCTGACCTCCAGGGTGTAGTTGCCGATGCTCGGAAGCGTGATCCGACCGTCGCTCCCCACGGCGCCCGGCACCTCGAGGCCGTCCTTGAGGACCTTGATGCGGTGCTCGAAGCTCTCCACGCGACGCGCCTCTCCGGTCTGCGGGTCGGAGTACTCGCCCTTCATGAGCAGCGGAAACGGCTTGCCGGCCAGGGCATGGTAGTAGGTCGCCCAGTTCGACGGATTCTGCCTGGTCGGCAGGGCGGGGAGCTCCACCGAGAGGCCGCCGAGGTAGCAGAAGTCCAACTCGTTGGCCGAGATACCGTCCACGTAGAGGCGAAGCTTCACGAGACCGCCCGTATAGGCGTCCGGCATGACCACGGTGACCTCGGTGCCCTCGGAGTTGAGCGCCTCGATCGTGGCCGGGAACGGGGCATAGCCCTCCCGGAGAACGACGGCGCGAATCTTGCTGCGATCGGTTCCAAAGTTGACGCCCGTGATCCGGATCCGGCTGCCCACGGCGCCTGCGGCATGACTGAGGGCCGTGGCCTGCGGGCCGTTCGGCACGGCGAGGCTGATCCGCACCGGAGTCCGGTAGCCGGAGCGCACCTCGAAGGGGCTGGACGTGCCCGCGGCGACCTGGGTCGCCTCGCTGAGGTCGGTCTCGCTGCTGAAGGCCTTGACCTCCAGGGAATACCCCGTGCCCGGAGGCAGGTCGAAGCGGACCACGCTGGTCGCAATCCCGTTCCCATCTTCGTGCCAGGTCGCTTCGCTGCGCTTGAGCACCTTCTCCTCCACCGGATCCGAGCCCTTCTTCAGCGTCAACTTGAAGGCCCGGGTGCTCAAGGGCAAGGCGGCGAGGTTATAGCCCTGGCGCATGCCATCCGGCCAGCGAATGGTCAGCGAGACGGTTCCCGTGGCCTGGGGGATCTTTGCTCCTTCGGTCTGCGCTCCTCCGGTCTCCGGCGTCGACGGCTGAATGGGGGCCAGGCTCTGGCAGCCCAAAAGGCTCAAGGAAAGGCAGGTGGCCAATACGAGGCGGTTAGAATTCGTCATCATGCTCACCTTCACTCGATCACGACGTCAACGGATCCGAAGTCCAGGACCTCGATGGTGGCCGTCGCGACGAGGTTGGGGTCCTTGGTGGACTCCACCTTGAGCGCATAGGATCCGGGCACTGCGTCGGGCTTGGTGACCAGCATGAAGCCGGACTGGTGATACGGGTAGGGGGCCAGCTCGAGCCCCGCGGGGATCGTCCATTTCCACTCGGAACTCTCAGGCGTCACGTTGTAGTTCGCCCCCCAGCGGTAGGAGGCATAGACCATGACCGTGGCCTCGTCCAGGGCCTGGAGATCGGGAATAGGCACGCCCTCGGGGTAGCCGTCCGCAGAGGGGTGAAACACGCTCGGAGAGGCGGTCCGCGGGTCAAAGCCCAGCCTGACGCGGTACGTGGAGCGATTCAAGCTCACCGACACGGGATCGTTGTAGTCCGAGGTCGAGGTAGGGCCGGGGTACGGGTAGTAGCTGGAGGGGGATGGGCCGGGATTGTAGTAGGAGGACGGTGAAGTGCTCGGGTACGGGTAGGGGCCTCCGACCTTCACGTCGGCGCCGAGTTTGGCATCCACGTTGTTGCCGTTACCGATGTTCGAGAAGTTGACGTCCGACAAGTTCAAATTGCAGCCCGCCATCACGCTGGCCAACATGACCGCTTGAAGCGCCCAGAGCCTCTTCCTCATGCCTGTCGAATCTCCCTTCGGGCCGGTAACGGTCCTTCGCCTGTGCGACGCGATATAGCAACCTAGGGTTATAGCATATTTTTGATTGAAAACGAATGACCATCGGGCATCGCCTCCCTTCTTCAGGCAAGCGACGCGCATGCGCCGGCAGGGGGTCGCGGAGCGGGGGCGTCAGGCCTCTTTGCGGGCGGATCGCAGCGGGATCAGGCCCTCCGGCAGCGGGAGATCGTGGGCCCAAGCGCGGACGAGGGCGTTGAAGCGGTCGGGAGCTTCGAGGTTCCAGACATGGCCGACTCCGGGGACGGTCACGCCGCGGGCGCCCGGGATCGCCCGGACCAGGTCGCGGGCGGAGCGCTTCGCGGGGAGGGTCTCCGCGGATCCCACGGCCACCAGCACCGGGACCTGGGTCTCGCGGGGCGGCTCGAACCGGCGCAGGGCCGTGACGAGTTGCTGGTTGGCCTCCGCGTTCATCACCCGGCGCATGTCCTCGCGGAAGGCGTCGTGGAAGGCCGGGGGAATCCGGAACTGCTTGAGGCCGGAGGCGATCAGCCAGTCCGGGGGGCAGGTGCGGTAGAGGGCGCCGCTGCGTTCCATGAGCCAGGCCATGCGGGGGCCGAGCGTGAAGGAGGTCCCGCTGACCAGGACCCGCTCCACCCGTTCGGGGAAGCGGCGCAGGAGGCTCAGGGCGACCGTGCCTCCGAAGGAGTTTCCGACCAGGACGGCTTTCCCGGAAGGGAGGCGGTCGCGGAGGGCGTCGGCGATCGCCGCGACCGTGGCGTCCAGGTCGATCGGGCCGGGGCTGCGGCCGTTGCCGGGCAGGTCGGGGGCCAGGCAATGGAACTCGCCCAGGGCGTCGAGCTGGGGCGCCCATTGGCGGGCGCTCAGCCCCGCTCCATGCAGGAGGACGAGGGTCTTGGCTTGGGGGTTCCCGGATTCGGTCCAGATCATGGGCATCACGCGGTCTCCTTCCGCCTCCATGGTAGCGCAAATCCTGTGATTGTGCCGCTCCGGGGGCCCGCGGCTCAAAGTGAAGGAGCGTAAAGTTGTGCGTTCCGTTACGGTCCGGGGGGGAAAGCTTGTCCTAGAGTAGCTTCGAGTCGTTGTGTGCCCGCGGCAGCGGGAAAGTGCTGGCAGGTGCGGCGGGACCGACCGCCGGGACGGCAGTGACTCGGATGTTTAGGAGAGATTAGGATGAGCGCAAAGACCAAGCGATCGGCCACGCGCGACCTCCGCGAGAGCCTCGTTCGGATGGTCCTCGACCAGATGCTGTCCGAGGGGAACACTCCCGTCACCATCGTGGAGGTGGCGCGACGGACGGAGATCCCCCGTTCCACCCTCAGCAACACGCACGAGTGGCGCCAGATGATCCTGGAGGCCGAGACCCAGCGACTGCGGAAGCGGACCGAGCGCCTGATGCAGATGCGCGAGGACTTCACCAAGACCGAGCTGCGGCGGACGCCGCTGTTTCAGCTGGGCAGCCCGCAGGGCATCGTTCAGGACGGCATGTACGTGCCGGCGGTGGGCACCGTTTCCTTCGAGGGGCTCTTGAGCGATCTCCAGGCCCTGGCCGAGCAGTGCATGCGCGAGCTTCAGGATGCCTACCAGACCGGCCTGCGGGAAGGGATGGAGCGCGGGGGCGCGGCTTCGGTCGTCGAGGCGGAGCCCGAGAGCGCTTCCGAGCCCACGGTCGTCGGGGTTCCCTACGAGGAGCATGAGCGTCTGATCAAGGAGGCCTATGCCAAGGGCCGGGATGTGGCCCTTCAGGAGGCCCGCACGGATCTCATGCAGGCTTACGAGCGGGGCCGCCAGGACGGGATCGACGAGGGCCGGCGGCAAAGCAACCAGGGCGGCGGGTTCGGCTGGACCATCAACCGGGGGCAGGACAAGGAATGGGCGCTGGCCGTGCTGCATGCGGGGCGGACCACGCCCGCGGATCAGCTTCGCCAGGCGTACCGTTTGTTGACCAAGGCCTTCCACACGGATCGCAACCCGGACATGCCTCCGGAGTACATCCGGAACCTGAACCGGGCCAAGGAGATTCTGGGCCTGTAGCCGCAAACGCAGGGTTGCAGCCGCACGGCAAGAGACCCATCGGGCGGGGGAGCGAGAGCTTCCCCGCCCACTTTCAATTCGCCCAGTTCCGCTCTCCCTCCCGCACAAGGCTTGGCATTGCCCTCCCCTCTCGGGGATGCTATGCTGGCACTCGACACAAAACTTCACCAAGTAATTTAACAAGACCGATGACACGCGTTTGACGAGCGTTGGGAACGGACTCCCGGCAAGGGCGGCCGTGTGGCCTTCCTGGGAGCAGCCGCAGAGGAGGCGGGGATGAAGCGCGCAGCGAGCGGGAAGAGCCTCCGGCCGAGACGGTCGGAGTTCCTGGTTTTCGGGGCTCCCCTGATCACGGAGGCGGAGATCCGCGAGGTGGAGGACACCCTGCGCTCGGGCTGGCTGGGGACGGGTCCCAAGACCAAGCGTTTCGAGCAGGACTTCGCGGCCTACACGGGGGCCCGCCACGCGATCGCCCTCAACTCCTGCACGGCGGGGCTGCACCTGGCCCTCGACGCGGCGGGCATCGGGCCCGGCGACGAGGTGATCACGACCCCGATGACCTTCTGCGCCACCGCCAACGTGATCATGCACGTCGGCGCCACGCCCGTCTTCGCCGACGTCTCGCGGCAAACGTTCAATTTGGATCCCGACGCCGTGGCCAAGGCCATCACGCCCCGGACCAAGGCCATCCTGCCGGTGCACTTCGCGGGGCGCCCCTGCGACATGGAGCCCCTGCTCGATCTGGCCGCCAAGCACGGCCTGCTGGTGATCGAGGACGCCGCCCATGCCACCGAGGCCCGCTACCACGGCCTCAAGGTGGGCGCCATCGGCGACATGACGGCCTTCTCGTTCTACGCCACCAAGAACGTGGTCACGGGCGAGGGCGGCATGCTGACCACGCATTCCGACCACTGGGCCGAGCGCATCCGAATTCGCAGCCTGCACGGCCTTTCCAAGGACGCCTGGAAGCGCTACTCCTCGGAGGGCTTCCAGCCCTACGACACGCTCTACCCCGGCTACAAGTACAACATGATGGATCTCCAGGCCTCCCTCGGCATCCACCAGCTCGCGCGGGTCGCGGAGAATCACCGCCGCCGCACGGAGATCTGGGAGCGCTACGACGCCGCCTTCGCGGGCCGCTTCCACCTCCCCGCGCCGGCCGAGCCCGAGACCGTCCATGCCCGCCACCTCTACACCCTCCTGCTCGAGCCCGAGACCCTCGGCATGGGCCAGGTCGAGTTCCTGGAGGCCCTCAAGGCCGAGAACATCGGAGCGGGCATCCACTTCATCGCCCTGCACCTCCACAGCTTCTACCGCGAGCGCCTGGGCACCAAGCGCGGAGACTTCCCGAACGCCGAGTGGATCTCGGATCGGACCGTCTCCTTGCCCCTGTCGCCCAAGCTCACGGACGAGGACGTCGAAGACGTGATCGCCGCCGTCCTCCGGATCTCCGATCGCCGATGAAGCCCCTGGTCCTTCACTCGGTCTACCGCTACCTGCCCCTGACCGAGACCTGGATCTACGGCCAAATTCAGGCCGTCTCGGAATTCCGGCAGGCGGTCATCTGCGTCGACCAAGAGCACCCCGAGCGCTTCCCCTTCACTCCGATCGTGAGCATGGCCGATCACCCGATCGTGAAGCCCGTTTTGCGCGCGGCGCGGGCGCTCTCCCCCCTCATGGGGACGCCCGCGCGCCGCTACGACCGCTTGCTCGCCCCCTGGTACCGCTACGCATGGCCGCTGCTCGCCACCACCCCCCTCCAGGCCTGGGCTCCGCGCCTGATCCACGCCCATTTCGGCGATCAGGCCACCCGGACGCTCGGCCTCAAAGCCGCCACCAACGCCCCCATGGTCACCACCTTCTACGGCTACGACCTGGCCCTCGCCCGCGAGCCCTTCTGGAGAACGGCCTACGCCCGCTTGTTCCAGGCAGGCGAGCTCTTCCTGGTCGAAGGCCATGCCATGGCGCGCACGCTCGCCGAGATCGGCTGCCCCCCCTCCAAGATCCACGTCCAGCACCTCGGCGTCGACCTCGACGCCATCCCCTTCTGCCCGCGAGCGCCCGAAGACGTCTGCCGCGTGCTGATCGCCGCCTCCTTCCGCGAAAAGAAAGGCATCCCCCAGGCCCTGGAAGCCTACGCCAGGGTCCTCTCCCGACATCCCGGCAAGCTCTCCCTCACCCTCATCGGGGACGGGCCCATGCGCGACGCCATCCACGCCCAGGCCCGCTCGCTCGGCCTCTATGACTCCATCCGCTGGCTGGGCTACCAGCCCCACGCGGTCTTCCTCGAAGAAGCCCGCCGCTCCCACGTCTTCCTCCACCCCTCGATCACGGCCTCGGACGGCGACACCGAAGGAGGCGCCCCCGTCTCCATCCTGGAAGCCCAGGCCACCGGCCTGCCCGTGGTGGCGACCCGGCACGCGGACATCCCCGAGGTGACCCACCCCGACTCCGCCGAACTGGTGCCCGAACGCGACGTCGACGCCCTCGCCGATGCCCTCGCCCGCGTCGCCCTCCATCCCCAGCGCTGGGCCGCCATGGGCGAGGCCGGCCGGCGCCACGTCGAAGCCGAGTACGACGTTCGCCAGCAAGGACTCCGGCTCGAAGGCCTCTACCACTCCCTCATCCGCCAAAAAGCCGCCGGCCGCCTCGCCTTCGACTGACGCCGCGCGCCTTCCCAAAAAACCCCGCTCCGCGCGCCGTTTCCCGGGTTTCGGAGCGCGCGGACGGGGGAATTGACTTCTTCACGATCCTTTACATCCCTTGTCATCGGCATGATACCCTCCCGCATGTCACATCCCGCAGCATCGCCACCTGGCGAAGGAGGTTCTCATGCTCACCCGTTTGCAGGATGCCCCTGACTACCAACTCGCTGAAGGCGAACCCGACGTGAGAGGCTGGAAGGTCTTCGACGCGAGCTGCAAATCCCTGGGATCCATCGACAACCTGATCCTGGACACCGAGGCGGACGAGATTCGCTACCTGAGCGTCACGGGTGACGGTCAGAAGCGCATGGTCCCCGTCGGCATGGTCGATATCGACACGGCGGATCGGCAGGTCCTGCTGAAGTCGAACGCCAACTTCGAGACGTTCCCCACCGATACCGGCGGCCCCATCACCGCCGAGCGCGAGCGCCAGTACTACAGCACCTTCATCCCCGAGGGCAAAACCACGGGCATGAGCTACCAGCGCCCCGAGTTCAAGCATGAGAGCGACCACCTCACGCTGCTCGAGGAACGCCTCCGGATCGGCAAGCGGCAGGAGCAAAGAGGCGAGGCCGTGGCGCGCAAGCGCGTCGAGCAACACCCCGTCGAAGAGCAGGTCCAGCTCCGCCGCGAGCACGTCGAGATCGAACGGCGCGCCATCAACAAACCCCTGGCCCAGACCGATTTCGCGAGCACCCAGGGCAAGGCCTTCCAGGAGGGCGAGGAAATCCACGTCCCCCTCATGGCCGAAGAGGCCGTGGTCTCCAAGGAACCCTTCGTCAAGGAAGAGATCATCCTGCGCAAGACCGCGGACATGCGCACGGAGACCATCCGTGAGAACGTCCGCGAGGAAGTGGTCGAGTTCACGGGTACCGAGCCCGAGGGCCGCAGCATGCCCCAGGGCCGCCGCATGACCGAAGGCACGGTGACCGGGGAAACCGACGTCAGCCAGCGCCGGGAGCACAAGCCCGGCCTCGGCGAGAAGATCAAGCGGAACCTCGGCATGGACTAAGCACGTGGCGCGGGCCTCTGCGCCCGTGCTAGCTAAGACTAGGGATGGGCGAAGGTGGCCCGCTGGAAGCTGAGAAGCTCGGTCTCGGTCACCTTCCCGTCCTGCTGGGAGCGCGTCTTGATGATGCCGATCTCCGGCTTCACCCAGAAGGTCAGCTCCGCGGGAGCCCCCGGCATGGCACCCGCCAGGTTCGTGCGGTAGGTGATGCGCGCGCAGTCCTCGAATCTGCCGGCCGAAACCGTGATCGTCTCGAGACCCTGCAGCTCGGCGGTCAGCTCGTAGGCGACTTCCCGGCCGCTGGCGTCACGGTACGATCCCTTCTGCGCCACCCAGGAGTCCTGGGGCTCCACGTCCTTGAGGTAGTAGACCAGCGGCGAGAACTGCATGCCCTCCGCGGTCGGCGTCACCTGGATGGCCATGCCCTCTGCCGTCCGGATGACGGTGAAGCGGGAGGTCTGCGGATCGGCGCCCCTGCGATGCAGCGTCTGAACCACCTGGGCATAGGTGCGCTCCCCTTGGCCGCGCGTGCGGATCACCCGGGTGATCGCCACGTCCCCGTTGGAGATGCCGTAGCGCAGCTCGTCGCCCACCTGGGGCAGGTACGGCGTCGCCGTGGCCGGTGCCGCAAAAAGGGCCCCGAGCAGCCCCAAAACGATGCCGAGCTTCCCGATTCCCGGTTTCTCGAAAGCGCCCATGGCCCCCTCCTCTCCCGGCGGTCGCGGAGCAAGGCCGAAGGGCGTCCATCAGGCCTGCCGCTCAGGCCCTAGCTTAGAAGAGGAGCGCTTGGCTGGCTTCGGCAGAGACGGAGAAGGGATTGGGAGCGCCCGTCAGCGCGCGGCGGGCGGAACGGTCACGTCCCGTTCGCGGGCCAGGCGCAAGAGCCAGAGCGGCAAAGGCGCCACCTCCCCGCCGGGATTGAGGCGGGAGAGCCGTTCCTGGACGGGATTCCAGGGAGCCATCAGCATGGCCTCATGGCCCTGCTCTCCGAGCCCCCGGACGAAGTCTTGGCCGTGCTCCTGGCACATGAGGAAGACCTCCCGCTCCGCGACCTTGGCCCCGAACGCACCGTATGCGCGGCAGATGGCGGGCCGCACGTCGTAGTACCCGCAGCGATCGCCCTCCAGCAAGGGACATGCCCGGGGCACGCCCTCCAGGACAGCGGTCGGAACGTCCGGAGAATGCGCGCTCCAGTGCTGGGCCGCGGCTTCCAGGGCCGCTTCATGGGGGCCGTAGTCCCGGAGCACCTGAGCGAGCAGCGCGTCCAGGCGGGGATCGGCCCGGAGGGCCGCGCGCATGGGCTCCCACTCGGCGCGGGTGACCCGGAAGAGCTGCGTGCGGCAACAATGCGCGCAGCCGTCCCGGCATGGCAAGCTGGGATAGGCCTTGGCGAAGGCGAAGGCCATGTACTCGATCGGCGTGTAGAGATCCGTCCAATCCCCCTGGCCGAGGCCCGTGGAGGCTTCGAGCATGGAGGGAAGTTCCCGGATGGTTCGGCGCAGCAACTCGGACATGACGGAGGCATCGTACCCGGTTTCCGGGATTGCGACGCAAGATCTCCGCCCGCGCCTCGGATAAGAACCGGTACATGGACGGTTAACGGAAGGAGGACGCCCCGCATGGCACGGACCTGGAGCTGGATCTTGCTCGGGATCATGGTGGTGATGCTGTCGGGTTGCGGTCGGACGCCCACGGCGGCGGAGGGGACCGGCAAGAAGAAGCCGGCTCCGGTGCATACCCGTAGCGCGACGCTTCCGAGCGTCCATTAGCGCGGGCTGACGTCCGCTCCCTCTTCCGCCTTCGTCTTCGCGCCCCTTTCTCCCTCCCGCACGATGTCCCCGGAGGCTCCATGGCCTAAGCTGGGGCCATGGAGCAGCGCGTAACGGGCTGGGGCCTGGCTCCAGCGAGTCCCTACCATTGGCTAGCCCAGGCGTTGGCGACGGTTTTCGCCTATGACCTGGACCCTAGCCGGCCGCTTTTGGCCCCCTCCGGGGAGGCTTCCCACCGCGTGGAGGCCCTGGAACTGGATCTGGGGAGCCGCTTCATCCCCGCCATCCGCTTCAAACCCGAGCCCTCCAACGGGGCGGCGATCTGCTTCACGCATGCGGCGGGGGCTCCGCAGGTGCTCCCGTATTTCCGGCTGATCCGGGAGATGCTGGCGGCGGGTTACACGGTCCTCTTCTACGAGCTGGACGGCCATGGCCGCAACCCGTATCCGCTCTCGGCGTCGGAGGTGCTTTCCATCGTTCCGGCGGCGATCCGGCAGCTGCGCCGGGAGTTCTATCGGGTCGGGCTGGTGGGAATGAGCCTGGGGTCGGTGCTCTCGCTGCGGGCGGCGGCGCAGGACCCGGATCTCGCGGCCATGGTGCTGCTGAGCCCACCCTTGCGGGTCGTGCTCTCCGACTGGGAGCTGATCGGTGAAACGCTGGGCACCTTCTTCGTGGAGAATGCGCCGATCCTGCTGGAGACCTCCCTCGAGCACATGCTGGCTCCGTGCCTGGGGCCGGTTCGCTTCGCGGAGCATGGCCATCACGCCATGGTCGATCGGGGGTTCATCGATGCCATGGCCCAGCTGATCGCCGAGCTGGATCCGCTGGGGCATGCTCCGCGGGTCCAGGGAGTGCCCACCCGGATCCTGCATGGGGACTGGGACCGGATCGTCCCGCCCCGCAGCTCGCTGGAGCTGCTCTCCGCGCTCGCGGCCCCGGCGGATCGGCTGATCCTACCCCGGCGCACCCATTTCACCCTGCTCTTCGAGCCCCGCGCCGCCCAGGAGACCGTCGCGTGGCTGAACCAGCACATGATCCGCTAGAGCGATCTTCGTGGCTGCAGGCCAACGTGCGGAAGCCCCCTCGTACGAGGGGGCTTCCGCATCTCCGGGAAGATCTAGGGGGCGCCACCGCCAGACTGATCGGGGCCCGGGGGCGTGCCCTGCTCGTTGCCGCCCATGCCGGGCGAGGGCGTCGCCATGCCGCCTCCGCCACCACCACGGGTGCCCGGGCTGGGGCTGGCCATGGTGCCCCCACCGCCGCCACCACGGGTGCCCGGGCTGGGGCTGGCCATGGTGCCCCCACCGCCGCCACCTCCGGTGCCCGGGCTGGGGCTGGCCATGGTGCCACCACCGCCGCCACCTCCGGTGCCGCCGGGTTCGCGCTGCTCCATGCCGCCGCCGCCGCCCTCCTCGGCCGGTTGGCAACCGACCATCAGCGCTCCGAGCGACAGGGCCATCATCAAGACGACTCCGCGTTTCAGCATCTCTCTCCCTCCATGGATCGTCCCCCGCGACGTCAGCTGGCCTGAGGCAGGATGCCTCCCACGACCTCGGGGACCTCCTCATGATCAAGGCGGCTCGCGAGCCGGTCATTGGTCAAAAACGCCCCCATCGTCGGAAGGCATCCTGCATCATGCACGTTTCATCGCGAGGGGAGACCGTCGTGACGGAACGGGGTTCGTTCTAGGGAGAGGGAGGGATCGGATAGGCGGCGATCGCCGCGATCAAGCCTTCCATCGTGTAGGGATCCGCTTCCACGGCGGCCTGGAGCCCGCGCCGCCGGATGGCCGCCGAGCTGACCGGCCCGATCGACGCCAGGCGCGTTCGGGCCCAGACCGACGCGTCGACGCGGTCGATCAGCGCCTCGAGGGTCGAGGGGCTGGTCACCAGCACCCAGTCGATCATTCCGCTTCGCAAGGCCTCGAGCGCCTCCCCTTCTTCGAGGGTCGTGAGGCTGCGGTAGGCGATGGGATCGTCGACCTGGATGCCGGCCGCGCGAAGCTCTCCCGGCAGCACGTCCCGGGCCCGGTTCGCCTTGGGGAAGAGCACGCGGCGGATCCCTTTGATTTTCAACAGCGCTTCCGCCAGGGATTCGGCGGTCGCCGCGGGAGGGATCAGTTCCGGCGTCACTCCCCGCTGTTCCAGGGCTTCGGCGGTCTTGGGGCCGACGGCGGCGACGCGGAGGCCGCGCGGCAGCCGCTCGAGGCGATCGAAGACGGCCTTCACGCCGTTGGCGCTGGTCAAGACGAGCCAGTCGTAGTCCTCGAGGTGGGCGAGGGCTTGCTCCAAAGGAGCCGGGTCCTCGGGGGGCACGATCTCGAGGGTGGGCAGGAGGATCGGCACGGCCCCGAGGCGCGAGAGCTCCGTGGCCACGCCCTCGGCCTGGTCAATCGGACGCAGGACGAGGATGCGCTGGCCGCTGAGACTCATGGGAGGCGGGGTTTGGCCAGGAGCTCGCGAGCTCCCAGGCCGAGCAGCTCCTGGGCGAGCGCCGTGCCCAGCTCTTCGGGCTTGGCCTGGGGGCCTTCCATGGAGCGCCGGAGGACCTGGGACCCGTCCATGGCCGCCACCATGGCCTCGAGGATGAGGTGATCGCCCTGGAGGAAGGCATGGGCCCCCACGGGAGCCTGGCAGCCGCCCTGGACCTGGCGGAGGAAGGCGCGCTCGGCGAGCACCGCCACGCGGGTGGAGGCATGATCCACCTTGGCGAGCAGCTCGTGCATGGCGGTGTCAGCCTCGCGGATCTCGAGGGCCACCGCTCCCTGGCCGACCGCAGGCAGGCAGACGGACATCGGGAGGGCCTCGGTGATGCGATCGCCCCATCCCAGGCGCTTCAGACCGGCCGCCGCCAGGATGATGGCGTCCAGATCCTCGCTCTCCAGCTTCTTCAGGCGGGTATCGAGGTTGCCGCGGATCTCCGAGAACTGCCAGGTCGGGTTGTAGGCCTTGAGCTGGGACTGACGGCGGAAGGAGCCGGTGCCGATGCGCGCCCCGTCGGGAAGCTCGGAGAGGGTCTTCCACTTCAGCGAGATGAAGGCGTCATGCACGTCCTCGCGGGGAAGGAAGGCCGCCAGCGTCAGGCCCGGATGCAGGACGGAGGGCAGATCCTTCGATGAATGGACCGCCATGTCAACTGTTCCATCCTCGAGCGCCAGCTCCAGCTCCTTGACGAACATGCCCTGCGCGCCCACGGCAGGCAGGGGAATATCCTGGCGCTGATCGCCGGTGGTCTTGATGACGACCGGCTCGAAGGTCAACTCGGGAGCCGCTTCGCGAAGCAGCGAGAGGGTCCAGTTGGTCTGCCAGAGGGCGAGCGCGCTGCCGCGGGTTCCCAGGCGGATGGTCTTTTGGCTCATGGTGGGTTCCTTACTCAAATACAGGCCCCTCAGTCTAGCAAATGCCCCCGTTCACCGCAACGGAGGGCCCGACGCGCAATCAATCTTCGTTGACCTTGATAATAATGATCGTTTACAGGGCATGTGCATGCATGACGAAGTATCATTCGGTTGTCATAGAAAGGAGGGCCCCATGTCCCGACCCCCCCTCTTGCGCGCCCTATCCTTGATCGTCTCCGGCGGGCTCGCCTTGGGCGCCTTACCCGCACGGGCCGGAACCACCACCCACATTCCGCAGGGAAGCAGCCAGTACACGCAGATTGAATTGCGAACCGTCGCGACGACCCAGAGCGAGGACGTCCCCGGGGCCAAGCAACTCACGAAAGCGACGCCGTCCACCACGGAGGTGATCACCGGGCCGACCACCAAGCTCATCCAGGACTGGGAGACCCGCGACTACCAGGTTCAGGTGACGAACTACCCACTGCGGCGCGAGGAGAAGAGCGAGGTGGCGGTCACCAAGAACGACTTTATCAACCGCTACACCTATGAGGTCCCCGACAAGACCTGGAAGACATGGGCCTTCGGTGGCCCCACCACTACCGGCATGGACGTTCGATCGCTCCCTGAGTATTACGTCCCTACTTTCCCCAAGGTCTATGGCGGAGGGGGCTATACCCCTCACGGGATCACGGAGTACGATGCCGAACGCTGGGCGATGACCCAAAGCATCCTTGTCATGGTCTCCCCGAGCGGCTGGGATAGCAATCATCTCAGGGCATACCTCTGGTTTACCAAAGACCTCAAGTTCCTCGGGGGATACTTCAATGACGGGCATGGAGGCACGAGTATCGGGACGGCGAGGATCATACGATACTGGGATCACGACGCCGTCGAGTACCACATGAACTGCACCCTCAATGATGATTGGTGGCGGTGGCAACCCGCGTGCGGCACCAACGGGACCGTCACCTATCATCTGACGGGAAGACTCCTCGAAGAGAAGACGTATACCTCCATGCGAACCGAGACGAAAGATACGCCCTACAGCACCTTCGAAAAGATTTACGGCCCCTGGGAGCCCACTGGACGCATGGTGCGCGACGGTCGACGGAGCACGGTGCGCACCATAACGGCCTCGGAGAAGGTGCTGGTCAGCCAGCGCACCGTTCCTCACAATCCCGGCGCCGCCAGGACGCTCGCTGTCGGCACGGCCGACCCGCGCCGCGCCTTCACGTCGGATTCGAGTTCCGGGAAGAGCAGTGCCTCCCTGAGCGGTAGCAAAGTTCGCAAGACCCTCGGCGCCAACCGCGTCACGGCCTCCCGCGTCGCGGGATCCAGCCAAGGATCCGGTGCACCCCGCCAAGGCAACGGAAACGGTCAGGGGGTCGGAGCGGGTCTCAGCCAGCTTATCCCGACTCCCAAGCCGACCCCGACCGCGACTCCCAAGCCGACCCCGACCGCAACTCCCAAGCCGGCCCCGACCGCGACTCCCAAACCGGTCCCGACTGCAACTCCCAAACCGGTCCCGACCGCGACGCCCACGCCGATGCCGACGCCGAGCCCCGTGCCCACGAGGAAACCCCGTCAAAACGATACCGGCGGGCAACGCGGCCACCTGCCTTTCCTCCCGTGGGCGCAGGCGCTCGCAGCGGTCAACAAGGCCCCGCTCATCGACACCTGGTGGTTCCCCCGAAATCCCCAGCAGCCCCCGATGCGGGTGACCTACGACTCCTACCGCATCCCCTCTCCCTAGAGCGAGAAACGTTGCTACAGGTCAGCCAAAAGACTGCCGGGGGCCCGCAATGCGGGCCCCCGGCAGTCTTTTGGCTGGAAGGCTAGCAGGAAGGAGCGCCGGCTCCGAAGGCCCTCAGGGGCAAGGTCCGGGCATGGTCGACGTCCTGACGGATCTGGGCGACCAGCTCGTCCACCGAGCCGAAGGCCATCTCGGAGCGCAGGCGGTGCTGAAGCGAGACCGTGAGCAGCTTGCCGTAGAGATCTCCGGACCAGCCGATCAGGTGCGCTTCGATCCGGAGCTGGGGCGGGTCGAACGTCGGCCGCATGCCGAGGTTGACCACGCAGGGCTCCTGGAACGGCTGAGCCTCTTCGCTCCAGAGGGCCTGGCCCGCGTAGACGCCGTAGGCGGGAAGCAGCTTGCCCTCGTCGACGGAGAGGTTGGCGGTCGGGAAGCCCAGAAGGCGGCCGCGCTGATCGCCGGTGATGACCGTTCCCGTGAGCGTGTAGGGTCGTCCCAAGAGCGCGTTGGCCTCCCCGACATGGCCGGTAGCCAAGAGCTTGCGGATGCGCGAGCTGGAGACCGAGGCGCCGTTGAGCTCGAAGGGAGCGACGACGGTGACCGCGAAGCCGTACTCGGCTCCCAGGGCCTTGAGCATCTCGCCGTTGCCCTCCTGGCCATGGCCGAAGGCGAAGTTATAGCCCACCACGACGTGCTTGGCCCGCATCTGGCCCACGAGAATCCGCTCGACGAATTCCCGGGCGGAAAGTTCGGACAAGGCCGGGGTGAATTGGGCTCCCACCACGGTGTCCACCCCCCGTTCGGCCAGGAAGCAGCGCTTCTCGTCCCAGGTGGTGAGCAGGGGCACGGGATAATCGGGGCGCAGCACCTTCCGGGGGTGGGAGACGAAGGTGAAGACCGTGCATGGCAGGTTCCGCTCGGACGCAATCATGCGCGCCTCGCGGATCACCGCTTGATGGCCCAGATGGACGCCGTCGAACATGCCGATCGCGACGACAGACGGAGGCCACGGGCTGCTGACGGTGAGGTTGGGGTAATGCAGGGAAAGGGTTTCCAACGGTTCCTCCGGTGTTAGCGCTCCATTATACCGTGTAATGCATCTTGCCAGGCGCTTTCAGGGGCCTGCCGTCCCGTCCAGATCGAGAAAGCGGCGGCAGCCTGGGCGATCAGCATGGGCAGGCCGTTTCGGGCTGCCAGGCCGCGCGCTTGGGCGAGACGCATCAATCGGGTTTCGGAGGGATTGTAGATCAGATCGAGCACCGCCGCTCCGGCAGGCAGCCGCGCGAGGTCGGCTCCCTCGAGGGGGGTCGCGTCGCGCTCGGGGGCCATGCCCACGGGGGTGGTGTTGATGACCAGACCGGCCTCTTCGAGGGCCGCCGTCAGGTCGCTCGAGCCAAAGGCCGCTTCCTGCCAGCGGACATGGGGGGCGTCCATGGCCGCGACCACCTCCTGGCTCGCCCCGGGGCGGCGCACGGCGAAGGTGATCGTTCGGAGGCCCGCGGAGACGAGAGCGAAGGCGACGGCCCGGCTGGATCCGCCGGCCCCCAGGATCACGGCCCGCTCGGGAACCGGAAGGCCTTCGAGCATGGCCAGGAAGCCCAGGTGATCGGTGTTATGGCCGATGAGGCGATCGCCATCCCGAGCAATCGTGTTCACCGCCCCGATCCGCTGAGCGTCCGGCGTGATCGCGTCCAGCAGCGGCATGACGGCCACTTTGTGGGGGACCGTGACGTTGAGGCCCCCGATGGGCCAGGAGCGCATGGCGGCGACGGCGCCCGCGAGCCCCTCCGGCGGGGTCGGTAGGGCGAGGTAGACCCCATTGAGGCCCGCTGCGGCCAGGGCGGCATTGTGGAGCGGGGGAGAAAGGGTATGTCCCAGGGGGTAGCCGATCAGGCCGAAGAGCTGGGTGCGTGCGTCGATTCCGGGCATGCCCCCATTCTATCACCTTCCTTGCTTTGTCCCCCCTTGCTCACGCAATGCGCAACTGCGCCCGCAGGCGCAAGGGGGGACAATTAGAGGAAGATTAGAAGGGGAAGACGATGGTCGCGATGAACATCCCCACGGCCAGCGTGGAGAGGATCCGGTACTGGACCTGTTTCTCCGGCTTGATCATGGGCTTGTCGAAGAGCCACTGGTAGATCGGAGGCCCGATCAGGAGCACGGTGGTCACCCCGATGAGGGCGGTCTGCTCCAGAGAGAGGTCGGGATGGGCCATGCCCAGCACGATCCGGATCAGCATCGTGGCGAGCAGAATCGAGATGATGTAGGCTTGGCCGCGCGCCTTTTCGTCGAACATAAACATGGGGGCTCAGGCTCCTTCCGAATGGGTCCGAAGTACCCTACCCGCGCCGCTTACGGGCATCACCGGGGACCATGCGGCCCGCATGGCGCTCCGTCGCGGTTTTCTGAGGAGAGACCTGGGTTTCGGGGAGATCAAACTTTCCTAAAGGCTCGCTCGCTAGGCCATGCCCAGGAGGCGGCCGCCCGGGATGGAGGCCGGAAGCGGCGGGGCGGAAACCGCCGGGGCGGGAGCCGCCGGGGCGGGAGCCGCGCCGAACTTGCGGCGGATCGTCATGATCCCCTCACCGGCCTTGCGATCCACCAGGCGCGCCGCCTCGGTGAGGGTGCCGGCCACCTGGCGGCCCCCCTCGACGAAGCCCTCGACCTTTTCCTTGGCTCCGGAAAGCGACTCGAGCGGATGGGTCACGACGTTCCAGACGGCGGCGGCGGCCGCCTTCACCCCGCGAGCGACCGTCATCACGCCTTCCTCGGCCGCGTTGGCGACCTTCCGCAGAGCCGCCTTGGGATCCATGACCGCCTCGACGAAGGCCGTGCCCAGCTTCTTGGCGGTGGGGGCGATCTGATGGCCGAAGTCCCAGAGCGAGAGGCTCATGGAGGCGATGGAGGCGCCCAGGTAGGCCATGCGGAGGCCCTGGGTCATGGGCAGGAGGTAGGTGGCCAGCTTCAGGCCGTCGAGGCCGACGGCCAGAACGGAGCGGGCCTTGGCTCCGAAGCCGGCGTTGGGATCCTTGAAGGTCTGCCAGGCTTTCACGCCGTTGGCGGCGAACATGCCGACGTCGGCGATCGGCATCAAGACGCCCATGGCCTTGCCGAGGGCGGTGCTGGAAAAACGGATGAGGCGGGTGCTGGCGACCTTGGTGGCGGCAGGTCCCAGGAGGCGGGACTCCTGAGCCACGCGCCCCAGGGTCGAGAAGGAGAGGCGCATGCCTTCGACCGCATGGATGGAGCTGGCGGTCGCGCGGCCGAGGTCGGCGACGGCGCCGAGGCGCTCTTCCTCGGTGGCGGTCTCGTCCTGGAAGGAGGCGTGAAGCTTCTGGTAGCTGGTGCCGACGGCGCTGATCATCTTGGGAAAGGCGATCGCCGACAAGGTGAGTCCCGCGGCCGATCCTCCGACCTCGGCGGCCTTCATCAGCCGGCTCATGGTGGTCGAGCTCATCCGCCCGATGGCCTGCACGGCCTTCATCTGCCGGGTGTCCTGGGTGAGCTTGGCGTACGCGGGGTTCTTGGCCAGGAGCGCGCTGTCGGCGGCGCTCAGGCTCTTGAGCAGGGCGTCCTGCTTGCGGATGAAGTCCGAGGCGCTCTGCGTGGCGCGGGCCGTGGCCGCGATGCGCAACGCCGAGCTGGAGGCGGGATCGGTGAGCACCCGCTGCATCTCGGTGAAGTCGTTGAGGGCCCGGGTCTGAGCGCGGGCGACGTCGGCCATGGCGCCGGCGGCGTCGGTGAAGGGCACGACCGAGCTGGTGGCGGCCTGGCCGGCGCGCAACATGCCGCCGGGAAGCTTGCCTCCCACGAGCTCGTTGAGCGACGTCTGAAGCTGGTTGGCCCCCCGCAAGGTGTTGCCGAGGTTGCGGGCGGAGTCTCCCACCGCCACGACCGGGCTGGCCACGGAGTTCCCGGCCAGCAGCTGCGAGGTGAGCGTCAGGGAGTCCTGGGTCATGCGGACCTGCGACTGGAGCTTCTGGCCCGCGTTGGCCACGGCCGCCGCCTGCTCGAGGCGCTGCAACATCGGCTGGCTATTCGATTGCGGGCGGGGGGTCACCGGGCTCGTCATCGCTCCCTCTCCAAGGATCATCCCGAGGCGCCATGGGCCTCTCTCTCTCTATCCGCCCGTCCCGGCCCGGACTTGGTAAGCGGGACTTTAAGGCTTCGCTAAGCTTTGGCCTCTCGGGCGGGGCCGAGGAGAAAATGGCGACTCCGCCCGGGAATAACGCGCGAATTATCCTTGCTTGCCGGGTACGATCTCCTAGGCTTCCACTTTCGCCCCGCAAAATCGACCCTCTGAGGAGCCTTTTCCATGCCGACTCCACGAACGCTGGCTGCACGCACCCTCCTCCTGCTCCTGGGCATCAGCCTCGTGGTCGCTTGCGACGCGACCCCGTTCGACGTGGGCAATCAGGCCCCCAGGTCCAGCACGGCGCAGGCGCGCGGGATCCGGGGCACGGTCCTCGACACGACGGGCGCTCCCGCCGGGGGAGTCGTGGTCCGCGGCACGCTCATCAGCAACAACGCCGGGGGGCTCATCAGCAACAACGGAGGCGGCCTCATCAGCAACAACGCCGGGGGCCTCATCAGCAACGGCTCGGGGCTCTACCGCACCCAGAGCGGAGGCTTCGAGACCAAGACCGCATCGGACGGCTCGTTCTCCTTCAACACCTCGGACGATCAGGTCCTCACCCTCGAAGCCATCCAGCGCGAGAACATCAAGGCCATCCAGCTGGGAGCCGGGGCCTCCAGCGAGCCCTTCACCCTGCGGCTCGCTCCCACGGGCCATATCCGGGGCAAGGTCGTTCCCGCGGACGCCGCCGTCACCGATCTCCTCAACATCGACGTCTTCATCCCCGGCACCTCCTACGTCGCCAAGACGGACGCCCAAGGGAACTTCACCCTCTCGAACGTGCCTCAGGGTCGCTTCACCCTGGTGGCCGACCACCGGGATCTGGGGCGCGCCGTCCTCAACGGCCTGACGGTCGTCTCGGGCGAGACCGCCACGCCTCCCGCCCTGGCGCTCAGCACGCGCACGCCCGTGCTGACGTCCCTGGCGCCTGCAAACGGCGCTCCGGGCGCACTCGTCACCCTGAAGGGAGAGCACTTCGGCGTCTCCTCCGGCAAGCGGCCCGACGTCTACTTCAACGGCCTCGCCGCGCAGATCGTCTCGGCCTCGGAAACCCAGATCACGGCCACGGTTCCTTTGGGAGCCATCTCCGGGACGATCCGGGTCTCGGTGAGCGGGCTCGAATCCGCCACCCTGCCCTTCCGGGTCCTGCGCAGCCTCGCGCTCTTCCCCGATTACCAGGAAGCCGATTTCCAGGATCCGACGGCCCAGCCGCCAGCCTCCGACGTGATCGCGCTCGGCGCCACGCGCAGCTACCGCGTCAGGGCCTTCGACACCGAGGGCCGCCCCATCAGCGCTCCCGCCGTCTCCTGGAGCACGCTCGGAACCGTCGCCTCCGAACTCTCCAACGGCGAGTTCAAGCCCCTGGCTCCGGGCCGCCTGGCGATCGCCGCCATCTCCGGCAGCGTGAGCACCCCCCCGCTCGCCATCGAGATCCTCTCCGCCATCACCCGCGTGGACGTCCTCCCCAACCCGCTCAAGCCGCTCAACCCCCCGCCCCTCATCCCCGTGCCGGAGGCCGAGCGCAGCCAGATCCCCGACTGGGTCCAGCTCCAGCCCAAGGTGGTCCTGGACACCCACGAAACCCGCGAGATCCCCTTCCGCTACGAGTCGCTCCACCCGGATCTCACGATCTCCCCGACCGGCCGGGTCACGGTCATGCCGGGAGCCGCCGACGGCTCGCCCTCGGTCAAGCTCATCCCGATCGCCAATCCGGCCAAGTTCCGGGTGCTGGAGATTCCCGTGCAGCAGCAGGGCGATCTCAGCTTCGTCATCCAGTAGGAGACCGCCATGCGTCACTTTCGCCTCATCACCCTGAGCCTGGCCTTCACCCTCCTGGGCTGCCAAGTGCCCCTGAACCTCCCCCATGCGATCACTCCCGCCACGCAAGGCCCGGACGGAAGCGCCATGGGCCCCGAGGACGAGGCCGCCCCGCGCATGGGAACCCTCCGCTTCGCCATCCGCTGGCCCGAGCGCGACCTTCCCGGCTTCTCGGCCCAGGTGATCCCCCTCAGCACCGAGACGATCGTCTTCGAACTCTGGAAACCCGGCGACACGACCGATCAGCCGCCCCTGGAAAGCCAGACCATCCGGCGCACGACGGGAAGCGCCATCTCCAGCACCACCCTCAGCCTGCCGGTCGGAACCGGGTACACGGCCCGCGCCCGGGCCTACGACGCCGCGGGCAACGAGATCGCCAGCGCCGTCAAGCCGGGCTGCGAGGTCGTCTGGGGCAAGTCCTCGGCCGTCGCCATCACCCTCGGGGCCGCCTTCGCTCCCCAGATCACGGGCCTTCACGTCAAGGACGGCTTGCTCACCCAGGCCCATGGCACCCCCGGCCAGGCCCTGACGATCACCGGGATCAACCTCGATCGTGCCCCCAACCCCATCGTCATCTTCCCCTCGGGCGTCGAGGCCGCGGCCACTTATCACGCCCCGGAACTCACCGTCACCATCCCCCCCGGGGCCGGCTCGGGCGACCTGCACCTCAAGGTGGACGGCGTCAAAAGCGAAAACGGAGCGCCGTTCCAGGAAGTGCGAAGCCTCGAACTCAGTGCCGACGGCGAAGGCCAGGGCGGAGAGCGCGACGGAGACGGCGCCATCGCCACATGGCTGGGCGATTCCTTCCCGATCCGGATCACGGGCACGGATACGGCCGGAATGGACGTCGCAAAGCCCGCCGTGACGGGATGGAACCTCCCCGGAGACGGCGTCGGAGAGATGCTGGCCGGCGACGTCTACCAGGCCCTCAAGCTGGGCAAGAGCACGCTGACCGTCCGCATGCACGAGCTTTCGAGCTCGCGCGCGATCGTCGTCGCCCCCCCGGCAGGCACCATCCACCGGCCCGCCGACTTCGTCCAGGGCCTCACCGATCACAGCCTGACCCCCATCGGCGAGAACTGGCTCGTCGCCTGGCATGATCCCGCCCGCTCGAAGGTCTACTGGCGCCTCATCGACAAGAACGGCCTCCCGCAGGGAGCCGCCCACGAGACCACCGCCATCGGCAGCGGAGCCGAGCGCGCCGTCCGCGTCGCCGCGGTTCCCGCCCATCCCGATCCCGCCGATCCCGGCAAGACCGTTCCCGCCACCGCCTTCCTCGCCTACCGCGCCGTGATCGGGAACCGCAACATGGTCGTCTTCCAGCCCCTCGATCCTCTCACCGGGGCCGAGCGCGGCGGCGGCAAGGCGCTCGTCTTCGATACCGCCTACGACTCCGACGGCCTCGTCGACCTGGTCGCCAACGACGAGGGGTACGCGCTCGCCATGCAGCGCTTCACCGGCACGCATTACGTCCAGATGCTCCACACCTTCCGCTACCGCCCCGAGACCCCGACCGCGTCGGAGTCCTACCCCTTGTCCAAGACCCGCACGTACACCCGGGGCGCAGGCAACGAGTTCATGTACTACCCTCCCTCGGAAGACACCTTCTCGGTGGCCCCGAGCGGCAAGCAGTTCGTCGTCGCCCGCCACTTCGGCACCAGCGGCGGAGCCGGGCCCACCGCCCTCGAGATCGAGCACATGAACCTCGATCTGACGGCCGTGAAACCCGCGAAGGCCTTCCTCCACGATCGAAACCGCGTCGTCTCCGTCGCCACCGACGGCAATCTCATCCTCGCAGCCGCCATGGAGGTCCTGCCCTCGGGAACGATCATCAAGCTCTACCGCTACGACATGAACCTCGATCAGCAAAACATGGGAGAGACCATCGCCACGCTGGGCATCGCCGGGAGCGATCCCGTGAACTGGCCGCTGAAGCTCGTCTGGGACGGCACGCAGTTCCTCTTGAGCTATGCCCGGCAGGTCGGGACCCTCGAGGAGGGCCAGCTCGTCCAGCGGCCTCAGGCCATGATCCAGGCGATCAACAAGGACGGCACGCTGAGCGGGCCCGCCTATCCCATGGCCAAGGTCAGCCAGGTCCCGGCCCTCTTCCCGACCGCGGAAGGCGGCATGGCCCTCTGGCTGGACTCCGCCCGCGCGCTGCACATGCGCCGGATGAAGTTCCGCAAGCCCTAGACCATGCTTCCGCTCGTCATCCATCCCGAGGTCCGCGAAGCCCTGGACTCCGGGAAGGCCGTGGTGGCCCTGGAATCCACCCTCATCACGCACGGCATGCCCTATCCCCAGAATGCCTCCACCGCCCTCGCCGTGGAGGCCCTGATCCGGGAGGCGGGCGCCGTCCCCGCCACGATCGCCGTCCTCGACGGCCGGATCACGGTCGGGCTCGAGCGCGCGCAGATCGAGGCCCTGGCCCGGCGGAAGGACGCGGTGAAGTGCAGCCGGCGGGACCTTCCGGTCATCGTCGCCAAGGGCCTGACCGGGGCCACCACGGTCGCCGGCACCATGATCGTGGCCGCCATGGCCGGCATCCGGATCTTCGTCACCGGCGGGATCGGAGGCGTGCACCGCGGCGCCGCTCAGACCATGGACGTCTCGGCGGATCTCGTCGAGCTCGCCAGGACCTCGGTGGCGGTCGTCTGCGCCGGGGCAAAGTCCATCCTCGACCTGGGCCTCACCCTGGAGGTCCTGGAAACACAAGGCGTCCCGGTGATCGGCTACGGCACGGATCGCTTCCCGGCCTTCTACGTCCGGGACTCGGGCTTCGACGTGCCCCACCGGGCCGATAGCGCCGAGGAAGTGGCCGCGATCCTCGCGTGCAAGTGGTCGCTAGGGCTGGAAGGCGGGGTCGTGATCGCCAACCCCATCCCCGACGCGCATGCCCTCCCAGCCGAGGCCATCGAGGCGGCCATCCAGGAAGCCCTGCGGGAGGCCGATGCCCGCGGGATCTGCGGCAAGGACGTCACTCCCTTCCTCCTGGGGCGGCTCGGGACGATCACCGAGGGCCGGAGCCTGGAGGCGAACATCGCCCTGCTCAAGGCGAACGCCTCGGCCGGCGCGGCGATCGCCAACGCCCACGCCCGCAAGCGCCAGATTTAACTATTTCTTAGCCTCATGACAGCCCTTCCTTAGCAAACAAGGCCCTCAACCGACGTAGAGTAAGGCCATGGGCCGCTGAGAGGCGCCTGAAACCCGAAAAACCGGGTCCCACGCCACTCGCCCCCCTTAACGACCACCATGACGCGGCCAAAAGCCGCTCCAGCCCGCGCCGAACGCGCTCATGGCTGTATAACGTTGAATCGAGGCTATCGATGAACTTCCTGAACCTGATCTCCTACTTCCCGCAGTACAGCCGCACGACCCCGTCGGAACTCGACATCGCGTCGCTGACCCGCTAAACCGGGAAAACCCATACGACGAAAGGTCCGGTGAGCATGGCTCGCCGGACCTTTCCGCTTGAAGGTGGTCGCCGGGAGAGCGGCCGTTGACGACCCTCGCCGCCGGCCGCGAGGATCCTCGCGCGCGGACCGCGCGGAGATCGCGAAGGAGGGACGCATGGCCAGCAAGAAACCGAGCCAGCATGGTCTGATCGGAGCGGCGAACCCGCTTGCCGAGACGCGAGCGGCGGGCGAGAAGCCTCCCCAGCAGCAGCCTTGGCCGGGGAGCGAGGCGGGGATGCGTCCCGCGGCGGATCACGGAGAGCAGACGTACCAGGGAGCGAACAAGCTCCTGGGGAAGAAGGCCCTGATCACGGGGGGAGATTCGGGCATCGGGCGGGCCGTGGCGATCGCCTTCGCCCGGGAAGGCGCAGACGTGGCGATCGCCTACTATGACGAGCGCGAGGACGCCCAGGAGACCATGCGCTGGGTCGAAGAGGCCGGCCGCAAGGGCCTCGCCATCCAGGGAGACCTGGGCAACCGCGACCATTGCCGGGAAGTCATTCGCCAGGTCGTCGAGGACCTCGGTGGGATCGACATCCTGGTCAACAACGCCGGCCGGCAGACGGAAACCGAGCGCCTCGCCGAAATCATGCCGGAGCAGCTGGAGCGGACGTTTCGGACCAACTTCTTCGCGCTCGTCTGGCTCACCCAGGCGGCCCTCGAGCACATGCCGGAGGGCGGCGTCATCCTGAACACGGGCTCGGTGCAAGGCTTCAGCCCCGATCCCAGCCTGATCGACTACGCCGCCACCAAGGCGGCCATCCACAACTTCACCAAGGCCCTGGCCCCGCAGGTCGCCGAGCGGGGGATCCGGGTCAACTGCGTCGCCCCCGGGCCGGTCTGGACGCCCCTGATCGTCTCGACGATGGACGATGCGACGATCACGCGCTTCGGATCGTCGAGCGTCTGGAAGCGTCCCGCCCAACCCGCCGAAATTGCCCCCAGCTACGTCTTCCTGGCCTCGAACGACGGGCGCTACTACACCGGCGAGATCCTGGCCCCGACGGGAGAGGAGACCACCCGATAGGCAGGAGTCGCAGGTTGGCATGCGGAAGGCGGTGCGAGCTCACCACTTCTTGAAGACGAAGAAGACCGCCAGCATGATGCAGGCGAAGCCCGCCAGGTAGTTCCAGCGCAGCTCTTCCTTGAGGAAGGTCACCGAGAAGACGCAGAAGACCACCAGGGTGATGGCCTCCTGCATGGTCTTGAGCTGCGCGGCCGTGAACTGCCCATGGCCGATCCGGTTGGCGGGCACCATCAGCATGTATTCGAACAGGGCAATGCCCCAGCTGACCAGGATCACGGTCAGCAGCGGCAGGTGCTTGTACTTCAGGTGCCCGTACCACGCGAACGTCATGAAGACGTTCGAAAGCAGGAGCAGGATCAGGGTTTGCATCTAATCTTCCCTATCTTGCCCCCCTCGACGGGGGGGCGGGGCGAAGCCCCGGGGGGTGTTTGCCGGCGAAGCCATGGTGTTCCTCGTTATTAGGAACCTGGGAGCAGTAACACCCCCCTGCCGGCTACGCCGGCCGTCCCCCCGTCAAGGGGGGACAATTAGAGGAAGATTTAGGGGTGCTCGTGCCTCAGGTGCAGCAGCAGCTCGTCGGTATCCGTCAGGACGATCTCGGTGAGCTGCGGCGCCAACCCGATGTACCCGGCCGGAGTCAGGGCTAACAGGCGATCGCGAGTCTCGGCATCGACGTCGAGGCCCCGCACGAAGGCATGCAGGGACTCCAAGGTCACCTGCTGACCCCGGGTCAGCGCCGACAGCGCCTCGTAAGGCATGGCGTAGCCCTTGGAGCGAAGCACGGTCTGGTAGGCCTCGGCCAGCACCTCGGGATGCGCGTCGAGATCGGCGCGCATGCGCGCGGCGTCCGGATCCAGGCGGCGGATCCCCTGGACCGTGCTCTTGTAGGCCAGGAGCGCGTGGCCGAAGGCGACGCCCAGGTTGCGCAGGACGGTCGAGTCGGAGAGATCGCGCTGCAAGCGGCTCTTGGTCAGCTTCTCGCCGAAGAAGACGAAGAGGGCGTTGGCCAGGCCGAGGTTGCCCTCGGAGTTCTCGAAGTCGATGGGGTTGACCTTGTGGGGCATGGCCGAGGAGCCGATCTCGCCCGCGACGGGCTTCTGGCGGAAGTAGCCGTCCGAGACGTAGCGCCACATGTCCTGATCGAAGTCGAGCAGGACGTGGTTGAGGCGCCGGAAGTGGTCGCAAAGAGCCGCCAGGCGGTCATGGGGCTCGATCTGGGTGGTGACGAGGTTGGGGATCAGGTCCAGGCGGCGGATCACTTGCTCGGAGAAGGCGATCCAGTCGGCGTCGGGATAGGCGATCGCCAGCGCCCCGAAGGTGCCGGTGGCGCCGTTGAGCTTGCCCGTCAGCTGGAAGCGATGGAGGGCCCTGAGCTCAGGCAGGAGACGATGCGCGAAGACGGCCATCTCCTTGCCGAGCGTGGTGGGAGTGGCGCTCTGGCCGTGGGTCCGCGAGAGCATCGGGACGGTCTTGTTGCGGGCGGCGAGGTCGCGCACGGCCTGCAGCACGTCGAGCAGGGCCGGCAGCATGACGTCGCGGGTGGCGTCGCGCAGCATGCACGCGTAGGCGAGGTTGGAGACGTCCTCGGAGGTGAGGCCGAAGTGGACCAGCTCCACCTCGGAGGCCAGCCCCGGAATCTGGCGGATCCGCTCCTTGAGGTAGTATTCGACCGCCTTCATGTCGTGGTTGGTCTTGCGCTCGATCTGCTTGATCTCCTCGGCGTCGACCGCGTCGAACTCCTCGTAGAGCTTGCGCAGGCGGGCGAAGGCATCGGGGCCGAAGCGGTTCAGGTCCTGGTGGACCACCCCCAGGAGGGCCGTGAAGACCTCGACTTCGACCATGACCCGGTAGCGGTTCAGCGCGAACTCCGAGAAATAGTCACCCAGGGGTTGAACCTTGGTGCGGTAACGTCCGTCGAGCGGGGAAATGGCAGTCAAACTCATGGGGTATCCTTGTGCTAGAGTGGGGCCTGAGGGTTATCATGGTAAGGCCTGTCGCCTGGGGCCGAAAGCCCCTCCCCGGAGGAATCTTGCATGGCCCCGGAACGACCCCCGTCGCCACGCCTCGCGGATCGCCCGCGATGACCCAGGAAACGCGCTTCCGATCGGATCTTATGCCTCAAAAAGCCCAGCTCTCCTTTCTGGTCGAGACCAGCCAAATCGTCCACTCCACCCACGACTACGAGGGCATCATCGCCCAGGTGGTCCGCAAGGCCACGGAGGTGCTGGGCAACTGCGCGGTGCTGTTCTCGATCGAGGAAGGCAAGCCCCGGCTGCTCCCGCAGGCCGTCTACGCCACCGAGCAGCATCTCATGGAAGCGCTCATGCAGCTCATTTACGCCGAGCCGCCCGCCCTCGCCCGGAGCGCCACGGGCCGCGCGGCCCGGCTCGGGGAGTCCGTGCTGATCCCGGATACCCGGCAGCATCCGGATTTCGACCCCGCCTACCGGGAGGTCGCCGGGATCCTCTCCTACCTCGCCGTCCCCGTCCGGAGCGGCGGCCAGCTGCTGGGCTACCTCGCCTCGGGAAGCATGGATGCCAGGCGGATCTTCACCGAGGACGACCGGGCCATGGCCCAGGCGATCGCCGACCTGACGGGAATCGCCATGGCCAATTCGCGCTTCATGTCGAAGGAAGTCCGGCTCCGCCAGAAGACCGAGGTGCTCCTCAAGGTGGCCAAGGCCATCCGCTCCGAGCGTAACCTGGCCGCCGTCCTGCAGGAGATCGCCGACGTCACCTGGCAGTTCGTCCAGCCCGACACCGCCGCCATCCTGCTGATCGACGAGGGAAGCAGCGCCTTCCGACTGGCCGCCATCACCAGCCTCCATCACTTCCCCAGCGGCGAAGGGCTCACCTCCCCCGTTCAAGAGGGCGTGCTCTCCGAAGTGCTGCTCGAACGCAGCCCCATGTTCATCCAGGATCTCCGAGAGTCCCCCCTCACCCCCTCCGAGGCCAGCATCCTGGGCATGGACGACCAGTCGGCCTCCTTCCTCGGAGTCCCGATCCTGCTCGAAGGCACGGCCTGCGGCATGCTGGTGCTGCTCTGGGACGGAGCCCGTCATCCCCTCCAGGAAGAGGAAAACGAGCTCTCGCTGGGCGTCGCCGAGCTGGTGGCCCTCGCCATCGACAACCAGCGCCTGATCAAGCAGGAAGCCGCCGCCCACTCCGAGCGGATCCTGGCCGAAGAGGTCGCCAAGGAGCGCGAGGCGCTGATCCGTCAGATCGTCCATGACCTCCGCAACTCCACCCAGGCCATCAGCCTGATCAACGAGGAGATCGAGTCGGTGGGCGCCGACCGTCCCGAAATCCTGCTCGGGGTCTCCGCCATCGACCGCCAGATCTCGTTCATTTCGAACTTCCTCAAGGAGAAGCTGGCCTGGGTGAAGAACTCGCAGGGCCGGCCGGCCCTGATCCCCACGGAGCTCGACGCGGCCCTGGCCCAGATCGAGGCGCAGTTCGGCCCCTTGTTCGCAAGCCACGGCCAGACGCTCGACATCGAGCCGGTCCCCAAGGGAGAACAGCTCACCATCTCGGAGGTCCAGCTCGATCAGATCCTCGGCAACCTCCTCGACAACGCCCAGAAGTACACGCCTCCCGGCTCCAAGATCCGGCTCTGGGTGGCCCTCTCCGACGGCTGGGCGACCCTTTACGTCTCCGACGACGGGCCGGGCATCCCCCTTGAACTCCAGCCCAAGATCGGTCAGCTGGGCTTCCGGGGCTCGGATTCGACCGAGGGATCCGGGATCGGCCTCGCCAACGTCAAGAAGCTGGTCAACTCGGCCGGCGGCCTCTTCGGCTTCACGAGCCGGCCCGGCAAGGGTTCGACCTTCTTCGTCTCGCTACCGACCACCCGCTGGGGCGTGCCCAACTGATTCCGCCGTATCGGCCATCCATCGATCTGTCCTGAAGCGGGACGGGTTCTTCGTGAATGCCTGCGATTCCCTCCGGGATGCGGGGCGCTACCATGACGCTCTCGAGGAGGGCCGTGGCCGGTCCTCGTTTCGAATGAAGGAGGTCGACGTGGCTGCGCATCCCGAGGAGGCTCAGGTCGTGACCCTGGTCGATGAGGCCGGCAACAAGCAGGACTTCACCCTGCTTCAGGTCGTGAAAATCCATTCCAGCGCCTACGCGCTGCTCTCACCGGGAGAGGAGGCCGCGGCCGAGCCCGGCACGGTCGTCATCCTCCGGGTGGAAGACAATACCCTCATGTCCATCGAGGACGAGGGAGAGTTCAACCACGTGGTGGCTCACCTGCAAGGCCAGGCCGAGCACTAGCGCCTGCGGCCGGTAGGACCGATAGGCTCGAGACAAAGGGCGAGGGACCTCACGGCCCCTCGCCCTTTTCATGCGCGTGGTTACAGGATGGCCCGGACCGCTTCCGTCAACGTCTGGGCATCGATGGGCCCGATGTACTTCTCGACGATCCGACCCTCGCGATCCACCAGGAACGAGGTCGGAATCCCCCGGATGCCTCCGTAGCTCTGGGTCACCGCTTGATTTCCCATCATCAGCGGATAGGAAATCGCGTACTCCTGGGCGAAGGGCACGACCACGCCCGGCCCCCCTTCGTCCAGCGAGATGCCGAGGATCTCGAAGCCCTGGTCGTGCAGGGAATTGCGAACCTGGTTGAAGGCCGGAATCTCTTCCTTGCACGGCGGGCACCAGGTCGCCCAGAAGTTGACCAGCACCACGTTCCCCTTGTACTCGGACAGGGAGATCGTTCCCTCCCCGCGGACGGCCGGCAGGGCGAAATCCGGAGCCATGGCCGCGTTGGCGGCCCCACCCGCCTGCCGGGAAGCGTTTCCGGGGAAGAAGAAGAACGTTGCCCCGGCCCCCAGCGCAATCACGGCGAGCAGGGCCACGAGGATCCACTTGGTCTTTGACATGAGAGGCTAGTCCTTTCGACGCGCGATGAAACGAACGACCGATCCCAGGCCCTGGTGGAAGGGCCCCTCGTCGAGGGTCACGACCTCCTCCTCGGCCAGGACGATCTCGAAACCCTCGAAGGCATGGAGCAGCTCGTCGCGCGTGACCAGCATGTCCGGGTCCTTGGGGCCGCCACTCGTGTACTCCAGCTGCGCGGGGGTGAACAGCTCGCTCAGGAAGATGCCGCCCGGCTTCAAGGCCTGCCGGATCCGGGCGTAGAGGGCCTGGCGATCGCCGGAAGGCAAGTGGCAGAAGATGCTCACGATCCCGTTCCAGCGCGACGTCCCCAGATCCGCAGCCGTCACGTCCTCGAGGCGCTGAGAGACCAGCACCCCGCGTTCGGGGGCCAGGCGCGAGAGCTTGCGCATGCCTTCCTCGGAGGAGTCGACGGCCGTCACGTCATAGCCATACCGCGCGAGGAAGACCGCGTTGCGGCCCTCTCCCTCGCCCAGGCTCAGCACCCGCGCGCCCTTCGGAAAGACCAGATGGTGCTCCGCCAGGAAGGCGTTCGGCTCGCGGCCGTAGACATACTCCTCCTGGCCGAAGCGGGTATCCCAAAAATTCGTGTTGCTCATGGTCCTCCTCCTCTTTGCATCAGGGTACCAAGAAAGCCAAAAAGCGGCGAGGCCCAAGCCCAACCTCGAAAAGCGCTCCAGGAAGCGAGCGTTGACTTACCATACCCCCCTAGGGTATAAAAATAGCCAACCGAGATCCGTAGGAACTACGGAGAGCGAATCCTCCGCTCCTGGCGCCCGCAGCGTTTGCTCAGCCGCTGCCCTGAAACCCCGTCACCCGTTTTAAGGAGTTTTCAGTATGTCCCCGATCTCAACCGAACTCGACGCCCGCTCGCTCTACGCCCGCCTCAACCGCGGCGACGACATCGTGATCCTCGATGTCCGCAATGCGGAGGAGTTCAAGCTCGGCGCGATCGAAGGCCGTCACGCCGTCCCCCAGGTCAACGTCCCCTACTTCGACTTCATCGAGGACGAAGACGCCGCCCTCGCCAAGCTCCCCTTCACCCGCGAGCAGGAGATCGTCGTCGTCTGCGCCAAGGGCGGATCCTCGGAGTTCGTCTCCGAGCTGCTGCGCGACGCCGGCTACCGCACCCTCAACCTGATCGGCGGCATGCGCGACTGGAAGGACTTCTACGCCATCGAGGACCTCGTGCCTCCTACCGAGGACCTCCAGCTCGTCCAGTTCAACCGCCCCGCCAAGGCCTCGCTTTCCTACCTCGTCGCCTCCAAGGGCGAGGCGCTGATCGTCGACCCCAACCGCAACATCCAGCCCTACCTCGACGAGGCCGGGCGCCGGGGCCTCACGATCCGCCACGTCATGGACACCCACGTCCACGCCGACTACATCTCCGGCGGCGGCGCCCTCGCCCGGGCCACCGGCGCCCCCTATCACCTGAGCGGCAGTTGCGGCTTCGAGGGAGACCTGTCCACCGATGGACAGCCCGGCATGATCCCCCTGGGATCCGCCGCAGCCCTCAAGATCGCCACCCCCGGCCATACCCCCGGCTCCATGAGCCTCCTGGTCAACGAGACCTTCCTCCTCACCGGAGACACCGTCTTCGTCCACTCGGTCGGACGTCCTGACCTCGGAGGCCAGGCCGAGCCCTGGGCCAAGCAGCTCTACCACACCCTCATGATCAAGCTCGCCGGGTTGCCCGACGAAACCGTCGTCCTTCCCTCCCATTACTCCTGCCATCAGGAGATGCGCGACGACTTCACCATCGCCGGCACGCTCGGCGAGATCCGCCGGCACAACGACGGCATGCAGGCCAAGAGCGAGGAGGAGTTCATCGCTTACATCAAGCGGAACATGCGCCCCTCCCCCGAGACCTACGCCCGCATCCGCCAGGTCAACCTCGCCGTCCTCCGCGTCGACGAGGCCGAGCTCTCCGAGCTGGACCTCGGCAAGAACGAGTGCGCCGCGAGCCAGAACCGTTAACGCTTCCCATCGATCGAAAGGATACCCCCATGGCCAACGTCACCGAAACCAAGACCCTCGACGCCCAGGGCCTGAAGTGCCCCATGCCCATCGTCAAGGCCAAGAAGGAGCTCGACACCCTGAGCGCCGGCGAGATCCTCAAGGTCGTCGCCACCGACAAGGGCTCTTTGCTCGACTTCCAGGGCTGGGCCAAAACGGCCAAGACCGCCAAGCTGCTCGGGCAGGAAACCCTCAATGAAAATGGCCGCGAGCTCTACGTTCACTACGTCGAGCGGGTATAAGGAGGAGGAGATGAGCGAGATGACCACCGCTCCGGCGGATCTGAACGCCCTCAAGGACATGCTCGCCGGCCTCGATCGCCGCATGAGCACCCTCGAGGCCACCATGGAGCGCGAGCTCTCCGCGATCAAGGAGCAGCTGCCCGAGGACAAGGCCGCGATCATCGTCTTCTCCGGAGACCTCGACAAGATGATCGCCGCCCACATCATCGCGACCGGGGCGGCTGCCATGGGGCTGGAGACCACCTTGTTCTTCACCTTCTGGGGGCTCAACGCCCTCAAGGAGCGCCGGACGCTGGAAGGCAAGAACCTCTTCGAGCGGATGATGGCCCTCATGACGCCCACCGGCTCCAAGGAGCTCCATCCCTCCCAGATGGCCTTCATGGGGGCCGGCGCCGCCATGCTCCGCATGATGATGAAGGAGAAGGAGATCGCCTCCCTCGAGGACCTCATGGCCCTCGCCCAGGAGATGGGCGTGCGGACCGTGGCCTGCGACATGAGCATGGACGTCATGGGCATTCGCCAGGACGAGCTGCGCGCGGGCGTCGAACTGGGAGGAGTCGCCTCCTTCCTCGCCGAGGCCTCCAGAGCGCGCGTCTCCCTGTTCATCTAGCGTTCCCGGCAATCGGTAAAGGAAACCCACATGGCCACCCAAACCCTGAAACCCTCCGTCACCCTCCAGCGCCTGCCGGGAACCGTCCTGGCTCTCGTCTTGGCCGTCGCGAGCTACTGGCTCGCGACCCTCCCGGGACTGAAGATCATGGGGGCCCTCACGGTGGCCCTCGTGATCGGGATCCTCTGGAGAGCCACGGCGGGACTGCCGGCCGTGGCGATTCCCGGCACCAGGTTCACCTCGCGCACCCTCCTGCGGCTCGGCATCGTGCTCATGGGCGCCCGGCTCGACTTCGGGCTGGTCGCCCAGGCGGGCCCCAAGATCCTCTTCCTGGACATCGTGATGATCACCGTGGGCATCGCCGGGATCTACGCGATCGCCAAGCGCTTCGGAGTGCCCGCCAAGCTCGGCATGCTCATGGCCGTGGGCACGTCCATCTGCGGAGCCTCCGCGGTGGCCGCCGCGTCCTCGGTCACCAAGGCCGACGAGGACGAGGTGACGCTCGCGGTCGCCTTGATGGGCATCCTCGGCACCCTGGGAGTCCTCTTCTACGTCTTCGCAGGCCCCTTCCTGGGGCTGACGACCATGCAGCTGGCCGTGCTCTCGGGCTCCACCCTCCACGAGGTGGCCCAGGTCATGGCCGCCGCCTTCACCTGGGGCAACGAAACCGGCGACATGGGCACCCTCGTCAAGCTGACGCGCGTGGTGCTGCTCGCTCCTGCCCTGATCGCCCTCGGCCTGATCAGTGGAGGGGGAGCGAAGATGTCGTACACTTGGAAGGAGCCTCCCATTCCCTGGTTCGTGATCGGTTTCCTGGCCGTTGGCGTGATCGGGTCGATCGGCCTGATCCCTGGCGACGCCAAGACCTGGCTCTCCAACGCTTCCGTCTTTTTGATGGTCATGGCCATGGCGGCCATGGGGCTCAACACCCAGCTGGGGATGATCCGCAAGGCCGGCATGCGCGTGATCTACGCGGGGCTCGCAGGCTTTGGCATGCTGGCCGCGACCAGCTACGCGATCATCCGGATCCTGAACATCCAGTAGAGTGCCTGCGGACCGTCTGGGGCGGCCACCGGGGCGACCTCGGAAAGGAGTCCCGAATGCGCTGGCCCTTCCTCGTCCCGGTCCTCTTCCTGCTCGCCGCCTGCCGGCCGGATGCCGAGCCTTCGACCGGCGTCCCCTTCTCGCCTCCGTCCGAGGCAAACATTCCCCAGGATGCGCGCGGCGAGGAAATCCGCCACGGCATGCAGCTGGTGAAAGCGACCCGAGCCCACCTCCCCGAGCACGTCGGCAACGCGCTGAGCTGTACGAGCTGCCACCTGGAGGCGGGCCGGAAACCCAAGGCGGCTCCCTTCGTGGGCGTCTATGCCGCCTTTCCGCAGTACCGCGCCCGCAACGCGCGGGTCGACACCCTCGAGGATCGCATCAACGATTGCTTCCAGCGCAGCCTCGACGGCAAGCCGCTCTCCAGGGACTCCCGCGACATGCGCGCCATGGTCGCCTACATGGCCTGGCTCTCGGAGGGCGTGCCTGTCGGCAAGCAGCCGGAGGGAAGCGGGATTCCCCGGATCAAGTCCCGCCGGAAGCCCGACCCGGAAGCCGGAAAAACGCTCTACGCCCGCTCTTGCGCGCAGTGCCACGGCCAGGATGGGCAGGGCATGGGCGCTTTCCCTCCGCTCTGGGGAGCGGAGTCCTTCAACCTGGGGGCCGGCATGGCCCGCTTGAACACGGCGGCGGCGTTCATCAAGTGGAACATGCCGCTCGGCCAGGGCGGAAGCCTCAGCAACGAGGAGGCTTACGACGTCGCGGCCTTCGTCCTCTCGCATGAGCGGCCGGACTATGCCGGCAAGCAGCTCGATTGGCCCAAGGGAGGCAAGCCGGGGGACGCTCCCTACTGATCGCTAGATGGGCAAGCCGGAACAGGGGGCAGCCAGAAAAGAAGGGGCCGTCTCACGGTCGTGAGACGGCCCCGGAATCATCCTCTAGCGCTTGCAGAGCAGCTGGATGGTCTTGGTCATCTGCGTCTTGATCTCTTCGGGAGGAAGCTTGGTGAAGCAGTGCTCCATCTGAGACTCGACCAGATCGCTGGTCACCCGATCCAAGGCGGCCTTCGCGGCCATGATCTGCGTCAGGATCTCATCGCACTGCCGCTCTTCGGTGATCATGCGCTGCAAACCCTTGACCTGTCCCTCGATCCGGCGCAGGTTCTGGAGAATTTTTTCGCTCATCAGGGTGGCCCTCCTTTCCGAAGTATACCCCCTGACCTTGGCCGTGCCTAGCGCTCGACGGGGCCCCGCCAGCCGATCATGCCGCCCGTCAGGTTCTTCACGCGGTAGCCGGCGGCCTGCAGCTGCTGGCATGCCGCCGTGCTCCGGCCCCCGCTGCGGCAGACCACGATGACCTCGCCCTCCGAGGGAATCTCCGCCATCCGTCCCGGCAGCGTGCCCAAGGGGATGAGGCGCGACCCCGGGATATGCCCCTCGGCATACTCGTCCGGCTCGCGCACGTCGACGATCACCGGCGCTTCCGACTTGCCGAGCAGCTCGGCCACTTCCAGCGACGAAACCTGGGCAACCTGAGGACCCAATCCAAACATCTGACTCTCCTTTGCGGTCCAGGACCGCCGAAACGCCTTCACGTCGAGCCGAGGCCGATCTGCGGGTCGACATGCCCCGCATGCAGTGGGAGGCCATATACCCCCTAGGGGTATATTAGAGGGCCGTCCCCCTTCCGTCAAGCCCCCGGCGATCCGGGCGAAGGCTCGCAAAAACGAAGGCCCTCGGTGGCTGTTCCACCGAAGGCCTCCGCGTTGGCGGCGTCTATTTAGAGGACGGCCTTGACGGCCTTCTCCAGGGTTTCCTCGCTGATCATGCCGACCCACTTCTGGGAGATCCGGCCGTCCCGGTCAATCAGGAAGGAGGTCGGAATCCCGCGGATTCCCCCGTAGCTCTTGGTCACGTCCCGGTTGCCCAGGACCAGGGGATACGAGATGCCGTACTCCTTGGCGAACGGAGCCACCACCTTCGCGCCGCCCTCGTCCATCGCGATGCCGATGATCTCGAAGCCCTTGGCGTTCAGGGAGTTGCGGACCTTGATAAAGTCGGGAATCTCCTCCCGGCACGGCGGGCACCAGGTCGCCCAGAAGTTCACGAGGACGACCTTGCCCTTGTAATCCGAGAGCTTCAGCGACGAGCCCCCCGCCAAAGTGGGAAGGGTGAAGTCCGGGGCGCTGGGACCGGTCGCCGCGAAGGCCGCCTCGCCCTGCGAGAGCGGATTGCCCGAGAAGGTGAGGTACGCGGTGGTTCCCGCGGCGGCCACGAGCGCGGCCATGATCCATGCGGTCGGCTTTTTCATCCGTGATCCTTTCCATCAGCGAGTCGTCAGCACGCTGTGTTTGCTCAGACGAGGCCACGCCGAAATGACGAAGGCGATTCCTATCTTACCCCAAGGACGTGGCCCCTTTCACGGGCCGCCGGCATGGAAGCCGGATCGCCCGCCCCCTCTAGAAGCGATTCGCCAGGCGGTTTGCCGGGTATGGGATCAAGAGCAATCTCTCGCTTCCTTCCCGGAGGGCTCCCATGCGCATCTCGAACGTCGGCGATTGGCTTCCCAAGCCCACGCAGCCCAACTCCACGCAACCTGCGATCAAGACGGGTGAGCTGCGGGTCGCCGAGTCCCGGATCTTCAAGCCCAAGCTCGATCAGCTGCGCGTCGCCATGGAGATGCCGGAGATCCTCAACGGGCCCGGGATCGCGCTCGGGATCATGGACAACAAGTCCCGCCTTTCGGAGTTCCGCGCCCTCTCCGACGTGAAGCTCTCGACCGGCATCACCTTCGACAAGGACGGCGCCCCCCAGATCGCGGACGTGCCCCACCCGGCCAGCACGCCGGAAAAACCCGTCAACTGGGACCCCTTCACCTACATGCCGCGCTTCGTCTTCGAGCAAGGCGAGGATGCGCTTCCGGTCTCGCCGTCCTTCGACGGCGATGCCGACGTGAACAACGACGCCCCCAAGGAAGCCAACGGCACGGGCGGCAGCTACCGGGACGGCGTGATCGGCGGCAAGCAAGCCCTCAACGGCGGCTTTGCGGTCTCCGAGAAGGGCGAGTACACGGTCCTCACCTACAGCTTCTACTTCGCCACCAACAAGGCGGGCCACTACCACGGCAAGGACTGGAGCCACGCGCAGGTCTACCTCAAGCCGGACGAGAAGGGCGAGCTCAAGCCCGAGTTCGTCTACAGCTCCTGGCATCACGGAGGCATCCTGACGCCCTGGGACGACATCAAGAAGGACGCGCAGGGCAAACCCGTCCTCGAGGTCCAGCTCGGCAGCCACGCGGTCGCTCCGCTGGGCAAGAACCAGCCCATCCCGACGAAGGGATTGCAGATCCAAGGGGACGGTCAGGCCCTCATGGACGGCAAGGCCATCCCGCATGCGCTCACCTGGGACACCTTCCAGGGGAACGTGACCAACGCCAAGCAGCTAGAGCCCGGCACCGACGCGTTCACGGCGCGCATGCTGACGATGCGCTACGGCCGGGTGGCGTTCGACCCGATCATGCCGGAGGTCTTCTTCCAGGAAGGCGGGATCGGCAAGGCCATGCTATCGAAGGCCGAGCCGGTCGTGGACGCCGTCACGGACAAGGTGAAGGGCCTGGGGCAGAAGGTGGCGGAAACCGTCAGCAACCTGACGAAAGACCTCACGACGTCCGCCAAGTCGCTCTGGCAGTCGGTCTTCAACTAACCCGCTTAGCCTCCAAAACCCGCTTAGCCTCCAAAACCTGCTTATTCTCCCACCTTGCTCAAGAGGCCCCGCTGCTTCACCTGGGCGAAGGTCGCGTAGAAGAACCCCACCGATCCGAGAACATAGACCAGATTGAGGCCCGTCGCCCAGGCGAGATGGGCCGTTGAAAGGCCGTGGCCGCCGATCACGGCGCGCATGCCCTCGAAGACATGGGAGGAGGGGATGAGCTTGGCGATCGCCTGCATCCAGGGCGGCAGCACCGAGACGGGATAGAAGACCGCCGAAAAGGGCTGGAAGAGGAAGGCCAGGACCCAGGCCAGGCTTTCGGCTGCTTGGCCGAAGCGAAGCACCAGGGCCGTGGTGAAGACTCCCAGAGACCAGCCGAACAAGAGCAAGTTCGCGACGAAGGGAAAGAGGTTGGCTCCCAGCGACAGGATGTTGAACTGGTAGAAGATGATGGCGAGCCCGGCCATGGTGAAGGCGGCCACGGTGAGCTTGCCGAGGCTGATGATCACGGTGGCGAGCAGGAACTCGGCGACGGTCAGGGGGCTCACGAAGAGGTTCATGAGGTTGCGGCTCCAGACCTCCTCGAGGTAGGTGACCGAGATGCCCTGCTGCGCGCGGAAGAGGATGTCCCAGAGGATCAAGGCCCCGATGAAGAAGGCGACGAAGTTGGGGACGGAGGTTCCGAATCGCTGGAGGTAGACCGAGACGAAGCCCCAGACCAGGAGATCGAGCAGCGGCCAGTAGATCAGCTCCATCAGGCGCATGGGGCTGCGCCGGTAGGTGTAGAGGTGGCGGGTGATGAGGGCGAGGACGCGATGCGCTTTCATGGGGGCTAGCCTTCCAGGTGGCCGCGGGCGATCTTGAGGAAGAGCTCCTCGAGGTCCTCGGCCTGGAAGCGGGCGATCAGCTCATCGGGAGTGCCGATGGCGAGAACGCGGCCGCGGCTGAGGAAGACGACGCGGTCGGACATCTCTTGCATCTCGGCCATGTTATGGGAGGTGTAAAGGATCGAGAGCTGGCGTTCGGCTCGAAGGCGCTTGAGGAGTTGGCGGATCTGGTCGGCGGTGTCGGGGTCGAGGCTGGCGGTGGGCTCGTCGAGGAAGAGCAGCTCGGGGTCGTTGAGGAGGGCCTTGGCGAGGTGGAGGCGGGTGAGCTGCCCCGAGGAGAGCTGTTTGGTCGGGCGGTTGGCGAGGTCCTGGAGGTTGAGCAGCTCCATGACGGCGTCGACGCGGGAGACGCGGGGGTTGACTCCGTAGAGGCGGGCGAAGACGTCGAGGTTTTCGCGGACGCTCAGGGTGTAGGGCAAGGAGACGTAGGTCGAGGAGAAGTTGACGCGCTGGAGGATGGCCTCGCGGTGGGGGGCGAAGGCCATGCCGAAGATCCGGATCGTGCCGGCGGTGGGCGTGATGAGGCCCAGGAGCATCTGGAGGGTGGTGGTCTTGCCGGCCCCGTTGGGGCCCAGCAAGCCCAGGATCTCGCCGCGATCGAGGGTGAAGCTGACGTCATCGACGGCGAGGAACTCGCCGAAGGCCTTGCGTAAGTGCTGGACCTCGAGAACCGGGCGCGAGGCCATCCCCGTCTCGGCCCCCTCCGGCTACTCGCCTCCCTGGTCGTACTGGGCGAACCCGTACGAATCCAGCGATTGCCGGTCGATCTTGGTGTAGACCAAGGCCGCGATCGACTTGCATCCCGCTTTGCGAAGCGCCTTCGAGGCCGCCTGAAGCGTCGAGCCCGAGCAGTAGATGCCGTCGATCAAGAGCACGTTCTTGTCCTTGATCGCATCCGGGCTCACGACCGTCATGCCCCCCCGCGCGAAGTCCAGCCCCCGCTCCGAGTACTCCGAGATCAAGCCGTAGCGGTTGAGAATCCCGATCGCCCGCGGAATGTTGGTCAGCTGGCTGATCCAGTCCACCAGCAGCGAGCTCGGATCGTAATCCGACAGCACCCGGCTCGACGGCACCGGGATCAAGAGATCGACGTTCTTCACCGCGGGAGTCGCCGTGATGAACGCCTGCGCCCAGCGCGCCAACGAGTCCACCAGGTACCACTGCTTGCGGTACTGGTAGCGGTAAATCGCCTCCCCCAAGAGCGTACGAGCCCCGTCCGGCTGGTTGTAGGCATGGATGGCGTATCCGGCGTCCCAATCCCCGTTTAGTGCGATTCCGGCCGGTGCATTCCTCGGTGCATTCATGGGGGGGCTCCTCCTTACATGCGGAAGCGATCGTCACCCCCAGCGTACGGGGAGCCTGCCCAGCGAAATAGGAAACTCTCGACGAAAAGCTTCTCCCTTATCAAGAAACCCCTTACACTAAAGTCATGACGACCTGGCAACCCTCATCCGTCACCGGATCCATGCTCGCCCTCGCCTGCGGAGACGCCCTCGGCGCCGCCGTCAGCGGCATGTCCCATGCCCAGATTGCCCAGGCCTTCCCCCTCGGACTCTCCCAGTACCAGCCCGGACACGCCCTCGGCGCCCTTCCCGACCATCCCCCCGGCCTGCCCACCGACGACACCGAGATGACCCTCGGCCTCGCCGAAGCCTACATGCTCGAAGCCGGCCTGCTCCGCCTCCCCACCCTCATCCGCACCTGGGTCCGCTGGTACCAGGACGGCCCCTACTGGGAGCTGGGGCCCGACAAAGCCTGCCACCAGGCCCTCATGAAGCTCGCCAACGGCGTCTCCTTCCTCAAGAGCGCCAGCCCCTCAGACGGCTGCGGCTCCGCCATGCGCGTCGCCCCCGTCGGCCTGATCTTCGCCCTCGAAGCCCCCGCCCGCCAAAGCGACGCCCTCCTCCAGTCCGCCCTCACCCACGACCACCCGGACGCCACCGCCGCCGCCCTGGGCATGGCCGAAGCCGTCGCCTTCCTCGTCCGCACGCACCAGCGCCCCTTCTCCCGCGACTCCTTCCTCGAGACCCTCGTCGACGCCACCCTGCCCCACTCCCCGGCCTTCGCCCAGGCCCTGCGCTCGCTGCCCAGGAACCCCCGGGACGTCGCGGAAGCCGCCACGGAAGCCGTCCCCGCCGCGCTTTCCCTCTTCCTCCAGCACCGGGACGACCTGCCCTCCGCCGTCATGGCCGCCGCCGCCGCCGGCGGCCGCACCGATACCCTCGCCTCCATGGTCGGCGCCCTCTCCGGGGCCTACCTGGGCCCCGACGCCATCCCCGCCCCATGGATCGAGGGCCTATCGAACCTAGAGCGCGTCGAGCGAGCCTCCCAGGGAGTCAGCATCCTGGCGATCGCCCGCCGGGCATGCCTCGGAGACGCGGAAAGGTAATCCCCCCGCGCCTCCGGGTAGAATGCTCCCGGAGGTGATGCCCACATGCTGAAGAAGCCCAACCCGTTCAAAGCCAAGCAGGAACTCGCCAAGGCCAAGCCCGCGGCTAAAGAAGAAGGAAACGTCATCGACCTGACGACGGCTCCTCCCCGCAGCCCCTTCGAGATGCTCAACGGCTACGTCTTCCTGCCCCGCCTCATCGACAAGGCCCGCGCCCACCTCAGCGAGAAACTGGGAAGCTACACCTACGGCAAGCCCGGCAGCCTGGACGCCTTCTTCTTCACCCAGCACGGCCTCAGCGCCGACGAGTTCGCCAAGGCCGTCCGCGCCGCCGGATCCGACCAGGAGGTCGTGACCTGGTTCAGCATGCGGACCAAGATCAAGACCCCCAACGCCATCAAGGAATACAACCGGAAGTTCGCCTCGCTCGCCCCGTCGAGCGCCGAGTCGGTCAAGGCCTTCATGGTGCACGTGAAGCAGGTCGTGCCGCCGGAGCAGGCGGATCGGATCAAGACCTGGTTCCAGCTGCTGGACGCCGACGAAGGCCGCCTGGATCTGATCGTCCGCTAAATGTCCCCCCTCGATGGGGGGACCGGCGAAGCCGAGGGGGGTGTTACTGCTCCCAGGTTCCTTATGAAAGGAGGCCTCCCTTGCGCTTTCATCAAAGAACCAGCCGAAACACCACCAAGTTACGAAACACCATGACCGATGCCGAGCAAAAGCTCTGGTACTTCCTTCAACGCGAGAACCTGGGGTGCAAATTCCGGCGCCAGGTCCCCCTTGGTCGCTACATCGTGGACTTTGCATCCCTGGAGAACGGTCTCATCATCGAAGTGGATGGTGGGCAGCATGCCGGAAATACCCAGGATATGCAGAGGGATTCCTGGCTCCAGGAACAAGGCTACCGCGTGCTGAGATTCTGGAATCATGACGTGCTTCAGAATACCGAAGGTGTCTTAACACGCATCCGAGAAACGCTACAGGGCCAGGAATAAGCTCACGCATTCGACAAGGAACGCCATGGCTGCGCCGGCTAACACCCCCCGGGGCTTCGCCCCGCCCCCCCATCGAGGGGGGGCAAGATAGGGAAGATTAGAAGGCCTTGGAGAACGGCCTCACCGATCCCCGATGCACCGAGAAGATCTCGGCGGCGTCGATCCAGTCGGCGGTGAAATCGCTGAGGTGCGTCGAGGTCACGAAGGTCTGAACCTCCCCCCCGATGGCCGCCAGAAGCGCGTTCTGGCGGCGGATGTCCAGCTCGGCCAGGACGTCGTCCAACAAGAGCAACGGCGACTCGCCGGACTCCTGGCGAAAGACGTCGAGCTCGGCGAGCTTCAAGGCCAGGACCACCGTCCGCTGCTGGCCCTGAGAGGCGAAGGCCTTCGCCTCATGCCCGTCGATCGCCAGGTCCAAATCGTCCCGGTGCGGGCCGGCCAGGGTCTGCCCCCGCGCGATCTCCTTGCCCCTGCCTTCCTGCAGCTGCATGAGCAGCGATCGCTCCCAGTCCTCTCCCTCCAGCCGCTCCAGAGCCGGCAAGAGCCGCATCGAGAGGGTCTCGTGCCCGGAGGAGATCTCCGCATGCCAGAAGCGCGCCCGCTCCGCGAGCGCCTCCACCAGCGCGCGCCGCTTGCGCCAGATCTCGGCGCCGTAGCGTGCCAGCTGCATGTCCCAGATCTCCAGGCTCTCCGGGGAAACTCCCTCGGAGATCGCCCGCAGCGCGTTGTTGCGCTGCAAGAGCACCCGCTGGTAGTTCTGGTGGGCCTGGTAATAGGTCGGAGAGAGCTGGACCAAGATGCCGTCCATGTAGCGCCGCCGATGCGCGGGCGAGCCCTTCACGAGCTGGAGATCCTCCCCCGAGAAGAGCACGATCATGACCGTCCCCAGCAGGTCCGCGAAGCGGCGCTGGTAGATCCCGTTGATCCGGATGGCCCGCCGGCCGCCGGCGCGGAAGAGCAGATCCACGGCCGTCGTCCCCAGCTCGCGCTCCACCTCGCTCCGGATGATGGCCTGCTCGGTGTTCCAGCGGATCAGCTCCGCCTCCTTCGCGGCGAAGGGCGACTGGCCCGTGGCCAGGATCGCGATCGCCTCCAACAAGTTGGTCTTCCCCTGGGCGTTATCCCCGAGGAAGATCACCGATTGGCGATGGAACTGCACGTCGAGTTCCGCGTAGGATCGGAAGTTGCTGAGGTTTAGCGAACGTAGAAACACCTCATGATTATCTCACAGCCCTCCGGCACCTTCCAGAGCCCGTCGCCTTCCGGCCGGAGGGCCTATGGGCCCGATCCGCGCCTCCGGCATGGGACGCGCGAGATTGCGTTTTTTGAAGGCGAGCGCAATAATAGAGACTCGCTTGCTCAAGATTCTTGACCGCCTCCTTATGGACGCATGAAGGGAGAATCCGATGGCGCCCACCACCCTGATCACCGGTGCCTCGAGCGGTATCGGAAAAGTGTTCGCCGAGCGCTTCGCCCGGGAGCGCCACGATCTCATCGTGGTCGCCCGCCGAGAAACCGAACTCGCGACCCTCGCCGAGCATCTGACCCGCGCCCATGGCGTCACGGTCCACGTCATCCCCGCCGATCTCTCCCTCCCCGGCGCCGCCCCGCGCCTCTACGACGAGGTCCAGGCGCGGGGTCTGCAAGTCGACGGGCTGATCAACAACGCGGGCTTCGGCATCCACGGCGCCCACGCCGAGATGGATCCCGCGGCCCTGGAGCGCATGCTGACGGTGAACGTCACGGTCCTGACCATGCTGACGCGGATCTTCCTGCCGGACATGATCGCGCGCCGCTCCGGCACGATCGTCAACATCGCCTCCACCGCCGCCTTCCAGCCGATCCCGTACTTCGCGGCCTACGCGGCCTCCAAGGCCTACGTGCTCTCGCTGACCGAGGGACTCGCCGAGGAAGTGAAGGAATACGGCATCAAGGTGGTGGCGCTCTGCCCCGGCCCCACGCGCACGGGGTTCATGGAGAGCGCGGGGCTCCAGCTGGGGGGAGTCAAGTACGCGGACGCCGCCTTCATGGATGCCCATGACGTCGTCGAGGCCTGCATGCAGGCCTTGGGCACGCGCGAGGTCGTGCGGATCCCCGGTGTCCTGAACGCCCTCATGGCCCGCTCGCTGCCCTTCCTTCCCCGGCAGCTGGTCGCCAAGGTCTCCGGGAAGCTCATGCGCGACAGCCAGCACTGAACGCGTCTACAAGCCCTTTGGACCGAGTGGCGGGCGCTTCGCTTCCTCGCGCATCGGCGTCCCAGGCCCCAGGCTGAGCGGAAGAACCCCCGCGGCCTCCCCCGGAGCGAGGAGCGGGCCCGAGGCTAGGGGCCGAACGGGGGAACGCGACTCGTCCATGGTTTGCCCTCCTACATGGCTTGCCTTTCATGGCTCGCCGTCCATGGCTTCCCCGCCATGGCCTGCCCTCCTGACACACAACCAGTTCCAGGAGGGATCGTAGGGCGAAACGTTCCTGCAAGCTAGGGAGCGTTCTCCAAAGAAATTCCATGATCGCGCGACGCCCGAACGTCACAAAGCCGAGCGCCCGTCGCGTGACGGGCGCTCGGCGTGATCGGGGCGTGAGGCGCTAGCTGCGGATGGGCATCAGCAGGCAGGAGTAGGTCTCGTCGTCGACGCTCTGCACCAGCGCGGGCATCAGGGAGCCGTTGAGCTTGATGGTCGCGGTCTCGCCTTCCAGGGCCTTGAGGGCGTCGAGCAGGTAGGTGGCGTTGAAGGCGATGGTCATCGTCTCGCCCACGTACTCGATGGGAAGGTGCTCGTCGCCCTCTCCCAGGTCGATGGCGTTGGCCTGGAGGTGCAGATCGCCGTCGGTGAAGGTGAGCTTGACGACCTTGGCTTCCCGCTCGGAGGCCATGATCGAGACGCGCTCGACGGCGCTCTGCAGGAGGGCGCGGTCGACCAGGACCTGGCAGGAGAACGACGCCGGGATGATCTGGCCGTAGTTGGGGAAGGTGCCGTCGATGAGGCGGCTGGTCATGAAGCGATCGCCCAGGGTGAAGAGGATCTGGTTCTGGGCGTTGGCGACGACCAGGGAGTCGTCCTCGCTGGAGCCCAGCAGGCGGGCGAGCTCGTTCATGGCGCGGGCCGGGACGATCACCGCGAGGCTGCCCTCGGAATCGACCGCCCAGCGGCGCCAGGCGAGGCGGTAGCCGTCGGTGGCAACCACCTCGAGGTGGCCGTCCTTGACCTGGAGGAAGATGCCGCTGATGACCGACTTGTCGTCCTTGGCGGCGGCGAAGCCGGTCTGACGGATGCCCTTGAGCAGTTCGGCCGACGCGAGCTTGAGGCTGGTCGCGTTGGAGGCCAGCTGGGGCAGCTTGGGGAACTCGTCGGAAGGCAGGCCCGGAAGGACGAAGCGCGAGCGCTCGCACTGCACCGTGGCCCGGGATCCGGCATCCCCGACCGAAAGCGCCACGTCGGCGTTGGGAAGCTTGTTGATGATCTCCGCCAGCTGACGGGCGGCGATCGTCACGGCTCCCGAGGCTTTCACGGTGGCCGGAACGGTGGCCTCGATGCCGACCTCGAGGTCGGTCGCCGTGATGCGGAGGCGATCGCCGTCGGTCGCGATGAGGACGTTGCTCAGAATCGGCAGGGGACCGCGGTTGGCGACGACGCGCTGGACGGCCTGGATCCCTTTCGAGAGCTCTTCCCGGGCACAGGTGAATTCCATCGAGGGCTTCTCCTATTCGAGCGGATGTACCGCGAACGCTTGTTCGACTGCTGCGAGTCGGACCGTGACGAGGGCAATTTTCCGGATCACTTTCCGGGGAGTTTCCGGGACGGGACGGTGAGTCGGGCCGCATGAGCCGCTTGCCATCGAGTTATTCTAGCAGGCCTTCAGGACCGATCGCAACTGCCTTTCAGGCTACCCTCGGAGAAGATCCCCGGGCCTTTCGGATGCTCCCTTTTTTCTCCTTAACGGGGGATCTCGGGGAGAAAGATCTTGATCCCGTAATAGTAGGGGGAGTGGATCATGGGGATAACTGCCCATGATCGCGTGACGAGGCGGATTCCAGGAGTCGATAAGCCTGGGGATAACCAGGCGGAGTTATCCACAGTTCGGGAGGGATTTTTTTCATCCCCTCCTTGTCCACAGGTTTTGCTCCCGGTTATCCACCGGGTTGTGCACAACCGCGTCGAAGCCTCCAAACCCGCGTGGCGCCTCCGTTTGGAGCAGATGTCAACATTTCTCCATGGAGCGAGTTATCCCCAAGGACCCTGAACCGCTGGAGCGGCGGGCGATCATGCCCCGGAGGGGCGGTGGATAACTGCGCGCCTTTCCACAGAGTTATCCACAAGGCGCGCTGGAGATCGCCGATCCGTCCACATGCTTTCCCCTCCTCATGCCGAGTTATCCACAACTTTTCCGCTCCCCGGCCGTGCGGGTTATCCACAGCATGGGGATGAATTGTCCACAAGCTCCCCGGGAGGGGAGGGATAACTCCGGCGCCGTTTAATACTTGTTTAAAAAAGGCTGGAATCACCTAGGCATGCGCCTTAGAGGCCTATATCGAACAGAGGTTTTAATTTGGGATCTTGCCGGGCAACCCCTTGACATTCGGTTCTTCCCCTCCCTGTCCCCAAGTTGTCCACAGGGTTATCCCCAGGAAATCGAACAGGTGATCGACCTCACTTTTCCCCAGCTGAAAAAAAATTTTCCCCCTCCCGGGAGCGGGAAGGGGAAAAAATCGACCGCGCGAGGCGCTAGAGACCCAGGAGCTCCGAGGAGCCGTCGGCGTAGGTGATCGTGGGGGCCTTCTCCCCCTTGCGGGAATCGAAGCTGACCGAGGCCAGCTGCCGCTGGTCCAGCGTCGAGACGAACTGGCCATTGAAGCTGGTGTGCCGCTCGTCGACGGGAAGCAGCTTGCCATTGAAGGTGAACTGCTGGGTCGTGTTCGTGAGCGCGACGGTCACGACGTCCGGGACGGGCTTGGCGATGCCCCCCTGGGCGGAGACGTGGACCTGCCAGTCCTGGCGGCCGTGCTTCGGGGTCTCGAGACTGATGGGGCCCGACCAGGTGACGGTGATCAGGTCGGATCCGCCCTTCTGGATCGTGACCTTCTGATCGAAGGTCATCCGGGGAAGCGAGCCCTTCCAGAAGATCTCCGTGGGGATCCGCTGCACCTGGGTGGCGAGGAGCCGGTAGGCGTCGGTCTCGTCGTAGAGCTCGCCCATGGGGTACTCGAAGGGCTGGAAGTGCTTGGCGCCGACGGTCACGTCCAGGGCCTCGGAGGCCTTGCCCTGGGGCTTGAGGGCGAGGTGCAGGGAGGCCTCGTCGATGTCTCCGTCGGGCTGCTGGTTGAAGGCGAACTCGTAGGGCTCTCCTCCCATGGAAAGGGGCTTGTTCCAGGAGGGGGCGGCGACCTCGAGCGTGACGGATCCCGTGGTGCCGTCGGGAAGCTGCGCCAGGGAGATCGTGGCTTGGCGGCGGGCCTGGCCCCGGCCGGTGAAGGCGAAGCTCAGATCCGTGGCGGGACCGACCATGCGGGAGATCTGCCGGTCGTCGTCATAGGTAAGGGTGTAGTCTCCGCGGGTCGCCGTGCCCAGGATCCGGTAGGCGTGGGCGGCGTTGAAGGCGCTGACGGTCTTCAGGCCGGAGTCGGCGGTCTGGCCGAGGGCTTTCACGGTGTCCTTGAGGGAGGAGAGGCTTTCCTTGAGGGATTCGGTCTGGGACTGGGAGGAGACGCCGGTCCCGCCGAGGGGGATCGAGCAGCCGCCGGCGAGCACCGCGGCGCCGAGACCGGAGAGGACGAGGATCTGGAGGAGAGGCGGCTTCGTGAGGGGCTTCATGGCCGATCCTTTCGGTTGCGCGAGCGGGCCTCCGGGGGCGGGATCGCGGGGCTTGGACGAGACTTCCTCCAGGATACGCAGGCGGGGTAAAACGAGCAAGCGACCCCGCTCACAGGTCACCTGTGAGCGGGGTCGCTTGTCCAGTCAGTGGACGCGGAGGGGCCTTGCGCTAGCCCTTGATCTGGTGGGTCAGCTGCTGGAGGAGACCGGCGAGCGCGGTATCGGTGGCCAGGAGCTTGTGGACCTTGTCCCAGGCGTGAAGGACCGTGGTGTGGTCGCGGCCTCCGAACTCGGCGCCGATGGTGGGCAGGGAGGAGTCGGTGAGCTCGCGCGAGAGGTACATGGCGATCTGGCGGGCCCAGGAGACTTCCTTGGTGCGGCGCTGGCCGACCAGCTCGGCTTCCGAGAGGTGGAAGTGGTCGCCGACGATCTCGCGGATCCGGGCGATGGTGACGGGCTTGCGCTGGGCGACGCCCAGGACCTGCATGGCGAGATCGACCGTGGGCGTGACTCCCGTGAGGGAGGCGTAGGCCATGACGCGGATGAAGGCTCCTTCGAGCTCGCGGACGTTGTTCTGGTAGGCGGTCGCGATGTAGGCGATCACCTGGTCGTCGACGTCGAGCATGTCGGAGTCGGCCTTCTTCTTGAGAATGGCCATGCGGGTCTCGAGGTCGGGGGTCTGGATGTCGGAAAGCAGGCCCCACTCGAAGCGGCTGCGCAGGCGGTCTTCGAGGGCCTTGAGATCCTTGGGGGGGCGATCGCTCGAGAGCACGATCTGCTTGCCGGCCTCGTAGAGGGCGTTGAAGGTGTGGAAGAACTCCTCTTCGGTCCGGCCCTTGCCCTCGATGAACTGGATATCGTCGATCAAGAGGAGATCGATGTTCCGGTAGCGGGTCCGGAACTCGGGCATGCGGTCTTCCTTGATGGAGTTGATCAGCTCGTTGGTGAACTTCTCGCTCGACAGGTAGGCGACCTTGGTATGGGGGTTGCGGGCGAGCATGTGATGGCCGATGGCATGCATGAGGTGGGTCTTGCCGAGGCCGACGCCGCCGTAGATGAAGAGGGGGTTGTAGGCCTTGGCGGGGTTCTCGGCGACGGCGATCGCCGCGGCATGGGCGAAGCGGCTGTGGTTGCCGACCACGAAGGTCTCGAAGGTGTACTTGGGGTTGAGGATCCCGTAGGTGGGGCTGGGCGGCGGGCCGGAGGGGATGGGGGCCGTCGCGTAGCCGGCCGGGCCGTCGGGGGTGTCCCGGCGGGTCCCGGCGGCCTGCAGTTCGGCGCTGCGCGTTTCGGCGCTGGCGGTTCGCAGCGCGACGCGCAGGCCCGCTCCGCCGGCCTCGTTGAGGGCATGGTGGACGTCCGGGAGGTTCTTGGTGATCCAGTCGCGGGCGAACTCGTTGGGGGTCTCGACGGTGAGGGTCTGATCTCCCGGATCGATCGCGATCGCGCGGGAGGGCTTCACCCAGGTCTCGAAGGAGGGCGGACTCATCCGGGTGCGGAGGATGGTCTTCGTACGCTGCCAGAGGTCTTCGGCTTGCATGGGAACTCCTCGGATCACGGGGCGACTTCCACGCTTCTCACGAGGCGGGAACACGGGTTGCAGCCGCTTGCCAGTCTAAAAGGTCGGCGACGGGCGCCTCGGAAGGGGTTGGCGATCGCAAATCGGCTAGGGGAGGCCCGCGGCTGCGAAAGCAAGGCAGGAAACCCCCTGGGATCGATCAGTCTACCTCCGAAACGCCCTTCAAGCTAGGGTTATCTCCCGCGTTTTTCGGATCGCATCCTGTAAAGTTTTCTGATCCAGCGAGGGAGCGATTGAAACCAGGTAAAATCCATGCTAAGCTTTCGGATCTTGACTGGGCCGGATTCTGCCCCGTCGCCTGATTTCAACAATTAGACGCCCCCCTGGGGCGGCCACAGGGAGGTGAACCCAACATGGCTCAGCAAGCATTGACGTTCCGTCACGGCGGCAAGAAGCGCAAGCGCGCGAAGACCCACGGCTTCCTCGTCCGCATGAGCACCAAGAACGGCCGGCGCGTGATCAAGGCCCGCCGCGCG
>JAKFCT010000038.1:0-72341 GCA_036676495.1 Candidatus Sericytochromatia bacterium
CCTGGTCGCCAAGCTCGGCCGGCCCGACCGGGGCGTCCGCCGCAACAACTTCGTGGTCGTGAAGTACAACAAGATGCCCGCATGCCTGGTCGAGATCGGCTACCTCACCAACCCCACCGAGGAAAAGCTGCTCAAGAGCGCCGCCTACCAGCAGAAGGCCGCCGAAGCCATCCTCGCCGGCGTTCAGGACTACTTCAACTCCAAGGCCTACCGCCAGTAAGGCCGCCTTCCTCGTCCGGCCCTTTCACGCAATCCGCCAAATTGCCTAGCCTCGGCTCGCCAAGCGGCTGATCCGAGGCTAAGGCAGCCCGTGCTACAACGGTTGCAGGAAGAACGACCGCTGGAATTGGCTTAACCCGAGGAGGAAACGATGTTCAAATCCGTCAACCGTACGCTGGGTCTGGTCCTCGCCGGAAGCATGGTGGGCCTGGTCGGCTGCATGGCATTTCCTGGCGGAGCACCGCTTGTAACGGGTGCCACGGGCACCATGGATCTGGCCATGGTGGGCAGCGCCTACACCGTCGCGAGCCTCGCCACCGCAGCCCAGCCCGAGCAGCCGACGTACACGAGCGTCATGTTCGTTCCGGATGAGATCAAGGTCCACTACGCCGGTCCCCTGAGCGCGGAGGATGCGCAGCAAGCGCCCGAGGACATCGAGGGCGAGGAAGCTCCGGTGATCGACGAGACCACGACGCAGGGCGGCGCGGAGAATCCGATTCCCGCCGATGGCTGGATCACCTTCAAGGTCAAGGAAGGCTTCGCGGCCATCGACCTGACGAAGCTGGACGGTGCGAGCCAGGCCATCACCTTCGGCAGCACCCCGCTCCCGGTGGGCAAGTACGACCAGATCCGCCTGGTCGCCGGCAAGCCCGGCTCCCCCGCCACTCAGAACCCCCTCGACTGGACCGGTGTCCTCAACGAGACCGACGTATCCGGCAAGTACTTCCTCCCGAGCAACCGGCTGCACATCAGCCAGGGCTTCGAGATCCGGGAAGGCTACAAGACCGACCTGAAGTTCAGCTTCGACGCCAAGACCGCGATGGTCAAGGCTGGGGACAAGACCATCCTCAAGCCCGCTTCGGTCAAGGTCTTCGCCGACTACGAGAAGATCGTGACGGCCACGCCCTCGCCCGAGCCTTCGGCCACTCCCGCTCCGTAACCCGATCGCGAGCGGCCAGGTCCCGTCTGGGACCTGGCCGCTTGGCCTTTTGACGACTTGGCGCCGGGCGTCGGCGGGTGTCAGATCGGTCCTCACGGGTAAAGTAAACCAGGGAATCGAACGGAGCTGAACCACCATGCGTCACCGGATAGGCGCGGAGACGCGCGCCGCCTTCGCTGCCATTCTCGCCACCACCGTGCTGTTTTTGGCCGGGGCCTTCGAGAGCCTGGAACGCGGGGCGCTCGACCTCTGGTTCACGCTGCGGGGCGCGCGCCCCGTCCAGGCTCCGGTGGCCATCGTCGCCATCGACGAGGCCTCCCTCGCCCGCTACGGGCAGATGCCCTGGGACCGGCATCATTTCGCCGCGCTCCTCTCCAAGTTGAACGCCGCGCGCGTCGTCACCTTCGACGTCGCCTTCAACGAGCCCGGCCGCTCCGCGCCTGGTGAGGATCGGGCGTTGGCCCAGGGGCTCACGGCGCTTAAAGCGAGTGTCTTGCCGGTGTTTCGCGCCTACGCCTCCGCCCATGAGCCGGTTTCTCAGTTGTTCCATCCCCTCCCCGAATTGGCCGGCGCGGCGACGGCATTGGGTTTGGCGCATTTCTCGTCCCAGCACCAGGGCATCATCCTGGAGGTCGAACCGTACCAGCGGCAGGGAGGCGAGGTGGTCCCGGCGCTCTCGACGGCCACGGCCCGCGCCTTCCTCGGGGGCGCGGGACTCCGTCTTTCCGACGGGACGCTCTTCCGTGCCGGCGCGTTGACGCTGGATTATCCGGGCCCGAAACCGTCGATTCCGACCTACTCCGCCGAGGACGTCCTGGAAGGGCGGATCCCCCCCGCGACCTTCGCGGGCAAGGCCGTTCTGATCGGAGCCACCGCCACGGGCCTTCCCGACACCAACTTCGCGGCCCCGAGCCTGGTCCGGGGGCCCATCTCGGGGGTCGAGCTGCATGCGATCGCCACCGAGAACATGCTCTCGGGCCGGGGGTTGAAACGCCCCCAGCCCTGGCTCGTGATCGCGGCGATCGCCCTGCTGGGCCTCAGCCTCGGGCGCCTGCTCCTGCGGCCCGAAGCCGCGCCCGTGAGACGCAGGGTCGGCATGCTCGCGGCCGCGACCGGGGGAGTGCTGGCGATCGCCTTCGCGCTCTTCCGCTGGGGCGGCGTCTGGTGGGACGTGGCGCCCGCTCTCGCGCTGCTGGCCGGCTGCTTCATCGCCGGGAACCTCTGGCAGCAATCGGAACTGCTAAGAAGCCGCAACCGGATGCTCGAATGGTATGCCGCCGAGCTTCAGCGCGAGGCCAAGCGCCAGCGCGAGCAGATCGACGGCGAGCTGCACGACGAAGCCCAGCAGCTGCTGATCGTGGCGGGGCGCGATCTGAAGCGGATCCGCAAGCTGGAGGACCTCGCCGCCGTCCGCGCGAAGATCGCGAGCGTCGAAGCCCTCAATCAGCAGATCCTCGACGAGATCCTCCGGCTGCGCAAGAACCTGGTCCCGCATACCCTCGGAAAGTTCGGCTTGAAGGCGGCGCTCGCCGAGATGGCGAGCGAGATGAGCGCCCGCGGCGACGTCACCGTGCACTGCGACGTGGCGCACTGGCCCGATAAAGTCGACCCGGTGCTCGAATCGGAGCTCTACTGGCTGGTCAAGGAGGCCCTCAACAACGCCCGCAAACACGCGCAGGCCGGGACGATCCGCGTGGGGATGGATGCGGAATCGGGTAGGTTGCTCTTGGAGATCCGCGATGACGGGAAGGGCTTCGAGCCCCCACCCTACTGGGAGCCGCCGCAGGGACACCTGCATACCGGCCTTCACCGGATGTGGGTGCGCGTCCAGGCGTTGAAGGGAGATCTCGCGGTACAATCATCTCCGGGACATGGAACGCGCCTGCGCATCTCCGTTCCCTTCACCCCGGCGCCCGAGAGGAGTCATGGTCATGTCGAAGCTACGCGTCTTGGTCGTTGACGATCACCCCATGGTCAGGCGCGGCACCTGCGAGATCCTGACCGAGGATCCGGAGATCGAGGTGGTTGGCATCGGCGCCAACGGGCTGGAGGCCTTGAGCGAAACCGCCCGTCTGCAGCCGGATGTCGTCTTGATGGATCTGTCGATGCCCCAGATGGACGGGGTCGAAGCCACCAAACAACTTCGCGAACGCGATCCCCGGCTGGGCATCGTCATCCTGTCGGCGCATGATGAAGACGACCACGTGCTGAGGGCGCTGCAGGCGGGAGCGAACGGCTACCTCCTCAAGACGTCCTCCGAGGAGCAGATCTTGAAGGCCGTGAAGCTCGCCGCCCAGGGGCAGGCCGCCATCCTGCAACCCGAGGTGAGCCGGATCGTGCTGGGAGGCCTGAAGCCCCCCGCCGCCACCCTCACCGAGCCCCTCTCCGAGCGCGAGCTCGATGTCCTCAAGGAAGTCGCCAAGGACCAAGGAAACAAGCAGATCGCCACCAAGCTCTGCATCAGCGATCGCACGGTCCAGCACCACCTGAGCAACATCTACGGCAAGCTCAACGTCACCTCCCGCACCGGGGCCGTCCTCAAAGCCCTCCAGGAGCGACTCATCTCGCTATCGGACGTCCGGTTCTAGATGCGTTCCCCGCTCGTCGCCCTCGTCGTCCTCGTTGCGCTCTGGCTGGCCCCGTTGCCCGCCGGAGCCGTCGAGATACACCGCCCTGTCGGCAGCATCAGCGTCGAGACCCTCTACGACGACCACGTCAGCGGACGTTCGGCCCCCGAGGTCGAGCTCTACCCCGCGGGCAACTCCGACTGGAGAGGAGGCCTGTCTTTAGGCCTGGGGACGGAATTCAGCCACGGCGATCGCTGGAACCTCTACTTGGGCGCCCGTTTGAAGACTTATCGGTACTTGAATTACCCCGACTTCAGCGGCATGGCGGGTACGGTGACCGCGGAACTCTCAAGCTATGAGCTTCCGCTGGGTCTGGACGCCTTCATGAGCTACGGCTACTCCAGCGCCGGCTTCGAAAGCCAAAGCCACACCGCGGCCTTTTCCCTCGAGCGCCCCATGGGACGCCATTTCACCCTGCTCCTCGCGGGAGGACAATACTGGCACGTGTCCAACGCCGAGGGCCTCTCCAACCGGGGCCCCTTCGGCGACGGAGGCGTCCGGCTGACGTTTCCCACCCGGACCAGCCTCACGGCCCTCGTCTCCGTCCTGGGACAGCGCTTCGACTACGGACGGGACGATCAGATCCTCAGCGCGTCCCTGAGCCTCTCCCAGCGGCTCTGGAAGGGCACCTACCTGCGGGCCGGCTACCGCCGCGACCTTTCCACCTCCAACGAGCCGGGGCGAAGCTTCCCGGGCAATGCAGTCTCGATCGGAACGTCCTACTACTTCTAGGAGGGACGGATGACCATCTCGCGCGAGCTTCGGCACGCCCTCTCACACTTTGCCGCGACTTCCCGCCAGGCACACGGCTTCGATGCGACCGTGCGGGAGCGCCTCACGGACGCGCACCTCGCCGGCATGCCGCTCAATTGGGAAAACCTCGCTCCGATCGTCGAGGACCTTCTGCGGGCGGTCCAGGAGAAACTCGAAGCGGATGAGCGGTGCAAGGAGCGCAAGCATTTTCACCGGGCCTGGGTGCGGGGCTTCGTCACGGCCTGCGCGAACGGGGGCCTGAAAGGCGAAAGCGCGCTGACGCCGCTGGCGCATCTCACGCTGCTGACCAGCTACGACGAGGGAATCATGCTGCGCGTCTTCGCCTCCTCGCTCGGCTACGGGGTCGGACAGGCCTGGGCAGACCTCTCGCGCGACGAGGGAGAACGGAAAGTCTGGCTGGAGGCGTTGCGACAAGGGATTCGCGAGGGGCTGGCCTCGCTCTTGGCAGAGCTGCCCGAGCCTGATCCCGAGCTGATGGCCCCGGAGAAGACGATCGTGGCGGCGATGGAGCGGGGGCTGGCGACGGGGGCCTTCTTGCGGAGCTTCTCCCCGCTTCGCGGGGCTCGCTGAGCGAAGCGCGTGGTCCGGACCGCCATGCGGCCCGGATCATGGGGGGCCGCGGCAATGAAAAGGCCCCGCTTTCGCGGGGCCGAAGCTTTTAAGCCGAGAGGGGCTTGAAGCCGTAATCGAGGATGGACTTGACCTTGCTCTTGAGGTTCTTGTAGAGGTCGGTCTCCTTGAAGAACTTCTCTCCGAGGAAGAAGCCTGCCATGCCGACCGCAGCCCCGCCGAGGGTGAGCAGACCGCCCGAGAGGCCGATCATGCCCAGAGCCGCAGTGCCGATGGCGGCGGCGGCGGTGCCGGCGACGCCTCCAACGAAGCCGCTGGCGGTATCTCCGACGACGCGGCTACCGGCCTCGGCGACGGAGATCTTCTTGGTGATGGCGCGGTAGCCATTGAGGACCAGGGACATCGCTCCCTGGATGCCGGCGGACTTGGTGCCCCAGCTCAGGGCGGTTTGGCTGAGGGCCTTGGCGGCGCCGAAGGCGCCCGAGAGGTCGAAGCCCTTGAGGGCGGTGAGGAGTCCCTGGCCGCTGCTGAGGCCCTCGGCGCCGCCCTTGATGGCGACATGCGCGGCGTTCCCGAGGCGGCCGACCGACGAGAGGCTGCTGAGGTTGTCGCCAAGGTTGCCATTGGCGGAAACGCCCTGAGCCGCGACCGATTTCACCTGGGGAGTCACGGCCTTCGCCATGCTCGGAGCCTGGGGACGGTAAGCGGACGAAACGGACTGAATCGATGCCATGGGGAGCCTCCTCTCAGGGGTAACGACCGGGGGGCGCGGGGGGCGCCGCCACCCTTGCTTAGGAGGGTTGTCGCCGTTAAGAAGGCGTCAATTGTCTATCTTGCGCTTAAGCTTTGGTTAAGTATCGGCCAAAAGGAGGCTACGAGCCGCGAACCAGACGCGCGGGGCCCCGAAACGAGGCCCCGCGGCGGAACGACCCCCGTGCTTAGCGAATGGCCGAGAGCCGATTCGCCATCTGCTCGATGGCTTTTCCCGTCGAGGTCAGGGCCTCGGGGGAGTTCTGGCTGAGCTGCATCTGGGCGACCTGAATGGCGGGAGCCACGGCGCTGACCAGATCCTGGACCCGCTCGTTGCCGGGCGCCAGGCTGGCCGCGATGAGCTGGGTTTGTGCTTCGCTCAGCCAGAGTCCCGCGGCCTTCGGGTTGCCCTGGACCATGTCGACCTGGGCGTTGGCCAGGGCACGGTAGGAATCGCTCAGCAGTTCGGGGGCAAGCTTCTGGGTGAGGATGGGAGCCGCCTGGCCCGCTCCGCCTCCTCCGCCGAGCTGTGGCAAGGCGGTCATGGTCTGGTTGAAGCGCAATACCAGATCCTTGAGGGCATCCTCGGAGGCCGGCGAACGCGCGGTCAGCCTCCGCTGCGCCAAGCTCGTCAGGCTGATGAGATCATCGAGGGCGCGGTTCAGCTCCGGGTCGGCCAGCTTGAGGTTTCGCACGCCCATGAGCCGGGTCCGGGAGTCGAAGACCTGATTCAAGGCGATCTGATCGCGCCCCTGGAGGGCCGCGGCATGCGCCTCAACCGCCGAGGTGTAGGCGCCTTCCAGGTTCGCCGCGATCGAGCCCTCCCGCTGAAGGGCCTGGATCTCCTGCTTGGAGAGCGGCTTGGTCACCTGCGGGGCCGCGCCCGGCGCGCTCCCCTGGGCCCATCCCGCCCCCCCGATTCCCACGGCCAGCACCAAGGCCAGCGGCAGGACATGCTTCCCATGCGTCACGCGCATCGCTCCTCCTTCTCTGCCCCTTCACCGTCCCCACGGTATCAGGGAGAGGCAGCGAGACTGGACGCCATCCCGCCGAATTCCATGGGGCGTCTTGCGGTCAAGCAGCCCCCCGGGTTTTCTGGGATAATGCCTCCATGGCCTGGATCTCCCCGCAAACCGCCCACGACCGCCACGGCTCCCCCATCCTCCTGCGCACGGCCCAGGAGGTGGATGCGGCGAGCCTCTTGCTGCATACCGAAGCCTGCGACCGGGAATCCACCTTCCTCAGCCGGGAACCCGGCGAGAGCATCACCACCCTCGAGGAGCAACGCAAGCTGATCCGCCGCTACAGCGAAGCCTCCAACGCCCTCTTCCTGCTCGCGGAGCAAGAAGGCCGGCTGATCGGCACGCTCACCTACACGGGCTGGCACCTGAAGCGCATGCGCCATACCGGCCGCTTCGGCATGAGCCTCCGCAAGTCCCACTGGAGCCTCGGCATCGGCGGCATCCTGCTCGACACCCTGATCTCCTGGGCCCGCCAGAACGGCACGACCCGCAAGATCGGCCTCGAGGTCCAGCACGTCAACACGCGGGCGATCGCCCTCTACCAGGGACGCGGCTTCGTCGAGGAAGGCCGCCTCAAGCGCGAGATGTGCATCGACGGGCAATGGATCGACCTGATCCAGATGGGGCTCTGGCTGGAGGACTCCTAGCCGATCGTTTCTACAGGTCAGCTACGCTGCCTTGCGAAATAGCCGCGGGCGCTAACCCTGGCGCAAGTAGTTGAGGAGCTTCTGGAAGGGCTCGGGAGGCGGCACCTCGAAGGTCAGTCGCCGGCCGTCGCGCGGGTGATCGAAGGCGAGCCGGAAGGCGTGCAAGGCCTGGCCCGGCAGCTTCACCGGGAACGGACATGGAGGCGCGTAAACCGGATCCCCCACGATCGGGCGGTTCAGATGGGCGAGGTGCACCCGGATCTGGTGGGTGCGCCCCGTCTCCAGCGTCAATTCGACCAGCGAGGCCGGAGGCCGCCCCGGAGCATGATACTCCTCGAGCACCCGCCAGTGGGTCACCGCATGGCGCCCCCCCTCGACGATGGCCATCTTGATGCGCTGGGACGGGTGGCGCCCGATGGGAGCGTCAATCGTCCCTTCCGGGGTCGAAAGCGTCCCCATGATCACCGCCAGGTACTGGCGCGTCGCCGTCTTGGCGGCGATCTGGGCCGAGAGCCCCTGGTGGGCGAGATCGTTCTTGGCCACCACCAGCAATCCGGAGGTGTCCTTGTCCAGCCGATGGACGATCCCCGGACGGGTGACCCCGCCGATCCCCGAGAGATCGACGCAGTGGGCGAGCAGCGCGTTGACGAGCGTCCCCGAGAGGGTGCCCGGCGCCGGATGGGTCGCCATGCCCTGCGGCTTGTTCACCACCAGCAGGTCCGAATCCTCGTAGACCACGTCCAGCGGGATGGCCTCCGGCGCGAGGCTCATCTCCTCCGGCGGCGGGATGGTGACGTCGAGGACATCCCCTCCGCGCAGCTTCAGGCTCGGCTTGGCGCTCTTGCCGTTCACCTGCACCAGGCCCTCCGAGATGAGGTCCTGCAGGCGCGAGCGCGAGACGCCTTCCAGCTGGGCGCAGAGATACTGATCCAGGCGTTCCCCCTTGGCTTCCGGCGGAACGATCAGGGTTTGGGAGGAGTCTTCCTCCAGGGCTTCTGCCATCGGTCGTTATCCATGAAAAAGGCGCGGGGCCCCGAAGGGCCCCGCGTCAGGTCGTTACTCGGTGACGGGAGTCTTCCGAGTCCGGGTGGAGGTCCGGGTGGACCGCCGGCGCGCCGGGGTCGCGGGAGCCTCTTCCGCCGCGGGAGCGGCCTCGACCGGCTCGGGCTGCGGGGCTTCCGCCGGCTCCGCGGCCTTGGCGGTCTTCGGGGCCGCCTTGGTCGCCGGGGTCCGGGTGGAGGTCCGGCGACGAGCCGGCGCCCGGCGCTTGGGCTCGGCGGGGGCTTCCTCAGCCTCCGGGGCCGCGACCTCTGCCTCGACGGTCTCCGCTTCGGCGGTCACGGCAGGCGTCAGCTCCTGAGGAGCCAGCTCCTGCGGAGCCCGTTCCTCGGCAGCGGGTTCGACCGCGGCCGGGGCGGCTGCGGGGATCTCCGCGGCCTCTTCGGCGGCGACCAGCAGGCCGGGCGCCACCTCGACGAGGCGGGTCCGGGGGCGCTGGGGAACGCGCGTCCGACCTTCGCGACGGCGCACCGTCGTGGCCGCTTCCGCGACCTCGGCCGGAGCCGCCGGCACGGGTGCCGGAGCCACGGGAGCCACAGGCGCGGGGGCCTCGACCCGGGGAGCCGGAGCCGGCTCGAAAGCACGCTCCTCACGAGCGGGACGCGCTTCGCGGGCCGGACGCTCCCGGCGGCGATGACGCTGGCGCTCCTCGCGGCCTTCGCGCGCTTCCCGCGCCACCGGCTCGGGAGTCGGCAGTTCCTCGAGCTCCTCGAGCATCGCGAACTCCTCGGGCTCGGGCAGCTCGCGCACCGGCAGTTCCTCACGAACCGGGCGCTCTTCGCGGAAGGGGCGCGCTTCGCGGGCCGGGCGCTCCCGGCGCTCGCGGCGACCCTCACGGCCGAAGCGCTCGCGGGGAGCCGCTTCGCGGGCAGCCGGAACCTCGGGAGCCTCTTCGAGTTCGAAGGGCTCGATCATCAGGCCCTCTTCCTCGAACTCCTCCTCGGTGGTCGTGGCCTCTTCCACGATCAGCCCCGTCTCCGGAGCCTCCTCGCGGGGTCCCCGACCGCGACGGCGGCGGCGGCGGCGGCGGCCCCGCCGCTCCTCGGCTTCCTCGGTCGTGGTGACGGGCTCTTCAAGGCCCACGTTCTCGATGATGGGCTCCTCGACGAGCTCCTCGACCAGGATCTCGGGCTGCTCCTCGACGGTCTCGGGCTTGAGCTCGGGGAGGGGAAGGCGGATCTCGAAGGGCGTGACCTCGTTGCGCACGCGACCGAGTCCCGAGCATTCCGGGCAGCGGTGGGTGAGCTGCTCGAGGATGCTCTGGCCCTGACGGCGACGCGAGAGTTCGAGCAGGCCGTGCTCCGAGAAGGCCGAGGTGATCTGCGGGCGGGACTTGTCCGGGGCCAGGGCCTCGTTGAAGTGGGCGATCACCTTCTGGCGGTCGGCGGCGTAGTCCATGGAGATGAAGTCGACGATGACGATCCCGCCGATGTCGCGCAGGCGAATCTGGCGGGCGATCTCGACGGCGGCCTCGAGGTTGGTGCGCAGCACCGTCTCGTTGAGGCTCTTCGAGGACGTGAGCTTGCCGGAGTTGACGTCGATGACCGTGAGGGCCTCGGTGGCCTCGATGACGATCGACCCGCCCGACGGCAGGCGCACCGTCGGCTTGAGGGCGTTCTCGAACTCCATGGGGATCCGGTACTGCTGGAGCAAGGGGGTCCGGCCGCGGTAGACCTGGAGGTTGCGGACCATCTCGGGCATCCAGCCCTGAAGAATGCTCTTGGCGCGCTGGTAGGAGGCTTCCGAATCGAAGACCACGCGCTCGGTGTCCGCGGTGAGGCGATCGCGCAGCACGCGGGTCAGGAGGTCCTGGTCCCGGTAAAGGAGCGCGGGCGGCTGGCTCATCTGGGCCTGGTGGAGGATGTCGGTCCAGCGCTCCAGGAGTTCCTGGATGTCGCGCTTGAGCTCGGCCTCGGTGGCGCCGGCGGCCTCGGTGCGGACGATCAGGCCGTGGCCGGGGTCCTTGAGCTCGGAGGCGATCGCCCGCAGCCGGTCGCGCTCCTTGCCGTCGGTGATCATGCGCGAGAGGCAGACCCGGTTGTCATGGGGCACGAAAACCAAAAACCGACCGGGAATCGAGAGGCGCCCCGTGAGGCGGGCTCCCTTGGTACCGGTCGGTGCCTTGGCAATCTGGACGACGAGCTTCTCGCCGGGCTTGACGGTCGGGGTCTTCGCCTTGCGCTTGGGACCCTGCACTTGCGGAAGATCCGCCAGGTGGATGAACCCGTTCTTGTCGTGGCCGATGTTGACGAATGCGGCTTCGATAGCGGGGACGACCGATTCGACGCGTCCGAGGATGATGTCGCCGACCAGCTGGTCGCCTTGACGCATCACGAACTCGACGGCGCGGCCGTTCTCGAAGACGACGGCCAGGTCGTCAGCCTCGCTGAATACGATTTCTCTCTTCACAAAGACTTCCTATGTGTCGCTGTGAGCAAGGGCCGGAGAGGGGGGGAACCCTCCAGGAACGACCCATGCCAAAAGGGGGGACGGGGCCGGCGCTCGACCCGACCGTTCATCGGCCCATCGATCCCAGCTGGGTCTCGATTCTGGGGCCCGCGACGGGCCGGGGAGCAAGGGAAAAACTTTGCCTCCATCGTAACAAAGTGCTTAACCTGGGTCAAGCTCCCCGGGTCTCCACCTTGCCAAGGCCCGCGCGCGCGCCTATCATGAGGCCATGCGCTTGCTCGGCATCGACCCAGGGACCGCCACCGTCGGCTACGGCGTCATCGACGTCGACGGGGACTACCACTCCACCATGGTCGCCTTCGGAGTCATCAAAACCCCGCCCCACATGCCCATGGCCGAGCGCCTGCGCATCATCTACGACGATGCCCGCGAGCTGCTGGCCCTCTACAAGCCCGGCGTCGTCGTCATCGAAAAACTCTTCGCCTTTCGCAACGTCACCAACGTCATCACCGTGGCCCAGGCCCGCGGCGTCCTGACCCTGGCGGCGCATCAGGCGGGCTGCAAGCTCGCCGAGTACACCCCAATGCAGGTCAAGCAAACCATCACCGGCTACGGCCGCGCCCAGAAGCTCGAAATCCAGGAGATGGTCCGCGACATGCTCGACCTCCCCTCCATCCCCCGCCCCGACGACGCCGCCGACGCCCTCGCCTTCGCCCTCACCCACGTCCAGTTCCTGCAAGGCGGCGGCGCGCCCGACGAGGACGATCTCTCCCCGGAGCTCGCATGATCATCTCCCTGAAGGGCACGCTCGCCCACTTCGGAAACGACTACGCCATCCTCGACGTACACGGAGTCGGCTACCAGGTCTTCCTCTCCGCCAGGCAGCTCCGCGACCTGCCCCCCGAAGGCCAGACCGTCACCCTCTACACCTACCTCGCCCACCGCGAGGACGCCATGCTGCTCTACGGCTTCCCCTCCCTCGAAGAACGCGAGCTCTTCCTCATGCTCACCTCCGTCTCCGGAGTGGGCACCAAGACCGCGCTGGGGATCCTCTCGGCCATGAGCGCCTCGGACGTGGTCACGGCGATCGCCACCGCCGACTCCAAGCGCCTCGCCAAGGCTCCCGGCATCGGCAAGAAGACCGCCGAACGCCTGATCCTCGAGCTCAAGGAGAAACTCACCGCCAAGCGCACTGCCTTCCGCGAAGGCCTCGGCGCCCATGCCCTCCCCGCCTCGGGCCTCAGCACGGAACTGCAGGAGGCCGAGCTCGCCCTGCTCTCCCTCGGCTACGATCCCGACGAGATTGCCACCGCCCTCGGCCGCATCCCTCCGGGCGCCTCCATCGAAGACGCCATCCGGTCGGCCATCGAACGCCTGAGCGAAATCTAAGCATGTGCTCCCGCGGACCAAGGCCCGCTTGGCTTCTTCGAAGCCGCTTCCTATGCCGCTCGGCAGCGGCAAGGAAGCCTTATTTAGCGGGCCAGGCCGCTTAGCTACGCCGCGGACGGCGGCTCCACCCGGCATGCCGCCGGGACGCCGCGGGGCAGCCGGAACCAGAACGTGCTGCCCTTGCCCGGCTCGCTGCGCACCCCGATCTGTCCCCCATGGGCCTCGACTTGCGCCTTGCTGATGCTGAGTCCCAAGCCCGTTCCCGCCTTCATCCGGCTTCCGGCCTCCAATTGCGAGAAGCGCTTGAAGAGCTTGGGGACATCCTCCGGCGCGATCCCGATCCCGGTGTCGCTGACCTCGCAGAGCACGCCGTCCCCATCCTCCTTCAGCCGAACCTCCACATGCCCCCCTTCGGGCGTGAACTTGAGGGAGTTGCCGATCAAGTTGGAGACCACCCGCTCGATGCGCTGCGGATCCAGCACCTGCATCACCGGGGCTTCCGGCATGGAGGCGTGAAGGTCCAGGTGGCGCTCCTCCGCCTGGGGGCGAAGGCTGTCGACGAGCTCCCGGATCCGCCCGGCCAGGTCCGTCTCCTCGCAGTGCAGCCGGAACGTGCCGGCGTCCAGGCGCGCGACGTCCAGGAGATCGTTGACCATGCCCTCCAGCCGCTTGGAGCTCTTCGTGATCTGATCGACGAAGTCATGCTGCGTCGGAGTGAGCGGGCCCCCGAGCTCGTCCTCCAGGAACTCCGCGTAGCCCAGGATCGAGGTCAGGGGAGTGCGCAGGTCATGGGAGACGGCGTTGACGAAATCGCCCTTGAGCTTGTCGAGTTCCTTGAGTTTCTCGAACTGCTCGCGCAAGGTGGCCTCGAGACGTTTCCGCACGGTGATGTCGCGCGAGATCACCATGACCCCGATCAAGCTCCCGTCAGAGGCGTAGTAAGGGTACTTGGAGCTGTCGTAGACCCGATCCTCACCTCCCGGAGTGCGAACTTCGATCTCGTAACTCTGCGGGGCCTCCGAGGCGAGGACGGCCTGGTCGTTCTCCATGATCCGGCGCGCCGTGTCTGCCTCGAAGATCTCGACATCCCGCCGGCCGAGGATCTCCGGGACCGGCCGCCCCGCCATGCGTGCGAAGGCCGGGTTCGCCAGGAGGTAGCGCCCCTCGCGGTCCCGGATCATGATGAGGTCCGGCGAGGTCTCGATGAGGGTTCGCAGCGTGGCCTCGCGCTTGCTCAAGGAGGCCTCGACCTGCTCCAGCACTCCGGAGTGCCACCAGAGCAGGGAGGCGGTGACGACGACCATGCTCGTCACCATGAACCCGGTCACGAGGGGGGGATCGATTCCCCATGCCCGTCGCGCCCAGAGGCCCATCAGCCCCAGCAAGACCGGAGTGAGCAAAACCACGGGAAGCAGGCTCCTCAGAATCCGCCCGCCCAGACCCTCGCTGGAGAGCAAGGCCATGAACCCCCGTTCAGGGCGGGCTGCCAGCAGGCCCGAGGCCAGGATCAGGAACGCCAGGGCCGTGCTCAGGGCCATGGGATGGACCCCCGGCCCCAGGCGGGTGAAGGTGGCCACCTCGAAGAGGTAGCCGACGAGCGGAAAGAAGGCGAGAATGGCGGCGCCCAGTGCGAGGACCTGCGACATCCGCTGAAGGCCGGGCGATCGGGCGCCCAGGGCGTACATGCTGGCGCCGAGCAGTAGCAAGCCCAGGGCCGTATTGGGCGCCACGGGGCCCAGCGGCTCGCTCGCAAGCACGAGCGGCGTGCCCCAGAACCCTCCGCCGAGCACGAGCCCGCCGATCACGACGGCCGCGACGACGGCCGCCCGCGCGGCGCGGAGGGCCCGCGGCGGAGGGGGATCCGCGCCTTGGAGCCCGAGCGCTCCCCCCAGCAGCAGGATGGCGACGGCGACCAGCGGATGCATCGCGTCCGCGGGCATGGAGCCGCCGCGTCCGGTCAGGACGGGCAGCCAGGTGAGGAGGACCAGGACGGCGAGCGCCGAGGCCCCGAGGCTCGCCGCACGGGCGTAGCGGCGAAGATACCGCAGCAGCTGCGGATGGCGTCGCATGAACCCCCGCCCCCTCCCGTTCGACTCCTCCTGCCCACGCCGGCACCGATCGGCCGAGACGCGCCGATCCGGCGCCCTCCACCGGCAATTTACCGAAGTCGGGATCGGATCGCCAGGGAAGGCTCCCTGATGGGGCTAGAGTCCCAATTCGGAGACGATCTGCCCGGGATCCTCGGCCACGCGGCGGCGGTAGCACATGCGCTGCAGGATCTGGGGAAGGTCGCGGATCGGCTTGCCTTGCCGCAAGAGTTCGGCCAGGACCGCGTGGATCTCGCTGAGATCGTAGGATTCCCGGGCCAGCCGGACCACCGCCGGAGCCCGCAGCGAGACCTTTTCGAGCAGCAGGTCGACCTCGTCGTAGCTGAGGATCTGATGGGCATGGTCCTGGGCCACCGCCCGCAGGTGCTGGAGGATGACCGACTGGGGCAGAAGGAGCAAGCAGCCCATGGCGGCCGCCTGGGGCGCCATGTCCTCGGGGACCCAGACGGCAGCCCGCCCGCTGAGGGGTTCCTGGGCCGCCAGGGCCCGGGCGTCGCGGCTCAGCTCCGCAGGCGGATCGAGCGCGAGCACGTAGCCGATGGCCAGGTGCCCACCCGCCACGGGGATACCGCGCACCAGGATCCGGTACTCGCCGGCCCCCAGGTTGAGGTTGTCGCGGAACTGGACCCCCGGCAGGACGAAGCCGGTCTCCATGGCCAATTCGACCCGCATCTGGACGACCTGATCCATGAGGTAGCCGCCCGCGGTGGGCTCCACCAGGGTCACGACGTCGATGCCGAACTCCACCGCCACCGGGGCCAGCCCCAAGAGATCGAAGACGTTCTCGGGGTTGCGCAGGGCGGGATCGATCGCGCCGACCTCCTCGCCGTGGGCGCGCGGCTCGGGTTCGGCGAAGATCATCGGGATCGGCAAGCGCGGGGCCAAGGTCTTCGGGATCTGAGCGACCAGGCCTCCGAGACGGCGCAGGCGGCCCATGTCGCCGGGCGGCAGGCCCGGGGGAGCTCCCTTGCGGCGGTAGGCGGCCTCGGCGAGCTGCTTCAGCTGATCGAACTGGTGAAGGGCCGCATTGGCGTCGAAGCGCAGGCGATCGTCGTTGGCCAAAGCCGCCACGATCCGCTCCACTTCCTCCGGACATTCCGGCAGCATCCCGCTGGCGTTCGCCTGAGCGAGGAGGCCCTCGGCATGGCGCAGGACCTCCATGCCCGGGGTGACGGTCTGGATCAGGGTCTCGACGTAGCGAAGGGCCTCGGCGTCGTCCTTGAGGACTTCGAGCTCTCCTTCCGCCGATCCTTTGCCCTCGATCACCGTGAACCGCTCGCGCGCCATGCTTCACCCCCTCTGAATCGGTTGCCGGGTCCACTATACCCCAACGAGCGAGCGGCCATTCAGGGGGGGACGGCCGCGGGCGGGGCGGTCCCGGATGGAACAGTCGTTCGACCCCGGGGCGTTCGGATGGTACAATGGCCCTGGAGATCCGCCCCGTTCCAGAGGAGACGTCCCTTGGCCATCGTTCCGTCCACGCCCGAGCCGCGGGAAGTGCTCTCGCCGGCGCAGAGCCCGGCAGAGTCCCAGCTCGAAGCCAGCCTCCGCCCGCAATCGCTGGAGGACTACACCGGGCAAGAAGCCCTCAAGGACGGCCTGAAGATCGCCATCGAGGCCGCCCGGCACCGCCAGGAGCCGCTCGATCATGTGCTCTTCTACGGGCCCCCGGGCCTGGGGAAAACCACGCTGGCCGGGATCCTCGCCCATGAGATGGGCTCCCAGCTGCGGATCACCTCGGCGCCCGCCCTGGAGCGGCCGCGCGATCTGGCCGGCTTGCTCGTCGCCCTCAAGCCGGGCGACATCCTCTTCATCGACGAGATCCACCGCCTCAACCGGCTGGCCGAGGAGATCCTCTATCCCGCCATGGAGGACTGCGCGCTCGACATCACCATCGGCAAGGGGCAGACCGCGCGGATCAAGCGCCTTCCCTTGAAGCGCTTCACGCTGGTGGGGGCCACCACGCGGGCCGGAAGCCTCTCGGCTCCCTTGCGCGATCGCTTCGGCCTGATTCAACGCCTCGAATTCTACCGGCCGCATGAGCTGGCGAGCATCCTGGTGCGCGCGGCGGGGATCCTGAAGGTCGACCTCAGCCCGGAAGGCGCCGAGGCGATCGCCAAGCGCTCCCGCGGCACCCCCCGCATCGCCAACCGCCTCCTCAAGCGCGTCCGCGACTTCGCCCAGGTGCGCGCCAACGGGCAAGTGACCGCCGAAGTGGCGGAAGAGGCGCTCGGCCAGCTTCACATCGACGCCCTCGGGCTGGACCCCACCGACCGCCGGCTGCTGGAACTCGTGATCACCCAGTTCGACGGGGGACCGGTCGGGATCGAAACCCTGGCCACCGCGCTTTCCGAGGACGTCTCCACCCTCGAGGACGTGGTCGAACCCTACCTCCTGCAGGCGGGCCTGTGGCGCCGTACCCCGCGCGGGCGCACGGTCACGCCCCAAGCCTACCGACATCTCGGCCTGACGCCGCCTCAGCAATCCCTCGCGCTGCCGCTGAGCATGCTGAACGAAAGCAACTGACGGAAAGCGAACGATCGATTATAATGGGTGTATCGGGGCGACCAACCTAGCTCCCGAGCATCTTGGATCGCCAGAAAGCCCCGCCTGGGCTGGTCCCAACGGTGTGACCCCACGGCGCTGACCGCAGCGACCGGAGAGAAAGGTAGCGACATGGCGCAACAGCTCGCCTACTTCCAGGGGGACTTCGTCCCGCTCGAAGAAGCCAATATCAATATCCTCACCCACGCTTTCAACTACGGAACCGGATGCTTCGAAGGCATCCGCGCCTACTGGAACGAGCAGAAGGAAGAGCTTTTCGTCCTTCACCTCGAAGCCCATTTCCGCCGTCTGGAGCGCTCCGCCAAGATCCTCCACGCGAAGCTTCCCCACTCGGTCGAAGAGCTCTGCGCGATCACCATGGAGCTGATCCGCCGCTGCGGGTACCGCCAGGACATCTACCTCCGGCCGACCCTCTACAAGGCCGATCACGTCATGGGCGTCAAGCTGCACAACCTCACCGACGAGCTCTGCATCTACGTGATCCCCATGGGCACCTACGTCGACATCGATCGCCCCCTCAAGGTCGGAGTCTCCTCCTGGCGCCGGATCAACGATAACCAGATCCCCGCCCGGGCCAAGATCGTCGGAGCCTACGTCAACTCGGCGTTCGCCAAGACCGAGGCCAACCTCAACGGCTTCGACGAGGCCATCTTCCTCAACGAGCAAGGCCACGTCTGCGAAGGCTCCGCCGAGAACCTCTTCATGGTGCGCAACGGCGCCCTGATCACCCCCGGCGAGAACGAGGACATCCTCGAAGGCATCACCCGCGCCTCCGTCATCGAGCTGGCCCAGAAGGAACTCGGCCTCGAGACCGTCATGCGCGCCATCGATCGCTCGGAGATCTACGTCTGCGACGAGATCTTCCTCTGCGGCACCGGCGCCCAGATCGCCTGGGTCAACGAGGCAGATCATCGCCCGATCGGCACCGGCAAGATGGGCCCCATCACCGCTCAGCTGCGCGACCTCTACTTCCGCGCCGTGCGCGGAGATCTGCCCCAGTACATGCACTGGCTGGACGCCGCCTACGGCTCCAACGGCGCGGCCAAGGCCGACCGCGAGGCAAGCCTCACCTAGCGCCCGCCGCACCGACGTGCGCGAAGTCCCATGATCACGAGGTCCCCGCTGTCGCGGGGACCTCTTTTTAATGCCCACCCCGCCCCTTGCATGGAGCCGCCGATCCCGCGCCGCAGGCTTTACCCAAAGATCCCGATCTCTTAAGCCAGACTTAAGTCTCAGGACGCAAGATCCCCTCCCGAGCCCCCGATAAATAACCTAAGCCAAGGGATTAACACCTAGTGAAAAGCTCGGTTCGGAAAGGAAGTAGGTGATCAAGGTGAAAGCACGTCGCACGTTCGGAATCGTTGCGTTGGCGCTGGCCGCATCCTTCCTCGCCGGCTGCGGCAGGCCCTACACCAGCCCCGATCCCTACCAGGGCGGGACCGGTGGTTCTGGCTTCCCCCAGACTCCTCAGCTTCCTTCGGGAACCGTCGTGGGTCGCGTGGTCGACTCCCGCACCGGTCTGGGAGTCCCCGACGTCGAGGTCTCGGTGCTGGGCGTGGTGCCCGCCCGGTCGACCCGTACCAACGGATCGGGCGACTTCACCCTGAACCAGGTTCCCGCCAACAAGGTCAAGCTTTCCCTCTTCAAGCAGGGTTACACCTACCTCGCCTCCTACGGCGACGTGGTCGTGGACGTCCTCGCCGGCACCACCGTGACCTCCCCCGAGATCAAGATCGCCCACCAGATGGATGCGGTGCCCAACTCCTTCGTGATGAGCTTCGGCAACCTCAACCGTCCCCGCGGCCTCACCATCGACGACACCAACGGCTTCATGCACGTCGTCACCTACGAGTCCTACCCCGTCAACTCCACCATCAACCTGCCCTGGCTGCGGGTCTGGGGCGTCCGCAAGTTCAACCTCAACGGCGGCCTCCAGAACAAGTTCGGCGGCAACCTCTTCATCAACGACCTCGACGATCCCCAGGGCATCTCGGTCGATAAGGGCGGCAACCTCTTCATCGCCGATCCCGGCAAGGGTTCGAAGCCCATCCGCCAGTACGACCTCAACGGCAAGTACGTTCCTCAGGCCGCTAACACCAACGAGTTCGCCGGGGTCGACAAGCCCTACGACATCTCGGTGATGCGGACCGGCATGTTCGGAGTCTCCTCGGCCGGCAACAACCAGGTCAAGTTCTTCGCCCAGGACCGTGCCACCCCCGCCGTGAACCCCAACAACGGCCAGCTGAAGCTGGAGAGCAGCTTCTCGACCGGCCTGCGCGGCATCGCCGTCGACGGCAACGACAACGTCTACGTGATCGACGCCAACGCCGGAGCCGGCAAGGTCATCCAGAAGTTCGACGCCTACGGTCGCCTGGTGATGTACTTCGGTTACACCAGCACCAGCCGCGCCGGTGGCCACTTCTCGAACCCCACCGACCTGGCCATCGACAACCGCAACGGCGAAATCTACGTGGTCGACGCCGGCAACAACCGGATCCAGCGCTTCAACCACGACGGCTCGTTCCTCTCGGAGTTCGGAGCGATGGGCCAGGCGAACGGCAAGTTCAACTCGCCGCACTCGATCGCCATCGACAAGGAAGGCTTCATCTACGTCTCGGACACCAACAACAACCGCGTCCAGAAGTTCGCCCCCTCGCGGATGCAGCAGGTCGGTCAGAGCAACTTCTAAAACCCGAAACCAAGAGGAAGGCCCCCATCTCGGGGGCCTTCCTCTTGGTTTGCCAGGGACATGAAACCGGAAATCAAAGGGAACGGAGCGGCTCCACCGGGCGCCGCAACGCCTCCAGGCTCAAGCCCTCCTTGAGGGCCAGCAGCATCCCCGCGGCCTCCAGGTAGCTCGACGCCAAGAGGGCCGGGATCCCGAGCATCTCGGGAGTCACCTTGCAAGCCGAGACCCCGGTCTTCACCGCAATCAGCGGGATGGAGCGCTCGGCAGCCGCCAGCATCGGAATGCCCCCGCAGGCCTCCCACGGAGCCACGATGGCCGCCACGTCGCCGATCACCCGATCGTCCCGGGTCGCCTCGGCGACGGTCACGTAGCGCGGAGCCCGCGCCAGCCCCTCCAGGATGCATGGCAGAAACGTCAGCCCGATGGTCTCGGCGGCGACCCGCGGATCCACGAGCCCCTCCTCCTCGAACGGCTCGTAGGGGGCATGGGCGCACGGCACCATGAGCGCATCGACCAAAAGATGCGAGAGGACGGCCTCGAGGCCACCGATCGGATCGGGGCCGGATCCCCGGGAGTAGGCCTCGGCCCGATCGGGAGGAACCTCGGGCATGCGCGCGACCAGGGCGATCGCCTCGGCCCCCTTTCGCACGGCCTTCCGGGCCGCGTCCAGCAGGACCTCGGGGTTCGCGATCTCTCCATGGGTCGCCCCGAACTCCCCGCCGGTGAGCCGGAGATCGAGGCGCTCATCGGTGGGCACCCAGCCGATCAGATCCGTCCCGGCCACGGTTCGCGTGGCGTTGGCCGCATTGGTGATCCGGATCATGGCCTGCGGATCGTCGGCGACGGCCCGATCGATCACCATGGCGATCCGGTTGGATCGGACGGGGCGGAGGGCCCAGTGGCCCATGGCGAAGCGATCGAGCGCATGGCCCTCGATGTAGAGCACGTTCGGGCGGGCACGGTACATGACCGCCGCGTTGACGGCATTGGGATGGGTGAGCAAGAGGTCGCACGCCGAAGCCAGCACGTTGGTGGCCGGGGTGGCGTCGCCCGCATACCCGCCGACCTCGCAGCCGATGCCGGTGGGGACGATCTGGAGCGCGATGAAGGGCTTCACCGGATCACGGCCCCTTCCACCAGGAAGCGCCCGTCCTGGCAGGCGGTGATGGCCCAGCGCAGCGGACGGCCGTCAAGGGCTTCGGCGAGGTGACGTTCGAGTTCGGAGGCCCGGAACCCGCTCGATGGAGCGGGAATCCAGAGGGCGAAGGCCTGGATCACGCTCGGCCTCTCAGGCGTCGCGTCGGGGGCGCGACTCGGCGAGCTCCCCGCCATGCTCGGCCAGCTCGTCCTCCGAGAAGAGGGTCGTGGGGTCGAGAAGGATGACCAGGCGATTGCCGACCTTCGCCAGGCCCGAGATCGCCATCGAGCGCTCCCGCAGGGCGTCGGAAGGAGGATCGATCCGATCGGCCGAGAGCGTCAGCACCTGATGAACGCCATCGACCTTCAGGCCGAAAGGCTCGCCCTGGGTCTCCGCCACCAGGATGCAGTCTTGCTCGTCGTGATGGGACTTGCTCTGAAGCTTGAAGAGGAGGCGCAGGTCGAAGACCGGCAAGATCTCCCCGCGCAGGTTGATCAGGCCCACGACGTGCTTGGCCGCGTTCGGCAAGGTCGTCGTGGGGACTAGGCCGAGGATCTCCCGGGCCTGCACCAGGGGGAGGCCGTATTCCTCGGCCCCCAGATAGAACGTCAGGATTTGAAGCGCGTCATGAGCCATGCGATGCCATCTTCGATCGGTTGCGGGGTTTCTTGCCGCCGTCTTCCACCCCGAGGTAGCGGTTCAGTTGGGTCCGGAGGCGCAGGGCGGCCTGGGTGTGAAGCTGGCAGACCCGGGACTCCGAGACCCCCATGACGGCCCCGATCTCCTTCAAGGTGAGGCCTTCGTGGTAGTAAAGGGAGAGCAAGAGACGCTCTCGCTCGGGAAGCGCGTCGATGGCCTGCGACATCTGATCGACGAACTCCGACTCCTCCAGCTGGGCCACGGGGCCCGGCTTGTCATCGACCTGGGTATCGAGCCATGTGACGCTCTGGCCGTCGTCGCCGACCTGGACCAGTTCGTCCAGGGAGAGAAACGGGGAGGTCGCTTCCCCCTGGATGGAGTGAAGCTCCATCAGGGTGAGGCCCATGGCCGCCGCGAGCTCTTCCTCGGAGGGCGCCCGGGAGAGCTGGGCTTCGAGCTGGGAGATGGCCGTGGAGAGCTCGCGCGCCCGGGAGCGCACGGAACGCGGCACCCAGTCCTGGCTGCGCAGCTCATCGATGATCGCCCCGCGAATGCGGGTGATGGCGAAGGTTTCGAACTTCACCCCCCGCTCGAGGCTGAAGCGCTCGATGGCATGGATCAAGCCGATCACGCCGTAGCCGTAGAGATCGTCCTGGTCGACCGTCGCCGGAAGGGTGACGGCCATGCGCCCGACCACGTAGCGCACCAGCGGCGCATACTGAAGAATCAGCTGCTCGCGCGCGGAGGCGTCCTGGGTGGTCTTGAACTTTTGCCAGAGCTCGTTGACGGCCATGCTTCTATTGTACCCGCTAGGCTGCATCTATCGCGACTCCGTGCCGCTCGAAAGGGCCTTTCGGCCGGCGCTCCGAGCCGGGCTCAGTCGTCCCGAACCATCTGCTGCACCACCCGGGCCGCCTTCTGGTAGTCGAGGGGCGTGAACTCCTCGGCCGGAGCCGCCTCGTTGAGGGTGAAGTCGACCATGCGCCCCTTGACGGGCGGAGCCGTCCGGGTCCCCGCGGTCGCGAGCAAGGCGTCGAAGCCCAAGCCCACCACGGCGCCGACCAGCAGGCCGATGCTGACGCGCAGAATGAAGGCTCCCTCCGAAACGTCGGCGAAGAGGGCCACGAAGGCGGTGGCGAAGCCGCAGAGTACCGCCAGGACCAGGGTCCAACTGCGCCCGTTCATTCGAGGACCTCTTCAGGCCCCAGGCGGCGGCGAATGAAGAAGCGATCGGTCGCGACCTCGAAGCGGACGGAGCGCCCCTGGGTGCCCCCGACATCCGAAGCCAGGAGGGGAATCCGAGACGCGGCCAGGGCCTGCGTCACCGCCGCGATGTTGCGCTCCCCGACGCTGAGGCTCGGGCCGGCCTTGAACATCTGGGCCCCGCCGGCCATCTTGGCGACCAGGGAGGAAGGCTTCGCTCCCCGGGAGACCAGCTCCGTGATCAGGCGCGGGACGGCGGTGTCGGCGAACTTGCCCGGAGCGTCGGCCGCGGCGCCCTGAGCGCTATCCGGCAGGAGGACATGGGCCATGCCGGCCAGGCGGCTCTTGGGCTGATAGATGACCAGCGCGATGCAAGAGCCGAGTCCCGGCACGACGAAAGACGTCTGAGGGGTCTCCGAGAGGCGGATTTCCGACATTCCCACGTGGGCGAGCGTCCCCGTGGTCACCGGCCCATCATCCCCATGCCCTGCAAGAGGGTCTCCAGCGAATCCGGCGTGGGCAACATGAACATGTACCCCTTCAGCGGGCCCCCGTTCTCCGCCGAGAACTCGGTCTCCAGGGCCAGGACCCGATCGGAGGCGACGGCCAGCTCGGCGACCACCGCGTCGAGCACCGCGCCCACCATGTCCGAGGCCAGGTGCGGAACCGAGACCTGCATCTCCAGCTTGGTCAGGCCGCCCAGGGCCACCAGGTAGCTTGCCGTGAGGACGTTACCAACTTCTCCCAGGATGGAGGTGCCCATCTCGTCGATCTCGGGGGTCTTGCCCAGGGGGTAGCCCATGACCAGGTCGACCAGCAGCGTGGCGTGATCGTAGGGCAAGAGGAAGAGCATGTGGCCGTTGACCTGGCCTTCGATCTGGAGGTAGATCGCCCAGACGAGCGTGTCGGGCCCTCCGACCATGATGTTGACCTGGGTCAAGGGCATGACGGAGGCCTTGGGCACCGCCATGAGGATGCGCTGCCGCAAGAGCTTGGAGAGGGCGGTCGCCGCATGCCCAGCCCCGATGTTGCCGGCCTCGCGAAGCGCGTCCAGCTGCAGCGTACTGAGGGCCGTGATGTCCATGTGGCCTCCTAAACCAGCGTGGCCGCGTCCAGGATAAGCGCCAAGCGCCCATCTCCGAGGATCGCAGCCCCGCTCAGGTGATTCAATTTCCCCACTAGCCGGCTAATGGGCTTGATGACAACTTCTTGCTGCCCTAGCAATTTATCTACCACCAAGCCCGCCTTTTTACTCCCGATCCGGACCACGACCACGGCTTCTTCCGCCGTCGAGGGGGCTGCGTTCAGCCCCAAGGCCTGGTCCAAACGGATCAAGGACAGCGATTGCCCGCGCAGGACGACCATCTCGGAGTCTTGCACCCGCTGCACGGACAGTTCCGCGAGATCGATGGCCTCCTCGATGAACGAGAGCGGGAGCGCGAGGATGGCCTCCCCCACCTCGACCAGCATCGCCTGGATGATGGCCAGCGTCAGCGGCAGCATGACGGTCACGGTCGAGCCGGCCCCCAGGGTGGAGTCGACATCGACGGCCCCCCCGAGACTCAGGACCTTGCTCTTCACCGCATCCATACCCACCCCGCGCCCGGAGATGGCATTGGCGGTCTCGCGGGTCGAGAAGCCGGGAGCGAAAAGCAGATCGTAGGCTTGCTTCTCGCTGAGGCGCGCGCCCTCCTCCTCGGTGAGGAGTCCCTTGGAGACGGCGCTGGCGATCACCCGCTCCGGGTCGATGCCGCGGCCGTCGTCGGAGACCTCGATGATGACGTGGTTGCCTTCATGGCGAGCCGAGAGGCGGACCGTCGCGGTCAGCGGCTTGCCGGAGGCCGCGCGATCCGCCGGGTCCTCGATGCCATGATCGATCGCGTTGCGCAGCAAGTGAACCAGCGGCTCGCCAATCTCGTCGATGACGAGGCGATCGAGCTCGGTATCCTGGCCCTCGATCTGGAGGTGGACGTCCTTGCCGAGCTCCCGCGAGAGGTCCCGGATCATGCGGGGAAAACGGTTGAAGACGCGCTCGACGGGAGTCATGCGCAGCTTCATGGCGACGTTCTGAAGCTCGGAGATCACCGATCCGATGTGCCGGATGGTCTCGGAGAGCTCGGGAACCTTTCCGCCGTTCTCGACCAGGCGGTTTCGATCGATCACCAGCTCGCCGACCAGGTTGACCAGCCGATCGAGGCGATCGGTGGGAACGCGGACCGTCTGATTGGTCTTGGGGGCAGGCGCCTCGGGAGCCTTCGCCTCTGGCTCCGGGGACGGTTTGGCGATCGCCGGCCGCCCCGCCGGGGACGGTTGCGGCGCCTGGGGCTGGGGGGCCTGCGGCTCGGGAGCCTGAGCTACAGGAACCTGCAACTCCAAGGCGGGAGTCGCGACGGCCGGGGCTTCGGGCGGCAGCTCGAGCACCTCGCAGACCTCGACGCTCTCGATTTCCGAAACGTCCAGGACCCGCTCCTTGAGCTTCGAGGCGTCCTCCTGGCTGACCACCACGAGCGCGAAGTCCTGGTCGAAGCGCTCCTCTTCGAGCTCCGGCACCGACGGAGACGCCTTGATGATCTCGCCGGCCTGCTCGAGCGCGGTGAGCACCATGTAGGCGCGAACGCCCTTCAACAAGCAGCCACCCTCGAGGCGCACCTTCACCCAGTAGGCCCTGAAGCCCTTGGCCTTGGCCTCTTCGAGCACGGTTCGCTCGAACGAGTCGAACTCCGGCAAGGCCTGGCTCACGCTGTCAGAGGGCGTCTGGCGCTCCTCCGCGGGGAGCCCGGCGACGCGGGCCGTCAACGCCGGGTCGACCGTGTCGGGGCCTCCGGCGGCGACGGATTCGAGCGAGTGCGTCAGCGCGTCGACGCAGGCGAAAAGCAGGTCGATCACATCGCCGTCCAGCTGCAGCTGCTCGCTGCGCAGGGCATCGAGCACTCCTTCCATGGCATGCGTCAGCTCGGCGATCCCCTGGAAGCCCATGGTGGCGGACATGCCCTTCACGGTGTGCGCGGCCCGGAAGATCTCGTCGAGCACGGCGCGCGGGTGGTCCCCGACCTCGAGCAGGAGGATCTTCTCGTTGAGGGTGGCCAGGTTCTCCCGCGCTTCCTCGATGAAGAGGCTCAGGTACGGGGAGGGATCGATCGGGTTCATGGAAGTCCTCCGCTCACGGCTGGTCCTCGGCTCATGGTTTCAGGTAAAAGAAGGGGCGTGGCTGCAGGAAGCCCATCTCTCGGAAATCGAGGATTCGCTCGGTTCCCCCGATGAACAGCATGCCGCCAGGCTCCAGCCCCTGGTAGAAGGCACGATAGAGCTTGTCCTTGCTCTCCTGGGTGAAGTAGATGACCACGTTTCGGCAGAGGATCAGGTGGCAGCCCGAAAGCGGCGGATCCTCCAGGAGGTTCTGGGAGCGGTAGGAGAGGTGGCGCAAGAGCTCCGGGCGTAGCCGCACGCTGCCGGCCTCAGCGCCCCGCACCTCGACGGGAGTGAAGTAGGCCTCCAGGTCGCGGGGCGAGAGGTTCTTGGTCTCGTAGGCATGGTAGAGGCCCTCGCTGGCGCGCTCCAGGATGCCGCGGTCGATGTCGGTCCCGATCAGCTCGACCCGGTCGAGGGCCTTGAGGCGATCGAGCAGGATGGCGACCGAGGAGAGCTCGGCACCCGACGAGCAGCCGGCACTCCAGATGCGCAGGCGATCGAAGCGGGAGAGCAGCTCGGGCAGGATGAGGCGTTCGAGTTCCTCGAACTTCTCGGGGTTGCGGAAGAACTCCGAGACGTTGATGGTCAGGCCGTCGATGAACTCCTGCAGACGGTTGGGATCGGCGCTCAGGAGATCGTAATAGGCGTCCAAGGAGTCGAGCTTCGCCCGGGCCATCATCGAGCGGATGCGGCGCTCCATCTGCCGGGGCTTGTACTGATCCAGATCCAGCTTCACCCATGGCGCCATGCGGCGTTTGAACTGAAGAAACTCGTCTTGCACTCAGCGCACCCGATGCTTCAAGCGAATGACCTCTTCCCGGTGCTTGTTGAAGACGAACTTCACCAGGCGATCGCGATCGCGCTCGGCGATCGGATAGAACTCCACCGCCACGTGCCAGCGCCCGCTCTGGCGGCGCTCGGCGGGCGTCGCCCGCACGATCCGGCCCGTGATCTCCATGAGGCCGTAGGTCTCCATGGAGAGATGCACCCGGATGACCGTGCCCGCAGGGAACTCCTCGTTGAGCAGCAGCAGGCACCCCCCGCCGGAGAGATCCTGAAGGAGCCCCTGGCGCAGGCGGGTGAACTTGCCGTCTCGGGCGACCTGATAATCCATGGGCATGGTCATCGCCACCCGGAGGTGCTCACGGCGCTGGATCCGCTGGATCTGTTCCGGTTCGGGGAAGCCGAGGTCGATCCGCATGGAGATGGTGGCCTGCACGGGGCAGTCCAGCGTCCAGATGGCGTTGCCGCGCGGGAAGGTGACCCTGAGGTGCTTGCCGACGGGAATCGGCTTGCCGTCCTGCATGGGACGGAAAAGGGCAAAGCCCTTGGGGCCGACCTCGAGGATCCGGCTCGAGAGTCGCGCCGTAGCATCGCCCGACTCCAAGAGGATGTCGACAATCTGGCCGGGGTTGAGTTCAGGCGTCACGACCACTTCCCCCCATGCCTAGAGCGTGATGACGCCCAGGGAGCGCACGTCCAACGAAGGTGGAATCACCTCATTGTAGGCCATGACCGTCAAGTTGGGTAGTTTACGCTCGATCAGGCGCCTGAATACCAGGCGGACCTTGGAGGAGCACAGAACCACCGGCTGGTGCCCCTGTGCCATGAGGCGCTCGACGACTTCAGCGGCGTTGCGAACCAGCTTGCCCGCCGCTCCGGGCTCCAGGGCGACGAAGGCGCCCTGCTCGGTGTGTTGGATGGCGTTGCCGAGGATCATCTCGAGGTTGGGGTCGAGCGTGATGACCGGCAACGAGCCGTCCGGAGCGAGCACGGACTTGCAGATGGATCGCGCCAGCGCCTGGCGCGTGTGCTCGGTCAGCGTGTCGAGATCCTTGGTGAGGCGCGCATGGGTCGCGAGCGCCTCCATGACGGGCAGCAGGTCGCGGATGGAGACCCGCTCGGCCAGGAGGTTCTGCAGCACCCGCTGCACGTCTCCGATGCCGAGGAGATCCGGGACGAGTTCGCTCACGACCGCCGGCGACTCTTCCTTGAGGTTGTCCAGCAAGGCCTGGGTGTCCTGACGGGTGAGGATGTCGGGGGCATGCGCCTTGATCACCTCGGTGAGGTGCGTGGCGATGACCGAGGAGACGTCGAAGACGGTGTAGCCCGCCATCTCCGCGCGCTCCTTCTGATCCTCGGTGATCCAGACGGCAGGCAAACCGAAGACCGGCTCGGTGGTGGGGATTCCCTCGATCTCCTCGATGGCCATGCCCACGTTCATCGCCATGTAGTGCTCGATGTGGACCTCTCCGCGCGCGATCTCGACCCCGCGCAGGTTGATCCGGTACTCCTTGGGCTTCAGCTGCAGGTTGTCGCGGACGCGGATCGGCGGCAGGACCAGGCCCAGCTTGAGCGCCGTCTGGCGGCGGATCATGGTGACCCGCTCCAGGAGGTCTCCGCCCTGGGAGGCGTCGACGAGGGGGATCAGGCGGTAGCCGATCTCCAGCTCCATCGGGTCGACCTTCAAGAGGCTCATGACGTTCTCGGGGCCCTTGGGAGTGGTATCCGGCGTCCCGGCAGCCGACTGCGCCGCCGCCGCGGCCCTCGTAGCCGCCTCCTTCTGGGTGCGCTGGAGCACGAAGGCCAGGGCCCCGACTCCGCATCCCACGATCATGAAGGGGAGGGTCGGGAGGCCCGGGATCACCGAGAGCCCCACCAGCATGGCCGAGGCGATCATGAGGGGCTTGGGGTTGGAGATGACCTGCTTGGAGATGGCGGAGCCGAGGTTGTCGTCGGAGGCCGCCCGGCTGACCATGATGCCGGTGCCGGTCGAGATCAGCAGCGCCGGGATCTGGGTGACCAGGCCGTCGCCGATGGTGAGGAGCGTGTAGGTCGTCAGCGCCTGCGAGATCTCGATGCCGCGCTGGAAGACTCCGATCAGGATGCCCGCGACGATGTTGATGGCCGTGATGATCAGGCCCGCCACCGCGTCGCCCTTCACGAACTTCGAGGCGCCGTCCATGGTGCCGTAGAAGTCCGACTCGCGCTGGATCTTCTTGCGCCGCTCCTTGGCCTGCTCCTCGTTGATGAGACCGGCGTTGAGGTCGGCGTCGATCGCCATCTGCTTACCGGGCATGGCGTCCAGGGTGAAGCGGGCGGCGACCTCGGAGATGCGGCCCGCGCCGTTGGTGATGACCATGAACTGGATCACGATCAGGATCAGGAAGATGATGACGCCGACCACGTAGTTGCCCTGAACCACGAAGTTGCCGAAGGCCTCGACGACGTGCCCCGCATCTCCCTCGCTGAGGATGAGGCGGGTGGTCGAGACGTTGAGCGCCAATCGGAACAGCGTCAGGATCAGCAGCAGCGACGGGAAGGTGTTGAACTCCACCGGCTCCATGACGTAGAGGGTGATGAGCAGCATCAGCAGCGAGCCCGTGATGTTGACCACCAGGAGCACGTCCAGCAGGCCCGCCGGGATGGGGATGATGAGCATCAGCACCACCGCCACCATCATGACGGCGAGCACCATGTCGCTCTGCTTGAGGAGGCGGGTCAGCGCGGATTCGGCCTGGGGCACGGTCTGGGTTGCCAAAGCTTACGCCCCCACCTTTCGATTCGCGCGCTGGACGGCGACCAGGATCTCGGCCACCGCCGCGTAGAGCTCGGGGGGAATCTCGTCCCCCACTTCGACTTGTTTATAGAGGGCCTGCGCGATGGGCTTGTTCTCGATCATGGGCACTCCGGCCTCCTGGGCCACCTCGCGAATGCGCTTGGCGACCAGGTCGGTCCCCTTGGCCAGCACCACCGGAACCTCCATGGCGTCGCGCTCGTACTTGACCGCCACGGCGAAGTGCGTGGGGTTGGTGATGACCACCGACGCCTTGGGAACCTCGCTCATCATGCGCTGCTGGGCCATCTTGCGCTGACGCTTCTTGATCTCGCTCTTGACCTCGGGGGAGCCTTCGGCCTGCTTCCACTCGTCCTTGACCTCCTGCTTGGTCATCTTGAGGCCCTTCTCCCATTCGAAGCGCTGGTAGGCGTAATCGACCAGGCCGAGGATGACCAGGGCCAGCATGACGCGCCAGGCGATGCTCCAGGCGGTGGTTCCGAGCAGGGTGCCCAGGCCCAAAAGGCCCGTGCCGTAGGCCGTGGCGAGCTCGACGTAGCGATCGCTGATCACCCCGTAACAGATCCAGCCGATCAAGGCGATCTTGGCCATGCCCTTGATCGCCTCGACCGTCGAGCGCAACGAGAAGAGGCGCTTGAGACCGTTGATCGGATTGAGCTTCTCCAGCTTCGGCTTGATCGTCTCGAAGGTCACGAGGTTGCCCACCTGGGCGTAGTTCACGGCAATGCCCACGATCAGCAAGGAGAGCAGAATGGGCGCCAGCGCGACGCCGACGGAGCTCGCGATCTGGGCGGCCAGCAGCGTGAGGAGGTCGAGGGTGAGGTCCTGCTGAGGGAAGTGAGCGAGACGCTCGGTCATCATGTTTCTCAGGAGGGCGGCGATAGGCGGCCAGTTGAAGTAAAGCAAGACGCTCGCGGTCAAGAGCACCGCGGCGTTGTTCATGTCCGAGCTCTTCGCGATGTTGCCCTTCTTGCGGGCATCCGAAATGCGCTTGGGTGTGGGTTTCTCGGTCTTCGAGGGATCCGCCAAGCCTTACCTCCTCACCGGAACATGCCCAACAGGCTGGGGCCGAACCGGTCGAAAACAACCCTGAGATACCCCCCCAACAGGGGAAGCGTGGCCGCGAGCGTCACGAGCCCCAGCATGATCTTGACCGGAAAGCCCGCGACGAAGACGTTCATCTGCGGCATGATCCGGCTCATGATGGCCAGCGCCAGTTCCGCGAGCATCAAAACGCCGATCACCGGCAGCATGAGGGTCAAGGCCACGTCGAAGATCCCCGTAGTCGCCATGAGAACGTGCTCTATTATACCCCCCGATAGCCCGAATCCGCCCAAGGGGACCGCTTGAAAGGACTTCCAGACCCCCAAAAGCAGCCAGTGATGGCCGTTCATGGCCAAGAACGTGACCGTGGCCAGCTGGACGAAGAGCACGCCGAGCTGAGAGGTCTGGTTGCGGGTGTTGGGGTCGAGCATCATGCTCATGCCGAGGCCCATCTGCATGGCGATCATGTGGCCGGCCAGCTGGATGCCATGGAAGAGACACGAGGCCACGAAGCCCATGGTGACCCCGATGGCGAGCTCCGAGACCAGGGCGAAGGTCACGTCCAGCGGGCCCTCCATCGCGGGGGCCGACCAGTCGAGCGCGCTGGGAAAAACCAGGGCCGCCAGCAGGACGGCGAGACCGACCCGGAACCGGACCGGCACGACGGCATTGCCGAAGACCGGCGCGATCAGGAAGATGCCTGAGAAGCGGGTGAGCACCAGGAGGAAAATCGCGAGGCCGTTCGGGGACAGGCCCAGAAGCGCGGCGAGATCCATCCCGCACCCTAATGCGCGTAGCGGGGGAGCTCGATCAGGATCGCCCGCATGAAGTCGAGCATGGTCCCCACCATCCAGGGTCCCAGCAAGAAGAGCACCAGCGCGCTGGCCACGATCTTGGGAATGAAGGTCAGCGTGGCCTCGTTGATCTGGGTCACCGCCTGGAAGATCGAGATCAGGAGGCCCACCACCAGGCTCACGGCGAGGACCGGTCCGGCGACGATGGCCATCAAGCCGAGGGCGCGCTGGGCGAGTTCGAAGAAGACGGTCTCGTTCATCTTACTGGAAGCTCGAAACCAGGGCGCGGCTCAAGAGATGCCAGCCGTCGACCAGGACGAAGAGGATCAGCTTGAAGGGCAGCGAGATCATGATCGGAGGCAGCATCATCATGCCCATGGACATCAGGATGCTGGCGACCACCATGTCGATCACCAGGAACGGCAGGTAGATGACGAAACCGATCTGGAAGGCGGTCTTGAGCTCCGAGATGATGAAGGCCGGGATCAGGACGTGGGTCGGGATGTCGTCGGGGCGGCGGGGCCGCTCCATCTTGGCCATGGAGACGAAGAGCGCGAGGTCCTTCTGACGGGTCTGCTTGAACATGAACTTGCGCAGCGGGCCCTGGGCCCGGTCGAGGGCGACCTGCTGCGTGATGGCTCCCTGCGCGTAGGGCTGCAAGGCCGTCTGGTTGATGTCTCCGATCACCGGGGCCATGACGAAGAAGGTCAGGAAGAGCGCAAGCCCGACGATCACCTGGTTGGGCGGCATCATCTGGGTCCCGATGGCCTGGCGGACGAAGGAGAGGACGATGACGATGCGGGTGAAGCTCGTCATGAGCATGAGGATCGCCGGCGCCAGGGTGAGCACCGTGAGCATGGCGAGGATCTGGAGGCTCGCCGCGACGTCCTGGGGTCGGTCCGTGAGCGGGATCTGGGGGACCTGAAGCTGGGCGTGGGCGGCTCCGGCGCTCAGGAGGAGAAGGGCGATCGCCCCAAGTACCTGCCTCACGCGCGCTCCCCCTTCTTTCGGATCATCACCTGGCGCAAGGTCGCATCCACCAGCGCATCGAAGCCCTCTTGCTCGGTTTCGGCCTGGGCGAGGTGCGCCTCGAAGGCTTCCTTACCTTGCTCCGGGGAGAGCTCTCCCAGGGGCACGAGCATGTCCTTGCCGTTGGATCCGACGACCCAGACCCGGTCTCCGACCGAGACCAGATGGACCGTCTGGGCGCCGCGCAAATGGGTCGAGCCCAGGGCCCGGACCCGGAGGCCCGTCGAACCGGACGTGCCGACGCCGCCCGCGAGGGCGGGACCGCCCATGCGCTTGTAGACCCAGAAGACGCCATAGATCAGGCCGATGACTCCCCCGAACTTGACCAGGAAGCCCAAGGCGTTTCCGGCCGAAGACGGGCGCTCCGTGGCGGGATCCTGGTACTCGGGGAGAAAGAAGGTGTCGCCGCTCGCGACGTCCGAGGAGTCGGGAAGCGAGGGTTCGGATGCGGTCTGGGCGAAGCTCGGAGAAACCCCGAGCGTGAGCAGCAGCGCGAGGAGGAGCAGGCTCCCGCGCACGCTATTTGAGCGCTTTGTTGACGGCGTCGATGACGCGCTCCGCATCGAAGGGCTTGACGATGAAATCCTTGGCACCCGATTGAATGGCCTCCAGCACCATGGCCTGCTGGCCCATCGCCGAGCAGACGATGATCCGAGCGTCCGGATCGAACTCCCGAATCTTCTTGATGGCCGTGATGCCGTCCATGTCCGGCATCGTGATGTCCATCGTGACGAGGTTGACCTTGATCTTCTTGTAGAGGTCGACGGCATCCGCCCCATTGGCCGCCTCGGCAACCACCGAGAAGCCGTTCTGGGTGAGGATATCCTTCAACATGAGGCGCATGAAGGCCGCATCATCGACCACTAGAATGTTCTTGGTCAAGAGTTCCTCTCTTTAGGCACGGAACGAGCTGAAACGCTCGGCAGGGCTGACGATGTCCGTGACCCGCACGCCGAAGTTCTCGTCGATGACGACGACCTCCCCACGGGCAATCAATTTTCCGTTGACGAGCAAGTCTACTGGCTCGCCTGCGAGTTTGTCAAGCTCAACCACAGAGCCCTTCCCCAGCTCCAGGACGTCCCGGATCTGCATGCGGGTGCGCCCGAGCTCGACGGTCACCTTGAGGGGCACGTCCAGGATCAGGTCCAAGCCGCTCTGGGTCGCCGAAGCGGCGGCCGGGGCCAAGGGAGCGAACTGCACGGTCTGGGCTGCGGGCTGCGGAGCCATCGTCTTGGCGACGGCGGGCATGGCGGCCGCGGGCGCTGCGACGGGCGCAGCAGGAGCCATCGGCTGCGCCACGGGAGCCGGCGCTTGGACCGGGGCCGGCGCGGGCGCCGGAGCAGGAGCCGTCGTGCTCTGCGGCTGGTTGGCGGCAGGCGCGGGAGGCGCCGGCTGAACCGTCTTCTCCGCCTGCTGCGGAGCGTCTCCCTGGCCTCCGGAGACCTGGGAGGCCAGACTCTCCGCCCCCATGCCGGAGTACACCTGGATCAAGTAGGACTCGACCAGACCCTCGATGCTCAGCCGATAGGTGAGCGCCACCAGGACACCCTCATCGAACGAGGCCCCGAGCGTCAGGTCATCCGGGTGGTCCACCACCTGGGCCTGGGGAGGCGAGATCTCGAACTTCTTGCCGTAGGTCGTGCTCATGGCGTTGGCGGCCATGCCCATCATCTGGTTGATGGCCTCGGAGATGGCCGAGAGCTGGAGATCGTCGATGACCGTGGACGGAGGCTGGCCCTCGCCCCCCATCATCAGATCCGTGATGATGGCGGTGTCCGCCTGGGTCAGCATGAAGTACATCTCGAAGCTCGTGCCGAAGCGGCAAGGAACCTCGATGGCCACCGCCGGATCCTTGAGCACTCCTCCCAGCTCCGCGACGGAGAGGACGGAGACCTCCGGCTGGGTGATGCTCACCTGCTTGTTCAACAGGATGGACAGGGTCGAGGCCCCGGCCGTCAGTGCAACCGACCCACTTTCGACGAGGGCTTGCCCCATCTCAGGGGGCAACGCGCCACCCGGCTCGATCATCATTCCTCCCCTTCCTTGTCATCCAAGACTTCACTGATCTGGATGGCCATCTTGTTTCTAACCGTTCCCGGACGCCCCGTGAACTTGCGCCGCTCGCCGACCAGAACGGCGAGGTCGTCTCCCACTGAGGCATCCAGGGTGAGCACATCTCCGACTGTCAAGGATAGCACGTCCTCCACGGAAACGACGCTCTCTCCCAAGACCACCTGAACGGGCACCTGGGTGGCGACCACCCGATCCTTGAGGCCCACGCGGTGGGACTCGCTCTGCGATTGCCGGGCCGTCGCGAACATCGCCTGGGCCGAGATCTTGCCCATGATGGGCTCGAGCATGATGTAAGGGATGCAGAGCGAGAGAGGGCCCGTATTCTCGCCGAACTTCGCCTCGAACGTGATCAGCACGATCGGATCGGAAGGCGGCACGATCTGGATGAAGCGCGGGTTCATCTCCAGGGTCTCGAGCTTGGGCGAGAAGTTGATGACGTTCTGCCAGGCCTCGGAGAGCGCGCTCAGAATGCGCAAGGTGACGCTGGAGATGAGCGTCCGCTCGATGTCGGTGAGGTCCCGGCGAATCCGGGTCACCCGCCCCGGTCCGCCCAGCATGCGGTCGATGATGGCGGAGGTCAGGTCGATGTTCACCTCGAAGAGCGCCGTGCCGACCAGGGGCTCCATCGAGAAGACGTTGAGGATGGTCGGCGAGGGCAGCGAGCGGGAGTACTCGTCGAAGGTCAACTGCTCGACCGAGACCACCTCCACCTGCACCAGCATCCGGAGCTGGCCCGAGAGCGTGGTGCTCAGGATCCGCGCGAAGGCCTCGTGGATCATCGAGAGCGTGCGGATATGATCCTTCGAGAACTTGTTCTGGCGCTTGAAGTCGTAGACCTTGATCGTCCGCTTGACGCTCTCTTCCTCGGGCATCGTCGCGAGCGGCGAGGCGCTCGAAGAGGCCGGCTTGTCAGGCGCAAGCTCACCGCTCGAAAGAGCGGCGAGCAGCAGGTCGATTTCGGATTGTGAGAGGATCTCGGCCAACGGCCACCTCGCTTACTGGTAAAAGACGCTTACTGGATAACGAAGTCGGTGAAGTAGACGTCCATCACGGTCTTGCCGGGGACCCGCTGGTTGAGGGCGGCCTTGAGTTCTTCCTTGAGGGTGTTGCGGCCCCCGGGAGCGTTGATCGCGGCCACCGTCTGGCGGGCCAGCGTCGTGATGATGGCATCCTTGTACAGGGGCTCGTACGGAGCCATCTCCGCCTTGATCGCCGCCGAGGCATCGGCCCCGCCGCCATGGTCCCCCGAGCCGCCCTTGCCCGAGGCGTGCTTGTCGTCGCCGGCCACGCCCATCTGCAGCACCACGCTCGTCTTCAAGTAGCGCCGGCCCGGATCGGAGAGGTTGACGATGAACTCGCCCACCGGATAAACCGGCCCCATGACAGGTTCCTTCGGGTCGGCCTTCTCGCCCTCGACCTCCTGGATATGCTTCTCCACGATGATCTGCTGGGGCATGGCGAGGCGGATCGCGACAAACGAACTGACGCCCGAAATTACGGCGATGACGACCGCCAAGACGACCAGCTTGATGTTCAAGCCGTTTCCGCCCGGTTGATTATTGGCCATGGGATCTGGGAGCCTCCTGATGCGTCGAAACCTTCGCGCCTTGCGGTTCCTGGCCGGTCAATGCCGAGCGCAGGACCACGATGTCAACCCTCCGGTTGAGCGCGCGATTGGCTTCCGTGGTGTTTCGAACCCGTGGGTAGTATTCCCCGTACCCTGCCGCCGATAACCGCGACGGGGGGAAATCATGGCGTTCCACCAGGAACCGGACCAGCGTGGTGGCACGCACGGCCGACAGCTCCCAGTTGGAAGGATAGCGCCACGTGCGGATCGGGGTGTTATCGGTATGCCCCTCGATCCTCACGTAATGCGGATCCGCCTTGAGCACCCGAGCCACCCGATCCATGACCGGAACGATCTCGGGCCGCAACGCGGCCTCGCCCTGCGCGAAGAAGGCCGTGTTGGAGATCGAGACCACCAGGCCCCGCTGCTCCATCCGCGTGGTAATTTCCTGCTCCAGGCCCTCCTCCCGGGCCAAGGTATCGATCTGCTTCTCAAGCTGCGTCAGCGACAGCTGCTCCGCCTGCATGAACGGCATGGGCACCACCGTGTCGTTCTCGCCGCCGTCTCCGATGACGTGCGGGGTCTTCCCCGCCCCCTCGATGGGAACGTAGCGGATCGACGTCTGGAGCGATTTCTTGAGCTCCTCGTACTTGGCCTTGTCCACCTGACTCAAGGCGTACATGATCACGAAGAAGACCAGGAGCAGCGTGATGAGATCGGCATAGGTGATGAGCCAGCGCTCCGAAGCGCCGTGCCCGCCGCCTTGATGGCGCCCCCTCCGCCGCGACCCCGCCATGGCTACCTGACGGCCTCTTCGGCCTGCAAGCCACCGCGAAGCTTCGGAGCCAGGAAGCCCTTGAGCTTGTCTTCCACGATCTGCGGATTCTCACCCGCCTGGATGGCCAGGATTCCCGTCACCATCATCTCGCGAGCCAGGATCTCCTCTTCGGAGCGGCGCTTCAGCTTGGTGGCCAGGGGAAGCCAAAGCAAGTTGGCGGTCCAGACCCCGTAAAGGGTGGCCACGAAGGCGACGGCGATCGCCGAGCCCAGCTTCGACGGCTCGCTCAGGTTGCCCAGCACGTGAATCAGCCCCATGACCGTCCCGATGATGCCCATGGTCGGAGCGTAGCCCCCCATCGCCTCCAGGATCCCGAAGGAAGCCGCGTGCCGGCTCGCGATGAAGGTCAACTCCGTCTCCAGCAGCTCCCGAACCGTGTGGGCGTCGATCCCGTCGGCGACCATCTGCAGCCCCTTGCGAAGGAACTCGTCATCCGCTCCGGCGAGCTCCGACTCCAGGGCCAGCAGGCCCTCGCGCCGCGCCTTGTCCGCATAGGTCGAGAGCTGGGGAATCAAGGCCGCCGGATCATAAGGGTTCTTCTGGAACGTCAAGGCGATGATCCGCGGCAGGTTGAGCACGTCCTTCAAGGGGAAGGAGATGAACGTCGCCCCGAGGGTGCCGCCCACCACGATCAGAAACGCGGTGAGCTGCCAAAGGCTCGAGAGGTGGCCCCCCTCCAGGGAGTTGGCCACGAACATCACTCCCCAGCCCACGAGCAAGCCAATCAGCGTTGCGAGTTCCATGCGCTAGTCCCTTCCCCCGTCGGTCACGTTCCGGACTCCCGGATGGCAGCGCCGCCGGTAAGCCTCGATTCGCTCGAGAAGCTCGTCGATCGACTCCTTGACCACGAAGCGATGCTCGTTGGTCAGGGTCACGATGGTATCGGGCCGCTCCTCGATGGTCTCGATCAGATCGGCGTTGAGCACCAACTCCGAACCATTCAGCCGGGTCACCTTGATCACGGTTTGCCCCCCTTGTCCTTTGCCGCGCCGCGGGCGCTGTCCACCCGCCGGACCCAGACCAGGACCTCGGCCACCACCGGGTACAACTCGGCGGGAATCTGCTCTCCCAGGTCCAGCGCCGCCAGCGCCGAGACCAGGCCCGGATTCTCCTGGATCGCGACGCCGGCCTCGCGGGCCGTCTCCACGATCCGCTCCGCGACCCGGCCGGAACCCTTGGCGACGACCTCCGGGGCCTCGTCCGCTCCGTCGTCGTAGCGAAGGGCGACCGCCTTCTTCGGAGGCTTCGCGTCACTCATAGCCATACATCCACCTGGCGCAGGGCGTCGATCGACGCAGCCGGCGCCTTGGGCTGGACATGCTTGACCCCGAGGGCGTTCACATGAAGGCCCGTCGCCTCCAAGGCCTCCTGCAACTCCGGCAAGTGCTGGCGAAGCGCCTCGGCGATCGCCTGATCTTCAACGGCGACCTGACAGTTTAGCTGCTTTCGTCCCAAAAGTAAATCGACCCGGACGCGCTGTAGATGAGTGGTATCCAGGGTCACGACCACCCGCGTCTCCTCCGGATTGCCACCCTTGCGCCCCTTCCCTTCCTTGGCCTGGTACTGGACCCGGATCTCCCCGGATCCGCCGTTCCACCAGAGGGGCATCGCCACGGAGCGATCCGCCGCGGCATGCTGGGGATCGATCGCAGCCGCGTTCACCACTTGCCCGAAGCGGACCTCGGCCAGCGCCTCGCGTATCGGCTCTCCGCCGTCCCCGCTGCGGACCGCCCGCTCCAGAACCGCGGTCAGCGCCTCCTGGATCTTCACGAGCGGCTCGGCAAGAGGCCGGCCTGCTACCGCGGAGCGTGCCGCTTCCGCCTGAGGCGCCGCCCCTTGCCGGGGGGAGGCTTCCGGGCGTTCCGCCGGGGCTTTCGGGGTCTCGGCCCTTGGGGTCTCGGCCCTCTGGGTCTCGGCCTTTTGGGTCTCGGCCAGCGAGGCGGCGTTGCCGGCCTCCGGGAGCGTCACAGCGGGCTTGAGCGCGGCGGCCTCCGGCGCGAGCAAGGCCCGCGCGATCCGAGCCTCCGGCGGAGTGAAGGCTCTGGCGAGCTTGAGCAGATGCTCCGCGGTCTCGGCGGCATCCCCTTCCGGCAAGGCCAGATCCATGAGGGCTTGAGCGGCGGGAGTGGACGGTTCGGGGATCCGGCGGGCGATCGCCGCCAGCCGCTCCCCCGGCGTCGAATTCGCTTGCATGCGACCCGAGACCCAGTCGACCGCCTCCTCCGTGACCGGAAGCCCCTTGGACACCAGAAACGCCGCCGCCTCCATGACCTTGACCGGCACGGGCAGCTTGGCCGCCGACGCGGCCGCCGGTGTCGCCGCGGGCGTGGCAGAGCGCGAGCCCGCCGGATCGGTCTCTTGCGATCGCGCCGCGAGGCGGTTCAGGGCATCGCCAAGCTGCGTCATCGCCTCCCGGCTCACGGTCCCCGCATGGCGCAGCAGCGCCCGCGCCATGGCCTGGTGCTTGGGATCTGTCGGCAAGCTCATTTCTTGCAACTGAGCCGCCAGGCGCTCGGGCTTCAGGGGAGCGGCCGGTTCGTGGCGAATCTCGGCGATCCTCAAGCGCAGCGGGTCGCTGCTGCCCTCGGGCCGGGGCTCGACCACGGCCGTGAAGACGTCTCCGGCCCGCAAGGGAGCCTCGGTGCGGACCTTGGCCGATCCGAGGTCGAGGAAGTCGAGCAGGGCCGTCTGGTTGAGGACCTGAAGGACCCTGGCTTCGACCTTGCCGGCCTGGATGAGGGCCTTGAGCAAATCCCCCTCGATCTTCCCTGCGCCCCCGGTGGGGAGGGCGACGACGGTGCCCGGTGTCGGGACCCGCAGGTTGGGATCGAGGGGGATCATGCTGGCCTACCTTTTGCGATTGCCGCAGGCGCTAGCGCTTGAGGCTCATCAACTCCTGGAGGACTTCGTCCGAGGTCGAGATGATCCGGGAGTTCGACTGGAAGCCGCGCTGGGCGACGATCAGGTCCGAGAAGGTCTGCGCCAGGTCCACGTTGGAACCTTCGAGGGCCCCGGACTGCAGGGTGCCCCGGCCGCCGACCCCGGCGATGCCGATCTGGGCCTCGCCCGAGTTGTTGCTCTGGACGTAGACGTTGTCACCTGCCGAGGCCATACCGGCCGGGTTGGTGAAGTTGGCGACGGCCACCTGGCCCAGGGTGCGGGTCCGGCCGTTGGTGAAGGTGCCGGTCACCGTGCCCGAGCTGTCGAGGGAAACGCCCGAGAGCTCGCCCGCCGAGTAGCCGTTCTGGTCGGCCAGGACCGCCGAATCGGGGTTGGCGAACTGGGTGAAGCCGAGGGCCTGGCCCACCTGGCCCACATCGATCTTCATGGTCATGGACCGCGCGCCGAGATCCGGGTTGAGCGTGAGGTCCTGAATCGAGTTCGAGCTCAGGATGCCCCGATCGTCAAAGGTGATCTTGCCGGTGAGGTACAAGGGGGACTTCTCGGTGTAACCGCCGTTGTGCTCGAAGCGCGCGGTCCACTCGGTGGTCGAGAGGCGCGTGAAGACCATGGTGCCGCTGCGCTCGTTGCCCAGCGAGTCGAACATCTTGGTCGAGATGGCGACCTCGTTGATGTCCATGGCCACCGTGCCGGTCGGCGAGGTGGTGGCCGAGGCGGTCTGGGTCATCAGCGCCGGATTCAGCTTAAACTCGAGGGGCACGGATGCGGTGGTCGCGGGCACCCGAGTGAGGGCCACGTTATCGATGGTCGAGTTCGTGGCGTCAAAGGCCCCCGTGGTGGGATTGAAGCGGAGGGTTCCAAGAGGGGCGGAGGGAGCGAAGTCGACGAGCGGCGTGACGCCGTCACGGGCCGTGCCGGGGAAGACCGATTGCATGGTGACGTCCCAGGTATCGGCCGCCGTCTTGTTGTAAACGATTTGCCCCTGGCTCGGCTTACCGTCCGACCCAATGAACTCCAGGATCGGGCCGTTGACGGTGGTACCCACGGGATCGGCCGACGAGAGGTTGCCGGTCACCGCGTAGCCGGGGATCTTGCCGTCCGAGCTCATGTTGCCGCCGAAGACCAGGACATCCGTAGCCTTGGGGGGGATCGACGTGCTCTTGGGAACCGTGATGGGCTCGGGAGGCCGCGAGGTGACGACCGTGGGCACGCCGTTCACTTCCTGAGCGTTCCAGCCCATGACCCGGAAGCCGTTGGAGGTCTTGACCAGGTTGCCCTGCTTGTCGAAGTCGAACTGGCCGTCGCGGGTGTAGACGTTCTGGATGCCGTTGTTGAGGACGAAGAAGCCCTCGCCGCTGATGGCCAGGTCCGTGGGCTTGCCGGTGATCTGAAGGGCGCCCTGGCTCATCTGGAGGTCGATCGAGCCGACGGTCATGCCGAGGCCGACCTGGGAGGGGTTGGTGCCGCCCAGGTTACCCGAAGGAGCGGCGCCGCCGCGCATGGTCTGCGAGAACTGGTTCTGGAAGTTGACCCGCTGGCTCTTGTAGCCGACGGTGTTGACGTTGGCGATGTTGTTGCCCAGGACGTCGATGCGCACCTGGTGGTTACGCATGCCGGAAACGCCCGAGTTCATGGCACGAAGCATGAATCCTCCTCGAAAGTGAGGCGGGCCTGGACCAGTCGGGTCCAGGGCGGGCTCTCCCGAGAAGGGTCCGAGCCTTGCCGCCAGTGAAGCCGTAAACCGTTTAGACGATGACCGCCGAATCGATGTTGGTGAAGACGTTCTCCTTGAGGCTAGCCCCATCGACCGCCGTGATGACCGTCCGGTTCTTGACCGAGACGATGACCGCGAGGTCTTCCATCAGCACGAGCGACTCCTTCGCGCCCTTGCTCGCCGCACGATCCACGGCTTCCGTCAGCTTGGCCATGCGCGCCTCGTTGAGCTCGATGCCCCGGCTCTTCAGCCGGGCCTGCGCATGGGCCGAGATCTTGATCTCCCGGGTCTTCGCGTCGAAGAAGTCCCCGAAGGCGGGACCGGTAGTTCGGGCGACCGAGGTTCCTGGCTTGGGTCCGGTCGGCCCGACCGGACCGATGGGCCCCGGCGGAAAACCAATGCCTTCAAGCGTCATGGTTATCCCTCCTGCTTACCATCATCGGCAGGCTTGCCCTCGGCTTGAGGGGCAGCGACCTGCTGAATCGCCTCGAGATCGTAAGCCTTGCCCCCCACCATCACCTTGATCTCGCCTTCGATCCGGCGGACTTCGTCCACGGTGCCGGCGAAGTGCTCGTCTTCGGTGCGGATGGCCACCGTCTTGCCAAGCAAGGACGACGCCTGGGTGAGCTGGTTGAAATCGGACATCGCCGCGAAGCTCTTGTTGAGCCCGCGCATCTCTTCGAGGGCGTTGAACTGCGCCATCTGCGCGATGAACTCCTTGTCCTCCATGGGGTTCATGGGGTCCTGGTAGCGCAGCTGTGCGACCAGCAGCTTCAGGAAGTCGGCCTGGCCGAGATTCTGCTGTTTGCTGGCGGAGGGGGTCTCGAAGCCGGACCCATTGGATACGGAATTGGTCTGCATGATGCTTCCTCGCTAAGCGATCCCCGCCCCCGGCCTGGGGGCGGGACCGCAAGATAATCAGGCCTGCGCGTCGAAGCCGGAATTGGCGATCGCCTCGGCGACCGGCAATTCCTCGGTCTCGCCCGCAGACCAGGCCTCCCAGCCCAGTTGCGCGGAGTGACCCGAGCTCTGCTGGCCGGAGGGATCCCGCTGGGGCTCCTGACCGAATGCCTGACGACCGAACTCGAACCCGGCGGCGGCTTGCTGGTCGCGCGGACCCTGGTTGTTCACGCTCACCTCCAGGCGATCGATCTTGATCCCCTGATCCGCCAGGGTCGTCCGTAGCGCGGCGAGCTGGTTCTCGACCAGATCCCGCACTCCGGCATGCTCGACCCGGATGACCGCGCTCACCGCGCCTTGGTGGGCCTGCACCCGCACTTCCATGCGGCCGAGATGCTCGGGAGTGAGCTGGAGCCTCAGCTCCGACGGGCGATCGGGAGTCTTCTGCGCCTGGACGAAGGTCTGCGTGATCGCTTCCTTCACCGGCAAGGGCTCCGCCTTGACAGCTTGGGTCTCGGACCTGACGACCGACGGGCCGGAGACCGGAGTTCCGGCCGCCGCCCTGACGGGCTCAGCGATCTCCCAGGGCTTCACCGCCCCGGTTTCTGGCGCAGCCTCGTCGATGACCGCGGCGGTCACCTCGTCGAGGCTGGCCGGCATCGGGCGGGATTCGGCGCGTGCCGGGGCGGGGGTCGTCTCGGTGCGAGGAGCACCGTCCAACGATTCCCTCAGGGACGTCAGCCCTTTCACGGCATGCAAACCATCCAGCGAACTCGGGACGGACGGGCGCGCGACCGGCTTGACCGGCAACGCGGCCTTGGCGGCTTCGGGGGCTTCGGGGGCCTCGGCCTCCTCGGCTTCCTCGGCAGGCACGACCGGTTCCTCGGTCTTGGAAACCGCTTCCTGCTTGCCCTGCGGTGCCACCGTCTTGACGAGCGCCGCAGCGACCACCGGATCGTCTGCCAGGGCGACCTCTTCGGTACCGGTCGCCACCACGGCGGTCGCCGGCGTCGGAAGCGCCTCGTCCGCTCCGGAAGCGTCAGGTCCAGCAGGCATCGCCACGGGAGCCTCCGGCACGGGAACCGACGCGGTCATGACCGCATAGCTCGCCAGTTCGGAGACGGGGGCCGGCGGAACGGCAGCCGGCATGGCCGAAGCCTGCTCGGCGGGATTTCCCTCGGGGTTCTCGGCCGTCGCGTCCTTGGTCGGCTGCTCGCCCTTCGGCGAGGCCTCCGCGGAGGCTTCGGGGGGGACCTCAGGCGCGTCCTGAGGCTTGGTCTCGGCCACTCCCTTGGATGTCGATCCGGGCTTGGCCTCTGCACGGTTCAGCCGCTCTTCGAAGGAAGGACCTTCCTTGCGGCCTCCCGCACGAGGCATCTCGCGGGGCGCGTATCGCGTATCCGGGGCGGGAGCGGCCATGGCCACCATGGGATTGGGGGACATGGATTCCTCCTTGCTAGGCGCTTTGCTGCGCCTTCCCTGATCATCGACCGGGATCGGAGGAAGTTTAGAGCGAATTCTCGAGGAAGCGCCTACCGGGCTCGGACCTGAACGGTCTCGCGGCGCAGAACGCCCGCGGCGTCGAACTCCCGGATCATGGCCTGGGTCGCCCGCTCGGGATCGGCGGGCTCCCCCTCCGCGTCCACGAGCAGCCGGACCACCCGGACGATCGGAACGATCTCGTCCGCATCTTCGGGGCGCGCGACCATGACCCCCTCGCGCAGGTAGACCTCGCGGTTGGCCGGCGGGACCTCCGCGACGGGAAGACGCTGGATCACCGTGTTGGTGTTGCCGTCGACGAACTCGATCATGCTAGCCAACCTTCGGCCGCGCCGCCTGGCGCCCCCCGACCTTGAACTTGGCGTCGAATTCGCGCTGGTAGATGGCCTCCAGGATCCGGGCCCGGTTCGGATACTTCTCCTGGAACGCCTTCAGGGCCTCGGGCGTCCGCCGGGCCTCCTGGTAGTAGCGCCAAGCCTCCGCGAAGTCCTCGTTGGGGTTGTTGGAGCCGTACGTCGAAATCTGGTTGCCGTCCGCCTTGAGGGCCTCTTCCCAGCCCGGCGGGATCATCTCCGCGTGCCGGGTCCGGCTCGTCGAGTAGCCCGCGCCGAAAAGATGCGCCATCTCGTGGTTGAACGTACCCTCGATGAGGTTGTACGGGTTCTCGTCAAGGTTCCAGAAGGTGATGTTCCCGCCGCCCGCCGTGGCCGCCGAGGAAAAGGTATCCCGTCCGTAGATCTTCGCCCAGTAGGCGTCTTCGGGGTTCGCCACGGTCTCGAGCTGGATCGACTTGAGGGCCGGCCGCAGATGCGCCGGCACCTCCGCGTAGTACGCGATGACCTTGGCCAGTTGTTCCTTGGGGTCGAGGCCCTTGGCCACTCCCACGTCGAAGGACAGCCCTTCGATCGTCAGGCGGAACTGCTCACGGTCCGCCGCATCAGCATTCGCCTTCGAGGCCTCCGGGCGGGCAATCCTCACGACGACCGGCTCGCCGACCTGACGCGGGAAGGCCGTGATCTGCCCGGCGATCGCCTTGGAGACGGCCTCTTCCTGGGCCAGCACCGCCGGGGACTTTCCAGCGAACGGCCGCCGGGCGGGCTTCGGCTCCGGCGTCACCTCGGGGGTCGTGGTCGTCTTCGCCTGACGCGCCTTCTCCGCGATCTCGGAAAGCTCTTTCTTGGGTTCGGTCGGGAAGCTCAAGTCCAGACGATCCAGGCGGATCAGATCCGGCGGGAGGCCCTGATCGGCGACATGCTTCGCGAGAGTGGCGTCGAAACTCGGCTCAAGGCGGTTCTTCCCCAGAAGAGTCGCCGAGAGATCGATATTGGTAGAGGCCTGGCTTCGTATGGACACGTTTGAATCCTCTGGGTCGCCGCTGCATGGAGGTTATACCCTGCTTGCCGGCGTTTCGTGCTTAGAAACGTGAGGCCCGTTTCATTTCGTGGGAGCCCCGCGGGCGCTAGGTCTTCCGCACGTGCCGGAGGGTGGCGATCTCGTCGAGATCCTTGGCCTCGATCCGGTCCGCCGCCTTCAGGTACTCGGCCTTGGCTTGATCCTTCAATTGGTCGAGAACCTGCTTGGCCCGCGCCGCCGCGATCAGGGCCGCACGACGCTGGTCGACGACGCCCTCGGCCTGGGAGATGCGCTGTATCTGCTCCCGGATGGCCGCCGTCAGGCCCATGGAATATGTCTGGAACCACTGGATCGCCTGAACGTCCAACCGGCCTTCCTTCTGGAGAAGATGGTACTCGGCGAGCGCATTGGCCTCGAGAATGCGCAACTCGGTGAGCTTGTCCTTCTCGGCTCCGAGGGCGCCGATGGCCTCGGCCAGCTCGCGCCCGCGGGCCTCCTCGTCGCGCTGCCGCATGTCGAGGACGGTCTGAAGGCGGAACGCGAAGGCCTTCATGGCTTAGACCCCGAGGCCTTGCAGGGAGGCGATCGCCTCCGCGTAATCGACCCGCTCGTTCACCGCCTGCTTCAGGAAGGCGTTGATCTTGGGGACCAGGGCGATCGCCCGGTCGATCTGAGGGTTGGAGCCCGGCTGGTAGGCTCCGATGTTGACCAGATCCCGGGCCTCCCGGTAGACCGCGAGCATCTCGCGCAGGCCGCCGGCGGCTTGCAGGTGCTCGGGGGGGACGATCTCGGTCATGACGCGCGAAACCGAGCCCAGGACGTCGATGGCCGGGTAGTGGTTCTGAGCGGCGAGATCGCGCGAGAGGACGATATGCCCGTCGAGGATGCCTCGGACCGTGTCGGAGATGGGCTCGTTGGTGTCGTCGCCTTCGACCAGGACGGTGTAGAGGGCGGTGATGGCCCCCTGTTCGGCGGTTCCGGCGCGCTCCAGGAGCTTGGGGAGCATGGCGAAGACCGAGGGGGTGTAGCCCTTGGTCGCAGGCGGCTCCCCGATGGCCAGGCCCACCTCGCGCTGGGCCATGGCGAAGCGGGTGACCGAATCCATCATGAGGATGACGTTGGCGCCCTGGTCGCGGAAGTGCTCGGCGATCGCCGTGGCCACGAAGGCTCCCTTGAGGCGCTGCAGCGCGGGTTGATCGGAGGTGGCGACCACCACCACCGAGCGCGCCAACCCTTCCTCGCCCAGGTCCCGCTCCAGGAACTCCCGGACCTCGCGGCCACGCTCCCCGATCAGCGCGATCACGTTGAGATCCGCCTGGGCCTCGCGCGCGATCATCCCCAAGAGCGTGCTCTTGCCGACTCCGGAGCCAGCGAAGATGCCGAGCCGCTGCCCCTGACCGCAGGTCAGGAGGGCATCCATGGCGCGCACGCCCATCGGCAAGGGCTCGGTGATGCGCTGGCGGGTCAAGGGATTGGGAGGAGGAGCTTCGAGCGGAGCGCGGCGGGCATGGACGATGGGCCCCTTGCCGTCGATGGGGTTGCCCAGGCCATCCAGGACGCGGCCGAGCAGTTCGGAGCCGACGGGGACATAGAGCTGGCGGCCGGTGGCCACGACGGGGCTTCCGGGCTTGATCCCCTCCATGGTCCCCAGGGGCATCAAGAGCAGGCGATCCTCGCGGAAACCGACCACCTCGGCGGGCACCACGCGCCCCGCGCCGCACTCGATGTGCGCCAGCTCGCCGAGACTGGCCGGAGGGCCGAAGGACTCGACCACCAGGCCGATGACCTGTGCCACCTTGCCCTCATGGCGCAGCGGCCGGCAGGCGCGCGCGCGCTCCAGCGCGGAGGAGAGGTCTAAACGGGTTTCCATGCGGGCTCCGCAGCCGGGATGGTCACCTCGAGCGGCGCTTCCAGCTCGGAGACCAGCGGGGCGAGAACCGGATCCTCCTCAGGATCGGTCAAGAGCACGGAGGACGCGAGCTCCCGGAACTGGGTCGCGAACCGCCCGTCCACGCGTCCGGTCAGCGTCTCGACGATCACCCCTCCGAGGCCGATCGCCGGATCGGGCTTGATCTCGACGCCCGGCAGGTTCAGGTAGCCCGCGAGGCCCGAGGCATCGGCGGGATGCACCCGAATGCGGACGATCGCCGCATCTCCGAGGTGTTCGAGGGTCCCGTGAATCAGGGAGACGAGCATCCCGCGGTCCCGCGCTTCCCGGTGAAGGATGCGCTCAGCCGTGAGGAGAGCGAGCCGGATGACGTCGTCCTCCGACTCCTGCAGCCAGGCCTTGCGGCTGGCGACCAGGGCGCGAGTCTCCGCGACGAGGGCCTGAACCTGATCTTGCCACTGGCTGCGCCCCTCGGCATCGCCCTGAGCGAGGCCCATCTGGTAGCCTTCCTGGCGAGCGGCCTCGCGGATGCGCTCGGCCTCGGCATGGGCGCTTGCCAGCACGCGCTCCGCTTCGGCCTGCGCCTCGGCGAGCAGGGCCCCGAGATCGACCTCGGGCTCCACGGCGAGAGTATCGGGCTCCTCGAGGACGGCGGGAACCACCTCGGTGTCCTGCGGAGTCGGGAGCACCCACTTGCCGTCGCGCAGCTGCGCGCCCTTGAGGATGCGACCCATGGCCTACCCGACCAATTCGTCGCCCGAGCCGCGGGAAACGATGATCTCGCCCTTCTCCTCGAGGGAGCGGATGGTGGCCACGATCTTCTGCTGGACTTCTTCGACGTCGCGGACGCGCACCGGCCCCATGAACTCGATCTCGTCGCGGACGATCTTGCCCATGCGCTCGGACATGTTCTTGAAGATCCGGGTCCGGACGTCGTCGTTGGAGCCCTTGAGGGCGATCGCCAGCTCCTTGGTGTCCACGTCGCGGAGGATGCGCTGAATCGACCGGTCGTCGAGCACCACGATATCCTCGAAGACGAACATGAGCTTCTTGATTTCCTCGGCGAGATCCGGGTTCTGCTCCTCGAGGGATTCCAGGATGGTCTTCTCGGTCCCGCGGTCGACCCGGTTGAGCACGTCGACCAGGGCCTTGAGGCCGCCGGCGTTGGTGAAGTCCTGATTCATGACCGCCGAGAACTTCCGCTCCAGCACCTTCTCGACCTCGCGCAGCACGGCGGGAGTCGTCCGGTCCATCTGGGCGATTCGGGTCGCCACTTCGGTCTGCAAGTCGGAGGGCAGGCCCGAGATCACCATGGCCGCCTGCTCGGCCTTCATGTAGGCCAGGATCAGGGCGATGGTCTGGGGATGCTCGTTCTGGATGAAGTTGAGGATCTGCGAGGCGTCCGCCTGGCGGATGAACTCGAAGGGCAGGGTGGTCAGCGACTCGCTGAGGCGCTGCAGGATCTCCTCGGCCTTGTCCGGACCGAGCGCCTTCGACAGGAGCTCGCGGGCGAAGTTCACGCCGCCGGTGGAGATGTACTGGTTGGCCTGGAGCGTGTGGTAGAACTCCTCGAGCAGCTCCTCGGAGGCCTCGTTGGAGAGCTTGCCGAGGTTGGCGATCTCGAGCGTGAGAGTCTCGACCTCCTCGGTATCTCCCAGGGCCTTGAGGATCATGCTGGCGGTGTCGGGGCCGAGCGCCACCAACAAGGCCGCCGCTTTCTGCTTGCCGGAAAGATTCTTCACCTTCATGGGCTATTCGTCCTCCAGCATCCAGGAGCGCACGAGACGGGCCACCTCGTCGGGCTGGCTCTTGATGACCTTGGAGATCTCGCGCTGGAGGTGGGTCTTGCGGTCCTCTTCGCCGATCTGACCGATTTCCGCCAGGTCCTGCTTGACGGTCGACTCGAGGGTCAAGGGGGCGAGATCGGGCAGCTCCTCTTCCTGCGGCTTGCCCCGCAGGCCGCGCCGCAAGAGGATCAAGGCCACGATGCCCAGGATGAGGGCGGCCGCCACCTTGAGGTAGAACTGGGTCTGCTCCTGCTGCTCCGCCTTGGCGAAGGCCTCTTCCTGGGCCTTGGCCACGGTGTCGTTGAACTTGAGGGCCGAGACCACGACGGTATCCCCGCGCAGCTCGTTGACGCCGGCCGCCGCGGAGATCATCTGGCGCAGGTCGGCGATTTGCTCCTCTTCGAGCTCGCCGTTCACGGCCACGGCCACCGAGAGGCGCTTCAGCTCCGCGGGAGGCTTGATCTTGCGCTGGACCGACTTGTTGACCTCGTAGTTGCGGGTGTGGTCGAGCTTCTCGTAGGCGCCAGGTCCCGCGGCCGTCGAGGAAGAGGCCTCGTAGGTCGGGATGTTGGTGGCGGTGCCGGGCACGCCTCCGCTCTGGCCCTGGGTGCCGTCCCAGCGCTCATGGAACTCCCGCTCGGAGCGCAGGATGCCCGAACGCGTCCCGTCCGCGGCGGTGACGACCGGCTCGAAGGTCTCCTGGTTGGTCTCGAGCTGGCTGAAGTCCATCTCGGCCACCACGTTGACCACCGCGCCGTTGGGGCCGAGGACCCGGTCGAGCATGCCCTGGAGGTTCTTGCGGATGCCCAGCTCGGTCTGGCGCTTCAGCTCCAGCTGCTTGAGGCTCTGCTCGGGAGAAAGGGGATTGTCCTGGCCGAGGGCCAGCTCGTCGGAGTAGTTGCGGCCGTTGACGTCGGTGATGACGACGTTGGAGGGCGTGAGGCCCTTCACGGACTTGGAGACCAGGTGAACGATGGTCTTGGCCTGCTCGGGGGAGAACTTCGAGGTGGGGTAGAGCTTGAGGACGACGGCGGCGGTCGGGCTCTCGGCGGTATCCGTGAAGAGGTCGGGCTCGGGAATCACGAGGTGGACCCGCGCCTGCTCGACGCCGTCCATGGTGGAGATGGTGCGCGACAGTTCGCCCTGCAGGGCCCGCTGGTAGTTGAGCTTCTGGACGGCCTCGGTCATGCCGAAGGTGTTCTTGTCGAAGATCTCGAAGCCCACCTCGCCGCCAAGCGGCAGGCCCTGGGCCGCCATCTGGAGCCGCAGCTCGTGCACCTGGCTGCGGGGGACCATGATGGACTTGCCGCCCGCGGCGATCTCGTAGGGGACCTGGGCGTCCTTGAGCTTCTGGACGATCTGGCCCGCGTCGGCCTCGGTGACGTTGGTGTAAAGCGGAGCCCACTCGGGGGAGCGCGCCCAGACGAGCAGCAGCACGATGGCCGCGATGGACACCGCGGACACCGCCCCGAAGAGGATTTGTTGGGTTCGGCTCAAGCCGGACCAAATCCGGCCGATATCAGATTGTAGCTGGCGCAGGAACTCGTTCATCGAACCCTTATCACAGTACCGTCATCCCCGAGACCGCCCTCATGGATTCTCCTGAGCAAGCCGTCCTTGGCTGCTGTAGCCGGTTGTCGCCGGCGGACCGCCGGAGGGCCGCGTCGTGATGCCCCCGGGGAGCCCTTCCTTCCGGCCAACCCCTCACGCTCTCTTCACCTTGGAAGCATAACACGGTTTGGGGCACGGCCAAAGCCTAGCTTAGCACAACGAAAGGAACCTCCGCTCCTATTAATGAGCGGATATTCGTCCGCTCTTGCTCGGGAAACGAGCTTGAAGCGCGGCCGCAGCGGCTATACCTGCATCCTCATGACTTCTTGGTAGGATTCCACCAATTTATTTCGAATCTGCATGGTGAGGTTCACCGCCACCGAGGCCTTCTCGGCGGCGATCATCACGTCGTGAAGCTCCACGTCCTTGCCCATGGCCAGATCGCGCTGCTTGGAGTCGGAGGTCTGGGCGAGCTGGTTGACAGAGCCCAGGTAATTGCCGATCGACTCGAAGACCGGCTCGATGCCGAGCCCCGTACGGGCGGCCCGCGGACCCATCACGCTCTCGGCTTGCGTACCGGCGTCCGGACCCAGTCTGGGGGCTGCCAGGCTCTGGGCGGGAGGCACGATCGCCGAGGGCTGGCCGCTCGGAGCGAGCGGCACGGTGGCCGCCGGGCCTTGCGCCTCGGAGCGCGAGTCGAAGATCGCCCCGAAGTCCGGGCGCGGGATCCCGGGAAGGGGGATGCCGGGAACGCCGGGAAGCGGGGCGCCCATGGGGCCGATGGGGGGCAGAAAGGGCATGTTAGATCTCCAGGGCCTTGTTGGCGGCGGCCTTCAGCGACTGAATGACGGTGACGTTCGCCTCGTAGGAGCGGGTGGCCGAGATCATGTCGGTCATCTCCGTGACGGGGTTGACGTTGGGATAGGCCACGTAGCCCTCCGCGTTGGCGTCCGGGTGCGCGGGATCGTGGACCAGGCGGAAGGGAGACTCGTCCTCGATCACTCCCGAGACGCGGACTCCGTGGGTCGGGATTCCGGTCGGGCGCTCGGAGGGGCGCGACTCGAAGACCACCATCTCGCGGCGGTAGGCCTCCCCCTTGTCGGTCCGGGTGGTATTGGCGTTCGCCAGGTTGGAGGAGATCACGTCCATGCGCAGGCGCTGGGCGGTGAGCGCCGAGGCGGCGGTATTGAGCGCGTCGAAAAGTCCCATCGTCTACTCCCTGCCAAAAAGCGGCTATGAGCCGCGGATCACGTCCTTGAGGCCCGTCATCTTCCGCTTCATCAGATCGGCGACGGCGCTGTAGGTGAGGCTGGTCTGCGCGAGGCGCGTCATCTCGACGTCGATGTCCACGTTGTTGCCGTCGTTGCGCAGCGTGGAGTCCTCGGCACGGCGCAGCTCGGGGCGGAACTGCGAAAGCCCCTGGGGGCCGAGGCTGAGGTGGCCGGCATGGGTCAAGGCCAGCGGAGCCCCGCGCCCGCCTTCGACCGCCGCTTGAAGCTGGGCCTCGTAGGAGACCTCGAAGCGTTTGTAGTGAGGGGTGTCGGCGTTGGCGACGTTTTCGGCGAGAGCGCGCTGACGCTGACCGAGGCCGGTCAAGCCGGCATGGAGCACGTCGGTGGTTCCACCGAAAAGCTTGTCCAGCACGCGTTCTCTCCTCCTGAAAAGCCCCGCGGGGGCCGCCTCACTATACCCCTGACGGGGCGCTTCTAATCGTTATCGGCGCAGCCGGCCGGATCTGAAGGGCTGGCAGTCGTCCCTTCTTCGCGCGAGCGTGCGATCTCGAGGACCCGCTCGACCACTTGTTCGCGCGTCAGCGTGTCCGTGTCGACGCGAACGGCGTCCGGTGCTTCCTTCAGGGGGCTCACCGCGCGGTTGGAGTCGTAGGCGTCCCGGCGGGCGATCTCGTCGGCGAGCTCGGGCAAGTCGACCGCGTGACCCTTGGCCTCCAGGTCCTTGGCCCGGCGGCGCGCCCTCTCCATGGGGGAAGCGACGAGGAAGATCTTGACCGGGGCCTGGGGGAAGACCACGGTGCCGATGTCACGGCCCTCGGCGACCACTCCGCCGTCCTTGCCGAGTTCGCGCTGGCGGTCGACCAGGACCTCCCGGACGCCGGGATGAGCGGAGACCTGGGAGACGTTCCGGGTGACCTGGGGGTCGCGGATGGCCTCGGTGACGTCCTGGCCGTCGATGAGGACGCGGTCCCCGGTTTCCGAGGGAAGCAGGACGATCTCGGCTTCGCGCGCGAGGCGGGTCAAGGCGTCGGCGTCGTCGAGGGGGAGGCCCTCCTGCATGGCCTTCCAGGTGACGGCGCGGTACATGGCTCCGGTGTCGAGGAAGAGGAGGCCGAGGCGGCGGGCGACCGCCTTGGCGACGGTGCTCTTGCCGGCCCCGGCGGGGCCGTCGATGGCGACGATGAGGCGGCTCACAGGGAAGCTCCTTCCAAGAGGCTGGCGAGTCCTCGGTCCGGCGAGTCCGGGGCGAGGAGGGCATTGTCGATGAGGCGGGTCTTGCCCAGCTTGGCGGCGATCGCCATGACGGCGGGGGCCGCGAGGGCGGAGACGGGGTGGAGGGTGTCGGCGTCGCGCAGGTCGAGGTACTCGAGTGCGAGTCCGGAGAGCTCCGGGCGGGCGGCGGCCAGCAGGCGATCGGCCGAGCGTTCTCCCGCCAGGTAGGCGCGCATGGCCTGAGCGAGGGCGCGGGAGAGGGCGCGGGCGCGGAGGCGCTCGTCGGGGGCGAGGTAGGCGTTGCGCGAGCTCAAGGCGAGGCCGTCGGGCTCGCGGACGATGGGGACGCGGACGACTTCGACGGGCAGGGCGAGGTCCGAGACCATCTGGGCGATCACGCGCCACTGCTGGAAGTCCTTCTGGCCGAAGAAGGCGGCGTCGGGGCGAACGAGGCCGAAGAGGCGGGCGACGACGGTGGTGACGCCGGCGAAGTGGCCGGGCCGGGATTGGCCGCAGAGGGGGTCGGTGAGGCCCGCGACCGAGACTTCGGTGCGGAAGCCGGGGGGGTAGACGACCTCGGGCGTGGGGGTGAAGAGCAGGTCGACGCCTTCCTGTTCGCAGAGGGCCTGGTCGCGCGCGAGGTCGCGGGGGTAGCGATCGAGGTCTTCGTTGGGGCCGAACTGCTTGGGGTTGACGAAGATCGAGACGACGACGCGGTCCGAGGCGTGTCGGGCGCGTCGGATGAGGCTGGCGTGACCCTCGTGGAGGAAGCCCATGGTGGGGACGAAGCCGACGCGGGCGTCGCCTTGGCGGAGGCGAGCTAGGGAATCGCGGAGCTCGGCATGGGAGGAGACCCGGATCACAGGAGCGCTCCTTTCGGTCGGAATCAGGCGCAGGGCGGGCCATACGCGCGGGATCCATTCTAGCACAGCGGCGACCGTGGGTCGCGCGGCGGCTCATGAACCTTGTCGATCGGGGCCATGCCGATGCCGGGGGGTCCGGGTAGGATCGGGGGGCATGGGGTTCGATCACTCCAGCGTCAACGCCATCAATGGGGATGGAACCTGGCTCCGGATGACGCCACGCAAGGGCCGAGCGCCCATTTTTCCCCGGAGAGGCCGGGGGAGCGCCGAACCGGGCCCGTCGGGTTCGACGGGTTCGCCGAGGTGTTCCGAGCGTAAGGAGCGACGCCGCGATGAGACCCTTGGACTTCGATCTACTGGGTTGTCCCGTGACCGATGTGGAGACTGGCGAGGTGGTCGGGCGGGTCAAGGTGGTGGTGCAGTCCCCGACGCCGGGTCGGATTGCGCAGCTGGCGTTGGAGCGGCTGACGGATGGCTGGGCGCGGGAGGCCATGGGGGCGACTCCGGTGATGGGCGAGCCGCTTTACGATGGGCGCGGGGCGCTGTTGGGGTGGGCGGTCGGGATGGCCGAGAGCCTGCCGGGCGGGGGGATGAGGCGGCTGGGGGAGGCCGGGTCCTTCGCGGGCGGGACGCGGTTCCTGCTGGTGCGGGAGCAAGCGGAGGGGGAGGGAGCCGTGATCGACGGTCACGATCTTGGCGAGGGCGACTCCGCCCATGGAGACTACATGGTCGGCCAGACGGCGGCATGCACCCTGATCGATCCGCAGGGCCAGACCGTGATCCGCCAAGGCGAGGTGATCACGGCGGACGTGCTGGAGCGGGCGCGTCGGCTGGGGCTGCTGCACCGGCTGGAAGCGACCTTCTAAGCGAAAGGGGCGCCCGTGGGCGCCCCTTCGAGTTACTTGAGCTTCTGGCCGAGAACCGAGTGCCGGACTCCGTAGAGGAAGTAGACTCCGATGCCGATGGCCATCCAGATGAGGAAGCGCTGGATGGTGACATGGGGCAGGGAAATCATCAGGTAGCCGCAGCTGAGCACGGTGCCGATGGCGACCACCGGGATGAAGGGGATCCGGAAGCCCCGCTTCCATTCCGGACGGGTGAAGCGCAGGACCCAGGCGCCGATGGCCACGCAGACGAAGGCGAAGAGGGTGCCGATGTTGGCGAGCTCCGCCACCGAGGAGATCGGGGTGAGGCCGGCCAGCACCGCCACGGCCACGCCGGTGAGGAGGGTGGTCAGGTGCGGGGTGCCGAAGCGCGGATGAACCGCCGTGAAGACCTTGGGCATGAGCCCGTCGCGCGCCATGGCGAAGAAGATCCGCGGCATGCCCATCAGCATGACCACCAGCACCGAGGTGATGCCGGCCACCGCGCCGACGCTCAACAGCGCCGCCGCCCAGCCCTTGCCGATGTACTCGAGGGCGTAAGCCAACGGAGCCGCGTTGTTCACCAGCTCCGGGTAGAGGCGCTGGGGGATGATGCCCGTGAAGATGGCGCCGACCGCCACGTAGAAGGCCGTGCAGATGGCGAGCGAGGCCAGGATGCCGATGGGCAGGTCGCGCTGGGGGTTCTTGGTCTCTTCGGCGGCGTTGGAGACGGCGTCGAAGCCGATGAAGGCGAAGAAGATCGTCGCCGCCCCGGTCATGACCCCGCCGAAGCCGTTGGGGAGGAAGGGGTCCCAGTTGCCCGGGTTGATATGCCCCAGCGTGATGGCGATGAACATCAAGAGCACCGCCACCTTGACGAAGACGAAGAGGGTGTTGGTGTTGACCGACTCGCGGATGCCACGGACCAAGACCAAGGTGACGCCCAGGGCGATCAGGATGGCGGGGATGTTCATGACGGCCCCCGGCGCCGTGCCCGGGGCGTTGACCCACATGGCCGGCAAGTCGAGGCCGATGTTATGGAGGATCTTGACGAAGTAGCCTGACCATCCGATCGCCACCGCCGCGGTGGCCACGACGTACTCGAGGATCAGGACCCAGCCGATCACCCAGGCGATGAACTCTCCGAAGGCGGTGTAGGCGTAGGTGTACGCCGAGCCCGACGCCGGGATCATGGAGGCGACCTCGGCGTAAGCCAGGGCCGCGAAGGCGCAGGCGAGGCCCGCGAAGAGGAAGCTCAGGATGATGCCCGGCCCCGCGTACTTGGCGGCGGCGGCCCCCGTGATGACGAAGATGCCGGTTCCGATGATGGCTCCCACTCCCAGGGACGTCAGGTCAAGGGCCCCCAGGACCTTCTTGAGGCCCGAATCTTCTGCGCCGGGAAGGGGTTTGCGAACCATGAGCCTGGCAAGCAAGCCAGCTCGGGAGCGTTCGTCGGTCACGGTGCTCACGCATGTCTCCTCTATCGTTGGGGAAGCGTTCAGTCAAGCAATATCCTAACGTTAAACCCGCTTATGAAGCAACCCACCGAAGCCCCCTGTCCGTTTCGCCGAAGGCAGGCGAGGCTTTCCGCCGTAGACTCTTGCTCGTCACCCACGGCTTGCTGGCCCGGCGCGCATGCGAGCGGGAAGCAGCCCTTCGACGGGCAGGGGAGGGACGGCCATGCGCGGGACCTGGGGGCTGGGCATTGCCTTGGGCATCGTCCTGGCGCTACAACTGCCGGCTTGGGGCACGCTCGGAATGCGTGCGAGCGAGCTCGAGCTCCGCTACGCCTGGGAGGCGGGCCCGGAGGGGACCCGGCTCTACCAGCTGGGTTCGGCGATCTTCAGCCCGATCCTCTCGGAGGGACGGATGGTGGGGGCGATCGCCGAGCTTCCCGCCGACGCCGGCAAGGCCGGCATCATGGCCCTGCTCGCGGCGATGACCCCCGGCTTGCGCCAGGAGCCCGCCGTCGAGCGAGGCAGCCTCGACGCCGACACCTGGAAACGCGTGACCCCCGACTACCTGGCCATGGCGATGCACGAAAACGGCAAGCTCTTCGTGCTCGTCCAGCAGCTCGAACCCCAGGACGAGCCCCGGGGGGGCGAGCTCGAACCGCCCCCCGAAGCCACGGTCGAGGACCCGTACTACCGGGCGCAAAACGACCTCGACATCCTCCGCATGGCCCTCGAATCCTACCGGGCCCGCCATTACTTCCGCTACCCCGAGGTCCGTAACGTCGACGAGCTGATCCGGGCGTTGAAGCGCGCGGAGGTCCTTCCCGAGGAGTTCCAGCTCCAGGCGCCGCTCACCGAGTTCGGCGTCTGGCGAACCGGCTACCGGATCACCGTGCGGGCGGGCGGACGTCCCCTCACGATCCGAGAGCCGGAGCGCTACGATCCCTTCTGGGTCTTCTGGCAGATCCGACCCTTCCCTTAGTGAGTCGCGTAGTTTCTCCCCTGCCTCCATGGCGGATGAAGACCTACCATGGGCTCGCTCGTCTGAGGGAGGTTTGGCATGAGGGAGCCCTACTGCCTGGTGACCGGTGCGACTTCGGGCATTGGCATGGCGATCGCCATCAGCCTGGGACGCCAAGGAGCCCACGTGGGCATCGTCGCCCGCACGGCCCAGCGCGGCCGGATCGCGCAGAAGCTCATCGAAGACGCCACGGGACGGCCCGTTTCCGTCTTCGTGGGAGACCTCTCGTCCCAGGCCTCCGTCCGCATGCTCGCCTCCTCGGTGCTCGGTACATGGGATCGCCTCGACGTGCTCATCCACAACGCCGGCACGTACGCGACGAAGCGGCAGCTCACGCCGGACGGCCTGGAGCGGACCTTCGCGGTCAATTATCTTTCCCGCTTCCTGCTGACCCAGCTCTTGCTCGAGCGCCTCGAGGCCAGCGCCCCGGCCCGGATCATCCACGTGGCCGGCGCCTACCACGCCAAGGGCAGCATCCGCTTCGACGATCTTCAATTCGAGCGGGACTACGACGGCATGCGCGCCAACAACCAGAGCAAGCTCGCCGACATCCTTTTCACCTATGAGCTGGCCCGCCGCCTGGAAGGCAGCGGCGTCACGGTGAACGCCCTTCACCCCGGAGCGGTCGCCACCGATCTCGTGCTCACTGATCCGGACTTCCCCCGCTGGCAGAAGGCCCTCTACCGGCTTTGCCGGCCCTTCATGAAGACGCCCCGGCAAGGAGCGGAGACGCCGGTTCACCTGGCCCTCTCTCCCGAGGTGGCCGGAGTCACCGGGCGTTACTTCATCAACAAACAAGCGGTCCCCTCAGCCCCGGCCACCTACGACCGCGAGCTGGCCCGTCGGCTCTGGGACGTCAGCGCCGCACTATGCGGGCTTGCGGCCGAGGCCCGGCCCGCGGCGCTCAGCCCCGTGTCTTGAGGCCCTCGAGCAGGCTCTTCAGCGATTCGAGCAAGCGTAGATCCGCTTCGAGGTGCTCCCGGCCGTTGGCGAACATCAAGCGGGCGTAGGCAGGAAGGTAAGGGGCCTTCAGCTCCTCGCCAGCGTTCCAGCGGGCGATTTCCTGCACGAGCGCCGAGATCTGAGCCTCGACCCCCGGCAGGATCTCCTCGGGAGGCAGGGCCTCGAGGAAGGTCATGGCCGTGTAGAGCCCGGTGGGAAAAGCCTTGGGGGGCAAGGTCCAGGTCTCGCGCAGCAGGCGCCTGAACTCGACCTGACCCGCCTCGGTGATGGCATAGGTGGCCTTCTGGCGAAAGCCCGTCTGTTCGGTCGCATGGACTTCGAGCAAGCCCTCGGCGGTCATCTTCTTGAGCGCATGGTAGATGGACCCGGGTAGGACGTCCGCCCAGACGTCGGCACGGCTCACCTCGAGGGCCTTCTGGATCTCGTAGCCATGCATGGGGGACTTGCTGAGAAGCCCCAGGACCATCAACCGCGTGCTCACGCTAGCCCCTCCTAGGAAACCGAAACCACTGGCAGCTCAGTCATCTCGCCCACGCGGCTGAACCGGAAGACGCAAAGCGAGCCGCCTTCGCCCAGCGTCTCGGGGCGATCGAAGCGGAATCCCAGTTTAGACGGATTGATGGCATCCGACCAGTTGTTGTCCTTCTGGCAGAACAAGGGCATCAGCTCTAGAGCTCCGTTGGCGACAAAGAAGGAGTGGTAGAAGCATGTCCGGATCACCATGGAGTAGGCCGCTTCGTCATCCTGGAGCACGTCGCGCTCGAAGGCCTTGCCGTAGTAAGCCGCCTGCTTGGACTTGGAGATCGTGACCATGAAGCGGAAGGGATCCCGCGTGACCAGCGGCATGAGGCTCATCATCCCCTCGGAGCCCTTCTTGCCCGTGTCCAGGAAAGGCCCTCTGAGCATCTCCTGGGCGATCGCCTCATCCTGGGTCGCATCGGAAAGCACCCGGTAGCTTGCCAATAGCACGCACGTGAGGAAGAGGTGCGAGGCGGAAGCCTTGTCGACCACCATGCCGCGATTCGCGTCGATCAGCGCTTGCGCCTGGGCTTCGATCCTCCCGTAGAGCGCCGCGGAACGCCCCGGCAGGCTGCGCTCGATCTCGAGCTTCAAGCGCTTCGCATACCCTTTCAGGAAAAGCCGGTCCATCCAGTTCTGCTTCGAGAGATTCAACGCCATCCTCAGACCCTCCTTCGATTCAATACTCAACTTTGATTATACAATATTGTATAGCTACCCTATCGTCAAGCCCCCGCGTCGGAGGGACGCGGGGGCTTGGCGATGGCTGAGAAGGGAGGTGGTTAGTTCGGATCCCGCTGGAGCCCATACCGGCTGTAGAGCCAGGAGATCCCGATGAGGACGATCCCCAGACCGCCGAAGGAGAGGATGCGCAGGGGAGTGTCGAGCGAGGAGAGGTCGAAGAGGAAGACCTTGAGGGCCGTCACGCCGAGCACGCCAAGCGCCAGCAACCGGAACCAGCGGCTCTTCTGGCGGACGCCGTAGGCGAGCAGCCCCGCTCCCGAAACCGTCCACCAGAGGGAGATGCCGAGCTGGGCGGGACGCTCCCAGTTCGGGATGGCCGAGTGCTGGAAGGCCGAGAAGGTCTCGAGCGTGAGGACCCAGATTCCGAGCAAGGCGGCGGCGGGCGGCACGAAGGCGAGCAGCCTCCCCTCCGACTCGGGAAGCCGGTGACGGGTCGCCGCCATGAGCAGCAGCGCCGCGATGACGACGCCATACGCCGCGAAGCGCAGGTTGAGGACGGGCCTCAACTCCCCCCACGGCCCGGTGAGGATCACCCCTCCGAGCGCCAGGGCGAGGAGTGAAACGCTCGCGAGCCGCAGAGCCGGCACATCCAGTCGAAGGCCAAGCCTCTGGCCTGCCGTCGCGACCAGGGCCCAGAGGCTGAACGCGACGAGCCAGGGCTCACGGGCATGGTTCCAGGGACCGAGCGCGAAGAGCTGGTGGGCGATCAAGGCGGCGAGCCCCAGCATCCCCAGCCAGGAATAGGTGGCGATCGCCCAACCGGCGGGTTTCCAGCGCGCGGACCAGTAGACCAGCCACCCTGCGGCAAGCACGCCCAGCGCCAGCGACATGCCGCGTTCGATCCCCTCGAACGGCACGGGACTCGGCAAGAAGACCCCGACGAGCGTCACGGCGTAAAGAAAGAAGACCGCCTGGCCCGAACGGCGAAACAACGGGCTGCCGAAACGAATGCCGATGGCCTCCAGGAGGGCGGCCTCGGCAGCCCAGGCGGCGGCCAACCAGCCCGCCTCGAGCTGGATCGGAGCGGCGAGGGTCAGGAAGAATAACCCCAGCCCCGTGCAGACGTTCCGGAACGCCAGATCGGACGGAGCCAGGCGGGACGCCCCCCAGGAGACGCCTCCGAAAAAGACGGCCAGCGCCACGGGAAAAAGCGCTCGGAAGGCTCCCAGGGGCTCCGGGACGAGGGCGTAACCGGCCAGAGCGTAAAGCAGCGCGGCCAGGCACGGCAAGAAGAGATCCTCGGCGGGCGTCGGCTCCCGGCGCCTCAGGCTGTATACGCACGAGGCCCCGAAGAACTGGGCGAAGTAAAGGGTCACGAAGGCGAACGTCACGCCGTGAAGCGACTCCAGGCGACCTGCGAACAGCATGGCCAGGAGGAGCAGGATCGTGCCCACGAAGCTCAAGCCGACAGGCAGCTTCCAGTGCTTGAAGAGCGCGGTGGCGACGATACCGGTGTTGAGGACGGCGATGTAAAGCATGAGCGGAACCGGATCGAAGCGCCCTCCGAGCACCAGGGGAGTCATGAAGCCCCCCAGGGTGGCCAGCGAGATCAAGCTCACGGCCCCCAGGCGCACGGCCAGGACGGCCCCGACCAGGGTGGTGGCGATCATCATCGCGAAGGCAGCCTCCCCTCCGAAGACGGCGCTGCGCTGGAAGCCGGCCCAGGTATTGAGGTAGAGGATGGCGAGCCCGGCTCCCATGAGGCCGACGCCGAACCAGCCCTGCGCGCGCGTCCGGGTGAAGGCGCCCAAGGCCATCACGCCGGCGCCGAGCAGGAATCCCGCCACGGTTCGACCGGAGGGTCCGAGGAACTGCCAGGCATAGGCCAGGAAGAAGGCGACGGCGAGGAAGAGCGCGGCCGAGCCGACCCACAAGGCGCCCTGGCCCCCGATGAGCGCCTCCCAGTCGAGGCGGGGCAGTCCGGGCCGCGGGAGGCGGACCATGGGCCGGAGCGGCGCGGCGGGCTCCGGCTCGGTCGGAAGGTTCCCAGGGGCCTCCAGGCGATCGAGTCGTTGGGACAAGGACGCGACGGCCCGCTCCAGGCGTTCGAGGCGCGCCTCGAGGGTGGAATCCGAGGGTTCCGAGGATGCCGTCACGTCATGTCCTTTCGCGGGAGGGAAGTGAGCAAGCGTTTTGTACCCGGAATAGTTGAAAGGCTGACGCCGGCTCCTTCCGGAACCGGCGTCAGCGTTCGAGAGTACTTCGGAGTTAGTGCTGGTGAGCGGGCTGCGGGGCGCCCTTGCGGATGATCCCCAGCAGTTCGTCGCGCAGCTTCTCCATCTCCTCGCGGGTCTTGCCCTCGCAGTTGAGGCGCAGGAGAGGCTCGGTGTTGCTCTTGCGGATGTTGAACCACCAGGTGTCGCCGAAGACGCTGAGGCCGTCGAGCGTGATCACCTTGCCCTTGCTGCCGTAGCGCTCCTGGATCTCGGCCATGATGGCGTCGGGATCGGCGACGGTCGAGTTGATCTCGCCCGAGACGTGGTAGCGCTTGGTCTCCTGCATGGCCTCGGCCAGGCTCTGCTTGGCGTCGGTGAGCTGCTTCAGCAGGACCAGGACCGTGAGGTTGCCCGAGTCGAAGTAGGCGTCATGGTGGCGGAAGTAGTAGTGGCCGGAAACCTCGCCGCCGAACTCGGCGCCCAGCTCGCGCATGGCGGTCTTGGCGAAGGCGTGGCCGACCTTGACCATCTCGGCGCGGCCGCCGCCCTGGGCGACGACGTCCCGGACGTAGTTCGAGCAGCGGACGTCGTAGGTGATGATGGCGCCGGGATGCTTCTTGAGGATGGGCTTGGCCATCAGGCCGAGGATGAAGTCGCCGTCGCAGAACTCGCCGTTGCCGTCCACGAAGAAGGCACGGTCGCAGTCGCCGTCCAGGCCGATGCCGAGGTCGGCGCCGATCTCCTTGACCTTGGCGACGAGATCCCGGCGGTTCTCCTCCAGGAGGGGGTTGGCCTCATGGTTGGGGAAGTTGCCGTCCGGCTCGAAGAAGAGCTCGGTGACCTCGACCTTGGAGCCCGCCATGAGCTTGGGCATGATCATGCCGCCCATGCCGTTGCCGGCGTCGATGACGACCTTGATCGGAGCGAGCTCCGAAGGCTTCACGAAGGAGTGCATGAACGCCACGAAAGCATCCAGGACGTTCTTCTCCTCGACCTTGCCGGGCGTCGCCGCGACCGTGCCGATCGTGCCGGCGCGGATCAGGTCCTCGATGTCGCTGAGGCCGGAGTCGAGGCCCATGGGGATGGCCTTGGCCCGGGTGAACTTGAAGCCGTTGTACTGGCCGGGGTTATGCGACGCGGTCACCACGATGCCGCCGTCCGCTCCGGAGTCGATGACGGCGAAGTAGAGCATGTCGGTGGAGGCCATGCCGATGGAGATGACGTCACAGCCCGCCTCCGTCAGTCCGCGGATGAGCTCCTTGGAGAGGGGCACGGACGAGGGGCGCATATCCCAGCCCACGACGACCCGCTTGGCGCCCGTGTAGGCGACGTACGCCCGCCCGAGCTTGTAGGCGAGGTCCTCGGTCACGTCCTGGCCGTAGATGCCGCGCACGTCGTAGGCTTTGAATGGAGCTGCCATATCTACCTCTTCCTCTTTTGATGGGACCGGAGGCTCGCCCTCCGGCAACGATGCTTACTGTATTCTACCGGGAGATGCGGGGTTGCATCAAAGCTTGCCGAGCAAGCCCTTGAGATCCAAGCGGCCCTGCACGGACACGGAGTCCGAGGCCAGGACGACATCGAAGAGACTGAAGCCGACCCCCTGCGGCAAGGTCAGCTTGGCCAGGTCGAGCACGGGCTCCTTCAGGGCCGGAGCGAGCAGCGCGGGGTCGACCGGCCCTCCCATCATGCTCGCCTGCGGCTCGGCGATGAAGAGCCGGCTGGGCGGAGCCACCACCGGGCGCCCCGAGACCTGGAAGGGGAAGCTCACCCCCGAGTTGAGCATGACCACGCCCGTGACCTGAAGGCGTCCCTCCTGGACATCGACGTCCTGGGGAACGATATCGACCTTCTGGGTGATGGACATGCCGGGGAAGACGCTGAGCTGGACGGGCAAGCCCTTGAGCTGGCGGGTGACGATCGGCTGCTGGATCAGCGTGTCGAGGCCGGCCTCGGAGAACGTGATCGAGGCGATCGCCCCCGTGGGCTTCGCCAGGTCCACTTCCCGCGCCCAGAGCAGCCGCCCCGTGTTGAGGGCGATCGCCTCGGACCGCAGCGAGAAGTCCGCCACCGGGATCCCCTCGACCTTGAAGCCCTTGGCGTCGATCCGCAATTGATCGACCTCACCCTGCGCCACCCGGAAGGGGGGATCCGTGATCACCTTGACGTCGAGCGACTCGAAGGGGCCGTAGCGCTGCTTCAACTCGTCCTTGAGCCGGTCCTGGGCAAAGGGGGCCACGGAGGACCCCAAGGCGTAAACGATGAGCAGAAGCAGTGCGGTGATGAAGCCGACCATGATCTAGAAGGTTCCTCCCACTCCCGCCGACAAGCCCTGCTGGATCTGCCGGCCCGAGGCATCGTAAAGCATTCCCAGGAAGCCCTGGTAGTAGAGGCCCGCGCTCAGCGTGCCGCTGCCCATCGGCATGATCTCGTATTCGACTCCGGCCTGGTAGCCGAGCCCCCCGCGCAGCCCCATCGCGGAGCCCGCGCTCAGGCTGTAGCTCTGGATGATCACGGGGTAAAGCTGAGCATCCACCGAGACCCGATACCGGGGGGCGGGACGCAGGGCGAAGGTGCCCGCAGGCCCCAGCCCGAAGCTGAACTTGCTGGTGGTCTGGTAGGTCGTGCCCCCGCCGTTCACCATGCGAACCAGGGTTCCGAGCCCCGCTCCCGCTTCCCAGTTGGGGCCCTTCATCGGCAAGCGATAGTAGCCCTCGCCCCGCAGGGTGAGGTCGAGCAAGCTGGAGTTGTCGATGGCGATGGGGCCGGCAGCCGAGACATGAGCCGAGCCTCCCCAATCCCCCAGCCAAAGCTGTCCCCCGGCCCCGAGGCTGCCGATGAAGCTGCCGCTCAGGTCCATGGATTCCCCCGGCTCGATCATGTCGGGGCTGGAGGGAAGCCCCTCCAGGTAGACCAGCATGAGGTTGTAGCCCGCGCGGTAACGGGTGTCCAGCAAGGACGTCGGCTTGGCCGGTTCCACGCTCGGGCGCGGCTCCGGCGTGGGCGTTCGGCCCGGTCGGGGGGTCGGCCTGCGCGTCGGCTCCGGAGTCGGAGTCGGAGTCGGTTTCGGGGCCGGAGTGGCGGTCGGTGCGGGAGTCGGCGCAGGCGTGGGCGTCGCGGCCGGCGTGGGGACCGGCGTCGGGCTCGCCACGACCAGCGGCGGCGTCGCCGAAGGAGCCGGCGTGGGAACGGCCGACGCGACCGGCTTGGGAGTCGGTAGCCATGCCGGCCAGCCGTCACCCGCATCCGCACTCGCCTTGGGGCTGGGAGTCGGAACCGGCGTCTTGACCGGAGCGGGAGTCTTGAGCGGAGTCGGCGTCGCCACCGGGGTCGGAGTCGCCACCGGGGTCGGGGTCCGCACGGGCGCCGGAGTGCGAACGGGAACCGGAGTCGGAGCGGGGGTCCGCGCCGGAGCCGGCGTGGGATCCGGCGTGTCATCGACCAGATCCCGCATGGCGTCTTCCAGGTTCGGATCCAGGAGGGGCGCCGCTTTCACCAGCATGGCGAGCGCATCGAAGCGGGTCAGGGGATCGTTCGGGCGAAACGCGAGCCGACGCGGATTGTCCAGGAACTGCCAGACGTTGGCCGCCCGGTGCAACAGTTGACCCGTCGTGCCTCCCATCGGCACGTCCGCGAAGCTCACCATGCCGCCCGCGCGCCGCGGCGGAGGGGGGGCCGACCGGTAACTCAGAAGCCTATCCAGGGATTCGACGAACTCCAGGCGCTTGACCCGCTGCATGCCCTCGAAGCGCCCACCGCCTCGTCCGGAGAGCAGGTTGAGGCTGGTCACCCGCGTGACCGCCTGCATGGCGGGATGGCCTGGCGGCACGTCCGGCCACGCGATGATGTTGAAGGGCATGTCCCGGGGATCCAGGAGGCCGTTGAGGACTTCCGCCGCGTCGTAACGGGTCAGCGGCAGGGTGCCTCCGTACTCGGAGGTGCTGGCAGCCGGGAGAATCCGGCGCTCGGAGAGCAGCTCGGCGGCACCGGCGAGCGGATGATTCCCCAGATCGGCGAACCGCGTCTCGGCGCCGGCGCTCATGCTCGGAAGGGCGATCGCCACTCCCAGTAGAACGCCCCATCCCAACCGTCTCATCCCCGTACTCCTTGTCCTCTTGTCCCCCCTACGCGAGCACCAGCTTGTTCCCAGGGACGAGGTCATACCTGGAAATGGTTCCCACCGGCAACTCGAGCACCTGATAGGCCCCCTTGACCACCGGCGACAGGCGCCACGGCTTGAGTTCCGGGATCACCCTCACGATCTCCATGGCCTTGGATAAGAATACCACGTCGATGGCGTAGCTCATCCCCAGCATGTGGACCGAGTTGCACGGCCGGATCAAGAGGCCGTGGCCCTCCGGCAGCTCCGTGGTCCCCAAGAGGCCCTTGGCACGGGTGAAGAAGTTATCCGCCATGCGCAAGTCCCGCACGACGACCTGATGATCCGAAAGGCGCTCGATCCGCATGGCTGACTCGCTCTCGTCCTTCCTGCCGGCGCTACTTGCCGAACATCAGCCCGATTGCCAACGGGCCGAAGATGATGATGAAGATGCACGGAAAGATGAAGACCACCGTCGGGAACAGCAGCTTCAACGTCGCTTTCTGCGCCATCTCCTGAGCTTTTTGCCAGCGGGCCTCCCGCAGCATCTCGCTTTGCGTGCGCAGGGTCTTGGCGATACTCGTGCCCATGCTCTCGGCCTGGACCATGGCGATCGCCACCGAATTCAGCTCCTTGAGGCCCACCCGCTTGCCGAGATCCCGCAACGCCTCGTTGCGCGGGCGGCCCAGGCCGATTTCTTGAAGCGTGCGCGAGAGTTCCTCGCGAATCGGGTGCGGCTTGGTCAGCTCGACCACCTTCTGCATGGCCGCCTGCAGCGAGAGGCCAGCCTCCACGCAGGTGGTCAGGAGATCCAGCGTCGTCGGCAGCATGCGCAAGATCGCCACCTGCCGCAGCTCCGTCTCCGTCTTGAGCCGGCTGGTCGGAAGGATATAGCCCAGGTAAACGGCCACGGCCGTCCCGGCGAGCACGGTCGGGCCCGCCAGCCCCAGGCCCATCCAGTTCACGAAGACCCAGAACACCGGCAGGATGACCGCCCAGATGATCTGGCGGCTGAAGAGCTGTGCGGGGCTGAGGTCGTAATGCCCCGCCGCCTGGAGGCGCCGCAGCATGGCCATTTCGCGCTCGGCGGTCAATCGCTTGACGGCATACGGCTTGAGCCGGGCTTCGAGCTTGCCGAAGAGGGTCTTCGGAGCCTCCGGCTCGGGAGCCTGGCGCCCGCGCGTCCGGACGTTCTTCTTGAGGCGCGCCTCGACTTGCCCGCGGCCCTTGGGCTTGGCGAAGGCCAGGACCCCGATGGTCACGGCGGCGAGCAGGAGCAAAAAGACTAGAAAGAGCATCTCGGCCTCAAACGTCGATCGTGACGATCCGCTTGATGAACAAGCCACCGATCGTCAGCAGCACCGCCACCAGCGCAATCAAAGCCCAGCCCATCGGATGGGTGAACATCAGACCCATGCGCTCGGGAACGATGAGATAGAGCGCCACGTAGAGCCCCAGGGGCAGAATGGACATGACCAGGCCGCTCATCCGGCCCTGGGTGGTGAGCGCGCGAATCTGCCCGTGGATCTTCTTGCGCTCGCGCATCGTCCCGGCCAGGTTCTCGAGGATCTCGGCCAGGTTGCCGCCCGTCTGCCGCTGGATGATGACCGCCGAGGCGAAGATATCCAGGTCGTCGTCCTGGATCCGCGCGGCCCAGTTCCGCATCGCCTGATCCATCGCCACGCCCATCCTCAGCTCCTGGGCCACCTCGCCCACCTCGCTCGCCATGGGGTCCTGGAACTCCTCGATGACCAGCTCCAGGGCCTGCTGCACCGAGTGGCCCGCCTTCACGGCGTTGGCGATCACCCCCACCATGTCGGGAAGTTGCTCGGCGAAGTTCTTCACGTAGCGCTGCCACAGGACATCCAGGTAGCGCCCGAACCCCCACCAGGTGAGCCCCGCGAAGAGGCCGCCCAGGAAGAGCCGGCCCAAGACGCCGTCTCCGAGCAGCAGACCGAGGATCCCCGCCCCGAGGGTGGAGACTTTTTGCATGCGCTCGAAGTTCTCGTTGGAGAACGGGTTGCGGGTGCGGCGCAGCTGATGATCGAGCTTGCCGCGGTAGTCCTCGAAGAAGTCCGCGAGGCGATCGCCGTACTGCTGGAGCAGCATGTACGCCACGATGAGCGCCGCCGCCCCGAAGAGCCCTCCGACCAGGATCAGCCTGAGATCCATCTAGCGAATCCCCCCGGGCCCGAACTTGAGGCCCACCCGCTCGAACTGCTCGGCCGCATGCGGCATCAGCCCGGTGTAGCGGAAGTCCCCGACCACCTTGCCCTCCTCGTCCACGGTCTTCTGATCGAAGGTGAAGAGGTCCTGCATGACGATCAGCTCGCTCTCCATGCCGATCACCTCGGAGATGCGGGTCACCTTGCGCGAGCCGTCCTTGAGGCGCGAGACCTGCACGATCAGGTTGATGGCCGCCGCGATCTGCTCGCGGATGGCGCGCATCGGGAGGTCCACTCCCGCCATCAGGACCATGGTCTCCAGGCGGGCCAGCGCATCGCGGGGCGAGTTGGCATGTCCCGTCGCCAGGCTCCCGTCATGGCCCGTGTTCATGGCCTGCAGCATGTCGAGCGCTTCGCCTCCGCGGACCTCACCCACGATGATCCGGTCGGGGCGCATGCGCAGGGAGTTGCGGACCAGGTCCCGGATATGAATCGCGCCCTGGCCCTCCAGGTTGGGAGGCCGGCTCTCCAGGCTGATCACGTGCTCCTGGTGGAGCTGGAGCTCGGCTGCGTCCTCGATGGTCACAATCCGCTCGTCGGGAGGGATGAAGCCCGACATGACGTTGAGCAAGGTGGTCTTGCCCGAGCCGGTGCCTCCCGAGATGAAGACGTTGAGCTTGGCCAGGACCGCGCAGCGCACGAAATGCGCCATCTCCTCGGTCAAGGCCCCGAAGCGCATCAGGTCGTCCACCGTCAGACGCCGCTCGGGGAACTTACGAATGGTCACTGTCGAGCCGATCAGCGACAGGGGCGGGATGATCACGTTGACGCGGGAGCCGTCCGGCAAGCGCGCGTCGCACATCGGGCTCGACTCGTCGACCCGGCGGCCCAACGGCGCCACGATCCGGTCGATCACGACCCGCAGCTGCTTCTCGTCGGTGAAGGTATCCGGGATCAAGGTCAGCTTGCCGGCGCGCTCCACGTAGATCTTGGAGGGGCCGTTGACCATGATTTCAGTCACGGCCGGATCCGCGAGGTAACGCTCCAGGGGCCCCAGGCCCACCGCCTCGTTGGCGATGTCGGTGATCAGCGCCTCGCGCTCCGTGCGCGAGCTGATCGGCAGGTCGTCCATCGCTTCGAGGATGCCCGCCACCACGTCGACCACCTGCTCGCGGATCTCGCCCTTCCGGCGCGGATCCATGAGCACCTCGAGGCTCATGTTGAAGCGCTTCAGCTCCTCGACCAGCTCCTTGTGGACTTCCCGCTTCAGTTCGGCGATCCGCTCGGCCTGCGCCGGCGTGTGGCGCATCGGCACCAGGGCCGTCACCGTGGTGGTCGGAGCCATGGGCGCCGGGGCCTGCGGCGGATGCCCCGCCGGGTTGGCGGGACTCGGGGCCGGGGCGGCCGGAGTGGCCAAGAGGCCGCGCAACGCGCCCCCCAGGTCCACCGGCGGCTGCGCCAAGGCCTTGGCCCCCAGCTGGGCGATCGCCGCCACCGCCGGATGCTGAGGCTGAGCGCTCGCCAGCGGCAAGCCGCGGTTCACCGAGGCCATCAGGGCCGGGTGGTACGGAATCTGCGCGACGATCGGCCGGCCGAGATGCTCGGCGATGTCCTGGGTCGTCACGTCCTCCGTGACCCCCGTGCGGTTGACCAGGAGGTGAATCCGCTCCGGCGCCACCCGCAAGCTGCGGGCATGATCGAGCCATGCCTTGGTCGCCCCCAGCGCGTTGACGTCGGGAGTCACCACCACGACCAGCGCGGACGCCAGGTCCAACAGGGCCCGCGCCGATTCCGAGGCGAGCGACGGAAAGGCCGTGTCGACCACGATCTGGTCATGCTCCTTGGCGAGCGCCGCGAACAAGCCCGCGAGCTCGCGCGGCGTGGGGGTGAAGGCCTCGGTGGCCGGCGGAGCCGCCAACAGGTCCAGGCCGGAGTCATGGGAGGCGATCGCCTCCACCAGCGGTTTCTCGCCCCGGATGACCTCTCCCCAGTGCCCCGGAGGCGGCTCCAGGTCCAGGTAGGAGGCGAGGCTTCCACCCGCCAGCCAGTCGAGATCCAGCAACAGCGGCGGCCGCTTGGCCTTGCGCGCCATCAGGAGCGCGAGGTTAGCCGCTACGATCGAGCGCCCTTGCCCTCCCTTGGCTGCAAAGCAAACGGTGATCCGCGAACTCATTTGGTTTCTTTGCCGTAGTTGGCCTCGGGCTGGGCCTGCCCATTGGTCACCAGGGTGGGCGTGAGGATGAAGACCAGCTCGTTACGCGACTTGGTCGTGCGGCGGGACTTGAAGAACTCCCCCAGGATCGGGATATCCCCCAGAAGCGGGAACTTGTCGATCTGCTCCACTTCCTGATCGTTGAGCAAGCCCGACATGACCATGGACTCGCCGCTGCGAACCTGCATGAAGGTCTCGGTCCAGCGGGTCCGGATGCCCGGGACGTTCAGGTCGCCCACCTTGACGCCCGCCGCCTGATCCAAGCTCGAGACCTCGGGCCGGACCTTGAGGACGATGTTGTCGATGCCCTCGACCGTCGGCGCCACGTCCAGCTTCACGCCGAACTCCTTCCAGAGGATGTTGACGTTGTTCTGGGTCACCAGGGGAATCGGGATCTCGCCGCCCGCCAGGAAGCTCGCGGAGGCTCCGTTGGTGGTGAGCAGGGTCGGCTGCGCCAGGATCCGCGCCTTCTGGTTCTGAAGAAGCAGGTTCACCTGCGCCTCGAAGAACGATTGACGCAGGGGCAGCCCCAGCCGGAACGGCATGTTGGGAGGCGCTTCCGAGAACTTCAAGGCATCGTTCCAGTCGACCCCCAGCTGGCCGAGGTCCGAGCGGGTCACGTCGAGCACCCGGATCCGGACGGCGACCGTCTCGGGGCGGCGGCTCGCCAGCACCTCGACGTTGTAGTTGAGCACGGGCGGCTGGAAGCCGTTGACCGGGGTCGGCCAGACCAGGATGTTCGTGAAGCCTGGGCTCTTGGCCTCCAGGAGGATCTCGCGGGTCGAAATGGCCTTGGCCTCGACGATCTTGCCGTCACCGACGGCAATCCGCGTCACGCCTCCCGGCACGTTGAAGATCGTCACCTGGCTCAGGCGCAAGATCACGTCCGGGGCGATCGCCTGGGCCGGCGCGGCCACCGTGCCCAGGAAGAGGGCGAACGCGACGAGCGCGAGGCTGAACGAGCGAAGGATCGACGGGAGGCTGCCGGGGCTAATCACGCTGAACTCCTTAAATCACCGCGGGGGCTAGTTTCCTGTCCCCAGGATGTGAACTTGCGGCAGCTGCGGTTGCGGCTTGGGCTGAACGGGTTTCGGCTGAGGCTTCGGCTTGGGCTGGACGGGTCTCGGCTGAGGCCGTTGCACCGGCTTCGGCTGCTGGACGACGGGCTTCACCACCGGAGCCGCCTTGGGAATGGTTCCCAGCACGTAGCGCGCGAGATCCGCCTCGGCCACTTCCGGCGGGGTGACGGATTCGTCGCCGGGAGCCCGCAGGCTCATGCTCAGGTTGCCCTGCTGCTTGAGCGCGGCGAGCAAGGCCACCTTCTCGGCGGGCACCGCGAGGGTGACGAGTTCGCCGTAACGCGACGCGCTCGCCTCGGTCTCCCCATCCTCATTCCGGGCCGCAGCCTGGTTGGAGAACTGGTTGCCGACCGACATGACGCGCGCCTTCTGGACCACCTTGGTGGAGAGATAGCCGCTGGGCGTCTGGATGGTGGCCGTCAGGTCCACCTTGTCGTCGGGCTTGACGAGGGCGATGTCGTTGGCGCCGTCGGGCACGAAGAGGAAGCCGCGCTCGTTGGGCTTGAGCTTGGGCGCCACGCCCGTGATTGCGCTCGCGGCGCTCAGGCGCTTGGCGTGAAGCACCTCGCCCTTCACGACGGGGGCCATGGTCACCTTCCCGATGACGTCCTTCTCCTCGCTCAGCGCGCCTTCCGGCAAGAGGGCCTTGGGGAACTTCTTGAGTTCGACCATCGAATCGTCGATCTGGCGGCGGGCCGGGATATCCTCGGTCGGCACGTAGACCTCGACCTTGGTCCCCCCATCGAGGATGCCCTCGGAGAGATCCCCCAGGTAGGAGACGGCGATCAGGCTCGCGACGGCGGCGATGCCCAGGGCGGTGAAAAGCAGCTTGCGATTGACGTCGAGGCCGCCGATGCCCGATTTAGCGGAGTCTTCCGCCGGGCGGCGCGATTTGCCACGCCCCTTCTTGGAAGCAGGGGCACGGCGCGGCTTGGCGGGGGCGTCCTCTCCGGACGTCCGCTCCCGCAGCTTGTTACGAAGGTTATCCAAGACGAATCCTCGACTGCGCTCGATCAACGCTCTGGGGAGTCCAGCGCCTGCGCGCTAGGCTACACGCCTATCTTACCCGCAGCAAGGGCGTCCGTCACAGGGGAGCGAAAGACGTAGCGAGGCGCGAGACCTGGGGTGTCCACCCGCGACGTGTGCCCATGATGCGTTCGGAAGGCCGGCCTGCGACTCCGGCCTTAGCGCCAGTCCATGGAGAGGCCGTTGTAGGGGAAGCGGGGCTTGTTCTCGGTGGTGTTGATCTGGAAGCTCGGGATGGGCGCGGTGAAGTCCTGCCACATCCGCGGGAACTCGGAGGTCG
>JAKFCT010000039.1:0-24338 GCA_036676495.1 Candidatus Sericytochromatia bacterium
CGATAACATCCAGATGGAGATCGAGCTGATCACGCCCGTCGCCGTCGAGGAAGGCATGCGCTTCGCCATCCGCGAAGGCGGCCGTACGGTCGGCGCCGGCGTCGTCGCCAGCATCATGGAGTAAGCACGCGTCCATTAGCTACAGGCGCTTCGCCGTAGGCGTTCGCCTCACCCGCTGATAGACCCGAGCCTTGCCCGTAGCGGGACCTCTAGAGGTCCCGCTACGGGCTTTTTATGGTATCGTGGAGCACGGTTGCCCGGTCTGGAACCGTTTGGCCGAAAGGATCTCCTGGAATGCGCGCCCCCACCCCGCCGGATGCCGTCCGCTCGCGTCACGTCCTCCCCCTGGCCCTCTGCGCCGGGGTCATCGCGTTGGCGGGCTGCCCCAAGATGCCCCGCATCAGTCCGGACGATCCGCGACCGACTCCTTCCGCCTCGGCCACCCTCAAGCCCACTCCGAGCCCCTCCCCGTCCCCCGAGGCCACGCCCACTCCCAACGAGGAGCCCACGCTGCGCACGGTCGCGTTGGGATCCCAGCCGCAGGCGATCGCCTTCGCCTCCATCGGGACCGCCTACGTGACCCTGGCGGCCGACATCGTCTCCCTCACTGGCGAGTTGGGAGACAAGACCGCCCCGGCCACCGCCAGCCTCACCCACGAGTCGTTCACCGTCGGCGCTCCCGCCGGCATCCTGACCTTCGGAGACACCACCTGGTTCGCCGATCCGGGTCGCGGGGAGATCCGACGGATCATGCATGGCACCCACTCCGTCATCGACTTCGCCTTCGGTGGCTCACCAGCCCGCCTTGCGAAGGACCGCGACAACGTCTGGTTCACCGACAGCTCCGCACCCCGCGTCGGCATGCTCCCCGGCAACGCCATCAGCGGTATCCGCCCCGTCTCGGCGAACCTCCCCGTCACCGCCAGCGACATCCTGGTCGATCGGGTCGGCCTCGCCTGGGCCCTCGGCAGCGACGGATCTCTCATGAAACTCTCCTTCCAGGCGGACGAAATCACCGTGACGCCCCTCGCAATGAAGGCCCTCAAGGAAGGCAAGGGGCTGGCCCAGGACGACGCCGGCAACCTCTGGATCACGGCGATCTCGACGGAGGACCACAAGCAGCTCATGAAGCTCTCGGCGAACGGCACCTCCACCGAGGACCTCAACCTCGACGCCCCGGGCTTCGTCCCCGGCCGCTTCGCCATCCGGGGCAACTTCGCCTGGATCGCCGACGCGGCCCCCACCGGCACCACCATCAAGAAGGTCTCCCTGACCACCGGCGAGATCGCCGCCTCCTACGAGTTGGGCGGACGGGCCGCCGAGGTCGTCAAGGATGACGGCGGCGACCTCTGGCTGCCCATCGTCACCCACAACATCGTCGTCAAACTGGACTTCTAACGCATGGCATCGCTGCTTTTCTACGTCCTGGCCGCCCTCTTGCTCGCATCCGGAGCCGCCATGGTCTGGGTAAAAAACCCCTGGCACGCTGCCTACGCCTTGGTGGCCGCCGCCGTGACCGGATCCGCGCTGATTGCCTGGCTACACGCCGAGTTCCTGGCCCTGGCGCTCGTGCTCGCCCTGGCCGGCGGCTTCGCACTCCTGCTCATGGTGGGGCTGCCCGTGCTGTCGCAGCGACATCCCCTCACCCAGAGCCGTCCGGACGAGGATCGCTCCTTCTGGGCCGGCATCGTCGCGGTGCTCTTCTTCGTGATCACCTACCGGGTGCTGGCCACGACCCCCTGGGGCGCGGAGGATTTCTCTCGGATGGCGGACGCTCCGCGCGGCCTCGAGGCCATCCGTACCCTGGGCGAGACGCTGCGCCACGAATACGCCCTTGCCCTGATCGCGGGAGTCTTCCTGATCGGAGTGGCGCTCGCCGTCGCCTCTGCCCTCAGCCAGCCGGAGCCGGACGCATGATGACCTTCCCCTTGCAGGCCTTCAACCTGCCCATCCTCCAATCGCCGCTCGGCATGCCCCATTTCCTCACCGTGGGAGCGGCTCTCTTCGCCATCGGCCTCTTCGCCACCCTCGCGCACCGCAACCTCCTGCGCATCCTGATGGGCCTGGAGCTGATGCTGCTCGCCGCGATGCTCAACCTGGCGGCCTTCACCGCCTTCCTTCGCCCTGAGGGCCTTCACGGCCATGCCGTCACGCTCCTGCTGGTGCTCGTGGCGCTCGCGCAGCTGGCCATCGGCCTGGCCCTGGCAGCCCAGCTCATGCGCATGCCCGAATCCCCGGCCGGCCTCTCGCCCGAACCCCCGGCCGGCCTCTCGCCCGAAACCCCGCCGGTCGAAAACGATCCCCTCAACGTTGAACGCTACGACGACTTGAAGTGGTAACTCCCCATGGCAGATAAGCTTCCCCCCGAGACCTCGGCGGACTCGCGCCCGCCCCTCACCCTCCGCATCGGCCGGATCGTGGCCCAATTCGACCGCTTCGGCGTCGATGGGCTCGTCAATGCCTGCGGTTTCTTGATCTTCGCTGCCGCCGAGGGCCTGCGCTCCATGCATCACGGCAAGGTGCAGGTCTCCCTGCTCATCGCCATGGCCGTCCTCGTCGCCACGGTCATCGCGGTCATGCTCGGCTTGCCGAACCTCTTCATGGGCGCACGTCTCGGCGGAGTGAGCGCATGCTAGACACCCTCTTTCCCAACCTCTTCCTGCTGAGCGCCTCCGTAGCGCTGCCGATCCTCGCCTCCTTGATCGTCTGGGGCCTGGGCAAGACGCGGTTCCAGGCCGGTCGGATCGTGGGGATCGGCGCCGCGGCCCTGCCGCTGCTGATCTTGGCGTTCGCGGCCTTCCGCCTCTCCACGGAGATCGGGTTGCAACTGGGCGATCGCTTCGACTTCTGGCCGGATCTCGGCATCTCCGTCGCGCTGGCCATCGACGGCCTCAGCCTGCCGTTCGCCCTGCTGGCCGCCGCCCTCGGAGTGCTCGGAGTCTCGTCCGCACGCAGCCCCCATGAGCTCGCGCTCGCCTTGCTCGCACAGGCCACGTCCCTTTTGCTTTTCGTCTCCGAGGACCTCTTCATCTTTTTGGGGGCCTGGTGGGCCCTTCCCCTCTTGCTGTACGCCCTCATTAACGGCTGGGGGCGCGGCCGCGCGGAGTACGCGGCGACGAAGTTCCTGGCCATGCTCCTGACGGGCTCGGCCCTGCTCACCGTCAGCCTGCTCGCCATCTACCTGGTCGGCAACGGCAACGGCTCCATGGCCGCCCTCTGGATCACCAAGCCCGGCTTCCCCGTGGCCTTCCTCAACCACTGGGTGCTCGCCGGCATCCTGCTCTCGGCATGGGTCGCAGCCCCGCTCTTCCCCTTCCATACCTGGCTCGCGGACGTCTTCGACACCGCCCCTCCGTCGGCCCTGCCGCTCGTCGTGGGTGGAGTCCAGGCAGGAGCCGCCTATGCGTTCGTTCGCCTGGCCATGGGCCTCTTCCCCAGCTATATGCAGCCCTGGTTGCCCTGGATGGCAGCCCTGGGCGTCCTGACCGCCCTTTACGCCCTGATGGCCTCCTGGGGCCAGCGCTCGCTCCTGCGCGCGCTCGCCTTGGCGGGCGTCGCCGTCGCCGGCATCGCCCTCGCAGGCTTCTCCGCCGTCTCGGGTCCCGAAGTCTCCACCGCCGTCGGAAGCACCCTGAACCTGACGCTGGCCGCAGTCGCAGCCGGCGGTCTGCTGACCTGGCTTTCCGCGGAGCTGACCGTGCGCGCGGGCGCGACGCAGGATCTGCTCGCCCGCTTAGGCTTCCTCACTCCGAGAGGGGCCGCCTCCTGGCTGACGTCAGCCGGCTTGACCCTGGTGCTGCTCGTCGTGGCCATGGTCTTCATGGTCTCGCCCGTCGTGGAAGCGAACCGATTGGCACTGACGATCGGGATGGGACTCGCCCTCATGGGCCTCATCCTGACGGCAGAGAACGCCCTGCGCCGGACCTTGCGCGCTCCTGCCACTCCCGCCCGCGTCGACGGCGTCGAGGACCTGACGGCCCGCGAGCTCGCCCTCGGCTGGGGAAGCCTGCTGCTCGCCGCCATCCCCATCCTCTGGTTGATCCTCGGGTCCCGGGCGATCGCCGTCTTCGCCTCCCAGCTGAGCCTGGGCTTCGTGCGCTAGGAGGTCGCCTTGGATCACGCACTCATCTTGCTGCCGGAGTTCTTGCTCGTCCTCTTGAGCCTCGCCATCCTGGCCTTCGGGCGCTTTGCCCCCCGGATCAGCCCTCCCCTGGCCACCTTTGGCCTGGTCGCCGCCTTGGGGATCCTCGTCGGCCAGGCGATGACCGGAGCGCTCGGCGGTCCCGCCTTCGCGGACGCCGTCCAGATCGGGCCCTTCGCCTGGCTCCTGCGCGGAGCCATCCTGCTCGCGGCCACCGCCTCCGCCGCCATGGCCTGGAGTGAACCCCCCACCCGGCCGGACCTCTATTTCGGCCTCCTGACGGCCTCGGCGGTGGGTGCCATGGGCCTCGCCGGCGCGGCTGACCTCCTCGTCCTCTTCCTGAGCTACGCCCTCATGGGCCTCCCCCTCTTGGGCATGCTCGCCTTAGGGCGGGGGCCCGCGCGCTCGGAAGCAGCCATGAAGCTCTTCATGACCCAGGGCGTGGCTGCTGCCGTCCTGCTCTTTGCCTTCACATGGGCCTTCGGGCTGGGAGGCAGCACCTCCTTCGTGGCCCTGGGAGCCGCCCTGCAGACGCCCGATACCCTCTTGACGTTCGTCATGCTGCTGATGCTCGGAGGCCTCTCCTTCACGGTGGCGGCCTTCCCCTTCCATGCCTGGCTTCCGGACGTCACCGAGGCGAGCCATGCCTCCACCGGAGCCTGGATCCTGGGCGGAGCCGGCCTTGCCGCCGTGGCGGGGCTGTTGCGGGTCCTGATGATGGTCTTTTCGACCAATACGGCGCTCTGGGCTCCGTACGTGACGGGGCTCGCCGTCTTTAGCCTGCTCGCAGGCGGCCTGCTGGCGCTGGCTCAGGCGGATCTCCGGCGCATGCTCGGCTTCCTGGCCGTCGCGACGACCGGCTTCCTCATGCTGGCGCTCATGGCGGCTTCGCACGCCGCCTCCAGCCAGGAAGCGCTGAGCGCCCTCCTGATGACGGCCCTGACGACGGCGGTCGCCACCATGGGGTTGTTTGCCGGCTTGGGCGCCACGCAGGCGCGCTCGCTGGCCGACCTGGGGGGCTTGCACCGGCGTTCACCCGCCCTGGCGCTCGCCATGACGGCCTGCGCGCTGGGACTGGCCGCCCTGCCCCTCGCCGGGGCCTTCTGGGCCCGCCTGACCCTCATCCGCGCGCTCTTGGTCTACGTCAGCCAATCGATGCAGTTCGGCATCATCGCCCTGGCCGTGCTCGCCATGGGGATGACCGTGCTCGTGGCCTACACGGCCCTGCGGATCCCCAAGGCCATCTACCTGGGCCCCTCGGATCCGGAGCGCGCCGATCTCGCCTTCCCGGCCGGTCATACGGCCGTCCTGATGGTTTGCGCGCTACTGAGCGTTGCCTTCTTCGTGGCTCCGGCGCCCCTTTGGGCCCTCGTGAGCTTCGCCACTCGTGGCTTTTAGTATTGGGAGTACAGAGATGATCACCAAGGAAACCGTGCAGCACGTCGCAAAGCTTGCTCGCCTGGAGCTCGCCCCGTACGAGGAGAGCCAGCTCACCAACGAGCTCGGCGCCATCCTCGGCTACGTCGAGCAGCTCGCTCAGGTGGACGTGTCCGGAGTCGCCCCCACGGCGCAAGCCATCCCCGTCTCGAACGTGGTCCGTGAGGACCAGTTGCGCCCCAGCCTGACGCGCGACGAAGTGCTTCAGAACGCCCCGGCCCCCGAGCAGGGCATGTTCCGGGTGCCCCGGATCATCGGGGAAGCGTGACGGCCCCCGTCGTCGTGGTGGGGGCGGGCGCTGCGGGCCTGATGGCCGCCATCGCCGCAGCCCGCGCCGGAGCCCCCACCATGCTCCTCGAAAAAACCAAGCGCTTCGGCTACAAGATCCTGATCTCGGGCCACGGCCGCTGCAACCTCACCAACGCCGAGCGCGACCTCAAACAGCTCATCACCAACTACCCGGGCGGAGGCAAGTTCCTCTACGGCGTCTTCAGCCAGTTCGACAACTGGGACTTCATCCGCTTCGTCGAAGGGCTCGGGCTTCCCACCAAGACCGACGCGCGAGGCCGGGTCTACCCCGAAACCGACCGCAGCTTGGACGTGGTGGAAGCTTTCCAGCGCGAGCTCGATCGCCTGGGCATCCAGCTTCGCCTGGAGGCACCGGGCGCCAAGATCATCACCGAAGCGGGCCGAGCCGTCGGCATCGAGCTGGCCTCGGGCGAGGTCGTGAAGGCCGGGGCGCTCGTCATCACCGTCGGAGGCCAGTCGTTTCCCAACACGGGCTCGACGGGGGACGGCTACCAGATGGCCCAGGAGATCGGGCATACGCTGGTGGATCCCTTTCCGTCGCTGGTCCCCTTGCGCTCTCCGGGACTGGGTGAGCTGGCGGGGCTGTCGCTGCGGGACGTCGAGGTCACGGCGGTGGTCGACGGCAAGCCGGCGGCGAAGCGGCGGGCGGACATGATGTTCGCGCACTTCGGCCTGACGGGGCCGGCGGTGCTGCATCTCAGCCGGACGGCGTCCCTGGCCCTGGCCCAGGGCAAGACCGTGGAGCTTTGGCTGGACGTGGCGCCGGATCGCTCGCGCGAGGAGCTGGACGCCGACCTGAAAGCGGCCTGGGATCGGACTCCGCGCACGCACCTGGCCAATGCGCTCAAGGACTGGCTTCCCGAACGGCTCGTGCCGACCTTCCTCGCGAAGGCGGGGGTTGCGGGCGATCGCCCCGTCTCGGAGATTCCCAAGCGGGAGCGCGCCAAGCTCGTCGAACGCCTGAAGCGCTGGGCCTTCCCGATCCCCTCGGTGCTTTCCAAGGAAGTCGCCGAGGTGACGGCAGGCGGGCTCAACCTCAAGGAGGTGGACCCCAAGACCATGGCCTCCAAGCGGGTCGAGGGACTGTTCTGGGCCGGCGAGGTGCTGGACGTGGACGGTTACATCGGAGGGTACAACTTCCAATCCGCATGGTCCACGGGCTGGGTGGCCGGCCAATCCGCAGCGCGTTCGCTGGGTTACGCGCCCGATTAGTCGAACCGGCCCCGGTTGGTCTGACGGCCGTCCGGCGTGGGGGTGAACTTGTTGGGGTAGGGCTTCGGGGGCAAGGGCGAGACGCTGAGCTCGCGCTGTCCGCCCAGTCGGAACTCGGGGCGCTGGTAGTCGAGCGTATGATGAGGCAGGAACGTGGCGTAGAGCTGGATCTCCCGGCCGTCGTCGAGCGGATCGGGGGGCATGGGCGGCAGGTTGCGGATCGCATGGGAATCGAGCTGGCGCGCCAGGACGCGGCCCTCGCCGTCGAGGACGGAGACGAGGCCGAGCGGGAGGGGGATCTCCATGCCGTCGGTCAGCTGGACCACGAGGTAACGGACATCCCGGGTCTCGTTCTCGATCAGGAGGTCGATGACCGTTCCGACCAGGCGCTCGTCGGAGCCGAGGACGGGCCAGCCCAGCAGGTCGGGCTGGGACGGGGCGATCGCCATGGGAAGCCGGGACAGCTTCGCGATGCTCATCGGGTACCTCCTTGCCTTGGCGCGCGCAACGGCGCACCGCAGAGCGACGGACCGCATGGCGGCGGACCGCAGAGCGGCGGCCTCAGGCGCGATTCTAGTCGGTCCTGGGGCTCCGGACAAGGCGCGTTAGAGCGCCTGGCTCATGGCTCGCGGGCCGGAGCGGCCTTGGCACGTTGCCGGATGACCCAGGCCACCTCGGCCCCGAGTAGGAAGATGATGGCCGAGAGGTAGAGCCAGAGCAGGAAGACGATCACGCTGGTCGCAGGACCGTAGACCTCGTTGAAGCGCCCGAAGGTCGCGAGATACCAGCCGAAAAGACGCCTCACGATCTCCCAGAGCACCGCCGCGACCAGCGCTCCGATCACGATCTCCGTGAACGAGCCCCGCTGCGCCGGTAGGAAGCGGTACATGGCGATCAGGCTCAGGGTGACGATGACAATGGGAAGCAGGTTCATGAGCAGGGGCATGATGCCGGGGATCTCCCGGGGTTGCAGGCCCAGGACGGGGATTTCGAAGGTGAGGACGGCGAAGACCACGCCGTAGAGCACGGCCACCGCCAGCATGGCCCCGCCGATCGCCACGGCGAAGAGCAGGCCCACGAGGTTGCGCCGGACGTTGAAAAGGAAGCCCCCACTAACAGTGGCCTCCCAGATAATGTCGAGGGCCAGCGCGAGCGTCGTGAAGATGTTCTTGCCGGCCCAGAGCAAGGTCACCAGCGCGAAGAGTCCGACGCCGCCGCGGGATTCGACCACCGCATGGAGCGTACTGCGCAGGAAGGCCTCCTGGGCGGGAAAGCCCCGGACGACGAAGCTCAGGACCTTTTCGGTCGCCGCTTCGGGCGCCAGGAAGTAGCCGGCGATGGCGATCAGCCCCAGCAAGAGCGGAAAGAGCGAGAAGAAGGTGAAGTACGAGATGGCCGCCGCCAGGAAGGGCACGCGATCGTCGTTGAAGGCCGAGATCAGATCCCGGAGGAACCTCCAGGTCGCTTTGACGGCTTGCAATCGCTCCTCCTCTCCCCCGAAGGCCCCTCGGCGGCTTGCCATCTGGCTTGGGAATCGGCAGAATAGAAGATAGAACATTTTAAGCATTGTAACCATCGGCGAGCCGACGGAAATTCGCCGGAGCCTCGACGGAAGAAAGTAGAGAAGGATTCCCATGCGCCTGGACAAATGGCTGAAGCTCTCGCGCGTGATCAAGCGCCGCCCGGTCGCCAACGAAGTTTGCGATCAGGGGCGCGTGACGATCAATGGCCGGGTCGCCAAGGCGTCCACGGACGTCAAGCCGGGCGACAAGCTGGAGATTCACTTCGGCAACAAGACCCTCTCCCTCGAGGTGGTCCAGGTCCCGGAGCGCCCGGTCGCGGCCAAGGACGCCGCCGACCTCTACCGCCTGACCGGAGACGTCGCCTCGATCGATTAGATTTTTTTCGGCCTACCCTCATCGCAGAAAGAAGGACTCCCCATGCCGACGTTCATCGAAGATATCTATGCCCGCGAGGTCCTCGACTCCCGGGGGAACCCCACCGTCGAGGTCGACGTCGTCCTGACCGGCGGAGCGAGCGGCCGCGCGGCCGTTCCCTCCGGCGCCTCCACCGGCGCCCACGAAGCCATCGAGATGCGCGACCAGGACGAGCCCGATCGCTACAACGGCAAGGGCGTCCTGCGCGCCGTCGACAACGTCAACGAAGTCATCGCCAACGAACTCGCCGGCATGGACGCCCTCGATCAGGTCGCCATCGACCAGGCGATGCTCGAGCTCGACGGCACCCCCAACAAGGCCAAGCTCGGCGCCAACGCCATCCTCGGCGTCTCCCTCGCCGTCGCCAAGGCAGCCGCCAACGCCGTCAACATGCCGCTCTACCGCTATATCGGCGGCGTCTCGGCCCGCACCCTGCCCGTGCCCATGCTCAACATCATCAACGGCGGGGCCCATGCCGACAACCCGGTCGACATCCAGGAGTTCATGGTCATGCCCATCGGCGCCGCCTCCTTCGCCGAGGCCCTGCGCTGCGGAGCGGAAATCTTCCATGCCCTCAAGAAGGTCCTCAAGTCCCGCGGCCTGAACACCGCCGTCGGCGACGAGGGCGGCTTCGCGCCCCAGGTCAGCTCGGCGGACGACGCCCTCTCGGTCATCATGGAGGCCATCGAGGCCGCCGGCTACACCGCGGGCGGCGACGTCATGCTCGCCCTTGACGTCGCCTCGACCGAGTTCTACCGCGACGGCAAGTACCACTTCTCCGGAGAAGGCGTCACCCGCAGCTCCGACGAGATGGTCGACTACCTCGAGGACCTCGTCAACCGCTATCCCATCCTCTCGATCGAGGACGGCATGGCCGAAGACGACTGGGACGGCTGGAACAAGCTCACCCAGCGCCTGGGCAAGCGCGTCCAGCTGGTCGGAGACGACCTCTTCGTCACCAACCCCGACCGCCTCGACCGCGGCATCAACCTGGGCGTCGCCAACTCCATTTTGGTCAAGGTCAACCAGATCGGCACCCTGACCGAGACCCTCACCGCCATCGAAATGGCCAAGCGCGCGGGCTACACCGCCATCCTCTCCCACCGCTCGGGCGAAACCGAGGACACCACCATCGCGGACCTCGCCGTCGCCACCAACTGCGGCCAGATCAAGACCGGCTCGGCCTCGCGCTCGGATCGGGTCGCCAAGTACAACCAGCTCCTGCGGATCGAGGAGGAACTCGGCGAAGCGGCGATCTACCCGGGCCGCGAAGCCTTCTACAACCTGAGGTAACCTGTGGACGGACGTAAGAAAACCAAAATCGTCGCAACGCTCGGCCCCTCGACCAGCACGGACGAGATGGTCGCCAAGCTGATCGAGGCCGGAGTCGACGTCTTCCGCCTCAACTTCTCGCACGGCTCTCATGAGACCCACCGCGAGAACATCGAGCGCGTGCGGCGCATCTCCAAGGACATGGGACGCCCGATCGCCCTCCTGCAGGACATCCAGGGGCCCAAGATCCGCGTCGGCGAGATCAACGGCGGCCAGGCCATCCTGGTCCCCGGCCAGACCTTCATGCTCACCACCACGCCGCTCGAAGGCAACGAGCAGATGGCCTCGGTCACCTACCCCCGCCTCACCGAGGACGTCCGCGAAGGCATGAAGATCCTCCTGGACGACGGCCTCCTCGAGCTCGTCGTCGTCGAGGTCAAGCCCGAGATGCTGGTGACCCGCGTGGTCGTCGGTGGAGCCCTCAAGCCCCGCAAGGGCGTGAACTTCCCCGGCTCCATGCTCAAGATCTCCATCATCACCGATAAGGACAAGGCCGACCTCAAGTTCGGAGCCGAGATGGGCATCGACCTCGTCGCCGCCTCCTTCGTCCAGCAAGCCTCGGACGTCCTGGAGGTCAAGGACTTCCTCGCCCAGCTCGGCAAGAAGACCCCGATCATCGCCAAGATCGAACGCCGCGAAGCCGTTCAGAACCTCCGCGAGATCATCCAGGTCGCCGACGGCGCCATGGTCGCCCGTGGCGACCTCGGCGTCGAGATCCCGGTCGAGGACGTGCCCATCGTCCAGAAGCAGATCATCCGGGGCTGCAACCTGGAAGGCAAGCCCGTCATCACCGCCACCCAGATGCTGGACTCGATGATCCGCGCTCCCCGGCCCACCCGGGCCGAGGCCTCGGACGTCGCCAATGCCATCCTGGACGGCACCGACGCGATCATGCTCTCCAACGAGACGGCCGCGGGCGCCTACCCCCTCGAATCGGTCGAGACCATGGCGCGCATCGCCATGCAGGTCGAGCGCTCGATGATGCCCAAGGTCCGGCCCGAACTGGAAGAAGGCTACATCCGTCCCGTGCAGGACTCGGTCGCTCACGCGGCCACCCGCATGGTCCAGGAGCTGGGCGCCTCGGCCATCGTCACGGCCACCTACTCGGGCAGCTCCGCCCGCATGGTCGCCAAGTACCGTCCCGGCTGCGCCATCATCGCCGCCACCCCCTTCGAGGACGTCTGCCGCCAGATGAACCTCATCTGGGGGGTCTACCCGATCCGGATCACCCAGACCGAGACCATCGACGACCTCTTCCAGCAAGCCGTGGCCGAAGCCACCTCCGCCGGCCTGGTCGAGGACGGCGATCAGGTGATCATGGTCGCCGGCATCCCCATGGGCGTGCCCGGCACCACCAACATGGTCACCGTCGAGGTGGTCTCCAGCATCATCGCCCGGGGCATGGGCCTCGGCCAACGGCCCATCTGCGGCGTCGCCCGGGTGGTCTTCGACCCCACCCTCGCCTGCGAGGCCGTGCACGCCGGAGACATCCTGGTCACCCAGAACACGGACGCGTCCTGGAACCCGGCCATCGAGAAGGCCTCCGCCATCGTGGTCCGCAGCGGCGGCCTCACCTCGCATGCGGCCATCGTGGGGCTCGAGCTCAACAAGCCGGTGATCCTCGGCGTCGAGGAGCTCGAGAAGATCCGCGACGGAGCGACCATCACGGTCGACCCCCTGCGCGGGCTGATCTTCAGCGGCGAGGCCAAGATCGGCTGTGAGCCGGGACCCACCCCCTGGGATCGCTCCTAGGCAAGTTCCTCGCAATAGAACCGCGAAGCCCCATCCCCCACCTCGGGGGATGGGGCTTCGCTCCATGGGTCAGGGCGCGGGATCGCAGGCCCAGGCGTCCGGGCGCACTCCCTCCGGGTGCTAAGGGGCGCTCCCGCCGCGCCGGGACGCCAGGTCGCGCAGGGCCTCATGGTAGTCCTCCGGGCGATTGAGGTTCCGGAAGGAGGCAAGCTCGGGGTCGTAGCGGCGCACCACCCCGACGGGGATCTCCCGCACGCGGATCGCCGCGAGGAAGCGCTGCATGCTCAGGTCGTCCGCGGCGCCCGGCGCGCGGAGCATGGGCAGGATCCGGCGGGAGTAGACGGCCAGCAAGGGCTCTCGGCCCCGGGCGCTGCACGGCACGACGGCATCCGCGTCCAAGGTCTGCTCGGCCAGGAAGCGCAGCAAGTTCGGGTTCAAGAACGGCATGTCGCAGGCGGTCAGCAGGACCTGAGGCTCCTCGACGGCTTCCAACCCGCTCGCCAGGGCTTCCAGGGGGCCTCGGCCCGGATGGCGATCGGGGATTCGGGGGGCCTCCGGCAGCGGAAAATCCGCATGCCCGACCACCAGGACGTTCGGGAAGATCTCGGAGAGCATGGCGTGGACGCGGACGGCCATCGGGACCCCTCCGAAGGGCAGTCGAGCCTTGTCCTGGCCCATTCGGCGGCTCTTTCCACCCGTGAGCAAGAGGGCCGCGCGGGTCTGAAGGGGGTCGGGCATGGGGCCTCCGGAGGTCTTGGGGACGCTTCCTTCTTATCCTAGCGGGACTTCAGAGGACGAGCGGAAAAGCACTTGAATTCCATGATGAATTTATGTTAAGCCACATGAGGGAAGCTGCCACGATCGGAGGGCGCCATGAGACCCGACACGGGCCCCGGCATGAGACCTGGCATGAGACCCGGCCGGAAGGTCGCTCCGGACGATCCGGCGGACCGCGCGGCGGCGAAGGCCCGCGTGCCGGCCGCCGCCCTGGCGCTCTTGTCGGCCGTCGTGGTGGTGCTGCTCGCCTACCTCGGCTCGCGGGGGTTCCGGGACTTCGACGTGGCGCTGATCGGGTACTTCGTGGGCCTGGTCTTCGCGACGGCGGCGATCGTCTACCGCTACAGCCTCTGGATCACGCGCCCGCCAACCTGGCGGTATTTCCGCGCCGGCTGGGCCAACTTCTTCTCCTGGAAGAACTTCACGCGCTACACCTTGCTCTTGCCGGTGGCGCTTTGGCACGACCTGATCGCCCAGACCTTCATCCGCAAGCGCAGCCTCAGGCGCTGGCTGATGCACCAGGCGATCTTCTGGGGAGTGATCCTGAGCTTGCTCGTCACCATTCCGCTGACCATGGGCTGGATCCGCTTCACGTTGATCCCGCCGGATACCTACGTGGCCTGGTTCTTCGGCCTGCCGATCATGCGCTTTCCCATCGAGGCGGGGACGGGGTTCGCCATCTTCCATGCCCTGGATTGGTCGGCGCTATTGCTGATCGTGGGGCTGGTCATCGCCTTCTGGGGGCGGCTCAACGACGTGGGCAGCCTCACGACGCAGCGCTTCAGCTTCGACCTGATGCCCCTGGTGCTGCTGGCGGCGATCGCCGTGAGTGGGCTCTTGCTCACGGCCTCGGTCTGGTGGTGGGAAGGGCGCTATTACTGGTTCATCTCGCTGGCGCACCAGGTCTTCGTGGTGGGGTGGCTGCTCTCGCTGCCCTTCGGGAAGTTCTTCCACATCGTCCAGCGGCCGGCCAGCATCGGCGTCAAGCTCTACCAGACGGTCAACCAGGATCTCGAGCAAGGAACCGGCGTCTGCCGGGGCTGTGGGACGGCCTTGCCGTCTCAGCAGTTCGTCAGCGACCTCAAGGAGACCCTCGTGGATCTGCGCCAGAACTACGACCTCGGCCATGAGCTCGGCTGGCTCCAGGACTACTGTCCGACCTGCAAGCGGAAGCTTCGCGGCAAGGCCTACTACCAGCTTCTCGGAAAGAGGTTCCTCTGATGAGCGTCAACAAGGATTTCTTCCAGCCCGATCGGCAGTTCAACTACGATTTCCAGTCGGTCGGCCGGCCCGAGGTCGGCTGGCAAGAGGCCTCGCATCTTCCCGAGGCCCTGGTGCCGACCCATTGCTCCTTTTGCGGGGTTCAATGCGGGATGTACCTGCGGGTCAGCGACGGTCGCGTCACCGGAGTGGAGCCCCGCGACTACCCGCATAACCAGGGCAAGCTCTGTCCGAAGGGAGTGGTCGCCTACCAGCAGGTCGATCATCCGGAAAGGCTGACCACGCCCCTGATCCGGCGGGGGGGCAAATCCGGAAAGCTGCAGCCGGCGACCTGGGAGGAGGCGTACGCGGCGATCGCCAGCCGCTGGCAGGAAATCCAGGCCCGCCACGGCAAGGATGCGGTCGCCGTCTACTCGGGATCCTCCATGACCAACGAGAAATGCTACCTCATGGGGAAGTTCGCCCGGGTGGCCCTGCAGACCCGGCACATCGACTACAACGGGCGGCTCTGCATGTCCTCGGCGGCCTACGGGTACTCCAAGGCCTTCGGGCTGGATCGCTGCCCCTTGCCGATGACCGACGTCCCCTTGGCCAAGTGCATCGTCGTGGTGGGCTCGAACGTCGCGGAGTGCTTCCCGATCCTCATGCACTGGATCTGGCAGGCCCGCGACCGCGGCGCGCGGCTGATCGTCCTCGATCCTCGCGAGACGCCCATCGCGCGCACGGCGGACCTCTGGCTCCCGGTCAAGCCCGGCACGGACGTGGCCGTGCTCAACGCCATGCTGCGCCAGGTCATCCAGGACGGCCGGGTCGACGAGGCCTATATCCAAGCGCGAACCAACGGCTGGGAAGCGACCAAGGCCATGGTCGAATCCTTCACCCCCGAGGAGGCCGAGCGACTGAGCGGCGTTCCCGCCGAGCGGATCCTGGCGGCGGCCCGCCTCTACGGGGAGGCCGATCCATCGCTCATCATGCATGCGCGCGGCATCGAGCACAGCACCCACGGGGTCAATAACGTGCTGGCATGCATCAACCTGGCCCTCGCGCGCGGGCAGGTCGGCAAGCCCGGCGGGGGCTCCATGATGATCACCGGCCAGGGCAACGGCCAGGGCGGGCGGGAGGTCGGCCAGAAGGCCAACCAATTGCCCGGCTACCGGCATATCACCTTGCCGGAGGATCGGGAGTACGTGGCCAAGGTCTGGGGGATTCCCGTCGATTCCTTGCCCTGGGAAGGGGCGGCGGCGACCGAGATGGTCCGCTTGATGGCAGAGGGCACGATCAAGTCCTGCCTCATCGCCTGCTCCAACCTCATGGTCTCGCTTCCCGACAACGCGGTCGTCCAGCGTGCCTTGCAGCAGCTCGATCCCCTGGTGGTGGTCGACTTCTTCATGTCGGAGACCGCCGAACTGGCGGACATCGTCCTGCCGGGCTCGGTCTGGTGCGAGGACGAGGGGACCACGACCAACCTGGAAGGCCGGGTCGTCAAGATCAACCGGGCGGCGGATCCTCCCGGCATCGCCAAGCGGGACTGGGAGATCCTCTGCGACCTGGCCCGCCACCTGGGGCGGCCCCACGGCTTCACGTTCCGCTCGGTCCGCGAGATCTGGGACGAGCTGCGCCTGGCGTCCAAGGGAGGGGTTTCCGACTATTACGGCATCACATGGGAGAAGATCGATGCGCAGGCCGGGGTCTTCTGGCCCTGTCCCTCGGAGGATCACCCGGGCACCCCGCGGCTCTTCACGGAGCGCTTCGCGCATCCGGATGGGCGGGCGAAGTTCTTCGCCATCCCGTTCGCCCCGGCCGCCGAAGAGCCCGGCGGAGACTATCCCTTCCGGCTCACGACAGGGCGGGTCGTCTACCAGTACCTGAGCGGCACCCAGACCCGGCGACTCGGCTTCCTCAACAGCCAGGCTCCCGAGCCCTGGGTCGAAATTCACCCCCAGGCCGCGGATCCCCTCGGCATCCAAACCGACGACTTGGTGCGGGTGCGCACCCCGCGCGGCGCGATGGAGCTCAAGGCCCTGGTCACGCCGACCATTCGGCCCGATACCCTCTTCATCCCCTTTCACTACGGCCATGCGCACGCCGTCAACCAGCTCACCAACCCCGCCGTCGAGCCGAACGTCAAGATCCCGGAGTACAAGGCGTGCGCAGCGGCCATCGAGCGGCTCGAGGCCCCACCCCGAGCGCTGGATCGCAGCCCCAAGCAGAACCTGACGGCTCAGCAGGCGCCTGAGATGTTTCCTTACGCCTCGGGAGCGGGCGAAGCGGGCGAGGCGACGGAAGGGAAGACCTACTAGCTCGCTTTCTCGACGTCCCGAGGCCTCGGAGAGGAGGAGCGGATGGCCATCGATACGCTGTTCATGGATCCGTCGCGCTGCATCGGCTGCCGCGCCTGCGAGGCCGCCTGCCGGGAATGCGACTCCCACAAGGGCGAGAGCATGATCATGGTCGACTTCGTCGACCGCGCCCAGAACGTGGCCACTCAGCCGACGGTCTGCATGCACTGCGAGGATCCGGTGGCTCCTTGCGCGCAGGTCTGCCCGGTCATGGCCATCCTGATCACCGGCGAGGGGGTGGTCCAGCAGGCGGAGCCCTCCCGGTGCATCGCATGCCGAAACTGCGTCTACGCCTGTCCCTTCGGGGTCCCGAAGATGGACCTGGAGGCGCGCCTGATGAAGAAGTGCAACCTCTGCTACGACCGGACCGTCCAGGACCTCAAGCCCTGGTGCGCGCAGGCCTGTCCGACCCAGGCCATCTGGTACGGCACCTACGAGGAGTTCGTCAACCAGCGCAACGGGCGCGCCGTGAACCAGACCGTCTTCGGGACTCAAGCGGTCCGAACCCGGGTCTACCACGTGCTTCCCGAGGAGGTCGACACGCTCGACCTCGTGGCGCTGCTCGAAGGCGCCGCCAGCGAGCTCGGCCGCCCCTCGGCGGAAAAGGAGGCCTGGGTCCTATGAACGAGCCGACGACGCCAGGTCTGTCCCCGCAGCCGGGCCCCTTCGGCCCCCGGGAGGCGGCTCCCGGACCGGATCAGCCGCCGTTCGAAAAATGGCGTACGACCTTCCCGTTCCACTGGGACGCCGACGAATTGGTTTCCCGCCGCGAGCTGCTTTACTTCACCGTCTTCGCCTCCGCCACCATGTTCAGCACGACCTTCCTGCTCGCGATCCTCGGCTGGCTGAGGCAGCCCGTACATGGCAGCATTCAGCCGGTCGTCAGGATCGGCGACGTCCCCGAAGGCGGGGCGCATTACTTCGATTACCCGGGCCCGGACCAGTTGGCCGTGCTCTTGCACCTTCCCGGCGGTCGCTTCGTCGCCTACAGCCTGCGCTGCACCCACCTCTCCTGCGCCGTCTACTTCAACGCGGAGCGCCAAGAGCTGATTTGCCCCTGCCATCACGGGCTCTTCGAACTCGCGTCGGGAGAGCCCGTGGCGGGTCCGCCGCGCAGGAGGCTGGAGCAGATAGCCTTGCGCCAGGAGGGCGACGTGCTCTACGCCGTCGCGATCGCCCCATGAGGCGCCGTCCGTCGGGCTCCCCGCATGGGCCGCCCTTGCCCGGCCAGCAGGCCCTGGTCACGGCCGGCATGGTCATGGGCTTCGTGCTGCTGGGCGCGCAACTCTGGCTGCTCACCGTGGCGCTGGATCTCTACCTGGCGGGACGCGGCAGCAACATCTGGCTCTTGGCGCTGGTTTCGGGGCTCATCACAGCCGGCGGCCTCGCGATCCTCTACCTCTTGCATCGCCGGCCCCGCGTGCAACGCCTGACCACCGATGAATCCGGGCGAACCGTCCGCCGCTTCGAGCACGACGTCTGAGCGCGAACGTCACGAGGGCTCGTCGCGCGAGCCCTCGGGAGGCTCCGCGCTCTGGAAGACGGGCTGGGGCTCCGCGACCGTGAGCGCCAGGTAGAGCGCGAGCAGGCCGCATGTGAGCAGGAAGAGGGAGAGCGCGAGGAAGCCGAAGGCGAAGCTGCCGGTGATGTCCAGGAGCACGCCGAGGACCAGCGGCGGGAAGAACCCACCCAGGCCCCCGAAGGCGCCCACCAGCCCCGTCACGGTCCCCGTCTCCGTGGGGTAGTACTCGGGAACGAGCTTGAAGACGGCCCCGTTCCCGAGCCCCAGCAGCAAGGCCAGACTCAAGGCTCCGACGGTGAAGGTCTCGAAGCGCTCGGGAATGAGCAGCAAGGCGGAGATGACGCCCAGCAGGAAGACGCCCACCAGGATTTGCGCCCCCCCGAAGCGATCGGCGAGCCAGCCCCCCACGGGCCTAGCCAGGGTGGCCACCAGGACGAAGCCGGCCGTGCGAAGGCCCGCATCGGCCAGCGTGAGGTCGTAGCGGGTGGTGAGCAAGGTCGGTAGGTAGACGGACATGGCCACGAAGCCGCCGAAGGTCCCGAAGTAGAAGAGGCTGAAGAGCCAGGCCTTTCGCGACCGCCCGAGCACGCCCACCATCTCCCCGAGGGATTTCTGCATGCCGGGACCGGCATCACGGGCCGTCGCCCAGAAGAGCAGCCCCCAGAGCAGGCAGATGCCGCCGAAGATCCAGAAAACGGGCTTCCAGGACCCCAGCGCGACGGCGAGCAGCGGAGCGAAGAAGACGGCGAAGCTCTGCCCGATGTTTCCCGCCCCGAAGACGCCCAGGGCCGTCCCCTGCTTGGAGGGGGGGAACCACTTGCTGGTGAAGGCCACCCCCACCGCGAAGCTGGATCCGGCGACCCCCAGCAGGAAGCCCCAGATCAGGATGGCCGCATAGCTGTTGCTCAGGGCGATGCCCGCCGCCGGCACGGCGGCGACGATCAAGAGCGCGCTCATCACCGCGCGGCCACCGAAGCGATCGGCCAGGATCCCCATGACGATGCGCCCCATCGAGCCGAGCAGGACCGGAATCGAGACCATCAAGGCCACCTGGGTCTGGCTGAGGCCCAGCTCGTCCTTGAGAACCGGCGCCAAGGCTCCCAGCAAGCCCCAGAGCGCGAAGCTGATGGCGAAGGCTGCCGTGGCGAGCAAGAGCTGCACGTTGGGCTGCTTCACGGCCCGCTCCTTTCCGTTGACCCGCTAGCTCGGTCGCGACGGCAGGGGCATCAACGACGATAGTGGCGACGCGACGCGTCACCACTATCATTCGGAACGGTGGGGAGAGCAACGGCCGAAACGCCGTCCCCGGTTGTGGAGGATGTCGGGATCTAGGCCAACACAGGCTCGGCCTGCGCCTTCGGCAGCGCGATCTGGTGCTCCCGGCTGAACTGGTAGTCCCAGAAGACATGCTCGGCGCTCGGCAGGTGGTAACGGCCCGGAGCCTCGAGGACGGTCGTCTCCTTGAGGCGGTAGACGTAATGGCCACAGGTGTAGACCCGGAAGGCGTTCATGTGCGTGCAGAGGCAGACCCGGTCCGTCACCGGCATCTTGCGGCCCGTCACGGGATCGTCGGGAGTCTCGTGGTACGCGTCCAGGTACTTGCAGTGCCCTTCCCCGTCCAGGATGAAGCCCAGCGTCTCGCAATTCGGCTTGATGTTCGAGCCGAGGGCGGGAGAGGACTTCAGCATGCGCATGGGGTAGCCGGTCGGAGACTGCGTGTTCACCTCGACGTCGTCGAGGCCGGCGCCCAGGTAGACCTGCTTCACGTGATCCGGCAAGCCGCATTCCTGGGTGATCGTGAAGCGGGTGGCGACCTGGACGGCCGCGGCCCCGCGCGCGAGGTAGTTGGCGGCGTCCGTCCCGGTGAAGATCCCGCCCGCGGGAATGACCGGAATGGAGAGGCCCTCCTTGGCAAGCATGTCGAGAACTTCCTGGACGATGGTCGGGAGATCGGCCTTCTTCCAGTCGTCAGCGCCAAAGCCAAGGTGGCCGCCGGCCAGGGGGCCCTCCACGACGACGTAATCGGGCATGCGCTCGACGCGCTTGGCGCGGCGCAAGAAGAGGGCGAGCGCCCGCGCGGAGGAGACGATGATCCCGAGCTGCGCGTCCCGGAAGCGGGGATGATCGGCGATCAGCTCGAAGGATCCGAGGTGCAAGCCCGCGCTCAGGGTGATCCCGTCGATCCCGGCGTCCAGGGCGGCCTCCAGGCGGACCTTGAGGGTCTCGCGGGGGGCGTTCATGGTCAGCTTCTCCATGACGTTGACGTAGACGGCCCCGGGTCCGCGCTTGGCGTCCATGGTCTTCGAGACGTGGAGCATGGTGGCCTCGCGCAACTCCCCGAGGTCGAACGGGACGTCACGCCGGGTAGGCTCGGGCGCCGTGCCCCGGTTACGGGCGCTGCGGTTCTTGAGGTAGTTGGTCTTGTAGAGGCGATCGGTCACCGCCATGGTCATGGCATCGGAGATATGGCCGATCCCGCCCAGCCGAGCCGCTTCGAGCGCCAGCCGGGAGTTCGAGATGTCCACTCCCATGCCGCCAATCATCAGGGGTACGTATTGTTTGCCACCAAGCTGGAGGCGGTAATCGTCGACGCAAGTCATCTGCTTCTCCGTTTCGTTCGGGCACTCCCTCCATCGTACGGGTCGCAGGTCATAACCGCCTCCGCGTTCTGTCATGGAACGGTCACGGTTTGGTAGTCTTTTCGCCGCCCACCCAGCCTGCCGCGCCCCTCCCTCGAAGCAGCCGTCAGCATGCGGGTTTTCGCCTTTCCGTGATCCGGTCGCGCCGCGGCCGCGGCTCCATGGACGGAGGGGCCGGAGTCGCAGGGGGTCAGCGCCAGGTTTCCGAGCCGGGAGAGGCCCCAGGAACCCGAGGGCGCGCGGATTTCACCAGGAGCGCCGCCTCCACCGCCCGCAGCGCTGCCCGGCAGATTGCCAGCGGAGCGGTTTCGCCGCAGGCCTCGGCCTCGCCGCCCTGCGCATGGGCCAACGTGGCCCGCCAGGATCCTTCGCGGCCGCTCGGATTGCCGCTCACGCTCACCGTCAATCCCGCCCGGAGGGCATGTGCGAGCACGCGCCAGGCGAAGGCGATCTCCGCCGACACCGGCCAGAGGGCCGCGTACTCCTGAGTGCCGCAGCGGTACGGCGCCTCGTCAAAGGCCCGGATGCCACGCTTCCAATCGAAGACGTGGTGAAGGACGAGCCAGTCGAGTTCCTCACCGGCTTCCAGCGTGTCGATATCCATGGAGCTCCCCGCGTTTCCGTTGATCGCCATGACCGAAGCCGGTAGGGGAATCCCCCTACCGGCTTCGCATGGACTTGGGTTACTTCACCGAGACAGTGACGGTGACGGCGTCCGCCTTGACCGTGGACGTGAGGGTGAAGTCATAGGTGGCCTTCGCGCCGATCACGAGGGGGAAGACCTTGGTCTCGACGACTTCGAGACGCTTGGTGAAAATGCCGCGCTCTTCCTTGAACTCGGCCTTGATCTCGCCGGTCAGGGAAGCATTCGCGCTGTTGTAGACGGTGCCCTTCGATTCGAAGCGCCCGGTGTCCAGCTTCTTCTCGGTCAAGTTGTAAAGGCCGAGGCTGCCGGCGAGCGGGTTGGGCGAAGGCGAAGCGGACGGGGTGGGCGAGGGAGCGATCGAAGGCTCGGCAATGGGCTTGACGACGACGTCGCCATCGATCAGGTCGAAGTCGATGTAAAGGTTGCCGTTGGGGTTGGTGATCTCGGTGGCCACGAGCTTGATGGAAAGCTGGACGACCGCGGTCTTGCCGGCCTCGACGTTCACCGTGGCGGTCTTGGAACCGATGGTGGTACCGGTGGCATCCTTGGCGACGCTCTTGACGGTGTAGGCGCCCGGGGGAAGCTCGGTGAACTTGACGCGCTTATCGGCGGGCAGGGTAGTCTTGCCGAAGGTCTGGACGCGGGGGCCGCTGAGCACGGGCGAGGTGACCTCGAACTCGAGCAAAGCGACGTCGGCCGCGGTGGCCTGGGCCTGGAAGCCCGAGGAGGCGAGGTTGAGCTCGATCCCGCCCTTCATGGCGATGGGGCTGATGACGACGTCTTGGCGGTTATCGGCGAGGGCGCTGCCCGGAAGGTTCTGAACACCGCAGCCGGCGGCCGCGAGAAGGGTCAAGGGAAGAAGGAGGCTGAGAGCCGGGGTGATCCGCATGGAAGTCTCCTACTGATTAACAGTCATTTAATAATGGAATAATCCAATACTAATATCGTTAACCCGAGGCTAAACCTTGCGTGGCATGGCGAAGTTTTTTGAAAGCGTTCGACGGCAAAAGGGATCACCCCCCTACCTTGTGTAGGTAGGCTTTGGGCTTCAGCGCTTCGGACGGCGACGAGGCGATCTTCTCGCTGAGCGCGACGACGGCCTGCGCCAAGGTGGGTTGAACCGCCCAGTCGGGGATCGTCTCCGGGATGATGTTCAGCTTGCGCAGCACGCCTTCCGGCTCCGAAGGCAAGCCCGAAAGCATGATCGTCACCCCCTTCTCCCCCATCTTCTTGACGAACTCCTGGAGGGTGAAAGCACCGGTCTGATCGATCAAGGGCACGCGCGGCATCCGGAAGATGACGGCCTTGACGTCGGTGAGGTCCTCCTCCAGCGAGACGAAGAAGGCTTCGCTGGTCCCGAAGAAGACCGGCCCTTCGGCGTGGACGACCCGAATGCTCTCGGCGAGGGCTCGCGCCTCCGGGCTTTCGGTCTCGACCATGGACGCCAGCGTCCCGCTCGAGGTGATCTCCCGATTGCTGAGGTTCTTCAGGAAGAGTAGGCAAGCCACCAGGAAGCCCATTTGCACGGCCGTGATCAGGTCGACGAAGACCGTCAGCACGAGGACGACCATCAGCACGATCCGGTCGGCTCTGGGGGACTGCTTCATGAGCCGCAAGCCCTGGTAATCGATAATCGAGATGCCGACCGTCACGAGGATGCCCGCCAACACCGCCAGGGGAATCTGCGAGGCGTACCGGGACAGTCCCAGGAGGACGGCCAGCAGAAGGGCACTGTGAATGATACCCGAGAGGGCCGTCTTGCCCCCGCTCTTGATGTTGAGCAAGGTTCGCATGGTGGCGCCGGCTCCAGGCAAGCCACCGAAAGCTCCCGAGACCATGTTCCCCATGCCCTGGCCGACCAATTCCTTGTTGCTGTGATGCTTCGTGCCCGTGACGTTATCCACGACGACCGAACCGAGCAAACTATCCAGAGATCCCAGGATCGCCAGGGTCAGCGCCGCCAGCAGAATTTGCGAGAGGACCTCGGCCGACGGCAAGACGAGGTGAAGCTGCGGCAAGCCTGAGGGCAATTCCCCGATGGTCGGCACCTGGAGCCCGAGGAGCTGCGAGACGGCCGTCATGACGATCAGCGCCACCAAGGTACTTGGGATGGCCTTCGAGATCCGGGGGAAAAGATAGATCACGGCGATGGTGCTGAGTCCCAGCATCAAGGCCATGGCATCGACATGGGACCAGGAGTCGAAGAGGCCCGCAAGGGCGTTTAGCGGGCGAGAGACGGACGGCTGCCCGAGAAGCGGCTGAATCTGCAGCAGCAGGATGATGACGCCGATGCCGGACATGAAGCCGGAAACAACGGTTCTCGGGACATAGCGAATATAGTGGCCAAGGCCGAGCAAGCCAAAGACGATCTGGATCATCCCACCGAGCAAGACAGCCATGAAGAGGTGCGCAGGCTGGGCGCCTGTCGCCAGAAACGCCGTGGCAACGACGGTCATGGGACCGGTCGGACCGCTGATTTGGGGCGCGGTCCCGCCGAAAAGCGCCGCCATGAAGCCGAGCAAGATGGCGCTGTAAAGGCCCGCCTTCGCCCCTTCTTCCATCCCGGTGGCGACGCCGAAGGCCAGGGCCAGGGGAATCGCCACGACCCCGGTCGTGAGCCCCCCGAAGATATCGCCTCGCAAATTGGCCGTGTGGAGGGGATTGGGCCGGAAGAGTTCGAGGAACCGATACGTCTCCAGCTGTCGCCGCAGGCGCTGTGCCCAGGTGGAGAAATTCTGCAAGGCTAGCATGATTGAACACGTCCTTTTCGCATGGACGCGCACGTGATCACGGCGCGAGGGCGCGCGGCACTTCCGTAGGAAGGACGCTGGCAATCGGTTCAGCGCCCGACATCGGGGCTGAGAGCGGATCTGGTATCCATCGTGCAAGGAACCCGGGGTCCCGTCAACCCAAGCTCGGCTGGTCAACGCTGGCGGTCAGCGGGCCTGCCGGCGGAGACAAAAAAAGAGAGGCGCCTCGACCCGTTTCCCTGCGGACCAAGGCCCAGGCAGGTGGGGAGACGCCTCTGCGAGTATTCTGGCGGCGGGCTATTTTCTCACCAAGTCACCCTGGCA
>JAKFCT010000040.1:0-1668 GCA_036676495.1 Candidatus Sericytochromatia bacterium
GTCCTTCTCCTGGTACTTCTGAAGCTCGAGGTCCCCGCTGGCGCTCTTGAAGGCCGTGAAGGTCCCGGTCAGCATGTTGTCGAACTTCAAGCCGTCGCCCGTGACCTCGTGAGGGTCGCCCCAGGAGCGGAAGGATCCGCCTTCGATCGGGGGTTTGGGGAGCTCCGGCAGGACGATCTCGGCGTTCCAGCGCTCGGTGACGGGAGCTTCCGCCCAGTTCTTCTGGTTTACCGTTTTGGGGGCGGAGACGTCCGAGGTCTGCTCGATCTCGGGCGTCCAGAGCTGGGTGTAGAGGCGATCGGTTCCGCTGACGGTCGAGGAATCCCCAGGCGCCGCAGGCGCGCTCGGGCCTGCGGCAGGCGCGGCCTCGCCGGCCGGAGCGGCAGGAGCCGTCGGCAAGGTCGACCAGATCGCCGTGGCATTGAGGTTAACGGCCATATCGCTCATCGAGACCTCCGCATCTATTTCACGACGTTACCAGCACGTGCATGGATTATCCCCGGTTGAGGGGAGTCGCTACCGGATTTCACGAAGGCTTATCGCTATCCCTGCTTACCGAGGCCCAGCATGTCCATGAGCCGGCCGGTCAACGGCTTGCTCGGAGTCTTGCCCGCGGTCGCCGCATTGAGCGGGATGTCGACATCGGGAAGCGGAGCGAAGAACTCGGCGAGCTGGGGCTCCGGCTGGAAGAGCTCGTGGAGCTTTCGAAGATTGTTCATCTTGCCGGCCAGCGGCCCCGTCTTGAGTGCCGGCATCAGCTGCGCGGCATCCCGCTTCTCCATCGTCCGGAGGTTGGCCACCTGCGGGGCCTCGGAGCGATAGAGCGCCACGGCCTCGTCGTAAAAGTGAATGGCACGCTGCACCGACTGCAGAACGGCAGGCTTCTGTGCGAGCCGCGCCTTGAACTGGCGGGCAGGGCCCTGGAACTCGGCCGGAACCCGGGCGGGCTGATTGGTCAGGAACCGAAGCACCTCGACCTTGGGCGCCAGCATGGCCAGGAATTGCTGGGCATTGGCCACGACCATCTCGCATTCGGTGATGCTGATTTCCAGGTTCAGCTGACCGGTCATGCGCTTGCTCACCTCGGGGGGAGCATTGACCAGGCTTCCGCCGCTCAGGCCCGGCAGGGCGTCGGCCGCCTTGAGGACCGGCATGATGATGCCCATCTTCTTCTCGAGGATCTGGATGCGCTGCTGAACCTCAGGGGTCTGCGGGCCCTTCTTGAGCTGCTCGAGTTCCTTTTGATCCGCCTGCACCCGTGGCTGAATATAGCTCAGCATGGATTTGAGGTCGTTGAGCTTCGCCTCGACCTCCGCTTTGCGGACCTTGAGTTCTCGCTCGAGCGACTCAAGGCTGGCTGGGCGCTTGTTCTCTTCCATCGCGAACCCTGGTTCCTTTCTATACTGGTGATTAGAACGAACCGCTTTCCAGACGGCATCATGGCTATCCTACCCTCGATCGCTAGCCCCCTACCCGATTCGGGGCACCTCCCGGAAAAAAAAGAAAGCAAAAGGCCCACCGCTGAGCGGTGGGCCGAGGCTGCTTAGGCTTAACGGACCGAGGTGTAGGCCTGCCAGGACTGCTTGATCTGCTCCATGACGCGCATCACGAGGTCGAACACGCGGCCGAGCTGGGTGAGCTGCGCCTGGATCTGCTGAGCAGTGGCCG
>JAKFCT010000041.1:0-8631 GCA_036676495.1 Candidatus Sericytochromatia bacterium
TCCATGGTAAGATGCCTCCTACATTTGAAACCGGAGCGATCTGGAGAGGTGCGATATGTTTGAGAGATTCACAGAAAAAGCCATCAAGGTGATCATGCTGGCCCAAGAGGAAGCTCGGCGGCTGGGTCACAATTTCGTCGGCACCGAGCAGATCCTCCTGGGGCTCATCGGCGAGGGGACGGGCGTTGCGGCCAAGACCCTCAAGAGCATGGGGGTGAGCCTGAAGGATGCCCGCATCGAGGTCGAAAAGATCATCGGGCGCGGCTCGGGCTTCGTGGCCGTCGAGATTCCCTTCACGCCCCGCGCCAAGCGCGTGCTGGAGCTGAGCTGGGACGAGGCGCGTCAGCTGGGCCATAACTACATCGGCACCGAACACCTCTTGCTGGGCCTGATCCGCGAGGGCGAGGGCGTCGCCGTGCGGGTGCTCGAAAATCTGGGCGTGGATCTCTCGCGGGTGCGCTCCAACGTGATCCGCATGCTGGGCGAGTCCGCTGCGACCACCGGCACCGGCCAGCACCGCTCCAAGACCCCGACCCTCGACGAGTTCGGCAGCAACCTCACCCAGATGGCCGAGGAGCACCGCCTCGACCCGGTGGTGGGCCGCGAAAAAGAGATCGAGCGGGTGATCCAGATCCTGGGTCGCCGCACCAAGAACAACCCCGTGCTCATCGGTGAGCCCGGCGTGGGTAAGACGGCGATCGCCGAGGGCCTGGCCCTCAAGATCACCAACGGCGAAGTGCCCGACATCCTCACCGAGAAGCGCGTCGTGACCCTCGACATCGGCTCGCTCGTCGCCGGCACCAAGTACCGCGGCGAGTTCGAGGAGCGCCTCAAGAAGATCATGGAGGAGATTCGCGGCGCCGGGAACATCATCCTGGTGATCGACGAGTTGCACACCCTGATCGGCGCCGGCGCGGCCGAAGGCGCGGTGGACGCCGCCAACATCCTCAAGCCGGCCCTGGCCCGCGGCGAGCTGCAGTGCATCGGCGCGACCACCCTCGACGAGTACCGCAAGCACATCGAGCGCGATGCCGCCCTGGAGCGCCGCTTCCAGCCGGTCATGGTCGGTGAGCCCTCGGTCGACGAGACCATCGAGATCCTGCGCGGCCTGCGGGAGCGCTACGAGGCGCACCACCGCCTGCAGATCACCGACGACGCCCTGATCGCTTCGGCCAAGCTCGCCGATCGCTACATCTCGGATCGTTTCCTGCCGGACAAGGCCATCGACCTGATGGACGAGGCGGCTTCCCGCGTGCGCTTGCGCACCTCGTCCTTGCCGCCTGCGGCCAAGGACCTGGAAAAGGAGCTGCGGCAGTTCACCAAGGAGAAGGAAGCGGCCATCCGCGCCCAGGAGTTCGAGAAGGCCTCGCAGCTGCGTGACCAGGAGCAGGCCGTCCGGGAGAAGATCCGGGAGATCGCCGCGGACTGGCGGACCCAGAAGGGCCAGACGGCCCAGCCTCAGGTCGGCCCCGACGAGATCGCCGAGATCGTCGCCTCCTGGACCGGCATCCCGGTCTCCAAGCTCACCGAGGGCGAGACCGAGCGCCTGCTCAAGATGGAGGAAGTCCTCCACGAGCGCGTGATCGGCCAGCGCGACGCGATCCACATGATCTCGCGCGCCGTCCGCCGCGCCCGGGTCGGCCTCAAGAACCCCAAGCGCCCCATCGGCTCGTTCATCTTCTCCGGCCCCACCGGTGTCGGTAAGACCGAGCTGGCCAAGGCCCTGGCAGGCTTCTTCTTCGGCCAGGACGATGCCCTGATCCGCATCGACATGTCCGAGTACATGGAAAAGCATGCCGTCTCCAAGATGATCGGCTCGCCTCCGGGCTACGTCGGTTACAACGAGGGCGGTCAGCTGACCGAAGCCGTCCGCCGTCGGCCTTACTCGGTGGTGCTCTTCGACGAGGTCGAGAAGGCTCACCCCGATGCCTTCAACATCCTGCTGCAGATCCTCGAGGACGGCCGCCTGACGGACGCCAAGGGGCGCACGGTGGACTTCAAGAACACCATCGTCATCCTGACCTCCAACATCGGCGCGCGGGCCCTCGAGAAGGGCCAGTCGCTCGGCTTCCAGTCGGGCGGCGACGAGAACCGCTACCGCAAGATGAAGGACGTCGTGATGGACGAGCTCAAGCAAGCCTTCCGCCCGGAGTTCCTGAACCGCATCGACGAGATCATCGTCTTCCATCCTCTCACCAAGGAGGAGATCCGCGAGATCACCGACGTCATGATGAAGGAAGTCTACCAGCGGATGCGCGAGAACGAGTTCGACCTGGTCGTCACCGAGAAGCTCAAGGACAAGCTCGGAGAGGACGGTTACTCGCCGACCTACGGCGCCCGTCCGCTGCGCCGGTCCATCCAGCGCCTCATCGAGGATCCGCTCGCCGAGGCCCTGCTCTCGGGCTCCATTCCCAAGTCGGGCCGGGTCGTCGCCGACCTTAACGACGAAGGAGAGGTCTTCTTCACCCACGAGGAGAGCAAGGCTCCCGTCGGGTCCGAGGCCTAGTCAGAATCCCAGACGCCCCCGCCCTCGGGTGGGGGCGTCTGCCGTTCCGTGACCCCGAGCGGCTGTTGCGTAAGGCCGTTGTCCTGAAGCCGCGACGATCGAAGGATCCCGATGTGCGACTCGCTCCCCCCCTTTCCATCTGACCCCCAAGCCCCGGAGGGCCGCTCGGCCTGGACCGACTTCTTTCACCTGGTCGAGCATTCCCCGGAGGGAATCGGCGTGCATGACGGTCGGGTGGTCTTATACCTCAATCCCACCGGTGCGCGGCTGCTCGGGGCCGACGATCCGGCCGCGATCATCGGCAGGCCCCTGCTCGATTTCGTGCATCCCGACTCGCATCCCGTGGTGCAGGCGCGCATGCAAAAGATGCTCGCCGGCACGGACACGGTTCCGGCCGTCCTGGAGCGCTTCGTCCGGCTCGATGGCACGCCCATCGAGGTCGAGGTCGTGGCCGCCTCGATGATTTTCCGGGGGGTGCCCGCCGTGCAGATTCACTTTCGGGACAACACCGAACGCCTCAAGGCGGCGGAGGACCTCCAGGCGGCTTACGAGCGCCTCAAGGAGCTGGACCGCTTGAAGCAGGACTTCCTCAATTCCGTCTCCCATGAGCTGCGCACGCCGCTCACGTCCATCCGGGGCTATACCGAGTTCTTACAAGATGAGGTCGGTGGCCCGCTCAACGCCGAGCATCACGGCTTCGCCGATCGGATCGCCGAGGGCACCGAGCGCCTGGAGCGCTTGGTGGACGACCTGCTCGACTTCGCGCGCATGGAGGCGGGAGCCTTCAAGCTCGCCGTCCGGACGGCCAGTCTGACCGCCAAGGTCGCGGAGATCACGGCGAGTCTCCGCCCGCAGGCGCATGCGCGTCAGGTGGAGCTCACGCTCGAGGCTCCTGCCGAGCCGATCGTGGTGGCCATGGATCCCGACCGCATCGGGCAGGTCCTCTTGAACCTCCTGGGGAACGCCATCAAGTTCACGCCCGAGGGCGGGCGCATCGGCCTGCGGCTTTTGCCGCAGGGGAAGCTGATCCGGGTCGAGGTCTGGGATACCGGGATCGGGATCGCTCCCGCGGACCAGAAGCGGCTCTTCGAGCGGTTCTTTCAAGCCCACTCCAGCCTCACGCGCGAGCGCGGCGGCACGGGGCTGGGGCTTCCCATCTCCAAGAGCCTGATCGAGGCTCACGGCGGCGAGATCGGGGTGTCGAGCGTCTTCGGTCAGGGAACGACCTTCTGGTTCACGCTTCCGATGGGAGCGTGACGGGCCGCTGCCTCACGGTTTCGAAGAGGCAGACGGCCGCGGCGATCGCCGCGTTGAGGCTCTCCGCGTGGCCCGGCATGGGGATGCGGATCTGCGCGGTGGTATGCGCGAGCGCCGCTTCCGAGAGGCCCTGGCTTTCGTTGCCGATCAGCCAGACCACGGGTTTCGCCAGGTCGAGCTCGTAGAGTGAGCGTCGGGCTCCGAGGCTGGTGGCGATGACCGAGGCTCCGGCGTGCGCCAGGGCGTCGAGGGCCGGGTAGAGGTCGGCCACGGGGATGACCGGAAGGTGAAAGAGCGAGCCCATGGTGCTGCGCACGACCTTGGGGGAATAGGGATCGACCGTCCCCTTGCCGACCAAGATGGCGGTGGCCCCGGCGGCATCCGCCGTCCGGATGATCGTGCCGAGGTTGCCGGGGTCTTGCAGGGCGTCGAGGGCGACGACGAGGGTGTTCGGCGTGAGCGCGGGGAGCGTGGGAGGGGTCGGGATGGGGGCGATCGCCACCACGCCTTCCGGAGTCTCGGTGGTCACGAGCTGGGGGAAGATCGCGTCCGAGACCAGGGTGAGCGGGGCGTTCCAGTCCGAGCCGTGGCGCTCCTGCCATGCCGGCGTGGCGAAGACCTCGACCAGCGGCCACTTCCAGAGCCGGGCTTCTTCCAGGAGCTTGGTGGTCTCCAGCAGGAAAAGCCCCTGCTTCTGACGGTCCTTGCGGGCGTGAAGGGCGCGGAGCTGCTTGAGCTTGGGGTTCTGGAGGCTCGAGAGGATCACGACTCGGAGGTTTCGGGGACGAGGAACTTGACCATCCGGACCTCGTTCTTGATGCCGGGCTGGATGTGGTAATCGACTTCGTCCATGAGCGAGCGCATGAGGTAGATGCCGAGACCGCCGACGCGGTACTGGGCGAGGTACTCGCCCATGTTGGGGGCCTGGATCACGCTGGGGTCGAAGGTTTCGCCGTGGTCGGTGATGATGACCGTGAACTTCCCGAACTCCAGCCGGAGGCAGAGGTGCAGCTGCTGCGACTTGGGGGTGCCGGCGACTTCAGGCGGGTAGGCGTGCTCGATGACGTTGGCGCAGGCCTCGTCCACCGCCAGCTCGATCTTGTCGAGCTCGTCGGGGGCAAAGCCCATGCCTTCCGCCTTCTCGCGCACGAAGGAGCGGATCCGTGCCAGGTTGGCCGTATCGTTGGTGAAGCTCGCCTGATACTGGCAGGACTCTTCCATCATCATGCCTCTTGGAAGGCAGCGACGGCTTCTTGGCGATTGTCGAAGATCTCGAAGAGCTTGCTGAATCCCAGCAGGTCGAAGACCTTGTAGACCTTGGAGGGGAGGTTTACCAGCTTCATGTCGCCCTGGTTCTCGCGGAAGGTGCTGATGGCTCCCATCAGCACTCCGAGGCCGGCCGAGGAGATGTATTCCATCTGCTGGAAGTCCAGCACGACCTTGTAGCGGCCCTCCGCGATCATGTCCTGGAGGACCTTCTCGAGTTCCGGGGCGGTATGGGCGTCGATGTAGCCCTCCACCCGGATGAAGGTGATGTTGCCCTCGGTTTCGATGCTTTGCTTGAACGTTTTCAACGGACGTTACCTCGTTCTCTCTTCTGCTTCTGTTTACCCAGGCGACGGATCCGTCTAACGGTTGCGCTCGAGGGGAAGCGTGATCGTGAAGGTGGTGCCGACGTTGAGCTCGGAGTCGACGTCGATGGTCCCTCCGTGCGCGACGATGATGTCCTTGACGATCGAGAGGCCGAGGCCGACGCCGCCGGTGACCCGGGAGCGGGACTTGTCGACCCGGTAGAAGCGGTCGAAGATCCGGGGGCGGTCGATCTCGGGGATGCCGATGCCGGAGTCGACCACCTTGATCAGGAGGGCGTTCTGGTCCGCGGCATGGGAGATGTCGAGGCTGACCTTGCCGGAGGCGGGGGTGAACTTGATGGCGTTGTCGACCAGGTTGATGAGCACCTGCTGGATCCGGTCGCGATCGCCGTTGTAGACCGGCAGCGATTCCGGGCAGTTCAGGACCAGGTTGACGTTATTGAGCTGGGCATGCGGCTCCAGGGTCTGGATGACTTCCTGGGCCAGCTCGGGGAAGGTGAAGTTCGCCATGTGAAGCGTGGGGCGGCCGTGCAGGTTGGCCACCACCAGCAGCTCGTTGACCAGGCGGGTCAGGCGGTCGGCCTCGCGCTGGATGTTGGAGAGGAACTTCGCGCGCATCTTCTCGTTGCCCATGGCGCCGAGCTGGAGGGATTCGGCGGCCATGCGGATGGAGGTCAGCGGGGTGCGCAGCTCGTGGGAGACGTTGGCGACGAAGTCTTGCTGCATGTTGGCGAGCCGGTGGACGGCGGTCCAGTTGTGGACGGCGAGCACGACGACGTCGCCCATGACGGCGGCGTTGACGCCGATGACCTGTCCGGGCCACCAGTCGGGGAGGATCTCGACGTCGGCTTCGGGGCGGCGGGCGAGGGAGGCGAGCATCTCGCGGACCGCGGGATCGGCCATGAGCTGGGCCAGTCGCCGGGGGCCGGCTTCCTCGGGACGCTCGTCGAGGTCGGTGAGGACCCGGTAGAGCTCGAGGTTATGGGACTGGACGTGGCCGTCACGCAAGATGGCCAGGCCCGCGGAGCGATTGGGAAGCAGGGAGACTTCCTCGTCCTTGCGGGACTGGGCGGGGGGATTGACGGCGTAGCTCATTATTCCTCCTCTAGACCGGCCACCGCCATGGCGATCGCCGCGGTGCCCCGGGCAGCCCTCACGAGCTTGGATACGCTGACCCGATCGTACGGGGTATGCGAGTAGTTTTCTTCGCCCGGGGCGTAGCCGATGGTCGGAATGCCCAGGACTCCGGCAGTGTAGCCCCCTTCGGTGGAGAAGTGCCACTTGTCGAAGCGGGGTTTCTCCCCCAGGCCTTCGAGGGCCGAGAGGGCCTTGACGACCCAGGGGTTGGACTCCGGGGTCACGAAGGGGGCGAGCAGTTTGGGGACCTCGCGGGTGACGCCGGTGTAGGCGGTCTCGGCCATGATGCGGACCTTGGCTTCCCCGCGGAACTCGGGGTCTTGCTGTCCGGCGCGGATGAGGAGCGCTTGCACCTGGCCCAGGATGGTCTCCAGGGTTTCGTTGGGCAGGAAGCGGCGGTCGATCGAGGCGAGGCAGCGGTCGGGGATGATCGAGTAGCGTCCCGGAGAGCTTTCGAGGCGGGTGAGGGAGATGGTGCTCTTGCCGAGGAAGGGGTGGCTGGGGAGCATGGTGCTCAGCTCCTGGATGCCTTCCACGACGGGGACCATCTTGTAGACGGCGTTCTGGCCGAGCCAGGGGGTGCTGGCATGGGCGGTGCGGCCGACGGTGGTGACCTCGATTTCGAGGCGGCCGCGCTGTCCCAGGTAGAGGTTGAGGCCGGTGGGATCTCCCATGACGACCAGCTGAGGGCGGATGCCGCGGGCGGGCAGGGTCTTCTCGAAGAGGTGGGAGATGCCGAAGGCCTCGGCGCGCTCGGCCATGACGACGCAGGCGACGACGACGTCTCCGGCGAGGGGCGTGCCGGCGGCCTTGAGGGACGCGGCCCCGTAGGCGAAGGAGGCGATGGAGCCCTTGGCGTCGGAGGCTCCGAGGCCGGTGAGCATGTCGCCGTCGCGGTGGGCGTCCAGGGGGTCGCGCTCCCAGAGTTCGAGGTCTCCGGGCTCGGGGGTGTCCATGTGGGCGCAGAAGAGGACCGCGGGGCCGTCCTGGCGTCCTTTGAGGAGGCCGACGACGTTGCCGACCTCGTCGGTGAAGACGTCGTCGAAGCCGAGGGCGCGCAGGCGGGTGGCGATGAGGGTGGCGACGGCGGACTCGGCCCCGGAGGGGCTGGGGGTGCGGATGAGCTCCTGGGCGAAGGCGACCAGCGCGTCAGTCTGGGCGGAATGGGCATCCGAGCGCTGTGGCGCTGCGGCGTCAGGGAGTCGATTGGTCGGGCCTTGCGGCCCGTGAAGCGGACTCACGCGGGGGCACCTCCTGCTGGGGCGGGTGGTCTGGTCGCCCAAAGTATACCACTCGGCCCATTGAGCGGCAAGGAAGCGTGCCTCACTTGACAGCGCGGCGGGCGGCAAGCTATGATAAGGCCTCAGTCCGGCCTCCGGCGGGACGAAACAACTTGGATTGGCGAAAGCAGAAGCGACCCTTCTCACCCGGCGGCACGGCCAGCCGGGTAGCCAGAGCGAAATCGATTCGGTCTGGAGGTGGGTGTCGCGCGGCACCTGCCTTTTTGGTTTGCGGCCCTGCTTTTTTGAAATAGGAGGAACGGCCATTCTTAGAGAGAGAGACATGACCCTGATCAACGAGCGCATCCGCGCCCGCGAGGTTCGTACGATCGATGACGAGGGGAACCAGCTCGGGATCCTTCCTACCCGCGAAGCGATGCGCATCGCCCAAGAGAAGGGCCTCGATCTCGTGATGGTCGCTGCGGATGCCCAGCCCCCGGTCTGCAAGATCATGGATTACGGGCGCCACAAGTTCGAAACCGAGAAGAAGGCCAAAGAGGCCCGGAAGCGTCAGCATACGGTCAGCCTCAAGGAAGTCACGGTCTCCTACAAGATTGGTCAGCACGACTATGAAGTTCGCCTCCGGGCGATTCAGAAGTTCATCACCGAAGGCGATAAGGTCAAGGTGACGGTTCGCTTCCGCGGCCGTGAAATGCAGCACCAAGAACTCGGGACGGCCTTGCTCAATCGCTTCGCCGACGGGGTCAAGGAAATTGCCCTCGTGGAGCGCGATCCCAAGCAAGAGGGCCGCACCCTGTTCATGATCCTCGCACCCAGGAAGAAGGAGAAGTAATCCCCATGCCCAAGATGAAGACCCACCGCGCGTCGGCCAAGCGCTACCGCGTGACCGGCTCGGGCA
>JAKFCT010000042.1:0-10936 GCA_036676495.1 Candidatus Sericytochromatia bacterium
CCCGCGGTGGCGACGTAGAACAGCACGACCTGCTGAGCGACCGACAGGGGCGAGTACTGGGGCTGCTTGAGCAGCTCCATGAGGCGCTGACCGCGGTCGAGCTGGGCCTTGGTGGCCTTGTCGAGGTCGGAGGCGAACTGGGCGAAGGCCGCGAGTTCGCGGTACTGGGCCAGCTCGAGCTTGATCTTACCGGCGACCGACTTCATGGCCTTGGTCTGGGCCGAACCGCCGACGCGGCTGACCGAGATACCGACGTTGACGGCGGGGCGGATGCCCGCGTTGAAAAGGTCGGTCTCCAGGAAGATCTGGCCGTCGGTGATCGAGATGACGTTGGTGGGGATGTAGGCCGAGACGTCGCCCGCCTGGGTTTCGATGATCGGCAACGCGGTCATCGAGCCCTTGCCCATCTCGTCGGAGAGCTTGGCTCCGCGCTCGAGAAGGCGGCTGTGGAGATAGAAGACGTCGCCGGGGTAGGCTTCGCGTCCGGGCGGACGGCGGAGCAGCAGCGACATCTCGCGGTAGGCCCAGGCCTGCTTGGTGAGGTCGTCGTAGATGATCAGGACGTGCTTGCCGTTGTACATGAACTCCTCACCCATCGCGCAGCCGGCGAAGGGGGCGAGGTACTGCAGGGACGCGACTTCGTTGGCGGTGGCCGAGACGACGATCGAGTAGGCCATGGCGCCGTTGTCCTCGAGGGTCTTGACGACGCGGGCCACGGTCGAGGCCTTCTGGCCGACCGCGACGTAGACGCAGATGACGTCCTTGCCCTTCTGGTTGAGGATGGTGTCGACGGCCACGGCGGTCTTGCCGGTGCCGCGGTCGCCGATGATCAGCTCGCGCTGGCCGCGGCCGATCGGGATCATGCCGTCGACGGACATGATGCCGGTCTGCAGGGGCTCGTGAACCGACTTACGCTCGATGATGCCGGGGGCATGGCCTTCCAGCGGGCGGTACTTGTCGGTGACGATGGGGCCCTTGCCGTCGATGGGCACGCCGATGGAGTTCACCACGCGGCCGAGGAGAGCCTCGCCCACGGGGACTTCAGCGATGCGGCCGGTGGACTTGACGACGTCGCCTTCCTCGATCTTCTTGTAGTCGCCGAGGATGACGGCGCCCACGTTGTCCTCTTCGAGGTTGAGGGCCATGCCGAAGACGTCGTTGCCGAAGTCGAGCAGTTCGCCCGCCATGGCACTGGACAGGCCGTGGACACGGGCGATGCCGTCACCCACCTCGAGCACCGTCCCGGTGTTGGTGACGGTCAGCTCAGCCTGGTAGTTCTCAATCTGCTGCTTGATGACCGCAGCGATCTCGTCGGGCCGGATGCTAATCACGAGTCTCTCCTTTTAAGCCCCAAGACGGGGACATCATGCTTATTTAACGAACCAGATTCGCTTTCAGGGCGTCGAGGCGGGCACGGATCGAACCGTCCACCACCTGGTCCCCGATCTGCAGGACGGCTCCGCCCAGGATCTCGGGGTCGACCTTGGCCTCCATGACCACTTCGCGGTTCCACTGGCGCTGAAGTTCGGCGCGCAGGGCCTCGATCTCGGCCGCGCCGAGGTCCATGGCGGTGGTGAGCTTGACGCCCACTTGCCGCTTCTGGGCCGCCACCATCTGGTGGAAGCGCGTGGAGATGGCTTCGAGGGCCATGAAGCGGCGCTTGTCGAGCAAGAGACGCAGGAAGTTGAAGGTGACCGGCTGCACGCGCGCCTCGAAGAGCTGCGCGGCGATCTGCTTCTTGTCCTCGATCCGGACGAGCGGGTGCTCCATCAGCGTGCGAAGCTCCCGGCTCTCCTGGAGGGTCTGCCGCACCAATTGAAGGTCGTTGTTGACGACCTCGACGCTGCTGTGCTGCTGGGCAACGCCGAACAAGGCGGTCGCGTAGCGCTCCGCAACTACTTGATTGCTAATGGCCGCTCACCCACCCTCTCTTTGAAATCGACGAACAGCTGATGCTGCCGATCCGAATTGAGTTCTGCCTTGATCTTGCGCTCGGCCTCCTCGAAGGCCAGGCGGGAGACCTCGCGGCGCAGCTCGGACAGCGCCGACTGCTTCTCGAGGTCGATCTGCTTGCGGGCCGACTCGGCGATCCGCTGGGACTCGGCCTCGCCCTGCGCCTTCAGGTCCATCGCCAGCGCGTCGGCCATGGCCTTCGCGTTGACCTGGATCTTGGCGAGCTCGGTCTCGGCCTCGGCCAAGAGGCGCTTCTGCTCGGCGAGCGCTTCCTCAGCGGCCTTGCGGTTGGCGTCCGCGAGGCGCAGCGCCTCGGCGATCGCCTCCTGGCGCTGGGCCAGCGCATTGCCGATGGGCTTCTTGGCGAAATAAACGATGGTGCCCGCGAGCACGAGGAAGTTGATGAGCGCCCAAATACCCGTAATCATTACGCCCCCCTCTGCGTGACGGCCGGCTTGGCGTCCATCACCTTGGCGGAAATGGTGCCGGCGATCGCCGCCACTTCACTCCGCAGGGACTGGAGCGCCGTGTCGCGCTCGTGAGCGATTTCCCCGCGCGCCGCCTCGATGACGGCAGCCGCCTGGGCACTCGCCTGAGCCAGCGCCTCGCGCCGCCGGGAATCGGCCTCGGCCGTCGCCTGAGCGACAATGGCCTGGGCTTCCTCACGCGCCTTGCGCAGCCGCGCCTCGTAGTCGCGCTGAAGCGACTCGGTTTCCTTGAGGCTCTCCGAGGCCTTCTGCTGCTGTTCGAGCAAGTAGGCCTGGCGCGCCTCGATGGCCCGGACGATCGGACGGAAAAAGATCCGATTCATCAGGAACACGAAAACCAGAAAGCTCACCATCTGAATGGCGATCGTCAGGTTGAAGTTGAACATCCAGTTGACCTCTACTGAGCAACGTGGGCCGCGGTACTAGGCCCCATTGCTTCCCTTCGGAAGCGCTTCCGGCGCGCCTTCTGCGCTGTCCCCGGAGCCAGACCGCTGACTCCGTGGCGTGGGGCCGAGTCGTGACCCGGCCCCCCAGGTTCTCTAGAGCTAACGTCGTTTCTGCAGGACAGCTGCGCTGCCTTACGAAACCGCCGCGGGCGCTAGTGGGTGGTCTCGACGACGGCGGTGTTGGTGGTCGCCGAGGTCGCGGTGGCGCCGTAGTTCCAACCCTGGAAGGGGTTGGCGAACAGCAGGATCAGCGCGACGACGAGGCCGTACAGAGCGAGCGCCTCCATGATGGCGAAGGCGATGAACATCGTTCCCTGCAGCTTACCCTGCGCTTCGGGCTGACGCGCAATGCCTTCGACGGTCTTGCCGGCGACGTTGCCCTGACCGAGACCGGGGGCGATGGTCGAGATGCCGATCGCGAGAGCCGCGCCGATGGCCGAAGCCGCCGCAACAGTTTCCAGAGCCATGGTGTGTTGTCCTCCTTAAGTGGCCATCCGAATTGGTGCCAATGGTGGGTGTACGACTAGTGCGATTCCTGAACCGCCGCCCCGATGTAGGACGCCGAGAGAACCGCGAAGATGTAAGCCTGAATCGCCCCGATGAAGAGATCCAACCCCATGATGGGAATCGGAACCAGGGCCGGCACCAACATCAAGAGAACCGCGATGACCACGTGGCCCGCCGTGACGTTGGCGAAAAGACGAAGCGCCAGGCTGAGCGGACGGGTGAGGTCTTCGAGCACCACGAACGGCAAGAGCCAGGGCATCGGCTGCACGTAGTGCTTGAAGTACTTCAGGCCCTTCTTCTGAATTCCGAAGAAGAAGTACGCCCCGAAGGACAGCAACGCCAGACCCGCCGTCGTGTTGATGTCGGCAGTGGGAGCATGGTAGCCATGGCCGACCACCCAGGGGAGATGGAATCCCTCCCAGGCCTGCCAGGGCAACATGCTCAGCCAGTTGGAAACCAGAATGAAGATGAAGAGAGATCCGATGTAGGGGAGGTACTTCGCCGTCTGCGGCCCAATCTGGTCGCGAACGATCCCGAGGCTGAACTCCACCACTCCCTCGACGACCGTCTGCTTGCGGTTCGGGACTGCCGTCAGCCCCCGCGTCAGCAGGTAGCCCGCCACGAGGATCAGCCCCATGACCAGCCAGGTGTTCAGGATCGTGTCGAGGTGGACCTCGTAACCGCCCCAGTTCCCGGCGATATGCTCGGCAATCGGGGATTTCGCGGCTTGGCCCGCAGCGTTTTCAGTCGCCACTGGTAACACTCCTTACTTCGTCGACGTATTCTCGGTGGCGGAACGGTACGCCTGGTACGCCATCACCCCGAACAACAGGATGCGATACACCAGGAACCCCCCGATCCATGCCACGAGGTTCACCGGAACAGATGACTTCATGGCCGCAATGAAGGCCAGTGCCACCCACCCCATTCGCACGGCCCGCCCCCCGAGGAGCACGAACCGGTCGAGCAATCCCAGCCGCTCGCCCTTGGCGCGAACGACGAAGGCTCCGGACCACCGCGCCAAGAGCGCGAGGTAGACCACCCCGGCGAGCCCTCCCCAGACCACCCCCAACGCCACCGACGCATCCGCCAGCAGCCAGGCGATGCCCCCCGCGAGGAGGACCGAGAGAAAGGTCGCGCCGACCAGGCGCCGCGGAAACGCTTCCCCGATCATCACGAATCCCGCTCCGATCGCGGCTCCCGCGATTCACCTGAAGCCTCCTCAGATGACGAAAGGCCGGCTCCCCCGGAAGGTTCTCCGGGACCGGACTGTTCCATCACCTGGCGGTATACCGAGTACAACCCGGTCCCGAACCCCAGGAACAACCCAATGAAGAGGAAAAGCGGCGAAGTCCCGAACGTGCGATCGAGCCATATCCCCGCTACCAGACAAAAGACGACGGGTCCGACGAACGAGAGGGCCGAATGCATCCGAAGTCCCCCGTTCTATCTCACCTGATCGCGTCGTCCATCCCCTCCGCGGCTCCCGTTTATCGGCCTAAGACGGCCTCCGGGCCCCGCTTAAATGAGTATTAATGCAAAGGTAACATAGTCTCGGCCCCCTTGCAACCGCGGACTCCGGGCTTTCGGGAGTTTTGCCGGGGGAAGTCGGGGGTATAGCAACCGAGGGAGGTGCGACGATGGCCGGAACCGATTCCTTCAACACTTCCAACCCCCCGAAGCGCGGGGCCAACCCCTTCGGGGACAAGTCCTACTCGGACTCCTTCGTCCGCGCGACCACCGCCCCCCTGGGCAAACGCGTGACCCGACCCCTTCAAGCCAGCTCGGAGATGCTCAGCGACAAGCTCAACGCCGTCGAGGAGCAGCTCTCCCTCTGCCGAACCATCATCGAACGCTTCGCCCAGCGAATGAAGCTGCTCAAGTCCGCCGAGGCCCTGATCAAGGCCGGTGGAGCCCCAGAACCGGCCGCGGCGGCGCCCGAACCCGAGCCCGAAGCCCCGCAGAAGCCGGGATTGGGGAAGCCCGGCCTCGGCAAGAAGCCCCTGGGCAAGCCCGCCCCCAAGCCGGCCGCTCCCGCTCCCAGCCCCGCCGCCAGCGGCATGGGAGGGCAAGAAAAAGCCATGGCCGCTGCCATCGCGGATCGCCTGCGCCAAGACCCCGACTTGCTCCGCCGCGCGCAGATCGCCCTCTTTCAGTTCGATGACGCCCAGCGCTCCGTCCAGGAGACGAGCAACCGCATCGACCCGATCCGGCACCTCGACCCCGAGCAGGCCTGGGACATGATCGAGGCCCTCGAAGTGTCCAAGCTGCAGGGCAAGGTCTATCCCATCTGCAACTTCCACGAGATCTTCAAGCGCGACCCCATCCTCAGCCGGGTCTTCCCGCCTCCCGTGGGGGCCGCTGCCGCGAACTCCGCTCCGGGCATGCCTCCCGGACCCGCGCCCATGGGGTCTGGCCCTCTGGGGTCTGCCCCGGGCGGGACGGCTCCCCTGGGATCGGGCTCGCCGGGGTCCGGTCCGTTGGGGTCGGGGCCGCTCGGCAAGCTGGATAACCTCAAGGGCTTCTTCAAGAAATAGCGGGCGGTCCCCTTAGGCGGTCGGGTTCGCATCCGGATCGCGCGGCTCGCCGTTGCCGGTCTCCGGCTCCCATGGGGGAATCGGCGGCGCCACCGGGGGGATGTCGGCTGCCGGCACGGGCTCGACCAGCTCCTCGGCGTACTTCGGCTGCGTCGCGGCCAGCAGATCCTGGGCCGGAACCTCGGTCTGCGTCTCGTGACGGCGGCGACCCTTGTACAGGAGCGCGATGATCTTGGCGACGGCCTGGAAGAGCTCGGGCGGAATGTCCTGCTCCACCTCGACCTGCTGGTAGAGGGCGCGAGCGGTCGGGGGATCCTCCACCACCAGGATGAAGTTCTCCTCGGCGATCCGGCGGATCTCCAGGGCATAGGCGTTCTTGCCCTTGGCGATGACCCGGGGGGATTTCTGGCCCTTCTTGGGTTTGTACTCGAGGGCGACGGCATAGTGGGTCGGGTTGGTGATGACCACGTCGGCATCCGCGACCGCGCCGCGGCCCGCGTTCATGGCCATTTCCATCTGCTTCTGGCGCAAGCGGCCCTTGACGTGCGGGTCGCCTTCCAGCTTCTTGTACTCGTCCATGATCTCCTTGCGGGACATCTTCAGGGACTTGTTGTACTGCCAGCGCTGGAGGAACCAGTCGAGGCCCGCGATCGCCACCATGGCCAGCGCCACCTTCTGCCCGATGCTCAGCACCATGCTGCCTGCAAAGCCCATGGCCGCGCCGATCGACATGTCGGAGGTCTGGAGGATGGGGCCCATCATGTCCATGATCGAGCTGTAGAAGAGCCAGCCGATCACGATCAGCTTGATGAAGGCCTTGCCGAGCTCGATCAGCTTCTTCACCGAGAAGATGTTCTTGAAGCCCTTGATCGGGTTGAGCTTCTTGATCCCCTCGGAGGGATTGAGCGGCTTGGTGGTGAAGAGCACGCCCACCTGCATGAAGTTGCCGGCCCAGGCGATGAAGAAGGCGATCGCCGCCATCGGCGCCGAGCAGATCAGGATGATCAGGCAGGCCTTCAGGAGGATCCCCAGGACGCCCGTCAGCTCGTAGTCGGTGTAGAGGTGGAGGTTCTCGAAGGTCTCCACGAAGAAGGCGTAGCACCAGCGGAAGATGTTCTGGGCCACGAAGGAGATCGAGTAGGCGAACGCGAACAAGAGGGCCGCCACGATGGCGTCCTGGCTCTTGAGGACGTTGCCGGATTTCCGTGCTTCCTGGCGTTTATGGTCTGTTGCGGGTTCTGTTTTTTCTTCGCCCATGAAATCTTCCCTGTTGGGTCCCCCCTTGACGGGGGGACGGGGCGAAGCCCCAGGGGGGTGTTACTGCTCCCAGGTTCCTTAGTAACGAGGAACGCCATGGCTGCGCCGGCTAACACCCCCCACCCGGCTGCGCCGGGTGTCCCCCCGTCGAGGGGGGACATGACGAGGTGTGGGCCTGCGGCCCTTCTGTGGTGACCTGCAACACGGTACGCCGGCCGGACTTCCCTTACTATACCCTTCAGCACGCACCAGCGCGAATTCAACTGGGTTTCAGCCCGATCGGGAGTCCGATCGCGGGGCAAATCGTGCTGCGCACGGGAGGTCACGGATGTCCTTGCAAGAGCCCCTCACCGAGTTCATCGACTATCTCTTGGTCGAACGCGGTCTGTCGGAGCACACCCTCTCCGCCTATCACAACGATTTGCGCCAGTACTCCGAGTTCCTGAACACCCAGGGGACCGCCAGCTATGCGGCGACCACCCGCTTCACCATCACCCTCTTCACCAAGGAACTCCGGGATCGCGGGCTTGCCGCGAGCTCGATCGCGCGGAAGATCGCCGCCATCAAAAGTTTCTACCATTACCTGCTGCGCGAGCGCCTGATCGACACCGACCCCACCCTCGAGATCGAGCGTCCCAAGACCGGGCGCTACCTGCCCAAGGTCCTCAACCAGAGCGAGGTGGCCCGCCTGATCGAGCAGCCCGCCGATCTCCGCGACAAGGCCATCCTCGAGCTGCTTTACGCCGCGGGCCTGCGGGTCTCGGAGCTCACCTGCATCAACGTCCAGGACGTCAACCTCACTTCCGGCTATGTTCGCTGCCTCGGCAAGGGCTCCAAGGAACGCCTCGTTCCCCTGAGCCGGACCGCCGTGAACGCCATCGGCAACTACCTCCAAGAGGTGCGCCCGGTGCTCAAGCCCCGTAGCCAGGAGCGGGCCCTCTTCTTGAACTACGCCGGTCGGCGCCTCACGCGTCAGGGCATCTGGAAGGTGGTCAAGGAGGCCGCCCGCGACGCCGGCATCACCAAGGAGATCACCCCGCATACCCTCCGCCACTCCTTCGCCACGCACCTGCTGGAGAACGGAGCGGACCTGCGCGCGGTCCAGGAGATGCTCGGCCACGCCGACATCTCGACCACTCAGCTTTACACGCACGTCTCCAAGCGCCGCCTCAAAGAGGTCTACACCCAGGCCCACCGGCGCGCCTGAGTCTCGACGCCGATCGAAAAAAATGCGAGGGGCCGGTGGCATGCCACCGGCCCCTCGCGCATGCGAGTTAGGGGTTGGAGCTGAGCTTCTGCACCTCGCGCAGCAAGTCGCGGTCCCGCTTCAAGCCGCCGAGGAGGTGGTTGTAAAGGGAGATCTGGCGCTGCCGGAAGCGGACGGCGTTGTCGGAGGCGACCAGGCCCGTGGAGCGCTCCTTGGCGGTGAGCACGAAGGATTCGCTGTCGGCCCGGGAGGCCGAAAGGAGGGCGCGAATACGCTGTAGGCGCGGGTCGTCGGTCTCGGGGGCGATCGCCTCGGTGATCTCCGTGGCAATCGTCCACTCGGCGATCAGCTCGTCGAGCAGGCCCCGGGTGGCGGTGCCGTAGCGATCGCCGAAGTCTTCGAGGTTGCCGTAGGCGTTGAGCGCGTCGTCGATCGAGTCGAGCGCCTCCTCGCTGAGCTTGGAGATCTCGACGAAGGGATCGGGCTTCGGGACGGGCTGCGCCCATGCCGGGGCGGCCATCAGGGCGATCGCCGCTGCCGCCGCCCAAGCCTTTTTCCGCAAACGCTTCTCGATGCGCATCCCCATCCTCCTTCGATACTGGCCGCCGGCGCGCGGGCCTTTCCCTCTCTATACCCCGCGCGAAACAAATCTGCGTTAATTCTGTCTGTCGTCGTGGGCCGCGGGCCGCCGCGGGGAATAAGGGAAGTACAGGAGAAAGCCATGGGCATCGACGATATCAGCGCAAAAGCCTCGGGGTTCTGGCTGCGGGCCAAGTCGGCGTTGACCGGAAAGCTGCCGGATGCTCCGGCTCCCCCGGCGCCCCCTCCCCGCTCCGCCGGGGATTCCGCGGATCTTTCCCGCAAGGGGCAGTACTTCGCGGGCTACGTCTTTCCCGAGCCGGGGGACGCCGCCGCGCCCGGATCCGGTGGGGGGCCTGCCGGCAACACGCCTGACGGGGCCCTGCCCGGCGATGCCAAGGTCTGGGCCCCGCTGGTCATTGCTCCGTTCGAGGAACCCGGGAAGAATTAGCGCGCCTCCTTCGCGAACCAGACGTCTTCCGTCGTCTTGGTTTCGCCGTTCTGCACGAAGGTCGACCGCATCAGGCTCTCCCCGCTCGCGTTGAGCTGAGCGGCCATCTGGGTGCTGATCTCGGAGATCCCGAGCTCGCCCAGGGTCTTGATCTCACCGGCCTGCACCCGCGCGTCCCCGTCGTCCATCCAGACCGAGAGCCCATCCAGTTCCGAGCCGCTCAGGCGACCGTCGCCGTTCGCGTCCAGCCCCTGAAGCTTCTGGTAACCGTTGGCATAGCGGCCGCCTTCATCCCCGAAGAGGCGCGTTCCGTCGATCTCTCCGTCTCCCGAAGCCGCCGCGCTCACGCCGCCGTCCCGGTCATCCACCAGCATGCCGTCCCCGGCCATCCACTCGATCCGCTCCTTGCGGCCGTCGCCGTCCAGGTCGAAAGACACCGCGCCTTCCGCGACGAAGCCGTGATCCGCCGCGCGGTCCTTGGCCGTGCTGCGTCCCGTCACGGCGAGCTGCCCGTCCCCGTCCAGGTCGAGCATGATCGGGCTGGAGGTCCGGGCGGTCCGCCAGATCAAGCCCTCCATGGCCATCGCGTACTTGGTCTCCAGGTACGCGCGGGCATCCGCCGGCTGGACCCGCGGATGGATCGAGCATGGATCCCGGTGGTAGAGGTCGCGCTGGATCGCCTTTTGCAGGCCGTAGTACTCGGCCTTGTAGTCCAGGTAGAGCGCGGCCAGGCGGAAGAGGTACGCGCCGGTCGCCGACGACTTGCCGTCATAACGCTGGGCGGCGAGCTTCTCGAAGCCGTCGCGGGCCGTGACGTCGACCGTGGTGCCGTACTGACCGTAGGGAGTCTTCCCGAACGCCATGCCGAGCGCGGACTCCAGTTCGGGCAGGACGCCGAGCGCCCCCTGGATCTGGTTGGGGCTGAGGTCGCGATCCGCCTCGAAGTAGAAGGTCGCCGACTCCTGGGAATCCCAGGGCGTGGCGAGGGCGCTTTCCAGCATGGTCTTCAAGCGAGCAGGCAGCGGAGGAGCCGGAAGCTGGGCGAGCTGCTCGGGTGAGATCGGCAGGGGGGCGATTGGCGCCTGCAAGCCCACGGCCGGGCCGACCAGCGGAGGGGCCACCGGTTGCGGGTGGCAGGGCCGGACGTCGATCTGAACCCTCGCCGGGCCTGCGCCTCCCCCCCCGATCTCCCGGAGGCGCCCACCATGCCCATGGTGGCCATGCCCATGGTCGCCATGGAGGCCTTTCCAGTACTGCGGGAAGAGCAACTCGTGAATGCCCTGGCCGCCGCCGGGTTGCTTGAAGCCGTTGACCCAGTAGTAATGCCGAATGGTCTCGGCCATGAGCGCGTTCATGTCGTCGAGGCGCCGCTGGATCTCTTCCAGGCGCGCCGTGTAGGCGTCGAGCTCCGCCTGCGAGGATCCGCTTCCGAGGCCCCCGACTCGAGAGCCGCAGCCGAAGCCGCCCGCAAGGTCCACGCCCCCGCCGCCAGAACCCCCGGCCCCCCCGGC
>JAKFCT010000043.1:0-23218 GCA_036676495.1 Candidatus Sericytochromatia bacterium
TCTACCGGAAGGGCCCGTGCCCCGGGCCACGGCTCTCATCTTCTTTACCATTGGCCTGGGGACGGCCTTTAGGACGACGCGGCGGGCCCCCAGACCTCGGGACCCGCCGCTCCTTTTCCAAGTTGATCGCTCGATTCGTGGGCTTTTTCAGCAGCCTATTAGCGCGCCGCATGCGCCAGGGCCCCCTCGTCCGAGGGGGCCCTGGCGTGTGGTTCGGAGACCGGATTAGAGCTTGTCGAAGAGCTTGCCCATCTCCTCGAGCTTCTGAGCGAACTGACTCGCGTCCATGCCCGCGAGCTGGCGGAGCTGCTTGTCCAGCTGATCGACGATGGCCGCCTTCTCCTGGCGCTCTGCCGCCGAGAGGGAAGGATCGGGACGGAAGGAGGTCATCCGGCTGAAGAAATCGGCGACGCCCCCGAAGGTATGGTTCAGTTGCGCCAACTGCGCGTCGACCTGTTTCTGCGTCTGCGGATCCGCCGCCAGGCTCTGGCGCAGGACGTGGTCCATCCGATCGAGCAGCTTGCTCTGGAGGTTCGCCCCGTTGAGCATGGCATTGTACTGGTTCATCGAGAGCGGATCCTGGTTGACGTCGATGCCTGGTTGGCGCGCCTGGTTCATCATGTGGGTGAAGCGGACCTGGCCTTCCGTCAGCGACGCGCCATCCATGCCGGGGACCTCGCGCACGACCCGGCCGATATCCTTCAGCGCCGTGTTCAGGCGAGCGCCCTCCTCGGCCGAGAGCTTGTTCGGGATCTTGAAGTTCTCGATATCCTTGCGCATGCCCGAGACGATGCCTAGCGTGCGGCCTAGCTGGCCGAGTTGCGCCTCGATCTGCCTCGAGGTGGTCGCGTCGGCGCCGTCTTTCTGGCCCTCGAGTGCCTTGATCCGCTCCGAGAGCTTGGTCTCGATGTTTTCGAGATCGATCAAGGCGTTCTGGCGGCTCTGGAAGGCTTCCGCCTGGGGAGTGCCGGCAGGGTAGTAACGGACATTGTCCGCCAGCCGCTCGCGGCCGCTCGCATCCGGCCAGTCGACCTTGGCGTCGTAGCCGAGGCCCATCATCTGGTAGAACTTCTTCACCTGGTAATCGGGCATGGCGGCGAGCTGCTCGCGGCTGACCTGGGTGCCGGTGTCGGCCCAGACCGGCGATCCGTCCTGCATCTTCCAGAGCTGGCCATCGACCTTGTTATGGCCGAAGTTGAGCTCCTCGCCGCGGGCGATCTTCTCGGCGGCGAGATCGACCCGGGTCTTGCCCGTGTCGACGGGAACCTTCGGCCCGGTCTTCACGCCGATTCCCTCGGCCGCGTCGAGACCGTCGACCGACTTGAACCAGTCGCCCAGGAAGGCGTCGAAATCCTCGAGGATCACCTTCGCATCGCCGAACGCGGAGAGGTCGACGGCCGAGCTCAAGACATCCTTGGCGTAGCGCTTGTACTCATCCTGGGAGATCCGGCCATTACCATCCGCGTCGGCTTTTTTGACGTTCTCGGCGTAGCCCGCCTTGCTCGCGTCCGTGACGTTCAGGCCCGCGATGCGCTGAGTCAGGCTGTTCACCTTTGAGACGTTCTGGGAATTGATATCAAGCGACATCTGGAGTCCTTTCTGGGCGACGATGGGATGCGTTTATTAAGAGTATCCCCCCTCCCCGGCGCAGACTTGATAAAAGGCCTATTAACCCGTATTAAATGATCGTTAGGTCTTCCGCCGGGCGGCCGCGGCGTGGCTCCGCCCGATGCCCCGGCGCTTGAATCCATGGCCCGTCAGCGCTAAGATCGACGTTCGAGCCGCAACGAAAGGAGCCCCCATGGCCTTCGACGACCTGAAGACCCTCGAGGACGTGCAGCGCTACCTGACGGAGCGCCGGCAGGTGATGCCGCACAGCGCCTGGACCGAGCTGGTCCGGGAAGTTGCCGAGGAGATGGCCAGCCGGGTCCAGCTCCCCACCGATCAGATCATGCAGCGGATCGGGGTCTTCAAGCGGGCCACCGACACCCTGCCGCCGCTGCCCCCCAAGTCCCAGAAGGCCCGCGAGACCGGTTGGCTGGTCCTTGACGGCGGCCAAGGCGGCGAACAGCCCCAGGGCCCCCAGGGGGAAGACGCCTGATCCCCTCGGGCGATCGCCCCGTCGTACCCCCCCTTTTCACCCGAGACTTCCTGCTCGCGAGCCTCGCCGCCTTCACGGGCTTCGGCTCGATGTACCTCCTGCTCGCCACGCTGCCCCTCTATGTCCTCGAGCTCGGAGGGCGGAACACGGACGTCGGGCTGGTCATGGCGATCTACACCCTCGCCGCCGTCCTCGCCAGGCCCTTCCTGGGCCGCGCCCTGCGCGGAGGGCGCCGGCCGATGATGATCGCAGGCGCGCTGGGGATGGCCGCCTCCATTGGGCTCTACCTGATCCCCTGGGGGCTCGCCGGCTTCTTCGGAGCCCGAGCGCTCCATGGCCTGGTCTGGGCGGCCTGGACCACGGCCGCGGCCACCTACGTCACGGATATCGCCCCGCCCCAGCGGCGCGGGGAAGCGATGGGCGCCTACGGCATCTCCTTCAACCTCGCCATGGTCGTCACTCCGGGCATCGGACTGGCCCTGATTGCGGCGGGCTGGCCCTGGCTCTTTGCTGCGGCGGCCCTGCTCGCCCTGATGACCGCAGGACTTTCCGCCATGCTCCCCGAAAGCCCGGGGCATGGCTCCGGCGAGCGCGTCCCCCTGATCAGCAAGGAGGCCCTGCTGCCCGCCACGATCATGGGCCTCTTCGCGCTGAGCTACGGGGGACTGGTGAGCTTCGTGCCGATCTTCGCTCCCGAGCGGGACCTGCCGGGGGCGGGCTGGTTCTTCGCGGCCTATGCGATCGCCCTCATGGTTTCCCGGCAAGCGGCAGGCAAGCTCTCGGATCGCTTCGGGCGCAAGCTCATGGTCGTGCCGGGTCTGCTCGCGGCGGCGCTGTCCCTCTTGTTGCTCGCCTTCACCCCCTCCGCCGCGGGTTTCCTGGGATCCGCGGCGCTGTACGGCCTGGCCTTCGCCATGATCCAGCCGGCCCTGATGGCGCTCGCCATCGACCGGGCGGGTTCGGAGTCCCCGGGCCAGCGCGGGGCCGCCATGGCGACCTTCTCGCTGGCCATGGACCTCGGGATCGGCCTGGGATCCTTCGGGCTGGGACTGGTCGCGAGCGCCGTCGGGATCCCCGCCATGTTCGGCTTCAGCGCCGCCCTCTGCGCGGGAGCGATCGCGATTTTCGCCCTTGAAGCAAAAAAGCCTTCCGGAGGAGTTGCACGGTAAAATCGGCTGTGATACTATCGGTATCTGCGTTAGAACACAGCGCACGCCCACGTAGCTCAGTCGGTAGAGCACGTCCTTGGTAAGGACGAGGTCGTCAGTTCAATCCTGATCGTGGGCTCTTTCCTGGGGGGATTCCCGAGTGGCCAAAGGGGACTGACTGTAAATCAGTTGGCACTGCCTTCGAAGGTTCGAATCCTTCTCCCCCCACTGCCTCGCTCGTCGAGGCTTTTTTTCTGCCCATTTTCCCGCCGATGCCCTGGAGCCCGCCATGAACCCCGTGCGATCGCTTTCCTTCCCCAAGCTGACCGGCCTCCAGCCCACGCTGGAATCGACCGCCCTCAAGCTCATGGAAGAGACGGGCGAGCTGGCCCAGGCGATCGGCAAGCACCGGGGCCTCTCCGGCGAGGCGACGATCTTGACGGAATCATCGAGCCTCCAGCGCATCGCCGAGGAGTTGCTGGACGTCGCCCAGACGGCCGCCACCATGATGTACGTGCTCGAAGAGCGCCACGGCGTGGATCTCTCCATGCTCCTGGAGGCCCACGTCGCCAAGCTCAAGCTGAAGGGCTACCTCAAGTAACGACTCGACACCTCCATAAAGCTCGAAGGGCGCGGAAATCCGCGCCCTTCGAGCTTTATTCAGGGTGAATGGGTTTAGAGCAGGGCCTTGGCGAGGTTGATCCGTCCGAAGCCGTACTTGGCATCGCGGCCTGCGGAGCCCTTGTCGTCGACGGCGCTCTGGATGCGGGCCCGGACCATCTGGTTGGTCCAGCTGGGGTACTTGGCGAAGAGGAGGGCCGCTTCCGCCGCCACCATCGGGCAGGCCATCGAGGTGCCGCTGAGCTTGCCGTAGCCGGTCGCGCCGGTCTGGTTGGGGTTCATCGGGACCGTCGACCAGATGCCGCCGCCGGGGGCCGCGACCTCGATCTTGGTGCCGCGGTTCGAGAACCAGGACAGGTACTCCCAGAAGAGGAACTTGGAGGTGGAGCTGACGGCGAGCGCGCCGGGGTCGTTGGCGGGCGAGCCCACTCCGCCGCGGTTGTTGCCGGCGGCGGCGACGACCAGGCTACCCTTGGCGTTGGCGTAGGCGATGGCCGTGGTCAGGGCCGGGTCGATCTCGGTGTCGGGCGAGCCGAGGCTCATGTTGATGACCTTGGCGCCCATGTCGGCGGCGTACTGGATGCCCTTCATCACGGCAGCCGTCGAGCCCTGGCCGTTGTCGCCGAGCACCTTGACCGCGAGCAGGTTGACGTTCCAGGCGAGGCCGGCGATGCCGATGCCGTTGTTGCCCTTGGCGCCGATGATGCCCGCCACGTGGGTGCCGTGACCGAAGCGGTCCATCACGTCGAGCGAGTTGTCGACGAAGTTGTAACCCTTGATGACCCGGCCTTCCAGCTCGGGGTGGGTGTAGTCGATGCCGGTGTCGAGCACGGCGACGGTGATCTTGGAGGCGTCGATCTTCTGGTCCCAGGCCGCTTCGGGCTTGATCTTGTCGTAGGCCCACTGATCGTCGAAGGAGGGGTCGTTGGGGGTGAGGGCCACGCCGTAGACGCGGTTCTCGCCCACCGAGTTGACGGCGGGGTGATCGGCGTAGAGGCGCTTGCCCTCCTCGAGGCTCATGCCCGAGGGAAGCTGGATGACCGCGAACTGCTTGCCGACGCTGATGGTCTGGACCATCTGGCCGCCGGAGGCGGTGGTGAAGCCGCGAACCGAGCTCTGAAGCTGGCTGCCGGGCTTCAGCTCGAGGATCAGCTGGTTGGAGATGGACTTGGGCTGGCTGAGCGCGAAGTTGGCTCCTTCGGCGGCGGCGCCGATCGGAGCATCCTCGTCGAGGCCCATGCCCTGCTGGAGACCGTTGACGTCGGCGAGCGAGCCCGAGACCACCTGGTTGGTCGGCGAGAGGATCTCCCCGAACTGCTTCTGGGTGGGCTGCTGAGCCGGGTTCTGGACCGGCTGCTGGAGCGGCTGCTGCGTGCGCGGCTGGGCCGTGGGCACGTAAGCCTGGCTGGGGCCGTAGGGTTTGCCGCAACCGAGAAGCGTGGCGGTGCAGGTGAAGGCGATGAGCCAACGAACCGGTCGACGGATTTCCATTCCCACCTCCAACAACTTTGCAGCAAACGACGTTACTGAGTTGTCGTCGGATCGGGGCGCGGGTTGCCCAAGAAGCCGGTAAGCTTCGGAGAAGCTTGGGTTAACCCGCGGGTCGGGAAATCAGACGTCGAGCACGATCTTGCCGAAGTGGCTGCCGCTCGCCTGGTAGCGGAAGGCCTCGGCGATTTGCTCCAGGGGGAAGTGGCGGTCGATCACGGGCCGCAGCCCCGAGGTCTCGAGGGCGCGGATCATGTCCTGCTGCTGGCGGCGGCTGCCGACCAGGAGGGCTTGAAGGCGAAGCTGGCGCGACAGGGCCAGACCCAGCGAAAGCCGGCTCTCGGCGCCGGTCAGGACGCCGATCACGGCGATGTGGCCGCCGACCCGCGTGGCGATCATGGACTGCATCAAGGTCTCGGGGCCTCCCACCTCGATGACGTGATCGACGCCGCGCCCGCCGGTCAATTCCTTGACGTGCGGGCCCCAGTCGGGGTGCTGGCGGTAGTTGATCGTCTCGTCGGCCCCCAGCTCCTTGAGCCGGGCCAGCTTGGCATCACTCGACGAGGTCGCGATGACCCTTGCGCCCGCCAGCTTGGCGAACTGCAAGGCGAAAATCGAGACGCCGCCCGTCCCCAGCACGAGCACGGTCTCTCCGGGCTTGAGAGGGCCCTCCTCGAAGAGGGCGCGCCAGGCGGTGAGCCCCGCGGTGGTCAGCGTCGCCGCCTCCGCATGGGAGTACCCGCGCGGAGCGCGCGTGAAGGCCTGGGCCGGCATGGTCACCTGCTCGCGGGCGAAGCCGTCGATGCCGTCCCCGGGCGTCCGCCGGAAGCCCGCGGCCTGCGGCACGCCGTCCAGCCAGTCCGGGAAGAAGGTGCTCACCACGGGATCCCCCACGGCGAACTCACTCACGCCCGCTCCCACCGCGATCACCTCGCCGGCGCCGTCGGACATCGGGATGCGCGTCTCCTTGGGGCCCATGGTGCCGCTGACCACTCCCAGGTCGTGGAAGTTGAGCGAGCTGGCGCGCACGCGCACGACGACCTCTCCCGGCCCCGGATCTCGCGGTTCGGAGGTCCCGAGCACGAGCTTGGATAGGCCGCCCCCGGCGGGGACGTAGACGGTCTTGATGGACATGAGGGGCACCTCCAAAAAGAACGGGCCGGACGCCCCCATCCTACGACAGAGGCGCGGGCCCGTCCTGAGCGGGAAACGCCGGAATTATTCGTGGCGAGCCAAAACATCTGCAAGCCTGACGGAAATCTATCACAGCATCCGTAACGCAATGTGTGTCATGCTGAAAACCTGAGCGCAAAACCTGAAATCCTGACCCACCCCTTGGCGACCGACCGTCAGAACAGGGACCGCGCCACGATTGCAGCCCCCCGGGACTCCGAATGCCCATGTAACGAATCACGAACAAGCAAACTATTTATTGCCTCTTGCTACGCCACCTCGGTCCTGATCCTAAAATCAAGTAAGTGACTGGGGGCACGACAGGCTGATCGCCAGGACTTCGGGGCCGCTCGCCGACCCTGCAATCCTGCGAAGCTGGCCCGGGCGCTCAGCCACGCCGCCCCACCGTCACGCGACCGCATGCGAGAAACCACCTTGGAGGGTCGAATGAATCGCCGCACCGCCATCGCGCAGGATCCGTCTTCCGCTGCTGACGTCGTTCGAGGGACCATGACCCCGCGGATCCTTCTCGCCCTGGCGGCATCCTCTCTGATGTCCGGGGCCTTTGCGGTGTTGCCGCTTTGCGAACCCGCCGTGGCCGCGCCCACGCAGGCCAAGCTGCGCATCGGCGTCATCGCGGCCGAGAGCTCCTACCGGGAGGATGCCCAGACCGCCTACGACGAGCTGGCCGCCGAGATCGCCCGGCTCGGGCGCTTCATCGTCGTCGAGCGGCAAGACCTCGACAAGGTGATTCAAGAACACCGCCTCAACCTGGCGGGGCTGACCTCGGAGGAGGGAAAGCAACTCTCCGGGCTCGAGGGCGTCGACACGCTGCTCATCTACACATTCAACAACAAGAACATGACCTCGGCGCTGGTGGAATCCAGCAAGGGGAACTACTACGACTACACCGCCACCTACTCGGGCACGGTCAAGTTCGTCGACACCCGGAAAGGCATCATCCTCGACGCCTTCCCGGTCTCGGGGCGCGGCACCTCCCGCCACACGCAAGAAGCCTGGACCACGGCGCGCGACACCTTCATCGACAGCGTGATTCTCGGGGTGCGCGAGGCGTTCGCGCTCGAAGGCCGCATCGTGAGCCGGCAGTTCCGGCACGTGACCATCAACCAGGGCGACGAGCACGGCATCCGGAACGGCTACGTCTTCGCCGCGTATCGCCACGGCAACCCGGTGATCGATCCGGATACCGGGGATGTGCTGGGAACCGAGAAGGAAGAGACCGGCAAGATCCACATCTTCCAGGTCGAGCGCCGGTTCTCGCGAGGCTACATCCTCGAGGGCTTCTACCGGGTCGGGAACCGGGACAACCTCAAGGAAGTCCCCGCGAGCCCGATCTCCGACTTCCGGATCATGCCGTACCTGGAATTGGTCCCCGTGAAGAGCACCTCGGGCCAAGGCTACGCTCCGATGACCAACTTCTCGCTCGGCTTTCAAGGGCTCCTCCCGGCGACGGGCGTCACGAGCGGACTGGATCTCGGACTCGCGGTCGGGAACGTGACTCCGGCGGTCAGTGGGGGGACGCTCTTCGGGAAGCTCCATGCCGAGTACGAACTGATCCCCGAGGTGCTGGGGCTGTACGGGCTGGTGGGCTTGCACCTCGGCGGGATGTTTCAAACGCTCAAGAACCCCGTGACCCTGGGCGACGGCAAGTCGTCGGATCTCGTCACGGCCACGTTGCTCCAGCCCGAGGCGGGACTTGGCGCCAGGCTCCGGCTCTTCGGCCCGCTCTCCCTGTTCTGCGAAGGCAAGTACCGGCTACCCTCGACCCTGAACAACTGGACGACGTCCTCGAACTCCGAGGGCTCCAAGACGAGCTACTCCTACACCGCCAAGGCAGGGGAGATTCGGGACCACGAGCTCACGTTCGGGGGAGTCTCGCTGGTCGCCGGCCTCGGCTTCGTCTTTTGAGCGCCTCATCCGCCGTCGGGAGCCCTGAATGAACACAAGTAGGTTGATGATCCGAACCCTTCCGATCCTCGCGAGCGCGCTGGGACTGGCCGTGACAGTCGGCTGCGCCCGGAGCCTCGAGGTGATCGAGCGCTCCGGAGAGGTGCCGGCCTGGGTGCAGAGCAGTCGGGAGACCACCCTCGTAACGCGGAACGGGAAGCCCGTGCTGCTCATGCGCGCCATGCGGGATCGCGCCCGCGATCTCAGCCTCGCCAAGCGCGAGGCGCGTTACGAGCTGGCGAAGGCCATCGCCACGCAGGTCGACGAGGAGGTCGAGACGCTCTTCCAGAGCGTGCAGGAAAGTTCCGGGAACTCGATCGACCAGCCCGAGACGGCCCGATCGCTGATCCGGGACGCCGTGAGGGCCCAGGCCTCCACGCGCCTCACCTCGCTGGTCGTCGAGGAGGTCTACTGGGAGCGACGGCTCTACCGGAGCGCCGCCGGCGAGGAGGAGGGCTACCGGGTCTACGTCCTGGGCAGCATCCCCGAGGCGACCCTCAAGGAGTTGAAGGCCACGGGCTATCGCAAGGCCCAGGAAGCGGCCCGCGCCAGCGGTGATCGAGCGGCAGAGCGCCTCCTCGACGAGCAGCTGATGCAATTGCAGAGCAAGACCTCGCCATGAAGCACGACTGGCTAAAAGGAATCCTGCTGGCAGCCCTGCTGCTGGCAGCCCCCATGGGACCCGCCGCGGCGGCCGAGCGTCCGGACTGGATCGATCGGCTTCCCAGCGATTCCCGCTACCTCTACATCTCGGCGATCTCCGCGCCCCAGGACAACGAGCGCAAGGCTCGCGAGGAGGCCTACCAGGCCGCCATCCAGAAGTTCATCGACTCCCTGGGCATCGTCGTGAGCACGCACTTCAAGAGCGAGCGAACCCACGCAGGCGCCACGACCACGGACACCCTGGAGGTCACCTCGGAGCTGGCTCGTTTGCGCGGGCTCGAGCTGGTGAGCACGTACACCGCGCCGCGAGGCGCTCAGGTCACCGTCTATGCCTTGGTGCGCATCGAGCGGCAAGCCTTCGAGGCGGAGCGCCGCCGTATCCAGCAAGCAGCAGACTCCCGCCTGGGCTTGAGCGAGGCCGCAGATCACCTGGCCACGGGCTTCGTGGGGTTCCTGGAGGCCTCACGCGTACCCGCAGGCGGCATCTCGCTCGCCACGTTGGATCGCGCCACCCGGAACAGCACGGATCCGGTCGATCGTGCGGTCGGGAAGGCGCTGCTGACGGCGCTTTCGCGGAAGGCGGCAAGCAAGACGACCCTGACCCTGGACGATCGTCCGCTGTCGCTGCGGAGCAGCCTCCAGCAGACCCCATCCGGCGATCGCCTGGTCTCGCTCCTCCTCTTCCAGGACCGGCAGGTGCTCTGGGCCTCCACGGAGGTCGTGATCGACGGCGTGCAGCTGCCCGCCTCGGAAGCCCCCCGCGCGTCTCAGGACTCCCGTGCGGCGGCGTCTCAAGCGCAAAGCCGGACCCGGGTGGGGGTGCTCATTCCGGAGGAGCATCTCCGCCGGCGGGTGCCCGATCCGGCCGGCGAGACGGAAGTGATCCGGTTGCTCGCCGAGGCGGGCTATCAGGTCGTGGACGTCCGCCACCTGCTGGCGCTGCAAGACCGCGAGCGGGGGAAGGTGAGCAAGCTGACGTCCCCGGCGGAGCTGACCCGCCTCGGTGCGGAGCTGCACGTGGACGTGCTGATCCTTGGCGAAGCCTTCTCCGAGGAGACGGAGCCCCTCTTCAAGGGGGTCGTGACCAGCCGTGCGCGGCTCGAGGCCCGAGCCATCCGCTGCGCGACCGGCGAGATCCTGGCGACCCAGGGCTTCGAGGCGGGAGCCTCCGATCTCTCCGGAGCGACCAGCGGCAAGAAGGCGCTGCGGCAAGCGGGGCATCTGACCGGCCAGTACCTCGTGACGGCCCTGGGCGATCGCCTTCGCCAGGAAGCGCGCGCCGGCAAGCGCGTCGAGGTGATCCTGACCGGTGTGAGCTACCCCGTCTTCCGCCAGTGGCTCCAAGAGCTCGAGTCCCGCTTCGACAGCCCAGGCGCCGTTCAGGAGCTGCCCTACGTGGATGGCGTCGGAAAGCTGGTCGTGCGGATGGCGAACCCCGACGAGGACTCCGGGCAGATCCTCGAGCTGCTCACCCGTAACCGCTTCACCGTCATCGAAAAGCGTGACGCCAGACTGATCCTGAGGGCTCCCTAGCGAGCGCAGGCGAGAAAGGAGGCTTTCGTGAAACGACCCCTCATCCTCTTGGCGCTGATGGCGTCCATGCTGACTGCCGGCTGTCTGCCCAGTAGCAGCTTCTTCACGGCGGCGCCTACCTCGGGAAACCCGGCGTTCATCACGTTCGAGGTCGAGGGGGACGTCACTCCGGAGCCCAAGACGACCCTCGTCTCGGGCCAGAGCTACACCTTCGTCCGCCGGATCCCTTACAACGCGCGCATCTCGGACGGCTTCACCGGGGGGGTCCACGGCGTCTTGCTCGTGGATGGCAAGCAGGCTGGCGACGGCAGCACGAAGATCGGGGACGACATCCTCGTCAGCAAGGGTGCGAAGGGGGAGTACGAGGTCACGATGAAGTGGACCGTCCCCTATGGCACCAAGACGCTGACCTTCAAGACCTGGGCCCAGTCCAAGGAAGGCCGGATCGAGGGCGAGAAGGCCGTCGATTACAGCGTCAGCACGTCGCATGAGCGGAAGTACCCGACGTTCGACGAGGACGCCATGAGCCCGAGCACCTCGACGTTGAAGCGCGGGCAAGCGGTGACGTTCAAGCAAACGATCACCTACCAGGCCGCCCATGCCTGGGGGTTCACGGGCCAGTACCAGGTGAGCGTCTACCTGGACGACACGCTGCTGGGGACCCTCGAGGCCGCGGACGGGATCGCGCTGGAAGCCGCCGGGGAGGGCTCGCTCAGCTATCAGTTCGCCTACAACGTGCCCAGTAGCGGAACGACGCTGCGCCTGGAGAGCCGGATCACCCCCACCGGCGCTTCGGCACAGGTGGCCGGAGCCCCGGCCACCTATCTGGAGGAAAGCCATACGTACTGGCTCAGCGACTAAGCGGGACGGAGTCCGCGGGCCCTCCTCGGCACGAGGAGGGCTTTCCGCGCCGCTTCTGAGCCGCCAGGCGACTTAGAGCGGGCCGGTGCCGATGCGCGGCACGAGGTTCGGCAGGCGCACCAAGACGGCTCCGTCGTTGGAAAGCGTGCTGTTGCCCGCGGCCAGTTGCTGGCGGTAGCCCTCCAGGGCGAAATCCAGGTGGGTGGTGCCGTCCCGGCTCACGACCTGGTAGTAGGCGTCCTTCATGAGCATCTTCCCGATCAGCAGATCATGGCCCACGCCCAGGACGTAGCAGGGAGCCTGCGGATCGATCAGGGGCGGCGGCGGATCGAGGTCATGGTCGGATTCGTAAACGAGCACCAGCTCGCCGCGCTCGAGGCGAACCTCGGTCGGGCGTCCTTCGGAGCGCGGCTCCGGGAGGATGGCGATCGAGTCGATGTAGATCCGGTTGTCCCGGACGGTCATGCCGGCGGCCCCTTCCACGCTGGACGGCATGAGGGTCTCGAGGTTCATGTTGAGGAGGCCCAGGAGGCCGCCGAGGCCGATCTCGGCGGCGCGGAGGCGCTCGACGTGGAGCACGATCCGGCCGTCCTCGATGGGAAGCAGCTGGCATTCGAGGACGATCGGGATGGGGAGGTTGAGGCGCCAGCGGAGCTTGGCGTGGAGGAAGAGGCGATCGCCCGAGAACGAAACCCGCGCGTCGTAAAGCGGCAAGTCGGACTTGTGAAGGACGTGGCGGTTGAGGAGGGCCTCCAGGCTGGCCGCCGGCAGGCGAATGACGCCCTGGTGGATGACGATCGAATAGGAGTCCTTGCGATCCGGCATCAAGGGGTAGCCCGAGTCATGGACGCGCATGTCGGCGACCATGTCCCGGATCTTGAGCACGACGGCGTCATCGTAGTAGAGGTGGAGGTTCTTGGCCCAGATCCGGCTGCGGCCCTCGGGGAGCGCGGCGAGCTCCTTCTCGGCCGGTGAGGGCGGGTGTCCCAGGAACAGCGTCTGATAGAAGGCTTTGGCGAACGCGGAGAGTTCGCGCGCCTTGCGCTGCAACGGGATCCGGATGGGCTTGGGCAAGTTTCGCACCTTTCGAACGGAAATTTGCCCCCAGTATACCAGAAACCCTCGGCCTCACCGGAATCCGGGCGGGGCCGAGGGCGAGAGCGCGCCTGGGCTCAGGCGCCGCGGCCTGCCGCGTGAGGCAGGTTCTGCGTGGCGATCTCGCGCAGCAGCAGGATGCAGCAATCGGAAAGGAACTCGATCAACCAGGCGAGACGGCCCTTGCCCAGCACGAAGGTCTCGTTGCCGGGGTGGCAATTGGCGAGTTGCCAGAGGTAGTCCTCGGCGTGGCTGAGGTGATCGACCAGGACGGCCTTGGGGAAGAGCGGCTGGGCGACGCGGATCATGATCCGCCCCAGGGCATGCTCGGGGGAGACCACCATCTCCGCCCGCAAGCGCTGGCAGGCATGGGCGGCTTCCAGGAGCAGGTCGCGATCGGAGCGATCGAGCGTGCCTCCCCGGTTGGAGATCCGGCTGAGGACGGTGACGGCCTCCGAGAAGCTGAGGCTCAACTGATAGGTCGCAAGCGGTTCGGACGGGTTGGTCGGGTTCAGAGCCGGGTTCATGAGAGCCCCCTTCCGGGTGACAACGTGGCGACGAATGGGAGTAGACACGGCCGCGAGCCGTTGCAATGTTGCCAGGGATCGTTGTTTACAACTATACCACAGTTGCCCGCTTTGCTAGCATGGAGAGCGACGCCCGAAACCCGTCGATACGCCGCCGAACAAACATGCAAAGCCGCCCGCGCGCCGCGCCGGCGCTGGAGGAAGCAATGCTCAACGCGTGGTTGGTACCGCCCCGAGGCCACGAGCCGGAAGACATCGATCAACCGGACACCCCCGACGAGGTGCTCCGGGAGGCGATGCGGGGCATCCGCAACCTGAACCGGTGGCTCGGCTACCATCGCTACCTGCAAGCCCAGCTCTCGCGGCGGCTGGCGCGGGGTTTCCGCGGCTCGCTCAACGTGCTGGACGTGGCCACGGGCCTCGCGGACCTGCCGGTGGCGCTGGCCCATTGGGGGCGGCGGCGCCACATCAGCGTCCAGGCCGTGGGCCTGGACCTGAACCCGCGCATCCTGGCCATGGCCCGCGAGGAGACGCGGAACGTGCCGGAGGTCGAGCTGGTGGAAGGGGACGCGCTGGCGATGCCCTTCCCCGACGGCGCCTTCGACGTGGTCACCAGCCACCTGGCGCTGCATCACTTCCCCGAGGATCGGATCGTCGCGCTGCTTCAAAGCATGGATCGGGTGCTCCGGCCGGGCGGGATCATGCTGGTGGGAGATCTGGTGCGCAGCCGTCCCAACCGCGTCCTGGTGGAGGCCGCTTGCGCGCTCTTCGGATCGCCGGCCACCCTCAAGGACGGGAAGGCTTCCATCCGCAATGCCTACTCCCGCGCGGAACTGGCAGGTTTCGTCCGGGACTCCGGGCTGGATTACCTGGAGTTCGCGCGCCCCAGCTACCCCACCCAGGTCCTGCTGGCGGGGAAGAAGTAGGGAGCACTGGCAGAGACGCCCGCGCCACTCGCAGGGATGCTCGCACCTGAGAAGCTTGAGCCCGTGGGGCGGGCCTCCGCGCCCGCCCTGGTTTTGACAGGCCGACGCGGCCGTGGCTATCATGAAGGGTCCCGTTCGCCGTACCGCGCCGATGAGGTGAGCATGAAGAAACCCCACACGCTTGGAATCGCCCTGAGCCTGGCGATCGCCACCAGCCTCACCGGCTGGGCTCCCGCCGTGACCGCCGCTCCCGCGGCCAAGACCCCCGCCCAGGTGCAGCCCGCGCCGGTAAAGGCCGCCAGCAACGCGCCGGCGATCACCACCGTCCAGACCATGGCCGGCCCCGTCCAGGAGTTGACCCTGGCCAACGGCCTCAAGGTGATCCTCAAGGAGGATCACGCGGCCCCCGTCGTCACCTGGGTGGTCTACTACAAGGTGGGATCGCGCAACGAGGTGATCGGCACGACCGGCAGCACCCACCTGCTGGAGCACATGCTCTTCAAGGGCACCAAGACTCTCGGCAAGGGGCAGATCGCCCAGCTCTTGGGGCGTAACGGGGCGAGCTTCAACGCCTCCACCTGGACCGACTGGACCAACTACTACGAGACCTATTCGTCGGACCGGCTCGAGATGGGCCTGATGATCGAGGCCGCCCGCATGCGCGACGCCCTCATCCTCGACTCCGAGCGGCAGAGCGAGATGACCGTGGTCCGCAACGAGCTGGAGCGCGGCGAGAGCAACCCCGGCCGACTCCTCTACCAGGAAGTCACCTCGGCCGCCTTCAAGGCGCACCCCTACCACCATCCCGTGATCGGCTGGCGCTCGGACGTCGAGGGCGTCTCCACCGACGACCTCAAGGCGTTCTACGACACCTACTACCACCCCAACAACGCCGTGGCGGTGCTGGTGGGCGACTTCCGGACCCCGGAAGCCGTAAGCATGATCCAGAAGCACTTCGAGAAGATTCCCGCCGGCCCCCAGCCGCCCGAGCTCTACACCACCGAGGAGCCTCAGGTGGGCGAGCGCCGCGTGACCCTGCGCCGGCGCGGCGAGACCAACCTGGTCCAGATGGCCTACCACGTTCCCAGCGTGCAGAGCAAGGACATCGCTCCGCTGCTGGTCCTCGACACCGTCCTCTCCAGCGGCGTGACCGACCGCCTGCACCAGGCCCTGGTCGAGAAGCAACTCGCCACCGGCACCTACGCCTATACCGGCGTCCAGCGCGATCCGTCCCTCTTCCGGGTCGGAGCCACCGTCAAGCCGGGCGTCACCCACGAGACCGTCGAGAAGGCCCTCCTGGCCGAACTGGAGAAGCTGAAGGCCGAGCCCGTGCCGGCCGCCGAGCTGCAAAAGGCCAAGAACCAGGCCGAAGCCGTCTACGTCTACCAGAACGAAGGCACCTCGGGCCTCGCCACGGCCCTCGGCTCCTACGAGGCCATCGACCGGTGGCAGCGCGCGTTCGAGCTGCTCGACGAGATCAAGCAGGTGAAGCCCGAGGACGTCCTGAGGGTGGCCCAGACCTACCTGACCTCCGACAACCGGACCGTGGGCTGGTACGTCTCCACCCCCGACGGCCCCGTCCCGCCCAAGCCCGCCAATTCGGGCTCCGGCAAGGCCGTGGCCAACTCGGGCAAGGTCGTCCCCGCCAAGCCCTTCCCCTTCGAGCAGCAGGCCAGCAAGCCCCGTGCGCTCACCCCGCCCGTCCGCAAGGTGCTCTCCAACGGCTTGACCGTCCTGGTGCTGCCCAACGACGCCGCCCCCACCGTGGCCATCGACGGCTTCGTCCGCGCCGGCGCCCTCATGGAGCCCAAGGGCCAGGAAGGCCTCGCCGCCGCCACCGCCGCCATGCTCGACAAGGGCACCATCAAGCGCAGCAAGCTCGCGCTCGCCGCGGATCTCGAGACCGTCGCCGCCAGCATCGGCTTCAGCGGTGGCACCGAGACCACCGAGATCGGCGCCAAGATGCTCTCCAAGGACCTCGACCTGGGCCTCACGGCCCTCGCGGAGATGCTCCAGGAGCCCGCGTTCCCGGCTGACGAGCTCTCCAAGCTCAAGGCCCGCTGGATCGCCGGCATCAAGCAGGCCGAGGATCAGCCCGAGACCCACGCCTCGCGCGCCCTCTCCCAGGCCATCTACCCCGAGGGACACCCCTACCGGGAGCTGAACCCCTCCGAGCAGATCGCCGCCATCGAGGAGCTCGACGTCGCGGACCTCAAGGCCTTCCACGCCCGCCACTTCGGCCCCAACGCCACCACCCTCGTCGTGGTCGGCCAGGTCGATCCCGACGCGGTCGTCGCCAAGCTCGAAACGCTCTTCAAGACCTGGGCGCCGGTCGCGAAGGTCGACGTGACGATCCCCGACACGCCTCGCAAGGCGCCCCAGCGAATCGTCATCCCCATGATGGACAAGTCCAACCTCGAGATCCTGCTGGGTCACGCGGGCCAGGTCACCCGCCGCTCGCCCGACTTCCACGCCTCCTCCCTCGCCAACTTCATCCTGGGAGGATCCGGGCTTTCGAGCCGGCTGGGAGTCAAGCTGCGGGACGAAATGGGCCTGACGTACGGGACGTACTCCACGTTCAGCGCCAGCTCGGGCGCCGGAGCATGGCAGGCGAGCATCACGGTCAACCCCGCCAACATGGAGACCGCCATCACGGCCCTCAAGGCCGAGATCTCGGGCTTCCTCGCGAAGGGGATCACCGCCGAGGAGCTCGCGGCCGCCAAGGGCTCTTACATCGGACGGCAGGCCGTTGGCCTTGCCACCAACTCCGGCATGGCGAGCTCCCTGTCGAGCATCGAGTACTACGGCCTCGGGCTCGACTACTGGGGCCGCTACCCGGCCCTCATCAACGGGATCACCCTGGAGCAGGTGAACGCCGCCGCCCGGAAGCTGATCGCTCCGGATAGCGCCCACCTGATCATCGCCGGCCCGCACGCCGAGAAGTAAAGCCCCCGACGCCCCCGGCCGAATCGGCCGGGGGCGTTTCCCATGAGCAAGCCATGGTTGACATTTATTCTACGTAGTTCTATCCTGGAATTGTCCTAACTAGGAACGCTTGAGTTCGTGATAAAAAAAGGAGTGATACCCCGTGGCGACCATGACCCCCGCCTCCCCCGCCCCCGTGGCAACCGCCCCTGCCGCTCTGCTGAAGCGCTTGCTGGCGACCGAAAACGATTACGGCGCCCTCATTGCCCGCGTGGCCCTCGGACTCGTCATCCTGCCCCACGGGCTGCAGAAGACGCTCGGCTGGTACGGCGGCGGCGGCTTCGAAGGCACCATGGGCTTCTTCACTACCCAGATGGGAATTCCCTCGGTCTTCGCCTTGCTCGCCATCCTGGCGGAGTCCGTCGGGGCGCTGGCGCTCGTCCTCGGCCTGCTGGGACGCGTCTCGGCCCTCGGCGTCGGCATCACCATGGCGGTGGCCGCCCTCTTGGTCCATGTGCCCAACGGCTTCTTCATGAACTGGTTCGGCGCCCAGGCGGGTGAAGGCGTGGAGTACTTCCTGCTCGCCATGGCCCTCGCGGCGATCACCCTCGTCAAGGGTTCGGGAGCGCTCTCGCTCGATCGCGTGCTGACCAAGCGCCTGAGCCGCTAAACTCCCTCCGCGCCCCCGGCCGAATCGGCCGGGGGCGCTTCGCATGAGCCCCATCTCGCCCCTCGATCCGAGTGACGTGAGATCCGTTTGCCCAGCGGGTAAGCAACCCTAGCACCCCCCTTCCTGGAGAGGTCTCATGCCGGTACTATCTCGCAAGCCTTCGTCGGCCCTCGCCCTGGCCGCGCTGATCCCGCTGGTCGCCTGCGCCCCCGCCCCCTCCAGCTCGGGGACGGATACCGGCCCCCAGTCGAGCGGCCTGATCGTGCTCAAGGGCCGCATCGATGCCCCAGGAGCCAAGCGGGTACTCCTGGTGGAGACCCAGCGCAACTCCGTGACGCCCGTCGAGCTGACGAATGGAGCCTTCCAGGCCTCCGTCCCCCCGGGCCAGTACGCCATCACCCTCTTGGACGCCAACAATCAACCCCAGGGCCTGCTCTTCCAGAATGCCGGGACCATCTTCGAACTCAACGGCGACACCGACCTGGCCGGCCTCTCCTGGAACGCCGCCGCCCACACCCTGAAGACCGTCTCGGCGCTCAAGACGGTCTCGGCCCTCAAGACCGTCTCGGCCTTCCGCACCGCCGCCGAGGACGACGACGTCGACCTGCGCGACATGCGCAGCCTCAACGCGGCGATCGCCGGGAACGGCCGCGCCCCTCAGGTCGAGCTCGGCCAAGTCTTCACCAGCGGCACCGGCGACTTCGACGAGGATCTCGTCCCGAACTTCCTCGACAACGACAACAACGCCAACGGCGTCTTCGACAACCTCGAAGGCCTGGAGACCCAGGCGATCGCGTTCGACGGAGACCCGGCGATCCTGGCCGAACTCAAAAAGTCCCGCTTCATCGTCTTCGACAACCTCAAGCTCGACGCCGAGCAGCTCCGCGCGGCAGACGGCGACTCCTTGCCCTACACCGACCAGCATGTGCTGACGTTCCACTATCCGGTCAGCCCCGCGCTCGCCACCCAGATCGACTCGGTCAGCCTCCATGGCGCTCCGGCCTTCGCGGAGGGGACGGTCCTCGAACCTGCCGGCGGCTACACCTCCTCGGCCTACCCCGCGAAGGGCAGTTCCTGGGCCTCCAGCGGCTACCGCCTCCCGCTCACCCAGCAAGGCGGCGCCCCCAACTACGCGATCTGGGTGAAGCCCAAGAGCGACCCGACGCCGTCGGTCCTCACGCTGAAAGTGAAGCTGAAATCCGGCGCCGAGGCCCTGATCGCGACGCGCCTCTTCTACGTCTTCAACGCTCCCGCCCGGGTCATGGCGATCAACGGCAACCCGATCACCTACCCGATCCCCCCGAACACGGTGGGGACGCGCTTCAAGCCGATGCCCGTCGGGGCCAGCGGGGACGTGACGCTCATTGCCGAGCGCCCCAAGACCAGCACCGATGGAACGCCCATCTTCGGCATGAACGTGCAGGCGCAGATCTTCTACCTGGATGCGAGCGGCAACCAGATCCCCGGCGAGATGGGCACGACGCCGCCGTTCCCCGACAAGGGGACGATGGAAGAGCCCCTGACGCTCACGATCCCCCGGGAGCTGCTCAAGACCAAGATCGGCACCACGGACGTGGCCAGCTACCAGGTGGACTTCATGCTGTCGGGGCGGCACGGGGACAACGCGGCCCAGTTGTTCTGGATCAAGCCCTAGCCGCTCTTAGAGCGATCGTCGTTGCTGCGGGACAGCGAGCTTTGACGCTCAACCTCTCGCCATGCGGTTCTCGCTTAACGCTCGCTTTCCTGGTCACCAGCCGCGGGCGCTAGCTCAAACACCGAGAGAGTTCAGCCCCAGGGAGGATGCCTCCCTGGGGCTGAATGACGGCCATCCCGAGCCCCCCGCCGCGAGCGGGTTTTCTGCGGGCCCCAAGGCTGCGACCCAGCGGGGTTGCGCGATCCGGAGGAGCAACCCCCTGGAAAGGGCGTTTCGACTCGTCCTGAGGAAAGGCCGGAGGTTGAGGGAGCGGGCAAGGCGGGGTATAGGATCTCTAGGAGGACCGCCCCATGTCCGCGCGTCTGCGTCTGGTAGCCATCCTGACGATCACCTTCTTGCTGGCGGCCTCCGAGCTCGGAGGCCCGGGAAGCGGGGCTTTCGCGCTGAGGGAGGCGCGGGCGCAGACGGCCGTTCCGACCGCCGCTCCGGCGGCTTCGCCCGCTTCGGGATCGGCGGCGGCCGGAAAGGCGTTGCCGACGCATGACTCCAATTACTACGCGTACGCGACGCGCTATTACCTCCAGTACTTGAACTCGAGCGCGCAGGCCGAGACCAACGCCAAGGACCCTTACTACTTCTTCAACTACTACCAGTTCTACCGGGAGCGCTACGCGCCGGCCTCGGCGGCCCGGGGAGCTCAGGGCCCGATGCCGGCGTGGTTTGCGACCATGCCGTTCCGCAACGCCCGGACGCAGTCCTTCGCGCGCTTCGTGCAGGTGGCCTCTCCGTCCGCCGCCCCGAGCGCCCGCTGGGTGCAGCCCCTGCGCGACTTCCAGCGCACCGCCGGGCGCTGAGCGCCGGGCGCCGAGCATGGCGGGGCCGGCGGTCGCCTCCGGCCGTTTTGACTCTTGCGCTCGGACGGGCGTCAGGCTATCCTTTTGCCGAACGACGAAAGGACGGCGCCGATGAGCAAGCGGGTTTGGGTCCTGGTGGGCCCCTCGGGAACGGGCAAGACGACGATCGCACAGGATCTCGTGGGCCAGGTCCCGCAATTGCGCAAAGCCGTCACGTGCACGACGCGCCCTCCGCGGGAAGGCGAGCGGGAGGGCGTGGATTACTTCTTCGTGAGCGAGGAGCAATTCGACTTCCTGCTGGCGGCCGGAAAGCTGATCGAGCACACGATCTACGGGGGCTACCGCTACGGGTTGCCGGTGGATCAGTTCCTCGAGGCGGAGCAGGCGGGAGCGGACATGCTGGCGGTGCTGGACATCCAGGGGGTGCATCACCTCCGCAGCACCTTCGGTCCCGAGCGCGTGCGGGCCATCTTCCTTTGCAGCCCCTCGGAGGAGGAGCTGCGGCGCCGGATGCGCGAGCGAGGGAGCAGCCCCGAGGAGATCGCAAGCCGCCTCTCGCTCGTGGCCCAGGAGCTAACGGACGCAGAAACGTGCGACTACGTCGTGCCCACGGATGCGTCCTATCCGGAGGTCTACCAGCAGGTCAAACGCCTCCTGGAGAGCTAAGCGGCACGGGAAGCGCCTCAAAGGCACGTGAAGCCTTGCATGAGAACCCCTACACAGCACAACAGCCCTGGGCGATGCCCAGGGCTGTTGCGTTGAGGGGATTTAGAGGCGCCACCACTCCCAGAGGGTGGAATCGGCGGGAGGGGCGCCCGCGCCGGGATCCGCCGGCGCGGTGGGGTCCGCGGGCACGGGATCGGCGGGAGGGGTGGGGGCGGGGGAGCCGCCGGCGTTCGGGTTGATGGCCCGGACGACCAGCTTCATGTAGAGGTCTTCCCATTCGCCCTGCGAGAGCTTGCCGTCGCCGGTGACGTCGGCGGCCGTGAAGTCCTCGCTCGGGACCTCGTCGATCCGGACGCGGATGTGGAGCTTCTCGTAGGCGAAGCCCAGGCCGAGGGTGCGGAGCGCCTTGCTGCTGAGTTCCTTCTCGGTGAGGTAGCGGTCGCCGGCGCCGAAGAAGCCGCCTTCCTTCTGGTCGAGGCGGTTGAAGGCCGTCGCGAGGAAGTTGCGCATGCGGTCGAGGAAGCGGTTGGGGTTGTCGGCGCCGACCAGGAAGCCGCCGGCGGTGGCGTACTTCATGAACTCGGTGCGGGAGATCTTGCCGTTGCCCTTGCCGTTCTTGCCCTTGTCGGCCTTGGGGAACTCCCGGGTCAGGCTGAAGAAGGGACCCGCCTCGTACTCATCGATGAAGTTGTCACCGTTGGAGTCGATCTTGGTGAAGATGGCCGTGTGGACTTCCTTGAAGCCCTTCCGGAGGGTGGCGGAGGCCGCAGCATCGAAGCCGACGGCTTGGGTGCTCTGCATGCCGACCGTATTGCCGCCCACGCCGCAGCCGGCGAGCATGGTGGCCGCCAGGGTCGCGGCAAGCAAAATGGACCAGTTGCGGGGTTGGCTCATTGGGAGCACTCCTTCCGTGACCAAAGTGAACTGACTAAGCAAGGCTTTAACTGAGGTTAATATCGCAGATCCCTCGGAGGATCTTTCTTAAGCGAAGGTTAAGCTCGGTTAAATCCTAGGTAATCTCCGGGGCCGGATCGCGCGGAGGGAGGCATGCCCGCTGGGGGGTAGGCGCGGGGCAGGGGAAACGGTATAATGCGATGTTCCCGCATCCCATGCGGCGCAAGGTTCCCGATTGGCGTCCCGCCCCCGTCTCAGAAGGCTAAAAGGTAAGATCCACGATGGTTCCGACCGAGCGTATCCGCAACTTCTCGATTATCGCCCATATCGATCACGGCAAATCGACCCTTGCCGATCGACTGATCGAGTACACCGGCACGGTCGCCTCCCGCGACATGGAAGCCCAGCTCCTCGACACCATGGACATCGAGCGGGAGCGCGGGATCACGATCAAGGCGCAGGCCGTCCGCATCAACTACACGGCCAAGGACGGCCTCGAGTACGTCCTCAACCTGATCGACACCCCGGGCCACGTGGACTTCACCTACGAGGTCTCGCGCAGCCTCGCCGCGTGCGAAGGGGCGCTCCTGGTCGTGGACGCGAGCCAGGGCGTGGAAGCCCAGACCCTCGCCAACGTCTACCTCGCCCTCGAGCACGACCTCGAAATCGTGCCGGTCCTCAACAAGATCGACCTGCCGGGTGCCGAGCCCGACCGCGTGAAGGCCGAGATCGAGGACGTGATCGGGCTGGACGCCTCGGACGCCGTCATGGCCTCCGCCAAGGAAGGCATCGGCATCCAGGACATCCTGGAGGCCCTCGTGGCCAAGGTGCCGCCCCCGAAGGGCGACGCCAGCGCCCCGACCCAGGCCCTGATCTTCGACTCCTACTACGACCCTTACCGGGGCATCATCGTCTTCTTCCGCGTGATCAACGGCGGCATCAAGGTCGGCGACAAGGTCCGCTTCATGGCGAGCGGCGCCGAGTTCGAGGTGCTCGAGCTGGGCGTCCTGCGCCCCAAGCAGACCCAGGTCAAGGAGCTGAGCATCGGGGAAGTCGGCTACCTGTCGGCCAGCATCAAGAACGTGGGAGACGCGCCGGTCGGCGACACCATCACGCTGGCAGCCAACCCCGCCCCGGCGCCCCTGCACGGCTACAAGCAGGCCGTGCCCATGGTCTACTGCGGCCTCTACCCGATCAACGCCGACGAGTACCCCGATCTTCGCGACGCGCTCGACAAGCTGAAGCTCAACGACGCCTCCCTCCAGTTCGAGCCCGAAAGCTCGGTGGCCCTGGGCTTCGGCTTCCGCTGCGGCTTCCTGGGCTTGCTCCACATGGAGATCATCCAGGAGCGCCTGGAGCGCGAGTACAACCTGAGCCTGATCGCCACCGCCCCCTCGGTCGTCTACCACGTCTACCAGACCGACGGAGAGATGGTGGAGGTCGACAACCCG
>JAKFCT010000044.1:0-12544 GCA_036676495.1 Candidatus Sericytochromatia bacterium
TCTCGACCCCCTCCTTGGCAAGGAGGTGTTCTACCACTGAACTACATCCGCGTGGTTGGCGTTCCGTCACGCTTTCGCGATCCGCGCTCAACACAATTCACTATACCAAAGCCTCCTCGAAGGCGTCAACAGGTTTCGCGAAAAATTCTGCCCGCCCTCTTTAGGCCCCCATGACGCCTGGGCGCCCCCCGCCCCCTTTAACGAGCCGGAAAGGGTGATATACTATACCTTTGGCCGTAATGAGGTGAGGAAGATGCTCGAGAAGCTTCAGATCGATAAACTGCACGAACTAGAACGGACGTACCAGGAGCTGGGCGAACGCCTCAGCGATCCCGTGGTCCTGGGGGATCAGGCCCGCCTGATGAAGTACGCCAAGGCCCGCTCCGACATGGAGCAGACCCTGGAGGTCTACCAGGAGTGGCAAACGGCGACCAAGCAGCATGAGGACGCCGTCAGCATGCGCCGCAGCGAGACCGACCCCGAGCTCAAGGAAATGATCGACCTCGAGATCGCCGAGCTCGAACCCCGCATCGAAGCCCTCGAAAAGCAGATCACGATCATGCTCCTCCCCAAGGATCCCCGCGACGAAAAGGACATCATGATCGAAATCCGCGCGGGCGCCGGCGGCGAGGAAGCCGCCCTCTTCGCGGGCGACCTCATGCGCATGTACACCCGCTACTGCGAAGGCCGCGGCTGGAAAGTCGAGCTCGTCTCCATGTCCGAAGCCGACATGGGCGGCGTCAAGGAAGTCGTCCTCTCCGTCAAGGGCGATGCCGTCTACTCCCGCATGAAGTTCGAGTCGGGCGTCCACCGCGTCCAGCGCGTTCCCGCCACCGAAGCCCAGGGCCGCATCCACACCTCGACGGCGACCGTCGCCATCATGACCGAGGCCGAGGCCGTCGACGTCGACATCAAGGAATCGGATCTGCGCTGGGACACCTTCCGCTCCGGCGGAGCCGGCGGCCAGAACGTCAACAAGGTCGAATCCGGAGTCCGCGTCACCCACATCCCGACCGGCCTCGCCGTCGCCTGCACCGTCGAGCGCTCCCAGCTCCAGAACCGCGTCCGCGCCATGGACCTCCTGCGCACCCGCCTCTACGACATGAAGCAGGCCGAGATCGACGCCGCCCACGCCGCCACCCGCAAGTCGCAGGTCGGCAGCGGCGATCGCTCCGAGCGCATCCGCACCTACAACTACCCCGAGAACCGCGTCAGCGACCACCGCATCAAGCTGACCCTCTCCAAGCTCGACCGGATCATCGAGGGAGACATCGACGAGCTGATCGACGCCTTGATCTCGGCCGATCAAACCGCCAAGCTCGCGGAGCTGATGGGCCAGCCCGCCTAAACCCTTCGGATTTCGCCGGGGTCTCGCCTTCGCGAGGCCCCGGCGTTTTTCTTGCCGCTCAATCACCCGCTAGCCGGGTAGAATGAACCTATGACTAACCTTCAACCTCAAGCCATTCCGACCATCGGGGATGCCCTGCGCGAGGGATCCCGCTGCCTGCGCGATATCGGCCTGCCTTCCGCCAGCCTGGAGGTCGCCCTCCTCTTGGGGATGGCCACCGGCCTCGATCGCCTCGGCCTCCACACCCGTACCGCCACCCCGCTCACTCCCGAGCAAGCCGCGGCCTTCCTCGCTCTCATGGAGCGCCGGGCCAAGCGCGAGCCCCTCCAGTACATCACCGGCCACCAGGAGTTCATGGGGCTGGACTTCGAAGTCACCCCCGCGGTCCTGATCCCGCGCGCGGATACCGAGATGCTGGTGGAGACGATCCTGGACGCCGAGGAGGAGCGCGGCTCCGAGGAGCGCGGCTCGGAGGCCCCTGGCTTCGCCGGGCCCCCCGCGGTCTGGCTTGCCGATGTCGGCACCGGCTCGGGGGCGATCGCCATCGCGCTGGCGTCTTACCTGCCCTACCTCCACGTCGTGGCCGTGGATCTCTCGGAGGCGGCCCTCGCGATCGCCCGCCGGAACGCCGAGGCCCATGGCGTGGCCGATCGGATCACCTTCCTGCAGGGCGACGGCCTCGCCCCTCTGGCCCCCTACCGCGCGAAACTCCGCTACCTGGTCTCCAATCCCCCTTACATCCTGGACGAGGAAGTCCTGACGCTGGAGCCCGAAGTCCGGGACTGGGAGCCGCACATGGCCTTGACGCCCGGCTCGGACCCGCTTCACTGGTACCGGATCTTCGCCACGCAAGGGGCAGATTACCTCCAGCCCGACGGCATGCTGGCCATGGAAGTCGGGATGGGGCAGGCCCAGGAGGTCGCGGCGCTCTTGGAGCGGACCGGCCGCTGGGAGCCCGCGCAGATCCGCCAGGACCTGGGCGACATCGAGCGCGTGGTCTACGCCGTGCGTGCCTAAAGGCGGCCGCGCTTTTCCTGGGATACGCTGAGGCAGGGCTCGCCCTGCCTCTTTCTTTTTGCGGCGAACGCCCTCGGAAGCCGAGCGCCCCACCCGAACCGCGTTCCTGGACGTGATCAAGCACTGTCAGGCTGGCGCTAAGCTGCCAGCCTGATCTTTCGGTTTGTGAATCAAGCTCAGCGAAAGCTGAGGGAAATCTGAAAACTGCGTCGAGCGGACTTGCCTGGAACGCGGGAAAACGCCAGGGTTGTGCCGTTTTGGGCGGAGGGGGCGAGTGTTGAGATTCGTGAGGATGGCTAAATCGTGCGAACTTTCTGATCGTCCGGGAGTGGGATCTGCTACCGTGGAGACGCGGAACATGGGGCTGGGTGCCGATGCCGCCCTCCTCGCGGAGAATTACGGACCGATTTCTTGCGGAACTCTTGCTATGCTTGACTCAACTCGATCGTGCCTTGCGGAACCCCTGGAAAGGGCGGTGAGTCCTTGTTAGGTCAAGCGCCCCAGCGCTCGAGACTCCTCCTGGTCGACAGCGATGCCAAGGAGCGCGAGTACCTGCGGACCTGGCTTCACGGATCGGGCTACGAGGTTCATGCGGTGGGGAGCGGGGCCGATGCGATGGTGCGGCTACGCCACCATGCGATCGAGGTGGTCCTCACCCATTTGCGCCTGCCGGGTCTGAACGGGATCGAGCTGCTTTCCCTCGTGAAGGAATGGGATCCCCGGATCGAGGTCATCATCCTCAGCAACTCGTGCACGGTCGAGGACACCCTCGGAGCGTTGCGGGGACGGGCGTTTGACTTCCTTCAAACTCCGCTTTCCGACCTTCAGGCCCTCAACCGGGCGATCGCCGGGGCCTTGCTCCAGCGGTGTCTCGGTAACAGTGCCGCGCGTCCCCTTCCCGTCCGGTTGCCGCCCCGGCCGGCCGAGGAGTTGACGCCCCGCGAAAAGCAGATCCTTTCCCTGCTGGCGCAGGGCTTGGAGAACAAGGCGATCGCAAACCACTTGTGCCTGGGTGAGAAGACGGTGCGAAACCTCCTCAGCGGCATCTATGCCAAGCTCGGGGTGGTGAACCGGACTCAGGCGGTCCTTCACTATCAGCAGCGGGCCTGGCCGCAGTCCCTCTGAACGTCATGAACAGGAGTCAGGGCCACGTGTCCACGTACCGTGATTTGGGGGAAATCTCAGAGCTGCTGGGAGTGAGCCCCACCAAGCTTCGCCGCTGGATCGATCGGCTCGAGATCGTGCCGGCCGTCCGGGTGGCCCATGGCCGTCACCTCTTCGATGACTTGTCGGTCCAGCTCCTGCAGGGCATCAAGGAGCACCTGGATGCCGGCTGGGAGCTGAGCAAGCTGGTCCGCATGTTCGGCTCCAGCTCCGGTCAGCGGCTCGCCGCTCCCCCCGAGCTCCCGCTTGCCGAGGGGGGAGGAAGTCGCCCTCCCCTGCACGACGAGCTTCGCGCCTTGCATCAGCGGCTGGATCAGCTCTTCGAGGAAGTGGCCGGCGTTCGCCGCGAAGTGGCCCAGCGCGAGACCGAATACCAAGCCTTGATGGAAGCGCTGGCTCGAATGGCTACGGCCATGTCGGTCAACACGGCGATGCTCGAACAGCTCGACGAGCGCCTTCCGTCCGTCCTCTTGCGCCGCAACTAACTCCGGGCCGGATCCTTTCTGTTTCCACGCCCCGCAGCCCCTCTCCCGACCCCAGGCGCAAACGCCGTTTCTACGGGCCCGCAAGGGAAGTGATGGGATCTCGGGACGCAAGCTTGACGCCGGAACGTCGATAACTCGGTACGAGGTTAAGCTAGCTTTAAGCCGATGACGAAGCTGAGGAGGGACGGGATGATGCGTCGACGGGGAAGATCCGGGCTCGGGCTGATTCTGGCACTGGCACTCACGGGTTGCGGCCAAGGGGCTCTCGTTGCTCCTCAGTCCTCCGAGGAGCTTTTCGCCGGCTCCGGGATGACGGATCGCTTGCTCGGCCTCGTCAATGGACAGGCGCGCAAAGGCTTCGACGCCTACGATCGGGACCGCGACGGCCAGGTCAGTCGAGCAGACGTCCCCTTTCTCTTCCCGAAGACCTTCGAGCGCCTCGACAAGAACGGCGACGGCTTCCTCACGTATTCGGAAGCCAGGCCCGAATCCTTCCGCCTCACGGCCTCGGTATCGCAGCTCGCTCGCATGCTGACCTCCACCTTCAAGCTTCTGGATCTCGATTCCGACGGCTTGCTCGATTCCCGAGAGCTTGCCTTGCGCGAGGGGCTCGCCGAGGCTGCCTCCGAGCGGCCTCTCACCCCGGAGACCTTCCTGACCGCTCTGGAGGGGGAGCAGCGGGCCATGGATGCCCTGCCGGCACCCGACGTCAAGGGCAAGAATCCCATCCTGATGGTGCCCGGCTTCTTCCTGCCGGCCTTCATCTGGGTGGACATGCGCAAGGACCTTTCCAAGGAGGGCTGGAAGCAGTTCTACACCATGGAGCACTGGCCGGGTTTCGACGATATCCGCGAGTACGCGGCCGAGGCCAAGCTCCATGTCGACCGGATCCGGCGCGAGACCGGTGCGCGGCAGGTCGAGTACTTCGGCCACAGCATGGGCGGCCTGGTCGGGCGCTACATGATCAAGAACCTCGGTGCCGAGAAGGACGTCGCCCACTACGTGGCCTTCGGCACTCCGCAGCATGGCACGGTCATGGCCCATCCCTTCAACTGGCTGATCACGTCCAATGCGCAGATGAGCCGGGACAGCGCCTTCATCCGCGAGCTCAACGCCGGAGACGAGACGCCTGGACCGGTGAAGTACACCATGATCCGCGGTGGGCTCGACGAGATCAGCATCCCCAACGACACGGCCGTCCTGGAGGGCGCCGAGAACCACTACATCCCGCGCGCCATGCACCTGCACCTGGTCTTCCATCCCGACGCGCAGCGCATCGCCATTGACGCCCTGAAAAAATGAGACGAGGGGGAGCCGCGGCTCCCCCTCGTCCTTTAGAACGGGTCGCTAGGCCAGGGTCTTCAGCGCCTGGGCGAATTCCTGGGCCGACGCGAAGCGGTTGGCGGGCAGGGGCTGCATCGCCTTGGCGATCGTCATGCTCAGCTCCTTGGGCAGGTCCGGCACCAGCGAGGCGGCCTCGGGGTTCGGCGACTGCGAGAGGAAGCTCTCGGGCTTGCGCTTGGTGATCAGGTGGTAAAGGGTCGCGCCCAGCCCGTAGACGTCCGAGCGGGGATCGGCCCCCGACGAGTTGGTGAACAGTTCCGGGGCGGCATACGCCGGATCCCGGCCGTGAATCACCTCGGTGAACACGATGGACGGGTCGCCTTCGATCCGGGCCGCCGAGAAGTTGGTGATCTTGACGCCCTGGCCCGTGACGCGCAGGGAGGCCGGCGTGAGGTTGCGGTGGACGATCGGCGGGGCCGAGCGATGCGCCGTGTCGATGCCTTCGGCGGCCTGGGCCACGAACCGGACCGCCTCTTGCCAGGACAGTTCATCCAGCTTGTCGGCCAGGTTCCAGCCTTCCACCCACTCGGAGATCACGTAGATGTTTCCCTGATCCTCGAGCACGTCGAGCACGGAAACGATGTTGGGGTGCTGAAGGCGTGCGGTCGCCCGCGCCTCGCGAATCGCGCGGTTCTTCCACATGGCGAGCTTGTCCGGGGGCTGGTTGACGTCGGAAGACAGCTTCTTGATGAAGACCAGCTTGCCCGTGAGGTTGTTCTCCGCCTTGTAGGAGATGCTGCGAGCCGAGCTCTTGAGGGTCGAAAGCACCTTGTAGTTTTCGAAGGGCAGGTACTCCTCGACGGCCAGGGACTTGCCGACCAGGTGCTGGGCCATCTCCTTGAGCTGCTTGTCGGTGGCTTCGGCGGGAAGCTTGGAGGCATGCTCCTGGATCACCGGCAGCAGGCGCTCCAGCGCCACCAGCTCGATATCCGTCGGGTTCTCGACTTCCATCGGGGTGTAAGGCGGAACCACCACCAGGGCCTGGGTGCGGAGCTTGCCCATCAGCCCGGAGTTCCAGCGCGAGAGAATGGTGTTGAGGGTCTTCGCCTTCATCTCCGAGCGCTGAAGCGGGTTCTCGATCTGGTGGGGAGGGTTGCCCTCCCGGTAGACCACCCAGTTCTTCTGGTTGACGTGACCCTTGATCTCACCCTGCCAGTACTTGGTCTCGATGGCGTAGACCGCATGGCGCGTGAGCAGGATGATGTCGATTTCGATGTTGCTCTGCTTGTGGTAGAAGCCCGGCAGCACCACGTTGGTGAGCAGCAGGGTGTCGTCCGGCAAATGCCCGAGCGTGCGCGCGACGGTCTTTTCGAACTCGTTGACGGGGTTTCCCGCGACGATGATCTGGGCCATGAGAGGGCCTCTCCTTTCGGGGTCGAATCTCTTCTTAATCTACCCCGAACGGACGCTTCCTACCCAAAAGCGCGTGGATCGTCGTTTTCGAGGTCCTCAGGACCCCGACGGGCTAACACTCGCCTGCATGCGATGCCAGATGCGCGAGAGCGCCTCCTTCAGGCTGAGGGCATCAGTGTAGCGGCTGGAGGGCAGCTCCTCGAAGGCGCGGCGAATGGTGCGGTTGAGTTCGTCGAGCCATTCGGGCGTGGCCGTGATCCCGTGCCGGTCCAGGAAGAGGCGCACCGCAGGGCTATCCGGGCCGATGGGGCGGAACTGCTCGGCGGGGATCAGGCCGAACGTGCGCGGGCCCAGCCAGGGCTCGGTGGGGAGTGCGCCGGTAATCAGGCGGTAGAGGGTGAGTCCGAGCGAATAGAGGTCGGAAGGGGGCTTGGCTTGGTTGGGAGCCGCGAACTGCTCGGGGGCCATGTAGGTGAAGGTGCCGATGGGGACCCCGGCGTCCAGGGTGAGGTTGCTGGTGCCCATGGCGTTGTTCTTGGCGATGCCGAAGTCCAGCAGCTTGACGCCTCCGCGGCGGGTGAGCATGACGTTGCTGGGCTTGATGTCGCGGTGGACGATGCCGTCGGAGTGGGAGGCGGCCAGGATGTCGCAGAGGGCGATGCCGATCTCGACGATCTGGTCGAGCGCGAGGCCGTCTCCTCCCTCTTCGAGGTTCTTGCCGTCGATCCACTCGGTGACCAGGGTGTTGGGCTCCAGGTAGTCGAAGACCTTCACGACCCCGTCATGGACGTTGGAGAGGGCGATCAGGCTCTGGACTTCCTTGTGGAAGCGCGAGCGGGCCATGTCCGAGTGGGCTCCGACTCCGGGGTGAACCTGTTTGAGGGCGACCATCCGGTTGAGCTTGGTGTCGGTGGCGGCGTAGAGGATCGAGTGGAGCGAGGAGCCGACGACGCGTTCGACCCGGTACTGCCCGATCATCTCGCCGGCCGCGTGGATGCGGTGACCTTCCGGGGCGTAGGCCACGGGGCCGGTCTGAAGCGCGCCGGCGGTGCCGCGGGCGGGAGGGGCGATCGCCACCTCTTGCTCCGGCTTGGCTTTCGCTTCCTTGCGCATCATCCAGAGGGCCCATCCCCCGCTGAGGGAGCCGACTCCGGCGACGAGGCCGAGGGCGATCGCCCAGGGGTTGGAGCGTTGCGGCGGGGAGGGAGGAAGGGAGGACTCTTCGCTACTTTGGGGGCGCGAGCGGATCTGGAGGATCAGGTCCGTGGCGGCGAGGCGCACGGCGGGATCGCGAAGCATGGCCTCCTCGCAGACGGCGATGGCTGCGGCTTCGCGTCCGCTCGCCACCAGGATCTGGGCGACCGGAAGGTAGACCCAGCCGTTCTCCGGCCATGCCTTGATGGCCTTGTTGCCGCTGGCGATCGCCAGGTCCCAGCGCTTCTGCTGGGCCTGGATGGAGGCGATGCGCAGGTAGAGGTCGGGCTGCTGGTGGCGTTCGGCCGTCTTCGCGATGGCCTCGAGCATGGTGACGGCTTCGTCCCATTTTCCGGCCATGGCCAGGGCGTTGGCCTTGGAGAGGTCCTCGGATCCCAGGGGGGAGGCGGGGTCGAGTGGAGCCAGGGCGGCTGAGGGGGGATTTCCCTGGGGGGCGGCCGGGCCGGGGGCTTGCATGGACTGAGCGCTGGCGAGCCCACCCAGGAGGGGAGCGGCAAGCGCCAGCGCGATCAGGTTCAAGCGGAAGCTACCAGCAGGTCTCAATGGTCACCACCAACGACTCGGGAGGCGGAAGGCCGTCCTTCATTGTACCCCAACAAACCCGACTCCTGAAAACCGGCGAGGCGCCTTGGGGCGCGCCACGGGCGCCTCGAGGCGGCCGGCCCCCCGGGGCATGCCGGCTGGAGGGGCGTCCTGCGCGGATCTCGGCGGGGAGGTCGGGGCGCGGCGTAGACCGGGCGAGCGATGTTTAAGAATCCTTACCGCCCGCCGGAGGCTCAGACGTGCATGGGGCGTGCCAGGTAGGCCACGCGGTAGGTGGTGGGGACGGGCTCGCGCTCGGTGAGGCATTCGTAGGCGGCCACGACTTCCATGCCGGCACGCTCCAGGAGGGTTTCGACCTGCTCGGGGGAGTAGCCGCGGTGGCGGTGGACCTCTTCGACCCGGCGGTAGCGGCCGTCTGCTTCGCGCTCGAAGAAGAGCGCGTGCAGGGTGCCGACCTCGGAAACCGGATCGTAGGAGGACTTCCAGATGCGGGTGAGGTCGAGGTCGAAGGAGGTGTCGGTGGTCTCTCCCCAGGTCTGCTCGATGGCATGGTCGGTGATCATGTCGAACAGGAAGAGGCCGTCGTGGCGGAGGTGGGCACGGACCTGGCGGAAACTTTCTTCCAAGTCTTCGGGAACCAACATGTAGTTCAGGGCGTCATAGAAACATGTGACGGCGTCGAACGGTCCCCCGGCCTGGAAGCGGCGGAGGTCGCCTTGCAGCCAGGTGACGGGGGCATTCCAGCGTTCGGCCTTTGCCTTGGCGTTTTCCAGCATGGTCTCGGAGAGGTCGAGGGCGGTGACCTCGTAGCCCCTGCGGGCGAGGGCGATCGCCGCCGAACCGGTGCCGCAGGCCAGGTCGAGGACCCGCTGGATCCGGTACGGCGCGTGCTGCGCCCAGAGGTAAAAGGCGTAGAGCACCATCCGGAGCGAGAAACGGCTCTGTCCGGTTCGGTCGTAAAGAGAGGCGTACGCGTCGTAAAGGGCCATCGAGAACAGCTCAAACGAAGGAAGGGGGCGGGGGAACGAGGTCGGAAGCGGCCGTAAACCCTAGTTTGACTGATATAAAGCCTAGGTTAAGGGTATATAACCACGGTCCTGCGCCCTTTGGGGCGAATTAAAAGAAAATTAAGCTTAGATGGAAATTTAACTGGATATTTTTCCCTCGATCGCTTACCATAGGAAGTTGCCAAACGATCATGGAACGTTCAGCCATTGCCGCGGCAAACGGCAGGCTGGGCTCAAGTCGGAGGGGGCGGGATCATTATCCCCCCGGCGGAGAAATTCCGCAAGCCGAGCGAGTCGTTCGTTCCTCTGATTGGCGAATCATCGAGGAGGTGCAAACTTGGCCAACGTCGCCGGTGAAATCCTGGACATCGCCTCTCCGGTCCCCTTCGAGGAGGAGACCTTACCCCATATGCCGGAGCTCGCCTTCCAGCCAGTCGATGAGCTGGAGGAGGGCTTCGAGGAGACCGAAGAGCCCCCTGTCGAGCTCACCAAAAAGATCTCCGTCGCCACCACCACTGCCCAGCACGAGACCTCGGATGACTCCATTCGCATGTACTTGCAGGAGATCGGCCGCAGGCGCCTCTTGACCCATCCCGAAGAGCTCGAGCTCGCCCGCCGCATCTCCAACGGAGATGAGCGCGCCAAGCGCCAGCTCGTCGCGGCCAACCTTCGCCTCGTCGTTTCCATCGCCCGCAAGCACCTGGGTCGCGGCCTGTCGTTCCTGGATCTCATCCAGGAAGGCAACATGGGCCTGATGCGCGCGGCCGAGAAGTACGACTACCGCAAGGGTTATAAGTTCTCGACCTACGCCACCTGGTGGATCCGCCAGGCCATCACCCGGGCGATCGCCGACCAGGGCCGCACCATCCGCGTTCCCGTCCACATGGTCGAGACCATCTCCCGCGTCAAGAAGACCATCCGCCTGATGTCCCAGAAGCTGGGCCGTCAGCCCAACGAGCATGAAGTCGCCGCCGAGCTTCAGATCACCGTCGAGAAGCTCCGCGAGATCACCAAGGCCGATCGGGAGCCCATCTCCCTCGAGACCCCCATCGGCAAGGACGATGACTCCCGCCTCGGCGACATCATCAAGGACCAGTACGCCACGAGCCCCCCGGTCACCGTCATGAACCGGATGCTCTTCGAGGACGTCAACTCCCTGCTCGAATCCAACCTGACCGAGCGTGAGCTCTACGTCGTGCGCCGTCGTTTCGGCCTCGATGGCGAGCCCCAGCGCACGCTCGAAGGCATCGGCCACGACATGGGCGTCACCCGCGAGCGGGTCCGCCAGATCGAAGCCAAGGCCCTCCAGAAGCTCCGCGCCTCCGCGCAAAAGGAGCAGCTGCGCGGGTACCTGAGCTAGGGCGCCTCGCCTCGTCTTGCCGTGGCGCCCGTCGCCTCGGCGTGTTCCACTCAGGGCGCCTGGCCGGTCTCCGGCCAGGCGCCCCTTTTGATATCGAGATCCCCCCCCATGAACCCTATCGAAAACCCTATCGAAAACCCTATCGAAAACCCCATCGATAACCCCAGCGAAGCCCCCGCGCATCCCCTTCACCTCAACCCCGAGCTCACGTCCTCCTTCCTCGCCCGCTTCATCCGCGAGGAAGTGACCAAGGCCGGCTTCTCCAAGGTCGTCCTCGGCCTCTCGGGAGGCATCGACTCCGCGCTCGCCGCCGCCCTCGCCGTCAGGGCATTGGGGCCGGACAACGTCCATGTCATCTGCATGCCGTACAAGACCAGCAATCCCCAGAGCCTCGAGCATGCCAAGCTCTGCGCGGCGGCCTTCGGCCTCGATCTGGTGGTCACGGAGATCACGCCCATGGCGGATGCCTACTTCGAGCGGCAGCCGGAGATCTCGGCGCATCGCAAGGGCAACGTGATGGCGCGCCAGCGCATGATCATCCTCTTCGACGCATCGGCCGCCCTTCCCGCCCTCGTTCTGGGCACGTCCAACAAGACCGAGCTCTTGCTCGGGTATGGCACGCTTCACGGAGATCTCGCCTCGGCGCTCAACCCCCTGGGAGATCTCTACAAGACCCAGGTGCGGCAGCTCTCGCGCCACCTGGGCGTGCCCGAGCCCATCATCACCAAGCCCCCCTCGGCAGACCTCTACGAGGGGCAGACCGATGAGCAGGATCTCGGCTTTACCTATGAGGAAGTCGATCGCCTCCTGCATGTCCTGGTCGACGAGCGCCTTGCCGACGATCAGATCATGGCGATGGGCTACGACGCGGCCATGCTGGAGAGCGTGAAGGGTCGGATCCGGCGCAACCACTTCAAGCGCAAGCCGCCGATCCTGCCGAAGATCTCGGCGCGCACCCTGGACAAGGATTTCCACTACATGCGCGACTGGGGGCTCTAGCGGTATCCGTCACTCCCGCGGAAGCGGGAGTCCAGTGAGCCTTCCCCGCTACCCGGGGGCTGGATTCCCGCCCGCGCGGGAATGACGCTCGCGGAGAAAGGCGAGAGGCCCGGACGATTTCGTCCGGGCCTCGATTCTTGGTTACTTCTTGGTCTTGGCGGCCGGGGCCTTGGTGGCCGTCTTGGCCTTGGCTGCCGGAGCCTTGGCCGCGGGGGCCTTGGCGGCGGCCTTCTTGCCGTTGCCGGCGGCAGCCGCGACCTTGGTCTTGGCGTTGCCGTTCTCGCTCACATAGGTCTCGGCGAGGTTCAGGAGCAGGCGGACGCCGATGCCGGTCGCGCCCTTGGGCACGTAGGCCTTGCCCTTCTCCTCCCACGCGGTGCCCGCGATGTCGAGGTGGGCCCAGGGGTACTTCTCGGCGAACTTCGAGAGGAAGGCCGCGGCGGAGATGGTGCCCGCTTCGCGCCCGCCCGAGTTCTTGAGGTCAGCGATGTCGGACTTGACGAGCTCGTGGTACTCCTCCCAGAGCGGCAGGGGCCAGGCGCGCTCGTTGGTCTCTTCGCCGGCCTGGCGGACGCGCTGGATGAAGTCCTCGTTGTTGCCCATCAGGCCGATGGCGTTGTTGCCGAGGGCGACGACGCAGGCGCCGGTGAGGGTGGCGAGGTCGACGACGCCCTTGGGGTTGTAGCGCTCGGCGTAGGTGAGGGCGTCG
>JAKFCT010000045.1:0-82897 GCA_036676495.1 Candidatus Sericytochromatia bacterium
AATCCTCTCCCCGTCGAGTTACGCGCCCCCCATGGGTCTCCTTGCCCGGGTAGGCAAGAGATGGCCACTTTGGGACCTTAACTCCAGGGTCTTCTGGAAGGCTTGGTGATAATGACGCATTAACTCGTCGATTTCATCCAGGGTTGCCCCCGTCTGCTGCGCGTCCGCCACCATCCCCTTGAGGTTCTCCGCCTCCACGCTCCAAAAGTTCAGGGAGAGGGTATGGATCAACATCTCGGCATAGCCTGCGGGATCCGGCCACTTGTCCGCATCCGCGCTAAAGGCAAGATTGGAAATCAACCGCGGATCTTGTTCCCCGGGGCCCTCCCGAAGTAACGCTTCCCAGGTTAATGTTTGTTCCGCCGGCCACGTTTCGAGCCGCTCCCGCAGGTCCTGGTACTCCTCCAACCCGAACGGCACCCCCGACAGCTTCTCGCTCACCAGGGCCCGCACCTCGGGCGATTCCACCATCAAGGCCAGAAGCTCCGCTTCGGCCTTCTCGTCCCCGCGCCGCCGGACGGGAGTCGTCCCTGTTCGGCCGGGCGCTAAACGCGGCTTCTTATTATGCCGCATCCTCCGGCCGATTTCCAGTCGCAGCCCCGCCTCCTGCGCCGGGCTCGCGTTCACCCCGTAGCCGTCCAGCAACCGCTTGGCAATTTCCGCCTTCACGATCTCCGAGGGAATCCGCGCCAGGATCGGAGCGCAGGCCTCCGCCACCCGCTGCCGGTACTCCGGCGAATCCGGATCCCCCTTCACCCCCTCGATCGCCCGCGCGATCAGATAGTCCCAGAGGCTCGGGGCCGATCCGATCAACCCCTCGAAGGCCGCCGGCCCCTTCTCCCGCAGGAACGAATCCGGGTCCTTGCCCGACGGCACCCGGATGATCCGGGCCTCCAGCCCCATCCCCTGGGAGACCTCCTCGAGCGTCGCCACCCCCCGATCCGTCGCGATCTGCCCCGCGCGGTCCGCGTCGTAACTGACCACCACGCGCTTGGTGTAGCGCAACAGGCTCTTGGCCTGCTCCCGGGTCAGCGCCGTCCCCAGCACCCCCACCGCCTCGCCGAAGCCGAACTGGTGAAGCGCCACCACGTCCATGTAGCCTTCCACCAGAATGGCCCGATCCGACTCCTGCATCCGCCCCTTGGCCTGGGCCAGCCCGTAGAGATGCTGCCCCTTCTGGTAGAGCGGGGTATCCGGCGAGTTCAGGTACTTGGGCTCGCGCTCGGCTTCCTTCAGGATCCGGCCCCCGAAGGCGATCACCTGCCCCAGGGCCGCCGTGATCGGGAAGATCACCCGCCCGCGGAACATGTCGAAGGCCCCCGAGCCGTCCTTCCGGCGCCGCACCAGGCCGGCCGCCTCCTGGACCTCCAGCGGAACCCCATGCCGGTTCAGGTGCCGCGTCAGCGCATCCCACTCCGGCGGAGCGTACCCCAGCGTGAACTTCTCCCAGAGCTCTTCGGGCAAGCCTCGCCGCGCCAGGTACTCCCGCGCCTCCCGCCCCGCCTCGGCATGGCGCAGCCGCTCCTGGAAGAAGCGGGTGGCCAGGTCGTTGACCTCGCGAAGCTGCTTGCGGGCGTCGTCGGCTTCCTTGTCGCGCTCGGCCAGCTGGATGCCGTAACGATCCGCCAGGACCTTCAAGGCCTCCGGGAAGGAGAGGTTGTGAAGCCGCTGCACGAAGGCGAAGACGTCCCCGCCCTCGCCGCAGCCGAAGCAGCGGAAGATCCCCCGCTCGGGGTTGACGTTGAAGGAGGGCGTGCGCTCCGAGTGGAACGGGCAGAGGCCCAGGTAGTTGCGCCCCGAGCGCTTGAGCACGACGTGCTCGCCGATGATCTCGGCGATGTCCGCTCGGTCGCGGATGAGTTGGACGGGGTCCAATCCCGCCATGGGTAGCTCCTTTAACGGGCCGTAGGCCCTACCTTGTCACGTCCCCCCTTGATGGGGGGACACCCGGCGCAGCCGGGTGGGGGGTGTTAGCCGGCGAAGCCATGGCGTTCCCTATTTCTAAGGAACCTGGGAGCAGTGACACCCCCCTCGGCTTCGCCGGTCCCCCCGTCGAGGGGGGACAAAACGAGGAAGACTAAGTGGTGGTCCAGCCGCGCGGGACGAAGAGTTCCTCGTACTTGCGGATGGCGAACCGGTCGGTCATGCCGGCGATGTAATCGACCACGTGCTGCGCATGATCCTCGCTGCGGTAGCGATCGCCCGCGGCCTCCTTCACCTCGTCCGCGTTCTCCATGAAGTAGTGGAAGAGGTCGGTGATGAGCCGGCGCGCCTTGCCTTCCTCCTTCTTGGCTTCCGAGCCGAGGTAGACCCGCTGGAACATGAAGATCCGCAGCTCGGTCTGGATATCCCACATCTCCGGCGACATCGAGATCTTCTCCTTGCCGTGGGAGTGCATCACGATGTCCGTGATCATCGCGCCCAGCCGCTGGGCATGGGAGCGGCCGAGCTCCCGGTAGCGAAGGGGCAGCTCCTCGAAGGCCAGGATTCCCGCCCGGAAGGCGTCGTCCACGTCATGGTTGAGGTAGGCCACCCGGTCGGAGATCTTCACGATCTGCCCTTCCATGGTGAAGGGATCCTGCACGCCGGTATGCCAGCGGATGCCGTTGCGGACTTCCTCCGTGAGGTTCAGATCCTCCAGCACGTCCACCACCCGCAGGGAATGCGCGTTGTGCTGCCAGCCTCCCGGCACCACCCGGGCCAGCGAATGCTCACCCGTATGCCCGAACGCCGGGTGCCCCAGGTCGTGGCCCATGCAGATGGCCTCGATGAGATCCTCGTTGAGCCTGAGGGCGCGGCCGATGGAGCGCGAGACCTGCGCGACCTCGAGCGTATGGGTCATGCGGGTGCGGTAATGCTCGCCGTCGGGGGCGATGAAGACCTGGGTCTTTCCCTTGAGGCGGCGGAAGGTCTTGCAGTGGAGGATCCGATCGCGGTCGCGCTGGAAGGCCGTCCGATAGACGTCAGGCTCCTCGGGGAGCTGGCGGCCTCGGCTTTCACCGCTCTTGGCCGCCTTGGGCGAAAGGTGAAGCGCTTCGAACTCCTCTTGCTGCTCACGCAGGAAGAGGCCGGTGAACGGCAGGTTCATGGGGGAAGGCGTCGTCGCCATGGAGCATCCTCTCTAGGATTGGGCCCGTCGGTTCCGTTGCGCGGGGCTCTTATTGTCGCTCCGCTGTCGGTTGTGGGCAAGCCCGCGCCCGCGCTCAGGTCTCATGGGGATCCCATACCCAACCTTCGGCGCTCACCGCGTTTTGTGACCGAACCGAACGTTGAGCCTCCCCATGCCCCATGCGACACTGCGGGAGACCGGATGACGAAAGGAGGACGTTCATGCCAAGGACGACGGTTCGGGAGCGCGAGGTCCGGATCCCGGTGGAGTCGGGGGCGCCGATCGCCGGTCCGCCGAGGTCGGTCCAGCTGGAGGGCAATTTGACCTTGCCCGAGGGGGCCAAAGGCCTGGTGCTCTTCGCGCATGGCTCGGGATCCAGTCGCTTCAGCCCGCGTAACCGCTTCGTGGCCCGCGCCCTCCAGGACGCGGGGCTCGCCACCTTGCTCATCGACCTCTTGAACCCTCAAGAGGAGGCCCTGGACGTCCGCACCGCCGAACTTCGCTTCGACATTCCCTTCCTGGCCAAGCGGCTGGCCGAGGTGATCGACTGGCTGGAAGGGGAGCCCGACACCCGGAATCTCGCCGTGGGGCTCTTCGGGGCGTCGACCGGGGGCGGGGCGGCCTTGATGGCGGCCGTCGATCGCCCCGAGCGCGTCAAGGCCGTGGTCTCGCGCGGAGGAAGGCCGGATCTCGCGGCTCCGGTGCTGCCTCGCGTGAAGGCTCCCACCTTGCTCATCGTGGGCGGGGAGGACACGCCGGTGATCGCCATGAACCAGGAAGCCTTCGACCAGATGAGCTGCGAGAAGCGCCTCTGGATCGTGCCGGGGGCGACGCACCTCTTCGAGGAGCCGGGCACGCTCGAGCAGGTCGCCATCCTGGCGGCGGATTGGTTCCGATCGCACCTGGGAGCCCAGGCTTCCAGCCGTTAAGGCCTCGTCTCCGCCGGATCCCGCAAGGGGCCGGCGGAGGCATGCGGGCTCAGAGTCCCTCGGGGTAGGTTTCCAGGCCCGGCGGCTCGATCGGATCCAGGGGTTCCACGGCCAGCGTCTCGTCGAAGAAGAGGTAGGCGTCGTAGCGGTTGGCCAGCCGGGAGGGGACGTAGTTTCCCCAGCGCTCGCGCTGGGGATGGTAGACCACGCCGATCGCCCGTTCCTCGTGGGTGCCGAATAGCCAGCCCCCGCCGCTCTCCAGCAGCGGCGCCTGCAGGTCCAGGTAGAAGCGGTCGAAGCCGGCCTCGTGGAAGATGGCCTCGTAGGAGTGCTCGCGGGCGGCGGGGACGGGCATGTACGTGTGGGGGCCGTCCCACTCGGGGGCCGCGGTCACCGTGCCCCGGTGCGTGCCGAAGCCGACGGCGAAGGAGCGATCGCCGAACTGCTCGCGCACGAGCTGTCCCACGTTGACGTGGCCGCTCCGGCCTTCGTAGGTGGCGCGGAAGTCCCCGATATGCGAGTTATGCTCCCAGAGGACGGCCTTGGAGTCGGGGCCCATGTGCTTGAGCAAGCGGTTGAGGACGTCCACCATGTGGTGATCCCGGAGGTTCCAGGTCACGGCGCCGCCGTAGACCATCTGCCGGTAGTAGCGCTCGGCGTTGAGCGCCGCCAAGGCATTGAGCTCGGCGTCGAGCACCGCCTCGGGGGAGGTGCGGGTCTCGTAGTCCCCGCGCCGCCGCTGGAGGTCCAGCAGGGTGCTCACGACCTGGTCCTCGCAGGTCTCGGCCAGGTAGTGCGCGCTCAGCGCGTAGGTCTGGGTGTCCTGGAACGGCTCGAAGCAGGCGTAGCGCTCGCGCGCCTTCGCCGCGGCCGGGGGATCGACGGCTTCCAGGTAGCGCAGCACCTCGGCGATCGAGGAGTGGAGGCTGTAGACGTCGAGTCCGTAGAAGTGGGTCATGCGCTCGGGGTGGCGCGCGTTATGCTCCCGCAGCCAGTCCACGAAGTCCAGGATGATGGTGTTGCGCCACATCCAGGTGGGGAAGCGCTGGAAGCCGGAGAGGGACTCGAGCGCGGTGCGCGGAGCTCCGTTGGCCATGCGGGAGTCGCCGGTCACGAAGCGGTTGACCCGGGCGGCATCCGGCCAGTCACCCTCGATGGCCACCATGGTGAAGCCTTTTTCCACGATCAGGCGCTGGGTGATCTGCGCGCGGATCGCATAAAACTCGGCCGTGCCGTGGCTGGCCTCGCCCAGCATGACGATCCGGGCGTCGCCGATGCGATCGAGCAGGGCGTCGAAATCGTGGGGCGTCTTCTGGAGCGGCATGGCGTTCGCCTTCACCCAGTCCGCCAGCGTCGTGGTCAACCGATCGGCCATGAGGTGCCTCCCTTCGAGTCTCCGCGCGGCGGGCTCAGCGTGCGGTCTGAGCCAGGCAAGCCTTCGCCTCGGCGTCGGTCACCTGGGTGAAGTCCGCGTAGAACTGCCCGACGGCGAAGAAGAGCGCGGGGACCGAGATGGCGACGACGTCGTCGACCTCGTGCTGGAGGGCGTCGAAGGTTTCGGGGGCGATGACCGGGGCGGCCACGACGATCCGGGCGGGCTGCTGGTTGCGGACGTCGGCGATCGCCGCGCGCAGGGTCATCCCCGTCGCCACCCCGTCATCCACCAGGATGACCACCCGTCCCTGCAGGGGAAGGGCCGGCCTCCCTTCGCGCATCATGGCCTCGCGCTCCTTGGCCTTGAGCGTCTGATCGTCGGAGGCCGCCTCCAGGAAGCCCGGCGGCAGCATGACCCCCTTCAGGGCGGAGGTGTTGAGCACCCGGGTGCCCCGGGCCGTCACCGCTCCGATCGCGAACTCCTCGTGCTGGGGGGCGCCGATCTTGCGGGAGACCAGGATGTCCAGGGGCCAGCCGAAGCGATCCGCCACCGCGCGGGCCACCGGCAACCCTCCGCGAGGCAGGCCGATCACCACGACGTCCTGGCCGCGATAGCCTTCCAGTTTCTCGGCGAGCAAGCGCCCCGCCTCTCTCCGGTCCGTGAAGATGATGGGTTCCATCGCTCTCGCCTCCTTCGCGCGTTCGAGTCGGATCCTCTCTCCCGCGCCGGGGGAACTCAAGCCCCGGTCGCGCCATGGCGCCGCGCCTCCTCGCGGCGAACCCCTCGGGGGGATCCCTGCGGGGACGATCCGCCGTGCCTTTTCACCCGCGTGCGCGGAGCTAAACTCGCGGAAGCGTCACGGGATGCGAAGGGGGGAGACCATGCTTTGTGAGAACTGCGGAGAGCGGCCCGCCACGTATCACCTCACCCAGACGATCAACGGGAAGCGGGAAGAGGTGAACCTTTGCGGCCATTGCGCCCGCCACTTCCAGGAGGAGCAGCGACCGGGCTGGGAGGGACTGGGGCTCGGAGAGATGGGCCTCGACAACCTGATCGAGTCGGTCTTCGGCCCGCGGGTGCGCTCCTGGAGCCGGGGAAACCTGCTCGACCGCCTTTCCGCCGATTCCAAGCGCATGCTGGAATCGGCCGCCGAGCACGCCGCCGACGCCGGGGACAGCCAGCTCAGCACCGAGCGCTTGCTGTTGGCGATGCTGACCGACGCCATCGAAGGGCCCACCCTGGCCGCCGAGCTCGAAGTGGACGTCGAGGCGATCGTCCAGCGGCTGGAAGCCGGCCTGCCCAAGGGGCAAGGCCCCCGGCCCGAGCGCGTCACCCTTTCCCCGCGCCTCAAGAAGGCCTTGCAGCTCGCGCATGACTCCGCGCTCCTCCAGGGGATCAGCTACATCGGTCCGGAGCATCTGCTCGCCGGCATCATCCAGGAGGGAGAGGGCGTGGCCTCCCAGATCCTCCAGGAGAACCTCCGCCGCATCCCGCCGCCGGTCCGCAAGCAGCTCCAGAACAATCCCACCTGGGGCACGATGATGGAAGGCGCCAAGAAGGGCCAGAACCTCCAGAAGTTCACCCGCGACCTCACGGAGCTGGCTCAAGCCGGCAAGCTCGACCCCGTGATCGGCCGCGACGACGAGATCGAGCGCGTCACGCGCATCCTCTCCCGCCGAACCAAGAACAACCCCGTCCTGATCGGAGAGCCCGGCGTCGGCAAGACCGCCATCGCCGAAGGGCTCGCTCAGCGGATCGTGGCCGGCGACGTGCCGGAGATGCTCAAGAACAAGTCCGTTCTGGCGCTCGACCTGGCCGGCATGGTGGCCGGCACCAAGTATCGCGGCGAGTTCGAGGAGCGCCTCAAGGGCTTGATGGACGAGATCAAGGCCCAATCGGGTCGGGTGATTCTCTTCATCGACGAGTTGCATACCATCCTGGGGGCCGGAGCGGCGGAAGGGGCCATGGACGCCTCGAACATGCTCAAGCCCGCCCTGGCCCGGGGTGAGCTGCAGGCGCTGGGGGCCACCACCCTCGACGAGTACCGCAAGCACATCGAGAAGGATGCCGCCCTGGAGCGGCGCTTCCAGCCGGTCTTGGTCGACGAGCCCACGGTGGATCAAACCATCGAAATCCTCAAGGGCCTGCGCGATCTCTACGAGGCTCATCACTCGGTCTCGATCGCGGACGAGGCCCTCACCGCCGCCGCCGAGCTCAGCGACAAGTACGTTCCCGATCGTTTCCTTCCCGACAAGGCCATCGACCTGATCGACGAGGCCTCCGCGATGAAGCACCTGGGTTCTCGCCGGGAGCCCAAGCGGCTGGGGGAGCTCGAGGCCGAGGTCGAGCGCCTCGAGCATCAGAAGGACGATGCCGTCCGGAGCGAGCGCTTCGACGAAGCGCGCACCCTCAAAGAAAAGCAGGACAAAGCCCAGGCGGATCTGAGGGCGTTGCGGAAGGAGTGGCGATCGGAAACCGGCAAAGCGGAGCCCAGTGTGGAGGTCGAGGATATCGCCCGGGTCGTTTCGGAGTGGACGGGCATTCCAGCCGACAAGATGGTCGCCGAGGAGCGCAAGCGGTTGCTCGCCATGGAGGAGCATCTTCACCAGCGGGTGATTGGGCAGGATGAGGCCATCGAGGCGGTCTCCGAGGCGGTGCGGCGGGCCCGGACCGGCATGAAGGATCCCAATCGGCCGATCGGGTCGTTCATCTTCCTGGGGCCGACGGGCGTCGGCAAGACGGAGCTGGCCAAGGCGCTGGCCGAGTACCTGTTCTCCGACGAGGACGCGATGATCCGCTTCGACATGAGCGAGTTCCAGGAGCGGCATACGGTGAGCCGGCTGGTCGGAGCGCCTCCGGGCTACGTGGGGTACGAGGAAGCCGGCCAGCTCACCGAGGCCTTGCGCCGCAAGCCCTACTCGGTCATCCTCTTCGACGAGATCGAGAAGGCCCATCCCGACGTCTTCAACATCTTGCTTCAGATGATGGACGACGGGCGCATCACGGATGCCAAGGGCCGCGTGGTCGATGCCAAGAACGCGGTCATCGTGATGACGTCCAATGTCGGGGCGCACCGGATCTTCGATCTCGAGGAGCAGGGAGCCGACTGGGAGGCGATCCGGAACGAGTCCATGAACGCGCTCAAGGCCCAGTTCCGCCCGGAGTTCATCAACCGCCTGGATGAGATCGTGGTCTTCCATCCCTTGAACCGCGAGCAGATCCTTCAGATCGTCGACCTCATGCTCGAGGGCACGAAGCGGAAGGTGCATGCGCAGGGCTTGACGCTGGAGCTGACCGACGCGGCCAAGGCGGCGGTGGCGGATCGCGGCTTCGATCCGACCTACGGGGCGCGCCCGTTGCGGCGGGTGATCCAGCGGGAGATCGAGACTCCCATCAGCCGCCTGCTCCTGGAAGAGGAGTTCCAGCCGGGGGACGTCATCCGGGCCGATTACGCGGATGGCCGCTTCACGCTCTTCCGCGAGGAGCGTCCCGCCGAGGCGGTCGGCCAAGCTCCCGGCCAAGCTCCCGCAGAGGGCTCAGCCGGTTAGACGCGCGTCGTTCGGGTCTCCGGAGGCCATGGCGGGAGGCCGTGGCCTCCGTTTTCTTCGGGGATTTGACAAGCGAGCCTTTTGCTGAAATATTCTTTATGAACAATTATGTCGCATGCCTGTCCTATCCTTCGAGCTGACCGCGCTCGCCCCCCGCCATGCGAGGAGCGCCATGAACCGTCGTCTTTTACTTGTCTTGTTGCTCGTCTTGGTCCTTGGAGGGGCTGCCGTCGCGCTGGCGACGTCCGCCCGCCGCCAGGGGCCGGCGCAGCCCGTGGCGTTCAGCCATAAGACGCACGTGGGAGACCGCGGCATCTCCTGTGTCTACTGTCATCAGGGCGTGACGCAAACCGCCAATGCCCTCCTGCCTTCCACCGAGACCTGCATGGACTGTCACCGGGTGGTCAAGACCGATTCCCCCGAGGTCCAGAAGGTCGCGGCGGCGTATCAAGCGGGGGAGGCGATCCCATGGGTGCGTGTCACCGACCTGCCGGATTTCGTGCGCTTCACGCACCGGCGCCACATCCAGGCCGGGGTCGATTGCATGAGCTGCCACGGGGACGTCGCGCGCATGGACCGGGTCTACAAGGCGAACCCGCTGCTCATGGGCGATTGTCTGTCTTGCCACCACCAGAAAGGGGCTTCCACGGATTGCCTGACCTGTCACCAGTGACGGATCACGAGTAGGAGCGAGCATGAAGCGGCGAGAATTCTTGAAACTCAGCAGCCTGACGGCCTCCACGGCGGTCCTGGGAGCGTGCGCCAAGCCGCAGCCCAAGGAAACCTACGTCCCTTACGTCGAGCAGCCCGAGGAGTTCATCCCCGGAGTTGCCGACTGGTACGCCACCACGTGCACGATCTGCGCCGCCAACTGCGGCCTCATGGCGCGCGTCATCGACGGCCGGGTGGTCAAGCTCGAGGGCAACCCCAGCCATCCGGTCAACCAGGGCAAGCTCTGCGCCCTGGGGCAATCGGGCTTGCAGGTGATTTACAACCCCGATCGGATTCGCCAGCCGATGAAGCGGAAGGGCGATCGCGGCGCGGCCGACTTCGAGCCGATCTCCTGGGACGAGGCCCTGAGCACCCTCGCCACCCGGCTGCGCCAGAGCGCGCAGCAGACCGCCTTCATGGCCATGCCCCTCAACGGCACCCGGGGCCTGGTTCTCGACCGCTTCAGCCGGGCCGTGAGCGGCCGCGGCCCCGTGACGTTCGACCTCGAGGGCCGCGAAACCCTCCAAGCCGCCCTCTCGCAGACCCTGGGCACGGACCGGATCCCTTACTATGACCTCACGCAGGCGCAGTACGTGCTCTGCTTCGGGGCCGACCTCTTCGGATCCTGGGTTTCCCCGGTCAACTTCGGCGTCCAGTTCGGGGAGTTCCGGCAGGGGCGCGCGGGGATCCGCGGCAAGCTGGTCCACGTCGAGCCCCGCATGTCGATCACCGGGGCCGCCGCCGACGAGTGGATCCCGGTGCCTCCGGGCCACGAAGGCCTCCTGGCGCTGGCGATCGCCCAGAGCCTGATCGTCCAGGGCCTGGCACAGCCGGGTTACGAGGGGTCGCTGCCGGCTCTCGAGGATGTTGCGCCCGGCCGGGTGGCCGAGCGCCTGGGAATCCCCGCGGAGCGGATCGCGGCCGTGGCCCGGGAGCTCGGGACCCGCAAGCCGGCGATCGCCATCGCCGGAGGCCCCATGGCCGCCCAGACCAACGGCGTGGCGGCCGTCGCGGCCGTTCACGCCCTCAACCAGCTGCTGGGAACCGTGGGCGTTCCCGGCGGAGTCCTCGCCAGCGCCGTCACCCCCCTGCGCGACCTGAACTCCCTGCCCCCCGCGCGCTTCCGGGACGTGCGCGACCTGACCGCCCGCATGCGCCAAGGCCAGGTCCAGGCCCTCCTCGTGCACGAGATCGATCCCGTCTACCTCCTGCCCCAGGCGATGGGCTTCCGGGACGCCCTGGCCAAGGTTCCCTTCATCGCCAGCTTCAGCTCCTTCATCGACGACACCACCGCCTACGCGGACCTGATCCTCCCGGATCATACCTTCCTGGAGTCCTGGGGGCTCCAGGTCCCGGAGCCCAACGTCCAGGTTCCGGCCGCGAGCTCCCTGCAGCCGGTGATGCGGCCCCTTTACGAGACCCGGCCGATGCCCGACGTCCTGCTCTCGGTCGGCCATGCCCTGGGACCGACCGAGGCCAGCGCGCTTCCGTGGCCCTCGTACACGGCCCTGGTGAAGACCACCTGGGAGACCCTGTCTCCGGCTCCGAACTTCTGGACCCAGGTCCGCCAGCAGGGAGTCTGGACGGGGACGAAGACCACGGGCGCGGGCCTGCGCCGCAGCGGAGCGCTTCCGAGCGTTCCGGAGCCGCAGTTCGCCGGCCCGGTCGAGGACTACCCCTACTGGTTCTACCCCTACGTCTCGATGACGCTGCGCGACGGTCGCGCGGCCAACCTCCCCTGGCAGCAGGAATTGCCGGAAACCATGACCTCCGGAGTCTGGAGCTCCTGGATCGAGATCAACCCCCGGACCGCCGCCGAGCTGGGCTTCGGCGATCGCGAGGCGGTGGAGATCACCTCACCGCGCGGCACGCTGCGGGCGCGGGTCTACCTCAACCCCGGCGTGCACCCGGGAGTCGTCGCCATGCCCATGGGGCAAGGGCATGAGGCCTACGGGCGCTACGCCGCGGGCCGGGGCGTGAACCCCATGGACCTGGTGGAGCCCTTGGAGGTCGCGGGCACGGGAGCCCTGGCGTGGGCCGCCACCCGGGTGAAACTTTCCAAGGCCGCGGAGGCTCCGTCCTTCACCCGTCTCGACAAGCGAACCCGTCCGAATGAGGGCCATGCACCGGGCTTCGTGAGCATGAAGGACCTGGTCGAGCAGCGTTGGCCCTGGGATGGCAGCACACAAGGAGGGCAGGGTGGCGGAAGCAGACTCTAACGGGATGCCGAAGCCCGCCGCGCCGGACCTTCCGCGCCCCGAAGGCGAGGGAGATCTGCCGCGCTGGGGCATGGTGGTCGACCTGGATCGCTGCACGGGCTGCGAGGCCTGCGTGCTCGCGTGTCATGCCGAGAACAACCTCCCCATCGTGGGGGAGGAGGAATGTGCCAACGACCGGGCGTTCAACTGGATCCGGGTGGAGCGTTACTACGAGGGGGAGTACCCCGAGACCAAGGCGCGCTTCCTGCCGGTGCTTTGCCAGCACTGCACGCATGCTCCCTGCGAGCCGGTCTGCCCGGTCTATGCCACCTACCACAACCCCGAGGGGCTCAACGCGCAGGTGTACAACCGCTGCGTGGGGACGCGCTACTGCGCGAACAACTGCCCGTACGACGTGAGGTTCTTCAACTGGTTCGATCCCCACTGGCCGGAGCCGATGCCGATGATGCTCAACCCGGACGTGACGGTGCGCAGCCGGGGCGTGATGGAGAAGTGCACGTTCTGCATCCAGCGGATCAACGCGGTCAAGGAGCAGGCGGCCATCGAGGGGCGGGCGCTGGCCCCTGACGAGGTGGTACCGGCCTGCGCCCAGGCCTGCCCGCCGAGCGTGCTGATTTTCGGGGATCTGCGGGATCCCCAGAGCAAGGTGAGCAAGCTGACGGGGGACGAGCGGCGCTTCCAGCTCCTGGGAGAGCTGGGGACGGAGCCGGTGGTCATCTACCTCAAGCAGGCAGGAGAGCCGTCATGACGACTCCGCACCGCCACCCGCTGCCTTCCGACGAGCAGATCGTCGCGGACATCCTCGCTCCCATGGAGCGGATCACCTGGCGCTTCTGGGTCTTCGTCGCGATCTTGCTGTTGATCGTCGCGCTGGGGATCGGGGCTTACCTCTACATGGCCGCGGTCGGCATGGGGGTGACGGGCCTGAGCCGGCCGAACATGTGGGGCTTTTTGATCGCCAGCTTCGTTTTCTGGATCGGCCTCTCGCACTCGGGAACGCTGATCTCGGCGATTCTGAGGCTGACCAAGGCCGAGTGGCGTCGCCCCGTCGTGCGCGCGGCCGAGGCCATGACGCTCTTTTCCATCATGGTCGCCGCCATCTTCCCCATCATCCACCTGGGCCGCTCCTGGCTCTTCTACTGGCTGATCCCCTATCCGAGCGAGCGCTGGCTCTGGCCCAACTTCCGCTCTCCGCTGATGTGGGACTTCATGGCGATCACCACCTACCTGACGGGCAGCACGATGTACTTCTTCCTGCCCTTGATCCCGGATCTCGCGACCGTCCGGGATCGCTCCACCGGCTGGAAGAAGCGCATCTACACGGTGCTCAGCTTCGGGTGGCGGGGGACGGCCGAGCAGTGGGAGCGCCTGGAGCGGGCCCTGTCGATCATGGCCGTGACGATCCTGCCGGTGGCGGTCTCGGTGCATACGATCGTGTCCTGGGACTTCGCCATGGCGATCGCCCCTCCGATGTGGCATACCACCATCTACGGCCCCTACTTCGTGGCCGGCGCCATCTACTCGGGGCTGGCGCTGGTCATCACGGTGATGGCCGTCCTGCGCTGGGTCTACAAGCTGGACACCTACCTGAGGCCCGAGCACTTCGACAAGATGGGCAAGATCCTCCTGACCGTCGCCCTCGTCTGGTTCTACCTCTGGTGGGGGGATTTCCTGATCAGCTGGTACGGCCGGCTGCCGCATGAGCGGCTCGCCTGGAACGAGTACCTCTTCGGGCGCTTCTGGCCCCTGTCTTGGACCATGTTGCTCGCCAACGCCTTGCTGCCCATCGTTTGCCTCAGCTTCCGGAAGTTCCGCCATTCCATCCCGGCGATGGTGGTCCTGACCCTGCTCATCAACGTGGGGATGTACTTCGAGCGCTTGCTGATCGTGATCCCGCCCTTGTCCTTCAAGAACTTCCCTTACGTTTGGGGGCATTACTGGCCGAGCTGGGTCGAGTGGACCATCATCCTCTCGGCGTTCGCCTTCTTCACCTTGCTCTACACGGTCTTCTCGAAGCTGATCCCGATCGTCTCGATCTGGGAAGTGCGCGAGGAGCGGATCTACACCACGAATAAGCGGGTCGGCAAGGAGACCTACGAGGCGGTGGCCCTGCCGATGGTCGGCCAGGAGGGCGGTCATGGCTAAGGTCTTCGCCCTCTTCAAGGAGCTCGACGAGGTGGTGGGAGCGGTGGACGCGCTGAAGGCGTCGCGCTTCGAGACGCGGGACATCGAGCTTTTGTCCTCCATTCCCTATCCGCCGCATGCCGTGGGCTTGCCGGAGACCCGGACCCAGAACCAGGTCTGGCTCTCGACGGGCATGGGCGCTTTGGGAATGCTCTTCGGGTTCCTGCTCGCCGGGGGGACGGCCTGGCTGTATCAGCTTCCGACCGGCGGCAAGCCGATCGTCGCCATGCCGACGGTGGCGGTGATCATGTACGAGACGACCATGCTCTTTGCCATCTGGACGGCGTTCTTCGGGGCGTTGATCTTCTTCAAGGGCTGGCGCTCCAAGCGGGCGCCTTACGATCCGCGGATCGCCGCCGGAGCGATCGGCCTGGTGGTGAGCGTTCCGGACGCGGGGCGCGTGAGCGAGGCCGAGGCGGCCATGGCGGGAGCCATGGAGGTGACGCGATGGGACTGAGCGCGAAACGGGCCGCGATCCTCGGGGCCTGGGCCCTCGGGGCCTCCCTCGGGACGTGGTTCCTCGGGGGATGCTCGGGGCAGATGGCGGATCAGCCGTCCTACAAGACGGGGAAGCTCGCGTTGCTGCCGGCGAGCGGCTCGTTGCCGGTGACTCCGCAGCGCCCCTGGGCGGTGAAGCTGCCCCCCGGGACGGCGACCGCCTCCAATCCGGTCCTGGTGACGCAGGCGGTCTTGACGGAGGGCAAGCAGCTCTACGCCGACAACTGCAGCTTCTGTCACGGGGCGGAGGGCCGGGGGGACGGCCCGGTCGGGGAGGTTTACGCGCCGCGGCCGGCGAACCTGCATTTGCCGCGGCTGGTCTCCGCCACGGATGGGCGGATCTACGAGGTGATCACCAACGGGTACTCGACGATGCCGGCCTTCTACAAGCGGCTGGATCCGGGGGAGCGCTGGCGGGTCGTGGCCTATGTGCGGGAGCTTCAGCGTGGAAGCGATTGAGCGGCTTCGAGGGCTGGCCCGGGCCTGCGGCGCGACCCTGGACTGTCCCGGGGCGACCCAGGTGGTGCCGGGGGAAGGCAATCCGCATGCGGCGATCGTCCTGGTGGGCGAGGCTCCGGGAGAGCAGGAGGATCGGGAGGGGCGTCCCTTTGTGGGGCGTTCGGGTCGGCTGCTCGAGCGGATCCTGGAGGAGGCGGGGCTGAGCCGGGAGGAGGTCTGGATCACGAACGCGGTGAAGTGCCGGCCGGTGCTCTTCGAGGGGGATCGCATGCGGAACCGGCCTCCCAAGGTTTCGGAGGTTCGGGCCTGGAGCGGGTGCCTGCATGAGGAGTTGCGGCTGATCGGGCCGCGGGTCCTGGTGGGGCTGGGGGCGGTGGCGGGCCGCGCGCTCTTGGGGCAGGACTTCAAGCTGACGAGCGAGCGGGGTCAATGGCGCCGGGATTCGGTGCTGGGGACCGAGACGCTGGTGACCTGGCATCCGGCTTACCTCTTGAGGCAGAAGGGAGAGGGTTACGAGCAGCGGCTGGCGGAGGCGATCGCCGACCTGGCGGAAGCGGCCCAGCACCTGCGAACGCTTTCGTCTCCTTAGACCGTGATCCGCGGAGCCGCGTGCCGTAGGCTGGGCTTGCCCGGGCCGCCGGAGGCGGATCCCGGAGAGGTTCGGAAGGGGTCCGAGCGCGTTGGAGAAGGGGGAGCGATGCCGCGTACCGAGCGGAAGTTATGCCTGGATGGGGTGGCGATCGTGCTCGATGCCGACGCCGTGGAGATCGACCTGGCGCGGCGGGGCCAGAAGGCCATGCATGCGGCGGGGGAGGTCGCGGAGGTCCATTGCTGCGGGGCGCGTTGCCAGCCGCTGATGCGCTTCGAGGATGGGTCGGTGGTCTACCTGCACTGCCCTCCCGAGGGTGAGGAGGGGCCCATGGGGTACCGGGTCGAGTCTCCGCGCCCGCACCGCTGGACCATCGCCTTCCTGTCGGAGGGGCCGGAGCGGGTGGCGCGGCTGAGCTGGGACACCATCTAGACTGCGGCTCCGGAGGACGGTTGCGAGGCCGGACGCCATGTCGGGGTTTTAGCCGGGTTCCGCGCGGCGGGGGCTCTGGCGCCGGAGGGCCTCGTCCAAAAGGAGGCGGCGCTCCGCGGAAGCGACGTGCCGGCGCGTGGCGACCACGGCGTCGGCATTGACCGAGATCGAGCCGATCCCCCAGCGCACCAGCTGCTCGGCGAACTCCGGGTAGACGGAAGGGGCCTGCCCGCAGAGGCTGGTCTCCATGCCCACCTCCTCGGCGGCCGTCAGGATCGACGCGATCGCCCCCATCACCGCGGGATCGCGCTCGTCGTAGAGCTCGCTGAGCCGCTCGTTGTCGCGGTCCACCCCCAGGATCAACTGGGTGAGGTCATTGGAGCCGATCGAGACCCCCGTGATCCCCAGCGCGTGGTAATCCTCCAGGTAGTAAAGCACCGAGGGCACCTCGGCCATCAGCCAGAGCTGGAAGCGCCGATCCCGCATCAGCCCGCTCTCCTCCACGTGCTCCACGCAGGCCTCCACCTCCCAGAGCGTCCGGGCGAACGGCAGCATCACGTTCAGGTTCTGCAAGCCCCCCTCGCGCAACTCCCGGATGGCCCTCAGCTCCAGCGCGAAGAGCGCCGGATCCTTGAGGTAGCGGAAGCACCCGCGCAACCCGATCATCGGGTTCTCCTCCACCGGCTCGGCCTCGACTCCCCCCTCCAGGTTGCGGAACTCGTTGGAGCGAAAATCCGTCGTCCGGTACAAGACCGGCCGCGGGTGAAACGCCTGGGCGATCCTCCCCACGTCCCGCTTCAGGCGCTCCACGAAGACCTCATGCGGGCAGTCCTTCAGGTAGAGCGCGGGATGCGTCTGCTCCAGCGCATGCATGAGGATCAGCTCCGCCCGCAAGAGGCCGACGCCCTCCACCGGAAGCGCCGCCGCCGCCTCGGCCTGCTCGGGATCCGCCAGGTTGAGCAGGATCTTGGTGGCCGTCGTTTCCGCCTCCCGCGCCGTCGGGGCCGAGGGCGGCTTGACCAGGTGCCCGTTGGTCTGCGCCCCCTGGAAGATGATCCCCCGGGTGGCGTCCACCGTGATCACCTCCCCGTCCCGAAGCAGCTGGGTCGCCCCGCGGGTGCCCACCACGCAAGGGACCCCCAGCTCGCGCGAGACGATGGCGGCATGGCTGGTCATGCCGCCGGTGTCCGTCACCGTGGCGGCGGCCCGCCGCATCAGCGGCACCCAGTCCGGGCTGGTCGTGTGCGCGACCAGGATCTCCCCGCTTTGTAGCTTGGCGCCTTCCTGGGGCGAGCGCAGCACCCGGACCCGGCCCACGGCCACTCCGGGGCTGGCCCCCATCCCGCGCAGCAATTCCCGGGAGGCGGCTCCGGCCAGGGTCGCGAGCGCGCCCGGAGGCCCCGCCGCTTCGTCACCCGGTGGGTTGGCGGTCGTGGCTCCCGAGGGGATGACGGGCGCGCGCTTCTGGGTGGTGATGGGACGCGTCTGGACCAGGTAGAGCTGGTCCTCGGCGATCGCCCATTCCATGTCCTGCGGTTCGTCGTAATGATCCTCGACCCGGAAGGCCAAGTCCAGAAGCTGCTGGACCTCCCTGCCCCCGAGGACCGGAGCCCGGGCCTCCCAGTCCTCCAGCTCGACGCGCTCGTTTTCCCCGCCTTCCCCGCGCACCAGCTTGAACTCCTTGAAGCCGATCTGCTTGCTGACGATCTTGCGGGTGGCCTTGTTGAGGACCAGGGAGTCCGGGGTGATCTCGCCTCCCACCACCACCTCGCCCAGCCCCCAACCGGCCTCGATGACGACTTCCTGGCGATCGCCGGTCGTCGGGTTCGCCGAGAACATGACCCCGGATTTCTCGGCGTTCACCATGGTCTGGATCACCACGGCGATGGCGGGCGGCGCCTCGATCTGCCGGCGGGCCCGGTAGTAGATGACCCGGGCCCCGTAGAGCGAGGCCCAGCACTCCCGAACCTTGGCAATCAGGGCCTCGTCTCCGAAGACGTTGAGGAAGCTGCGGTTCATGCCCGCGAACGAGGCCGCCTCGGTGTCCTCGGAGGTGGCCGAGGACCTCACGGCCACGAAGCGCTCGGGAAGCTGGTGGTAGGCCTCCAGGATGTCCTGCTTCAGCGCGTCGGGCATGGGCTTCGAGAGGATCAGCTCCTGGATCGTGCCGGCGACGGCATTCAGCTGGTCGGTGTCCTCGACGTCCAGCCCCTCCAGCTCCAGCGGCATGCGCGCGGTGAGGCCGGATTGCTCGAGGAAGGTCCGGTAGACGTCGGCCGTCACGACGAAGCCGGGTGGAATGGGGAGGCCGGCCCGGGTCATCTCGCCGAGGTTGGCTCCCTTGCCACCGGCCAGCTCGACGTCCTGGCGGCTGAGCTCCTGGAACCATCGGATCTCCGACATCCCCTCCCCCTTTGCCTTTGAGCGCGTCGCGGCAGCCGCTAGCCCGGCCCGCTCCCCGGCCGCGAGCGCCGGGTGACCACCTGGACGTTGTTGACCACCCGCGTGATCCCCGGGACCGCCTGCGCCAGCTGCCCCGCCTTGAGGCGTTGCTCGGGCGTGTCCACCTGGCCCCAGAGGTAGGCGACTTCCTTGACGACCACCGAGAGCACGTCCACCGGGCTCACCTCATCCCCCTTGGCCCCGAACGCCCGCCGGACCTCCTGGTTGAGCGCATCGTCGCCACCCGTCGAGCCGTCGATCGCCACCAGTCGGTTCTGCACCGACTTCACGCCCGGCACCCGTTGGGCGAGGATCCGCGCCTGGGCCGCTTCTTCGGCGGTCTTGACCCAGCCGTCCAGCGTGACCGTGCCGTTGTGGGTCCAGGTGTGGATCTCGTCGGCCCGGGGAGTGGGCATCGCGTTGGCGAGCAACTCCTCGATCTCGTTGGTGATCGTGATGTCGTCCCGGCCGACGACCACTTGGGGCGCCTCCGGGGGGATCTTGAACTTGCCCTCCTGGCGGTACTCCGGTTCGACGCCGATCTGCTGCTGCCCCATGATGACGGCTTCCTCGGCATGCACGGCGCGGATGCCGGGAATCCCGGAGACGATCCGCTGGGCGCGATTGCGCTTGTCCAGGCTTTCCACGCTGCCTTGCAGGTAGGCGACCCCCTCTCGGACCCGGACTCCCAGGTCGAGTCCCGCGTCGAAGAGGGCCTTCTCGGCGCACGTGGTCAGTCCCTGATCGTCGTCGGGGCGGTTGTTGGTGATGACCAGGCTGTTGTCGATGGCAAGGCCCGGCACGATCTGGCGGGTCAGACTCTCCACTTCCTCCTTGGCCCTGAGGCTGGAGACCTCCCCGGTCAAGGCGACGGCGTCCTCCAGGAAGGTGACCGTGATGCTCGGGCTGCCGACCTTGGGATCCCGCGCGTACGCGTCCAGCAGGGCTTGCCGGAGATCGTCCAACCGCGCCATGCTACTCCTCCTTCCACCAGATCACGCGCGTGAACTCCTCGCGCGGGAGGTGCGTGCTCTCGACTTGGCTTCCGGAGAAGGCTTTCTTCAGCTCCTTGCCGATCCGATCGGCCAGGAACTCGTTGACCGTCCAGACGTGCATCTCCTCGTCCTGCTCCTCGATCAGCCCGATGCGGGAATGCGGGTTGGTGGCGCGCAGGTGGGCCTCTTCGTTGTAGATGGTGTTGAGGATCTGCTCGCGATGCTTGGCGAGAACCGGACCCTTGAGCGTGACCTGGCCCTTGAAGTCCTTGCGCTCGATGGCGATGCAACTCGGGCAGACGATCTCGCTGATCTTGGGATCCTGGCGCAGCCGCTGGTACTCGGCCTCGTCGAGGTGCCAGTGCTTGGGGTGGTAAATCGCATGGCAGCGTCCGCAGACCGCGACGTTTCCCGTGATGTCGGGGGCGGCGTCCGCGTTATGGGCTTCGTCCGGCCTGAGATGGTCGACCCGCCTCCCCATCGTCCGGCGCTTCTCGTCTTGATTTCCCCTCAGCGGATCCTTGCCGAGCGGGTACTTGGTGGAGAATCCTCGGCTCATGGCGGCCCCCTTCCTTGAAGCAGGAATGTAAAGAAAGGTGTTCTCGTGCGCGAGTATACCTCCCCCCTCCGGAACGCGGCGACAACGGGCCGGGGGTCCGGAACGGAGCCCCGCGAGATTGGGGGGGGCGTTCGCGTCTGGGGGAGCTAGGGCTTCGCCTGGCGGATCTGGCCGAAGATGTAGCGTGTGAGCTTGCTGCGGGCGGCCGCCGTCGGCTCGAAGCGGACGGTGGCTTTCTTGCCCGTCGGGGCGGGCTCGACGTGGGCGGGAATCCGCAGGGCGTCCTTGCCGAGGTAGAGGGTGACCTCGACGGGGACGTCGGCGGGCAAGGGACGGTTGAGATCGAGGTGGGCGCGCTCTCCCGTCAGATCCTGGGTGAAGCCGGAGGCGATCAGGTTCTGCGAGCCCGGCTTCTCCCAGACGTCGACGGCGATCCGCTGGTCGATCCGGGCAGGCTTCGGCTTGGGGCGCGGCAGACAGACCTGGACGGTGGTGAGGCAGCGCATGTCGCCATGCCCGAAGGCCTGGGTTCGCTTGCCTTTCCAGGTGACGGAGCCCGTGGCGGGCAGCACGGAGCGCGGGTCATGCTCGACCCGGATGGCGATCGTGATGGCTTCCTCGGTGACCTCGACGATCTCGCCGGAGTACTCCTCGTCCCCCAGCCGGACGGCGATGGTCTGGCCCACCTGGGGCGCGCGCGACATGACGACCTCCGATTGCGAGTGGCCTGCCTACCGGACCACGGGTGCTAGCCGTGCCTCATTATACCCGTCGCACGGCCGCAAAAGGCGGCGACGCCGGCCAGCCGGGCGCGGGTTAGCGGTTCAGGTGAATGGCGTTGGAGTAGCCCAGGAGCGCGCGCCGGCTGCTGCGGCGGCGAAGGAGGCGCTGGCGCCTGCGGTGGCCGCGCCAGCGGACGACGCCGAAGACCAGCGCCGAGAGGGCTCCCCCCTTGAGGAACCACGCGAGGACCGGGGCCAGCTCGGTGGTGAGCGGAGGAGCGACGGAAACCGCGGACGCGGCCGTCAAGGGGAAGGTGGCGACCAGTTTCTCGCCTTGCTTCACGTGGAATGTCCCGATCTTCTGGCCCGCGACGACCGGGGCCTGAACGGCGGGATCGAGTTCGTAGGAGGTGCTGACGGCCCCCTTGAAGCCGGGGCCGACGGTGACCGAGACATCCTGGGGAAGGATGGCTGCGACCTGGGAGTCGCGTCCCTTCTGGACCGTGACCTTGGCGATGGTGGTGCCTGCCTTGGCGACGGGCTCGGACTTGAAGTTGTCGAGGCCGTAGTTGAGGAGGGCCTCGGCGTCCTCCCACATCTGGGGAGCGTCGAGCAGGGCTTCGATGACGTAGCGGCCGTCTCGCTTGGCGGATCCCACGAAGCAGCGGCCGGCGACGGAGGTGTAGCCGGTCTTGCCGCCATAGGCGCCGGGGAAGTAGCGCAGCAGCTTGTTGTGGTTGACGAGCACGCGCCGCTCGATCCGGCCGTTGCCGGGAACCTCGAGGGCCTTGGTGGTCGTGATCTTGGCGAACTCGGGGTTGGAGAGGGCGTAGCGCGCGATCATGGCCATGTCGTAGGCCGAGGAGAAGTGCTCGTCGGCGGGGAGGCCGTGCGGATTGGTGTACTGGGTGTTTTTGAGGCCCAGTGCCTTGGCCTTGTCGTTCATGAGGCCCACGAAGCGGTCGGTCGAGCCGCCCACGTACTCGGCCACGGCGTTGCTGGCGTCGTTGCCGGAGTTGAGCATGACCCCGTAGAGCAGTTGCTCGAAGGTGAGGCGCTCACCGGGCTCGAGGTAGATGCTGGAGCCCGCGATGTCGGAGCTGCGCTTGCTCACGACGACCGTATCGCTGAGTTGCCCTCGCTCGAGGGCGACGATGCCGGTCATCATCTTGGTGGTGCTGGCCTGGGGAAGGCGCTGGTGGATGTTGCGTCCCCAGAGGATCTGGCCGGTGACTCCGTCGATCACGATGGCCGCACGGGCGGAGATCTCGGGGAGCGCATGGGCGCTCGGAGCGAGAGCTGCGATGAGGGCGGTCGTGAGAAGCGGGATCTTCCAAGCCAAGGTCAGCCTCCGGAGTCACGATGCCACGGGGTCCGGTCGGAGCCCGTCGGGGGGAACGAAAGCCTGGGGGCATGTCAACAATGTGATAGGTCGATTATAACCCCAGGCTGTCCACTTGAAATCCGCCGATGGTGAAAAATAGGTTAATCTTCTTGAAGCGGCGGGCTGGCAGGCTCGATCCTAGGGGATCATGGCGTGAAGAAACCGTGATCCCGGCCACGCATGGTGCTTTGCGAGAAAGATTTCGCGAGAAGTGTTGACTCCCGTCTTTACCCAGTGATAATATCAACCTTGTTGCAAGCGAAACGCAGGCGACGCGCACCTCTAGCTCAGTTGGTAGAGCAGCTGACTCTTAATCAGCGGGTCCTGGGTTCGAGCCCCAGGGGGTGCACTACGAAAGAAGCGGGTTCCGGCCGATAGCCGTGAGCCCGCTTTTCGTTTCTCCCGCTTCCATCAGAATGCAAGCACGGCCCCCGCCACCATGCCGGTGGCGGGGGCCGTGCTCCAACGGATCCGGGGCTCAGGAGCGCGCGACCATGAGGACGCCGGTGACGATGATGCACGCGCCTGCCCATCGCAACGGCGAGACGGCCTCTCCGAGAAAGAGCCATGAGGTCAGCAGCACGAAGACGTACCCCAGCCCCAGCATGGGGTAGGCCATGCTGACGTCCATCCGGGACAGGACGATGATCCACATCGCCGCCCCCAGGCCGTAGCAGGCGAGCCCTGTGACGATCATGGGGCTGGTTGCGACCGAGAAGGCGAGATTCGGCAGGTTGGCGAGAGCGGCTCCGCCGATGGGACCTAGCTTGGCCACGCCCGCCTTCATGGCGAGCTGGCCGCAGACCCCCACCAGAACCGATGCCAGGACGAGGAGAATCGAGGCTCCCATGGCGCCTACACCACTGCCGCGGGCCGCTCGCGCAACGGCTGCCTGAACCGTAGGCGAGCAAACCAGCTGGAGAGCGTCACGGCCCCGAGGGTGAGGACCAGCGGGTAGTAGGGCACCAGGTAGCGTGCCTCCAGCGACGGGAGGGCATGGATCACGACCGCGTAACCGAGGGTTGTCCCGAGGATCCAGCGCGGGAGCCGGGGGATGCGGAACAGCCCCAGGATGGCCAGCCCCAGGAGGCTCAGCTGCAGGCCGGTGAAGCCGGCGAAGATCCACGGATGGGAGTCCGCGAGCTGTCGCGTCCCGGGAAAGGCCGACCAGCAGCGCAGCGTCCGTTCGAGGCAGTAGCCCGCGTAGCGGAGGGGATCGGCCAGGATGCGCTCCCGGGCCGCCTTGGCAAAGCGAGGCGCGGCTTGGTAGTCGATGTAGTTGTCGGTACCGGCAATCCGCAGGAGGTCGGCCTGGAATTCCGGATCCTGCTTCAAGGCCTCCTTCAGGCCGAGCACGAGGGGGCTGTGGTAGGTCCCCTGCCACATGTTGTAGGGGCCAAGGCTGGCGACCGGGGTGAGGGTGCCGGTCACCTGGTAGTTGCGCACGATCCACGGGGCGAGCGTGAGGCCGAAACTCAGGGCCACGACACTCACGAAGCGCCACGGCACGCCCACCCTCAACAGCAGGAGAAACGCGACCGGTAAGAGCAGCAAGGTCGGGCGGGTCAGCGTCGCCAAGCCCAGGAGGATGCCGACCAAGAGGGCTTTGCGCCCGGAGAAGGGCTTCCCGGTCAGCATCACGGCGATGGCGCCGATGAACAACAAGGTAAAGTGGGCTTCTGAAACCACCATGGAAGAGGCCGCCTGGATCGGGGGGTAAAGGGCGATGGCCAGCCCCGCGAGTATCCCGGCACCGGTTCCTCCGAGCCGCCGTCCGATCAGGAAGCACAAGACGACGAGCAGCCCGGTGAGTCCCGCCTGCAGCGGGAAGACGGCCTGCGGGCCCAGGGTCGCATAGACGGCCGCCAGGAAGGCAGGGTACAGGGGCGGACGCATGGTGGTGGGGGCACCGTTCGAGGAGAACCCGTTGCCTGCAAGCAGCGAGCTGGCGATCTCTTGGTACTCGATGGCATCGCCTTGCAGGATTTGCTCGCCGAACGCGGGGAGGTGCAGCGCCCGAGCCATCACGGCTCCGCTCAACAGGCTCAGGACGAAGAGCAGGATCGGAATCCAGCGACGGAGGTTCTTCATTTCGGGCTCCTTTAGCGCTGGCCTTCCAGCGCGAGGGAGCCGGGAGCGGTGCCGGTCGCGCTGGGAGTGAGGTTGAGCAGATCCCGGACGATGTAGAGCGGGCGCTGCTTCACTTCGTCATAGATGCGGCCGAGATACTCGCCGATGATGCCCAGCGTGATCAGCTGGATGCCGCCCAGAAGCAGGGAGCAGACCATGAGGGAGGCCCACCCGGTGATGGTGACGTTGCTGAAGAGCCGGAGGCCGATGACGATGGCGATGCCGACGAAGGCGATCGCCGAGGTGACAAAGCCAAGGTAGCTCGCCAGTTGCAGCGGGAAGAAGGAGAAGCCGGTGATCCCGTCCAGGGCGAACTTGAGCATCTTCTTGAGCGGGTACTTGGTCTCCCCGGCAAAGCGCTCGTCGCGGACGAACGGGACGCCGATCTGGCGAAAGCCGATCCAGCTCACCAGGCCGCGAACGTAGCGATGCTTCTCCCGGATCCGGGCAAGCGCATCGACGGCTGCGCGGCTCATGAGGCGGAAATCCCCAGTGTCGAGGGGGATGTCCACGTTGGTGATGCGTCGGATCAGGCGGTAATACGCCATGGCGGTCGTCTTCTTGAAGAGGGATTCCCCGCGACGCGAGGTCCGGACCGCGTAGACGATATCGAAGCCCTCGCGCCACTTCGCGATCATCTCGGGAATGAGCTCCGGGGGATCCTGCAGGTCGGCATCGATGATGACCACCGCTTGACCCGAGGAGTAGTCCATGCCGGCCGTGATGGCCGCTTGGTGGCCGAAGTTTCGGGAAAAGTTGATGACCTTCACCCGCGGATCGGCCGCACTCAGCGCGCTGGCGCGCTCGAGGGAGGCGTCCCGGCTGCCGTCGTTGACCAGAATGAGCTCGTAGGGGTCGCCGATCCCCCCCATGACGGAGGTCATGCGCCGATAGAGCTCCGAGATGCCTTCGGCTTCGTTGTAGATGGGGATGATCACGGAAATGACAGGAGCTTGAGCACGTTCTCGCATGAGGCTTCCTCCACTGGGCTACAGAGATGCTTGATTGCTTGCCCAATCAGCTTACCGAAGTCATGTCATGGGGGACTTGGTGCAATTTGCACAAAGATTTTGGAGGCCTGATCGCAGGCCCGATTCCGCCCGCCGCCTGGCTCTCCGCTCGGCCCCGCCTCGCGCACGCCCCCATGAGGCCTGGGGATCGCCGCTCTGCTTGCTACCCGTCATGCGGCTGCCGTCACCTCGCCCCGCACCGCGGGGGTGGGGGGGACGCGGGGCGAAGGGGCCCGTGCTACCGAGCGGGACCCGATTTCGCTTGCCTGATCGTTCGACCCTGACTTAGGATGCTTGCCTGAGCACCCGCTGAAACCCGTCATCCGGGTGTCGTTACGCTGGAGGAAACCCCATGCAATCGACCGCTTCCACTCTTGATGCTTATCTCGAAAGCCTTCCGGAAGACCGGAAGGAGGCGATCGCCAAGCTGCGCGCCGTCATCCAGGAAAACCTTCCCGCCGGCTTCGAGGAAACCATGTCCTACGGCATGATCGGCTACGTCGTGCCCCATGCCCTCTACCCGGCGGGTTACCACTGCGATCCCAAGCAGCCCCTGCCGTTCCTCAGCATCGCCTCGCAGAAGAGCCACGTCGCCGTCTACCACATGGGCCTCTACGCCATGCCTGATTTGCTCGCGTGGTTCACGGAGCTGTGGGCCGTCGAATCCAAGCGCAAGCTCGACATGGGTAAGAGCTGCATCCGCTTGAAGAAGCCCGAGGACATTCCCTACCGCCTGATCGGTGAGCTCGCCTCCAAGCTCACCCCCCAGCAGTGGATCGCGGCCTACGAGCAGGGCCTCAAGCGCTGATCCGGACAGCAGGAAGCCCGCCGGGGTGTGAGGCCGGCGGGCTCGGTTCAGAGAGGCATCGGGGGCGGGTGTGAGTCGCTCCCGATGCTTTTATCTTGCCACGGACGGGCGATTCCCGGCGTCACCGGCGTCGCCTCCGGACCGTGATCATGCTTTCGCCCGCTTGTTCGCCTTGGAAGCCTGGTAGGCCTCCAGCAGGGCCTCGCGCTCCCGTGCCGGAAGGTGCTTGGAGCCTTCCCGCAAGGTCAGCCCGGAGACCCGGTCCAGATGTTCCTCCAGAAAGCCCAGCGCCAGCTTGGGTCGCTTTCGCGAGACATCCCGCAGCACCCAGCCGATCGCCTTGCGGATGAAGAACTCCTTTTCGCCCAGCATGCCCGAGGCGAGGCGCGAGAAGCTCGCGAAGTCTCCCTGCCCCGCCCTCAGGCTCTCCAAATGGGAAAGCAGGGCCGAGCGTCGTAGCCACATCCATTCCTCCCGGCTCCAGCGTTCCCTGACCGTCTCGCTATCGGGCATTCGCTCGACCAGCGGTCCCACAACCTTCACTGCCAGCCAATCTACGTGAGCCCAGGTGTTGCATTGGCGCAGGAGGTCTTCGAGCAGGGGAAGGTCCGATGCCTCCAGCCGCTCGCGATAGGCCTCCAGGACGGCGATCGCCAGCGATCTCAGCTCGTGGACGGGAGGGCGCCAGAGCGCCCGGATCACCTCCACGAGATCCGCGTGCGGGAGCGCCGGGAACTCCCGGCGCAAGCGCTTGGCCACGGAGCGGATGACGGGCACTCCCGTCCCGATGAACGCGAGGTCGCTCTTGAGGTAGGCCTTCTCTCCTTCGGCCCTTTCGGCGTTGCCCGCTTCGCGCAGCGTCGGTTCGAGCGCTGCGAGCCAGTGCGTGAGGGCTTCCTGCATCGTCGTCATCCTTCCTGATCCGAATCCTGCCGCGTTCATGATACCCGCGGGGGCCTTCCGGACAGCAAGAAGCCCGCCGGGGTGTGAGGCCGGCGGGCTCGGTTCAGAGAGGCCATCGGGGGCGGGTGTGAGTCACCCCCGATGCTTTTATCTTCTCACCCGCGGCCCCATCCGGCTGTCGCCTCGGCCCCGCTGCGGGTGTGATCCTGCTTTCGCCCGCTTGAACGCTTCAGGGGCTCAGCACGCCCACCCGCCGCCCATGCCAGGCCGCATCGTCCAGCGACGCGATCATCCAGCGGGCCAGGGCCTCCATGCTCACGCGAAGCGGGCCCTCGGGCAGCACGTCCGCGCGGACGCTCAAAGGCTGCATGCGATCGCCCTCCACCAGCTCCGGCGGGCAAACCAGCGTCCACTCCAGCTCCGAGGCCGCCAGCAGCTCCCAGACCCGCAGATGCCTTTCGGCGCCCGCCCTGAACGCCTCGGGATAGCCCGGCCGCTCGCACCGCAGCCGCTGGGCGTCCAGCTGCAGGATCCCCGCCGAGGCGATCGCCATCAGGCGCGTGAGGCCGCCGTGTCGCATGCCTTCCACCAGGTGACGGATTCCCAGTTCCAGCACGTCGGCGGTCTCGGCGGAGCGCCGGTAGCCCAGCGCGCTGATCACGGCGTCATGGCCCGCGACGGCTTCGGAGACGGCCGCTGCGTCCCGGACGTCGATCGATGCGAGCGTGAGCAAGGGGTGGCTGATGTCCAAGGCTTGGGGGGAGCGCGAGAGGGCCGTCACGGCATGCCCCTGAAGCAGGGCTTCTCGCACGATCCGGCTTCCCAGCCGTCCGGAGGCTCCGGCGATCAGGATCCGCTGGGGGGCATTCGACGTCTCGCGCGGCATGAGCTAGGGCGTCCGCAGCTTGGGTTCGGCGAGGAACCGATGGGCCAGGAAGGCGACCGTGCCGCAGGTGGCCATCACGAGGGCCAGCGGCAGGGCGCTGCCGTCGTGCAGGCGCCCGATCATGGCGCTCGCGACGGCGGCCAGCCCGAATTGAAGCGAGCCCATGACCGCCGAGGCGAAACCCGCCCGCCGGCCGTGAGGCTCCAGGGCCGTTGCCGTCGCGTTGGGCATGACGAAGCCCAGCGATGCCACGTAGCCGAAGAGCGGAAGCAGCAAGCCCCAGAGTCCGCCGAAGCCGCTCCCGACCGCTCCGGCGAGGGCGAGCCCGAAGACGGCCGGCGCCAGCATCGTGAGTCGCAACAAGCCGCGGGGAGGCCGGGACTTGAGCAGCCAGCCGTTGATCTGGGAGGCGGCGATCAGACCCAGGGCGTTCACCCCGAAGATCCAGCTGTAGGCCGAGGCGGAGACCTGGTGCAGTTCGATCAGGACGAACGGCGAGCCCGAGATGTAGGCGAACATTCCGGCGTTGGCCATGCTGCCGGCCAGGGTGAAGCCCAGGAAGTGCCGGTCTTTGAGCAGGTGGCGCAGGTCGTCTCCCAGCGAGGTCGCGGCGTTGGAGGGGCGGGTGGCGGCGGGGCGCGTCTCCGGCAAGCCTCCGGCGGCGGCGAGGAGGGCGATCGCCCCGAAGGCCGCCAGCGCGACGAAGATCGCCTGCCAGCCGAAGAAGGCCAGCAAGCCTGCTCCCGCCATGGGCGCGAGGATCGGCGCGACTCCCATCACCAGGGTCATCAGCGAGAAGACCCGGGCCGCGTCCTGCACCGGAAAGACGTCCCGGACGACGGCCCGCGCGATGACCATCGCGGCGCAGCCCCCCATGGCCTGGAGGAAGCGGAACGCCACCAGGGCCCAGATGTTCGGGGCGAAGGCGCAGCCGAACGAGGCGAGCGTGAAGAGGCCGAGCCCCACCAGCATCGGCTTCTTGCGCCCCAGACGATCCGAGATCGGGCCGTAGAGCAACTGCCCGAGCGCCAGCCCGATGAAGTAGACGGCGAGCGTCAGCTGCACGTCCCGGGTCGCCGCCCCCAGATCCTTCCCGATGCTCGGAAGGCTGGGCAGGTACATGTCGATGGAGGCGGGGCCGATGGCCGTCAGCGCTCCCAGCAGGACGATCAGGGCCGCGGTCGCCGCGGGATGCGCGGCCGTGCCGGCGGGGGAGGTCGTCTTCAATCAGGGTGCTCCAAGGTGCCGGAACGCCCAGCGTTCCGCGTTGGGTCATGGCTGCAGGCCCCCTCAGGGCCTGGGCCTTATTCTACCAGGAGAATGCCGTCGTTTCGCCCGTTCGAGGGAGCCGGCGGGGCCAAGCCGCCTGCGGCACGGCCCCAGGCGGCAGGCATCACTGGGGGCGACGCTGCTTCAGGACGTGATCGAGGCTCCAGGGCCCGGAGCCGTTCCCGGCGAGGAAGAGGAAGATGAGCATGTAGAGGAGCGCGAGCTCCCCGGCGTTCAGGATCGGCCACGGTCCCCGGGGGACGTGGGCCATGACGTAGGCGACGAGCATCTGGAGGGCGAGGATCAGGGCCACCGGGCGCGTCAGCAGTCCGAGGACGATGAGCAGGCCCCCGAAGAACTCCAGGACCCCCGCGAGGCCCATCAGCGAGACGAGCGGGACGGCCTGTTCGCCGAGCACGCCGAAGAGCTTCTGGGCGCCGTGCTGCATGAAGAGCAATCCCGCGCCGATCCTCAGGATCGCATGCAGTGCGGGGCCCAGGACCGCCAGGGGGGAAGTTCCGGCGGAATAGGAGTCGGGGTGCTTGGCCATGGCGTCCTCCTCGGGGTGACCCGTGCGAAAGGCCTTGCCGCACGGCAAGGATTCTCCTTTCGGATTGTCACATATCGTAACAATCCGGATTCCCCGAGGCAAGGCCTCTGCGCGGGACCTCGCTCCCCGTGGCGAGTTTCGGGGTCAGCGCCCGCGCCGGCTGCGCAGCCAGGCGTCGAGGCTCCAGGGGCCCGCACCGTTGGCAGCGACGAAGGCGAAGATCAGCGCGTAAAGGAGGGCCATCTCGCCGCGATTGAGGATCGGCAAAGCCCCCTGACCCGCATGGCCGACGACGTACGCCGCGATCATCAACAGGCACATGAGGGCGCTGGCCGGGCGCGTCAGCAGACCGAGGGCGATCAGGATGCCGCCGAAAAACTCCACCACCCCGGCGAACCCGTACTGGGTGAAGAGGGGCACCGCGTCCTTGCCCAGCACCCCGAAGAGCTTCTGGGCGCCGTGCGGAATCATCAGGAGCGCGGCGCCGATCCGCAAGATTGCGTGGGTCGGGGGCGCGACGGCGGCCAGCATGGCAAAGGGCGAGCCGACGCTCTGGGGGGACGTGGGGGCATTGGGGGTCATCGTTCCTCCTTGGGGATCTCCCGGCCCTCGGGGGGGATTGCGCGGGATTAAGGACGGGAAAGTGGCGTCCGGCAGGCATGAGCGCCGATCGGAGTCGTTGGCATGGTATCAGCGGGTGGATTTGGGGGCAACTCCGACGCTCCGGTCTCTCGGTCTCCTTCGGAGCTTCGGCGTGCGGCCGGCGCGGGAGCGTAGAGGGTATAGCGGTTCCTGCCGGCCTGTTTCGAGGCGTACATGGCCGCGTCCGCTTGCTGGACCAGGGTCTCGGCGTCGGGGGCCAGCTCCGGGAAGAGGCTGATGCCGATGCTCGGCGTGACCGTGAGCGGCACTCCGTCGATCTCGAAGGTCTTGGGCAGGGCTTGCAGGATCTTCTGGGCGACCGTGATGGCCCCGTGGGGGCCGTCGACGACGGGGAGCAAGACGGTGAACTCGTCCCCGCCGAGGCGGGCGACGGTGTCGCTCGAGCGCACGCAGGAGCGCAGGCGGTGGGCGACGTCTTGAAGCAAGGTATCGCCGGCGGCATGGCCCAAGGCGTCGTTCACGTTCTTGAAGTGATCCAGGTCCAGGTAAAGGAGCGCCATCGGGGTGTTGTTTCGCCGCGCTTTCACCATGGCTTGGTCCAGCCGATCGGCGAAGAGCATGCGGTTCGGGAGGCCCGTCAAGGCGTCATGGAAGGCCTGATGCGCGATCACTTCCTCTTGCTGCTTGCGGGCGGTGATGTCTTCGATCAGGGCCACCATGAAGTCGAGCGTGCCGTCTTGCCGCCGGACTCCGGTCACGGCCAGGTTCGCCCAGACGGTCCGGCCATCCTTGCAGATGTAGCGCTTCTCCATGTGGTAGGCGCTCCGCTCGCCGCGCAGCATCTCCCGGCGGTAGCGCTGATTCTCGGCGTGATCGTCGAGCAGGGTGAACTGGGACCAGTGCGTGTCCTGCAGCTCCTCCTCGGTGTAGCCGAGCATGCGCTGGAAAGCCGGGTTGGTATGCACGATCGTGCCTTCGGGGGTCGTCTGGACGATGCCGAGGGCCGCATGATCGTGGATGGCCCGGAAGCGTTCCTCGCTTTCGCGCAGGGCATGGGTCATTTCCAGGGCGAGCGCGCGGGCCCGGGCTCGGTGCGAGATCAAACTCCAGGCGATCCCGAAGAGCAGGAAGCTGATGATCACCCCGCCCAGGAACCAGCCCTGCCGGCCGAACCCCGCCTGGGCCTCGAACTCCGGCCGGCTCTTCACTTGCAGGGTCCAGGTGCTGTTGTTGAGCGCGAAGGGGCGCGTCTGGCCGTAGAGGCTTTCCCGTTTCGAACCGGTTTTCGGCCGCTCTGCGCCCGAGTCGTAAAGGAGCTCCCCGGACCCGAAAGTTGCTCCGTCGGCGATCATGAGGTCCAGGTCCGGGAACTGGTCTCCCATGATGCCGCGCATGAGGTCGTTCATCCGGAAGGGGGCGTAGACGAAGCCCTTCAGGGCCTCGCGTCGCTGTGACGGGGTGGCGAGGGGCATGCCGTCGCGGTAGACCGGGACGTAGAGGAGGAACCCCGCCTGGCGATCCCGATCCGTTTCCTGCACCAGGGTGACCTTGCGGCTGAAGGCCGGCGAGCCCGTGTCCCGGGCCAGGTCCATGGCCGCTTGGCGAATGGGTTCGGAGTGCATGTCGTAGCCGAAGGCGCGTAGGTTGCGCCCGCTGAACGGCTCCAGGTAGATGATGGAGTGGTACTCCGCGCGCGCTCCCGGCGGGGTCACGACGTAGCCGGGAAAGCCCTCCGCCCGGATCCGGCGCTGATGCGCCTCCAGGTCGGCGGCGGGGATGCGCTGCGTGTAGCCGATCCCGAGGATGCCGGGGAAGCGGGTCTCGAGGTCCAGGGAGTCGATGTAGGTGCGCCACTGACGCCGATCCACCTCGCCGACGGCCTCGAAGAGCCCGACCCCTCCGCTCAGCAGGCCCTCGTAGCTGAGCATGCGGGTGTGAATCGCGCGCTCCATCTGCTCGGCTCTCAGGAGGAAGCGCTGCTGCGCCGCCTCGCGCTCGCGCACGTTGCCCAACTGCCAGGCGATCGCCGTGCAACAGAGGCCGAGCGCCAGCACGATCCATGCCGGGAGCAACCCCGAGAAGCGCGAGGAGAAGGAGGGGCGGGAGGCATGCGACATGGCGAGGGCTCCAGGAATCGACGGCGGTGGAACGAGGACTTGCCTGGAGTATAGGATGCTTCCTTGCTTAGAGCGAGCGTAGTTATCCCCGAGCGGCGGCCCTGAGGCCACTTCAGGCATGCGATCGCGCGCAAACGCTGGCGGTGATGCCGTGGGAGGTTATTCGGGAAGCGGCAGGGTGAACCAGAAGGTGCTGCCTTCTCCGGGCCGGCTTCGAACGCCGATCTGGCCGCCGTGGGCTTCCACGAAGGCTTTGCTGATGGTCAGGCCCAGGCCGGTCCCGCCGACCCGCCGGGTCGAGCTCATGTCGACCTGGGAGAAGGGCTTGAAGAGCTTGGCGACGGACTCCTCGGAGATGCCGGGCCCGGTATCCGTCACCTCGGTGAGGATGGTGTCGCCGGCGTGCCGGACGCGCACTTGGATCTCGCCTCCCTGGGGCGTGAATTTGATGGCGTTGTCCACCAGGTTGGTCAGCACCTGGATCAGGCGGCGGGCGTCGACCATGAGCCGGGGGTGGTCCTGGGCGTCCAGGGTGAGGGAGATCTGCTTCTGATCGCTGAGGGGGCGCAGGGGAGCGAGCGCCTCCTGGACGATGGGGACGTAGTCGGCGAGATCCGGCTCGATGTGGAGCTTTCCGGCCTGGATCCGGCTCATGTCGAGCAGGTTGTTGACCAGCTCCAGCATGCGGTCGGCGCCGTTCAAGATCTTGTGAATGTACGATTGCTGCGTCTCGTTGAGGGGGCCGGCCACCTCGTCTTCGAGGATGCTGGCGAAGCCGGTGATGAAGTTGAGGGGCGTGCGCAGCTCGTGGCTGATGACCGAGAGGAACTCGTCCTTGTAGCGGTCGGCCGTTCGAAGGGCCTCGTTGGCTTTCTCCAGCTCGGCGCTGCGCTGGGCGATCGCCGCTTCGGCTTGCTTGCGTTCGGTGATGTCCCGGATCACGGCCAGCACCGCCGGTAGATCTTCGCCCTCCAGCGGGCTGAGGCTGACCTCGATGGGGAACTCCGTGCCGTCCTTGCGCTCGGCGGACAGCTCCAGCCCCGAGCCCATCGGGCGCATGCGCGGGGCCATGAAGAAGCCCCGCAGGTGATGGCCATGGGCGGCGCGAAAGCGCGCGGGCATGAGGATCTCGACGGGCTGGCCGACTAGCTCCGCTTGGCTGTAGCCGAAGATCTGCTCCGTCTGGGGGCTGGCCAGCGTGATCCGGCCCTCCTGGTTGACCAGGATGGTGGGATCGGGGGAGGCCTCCAGGATTCTCCGGAACTGCCGCTCGGCCTTCTTGAGGGTTTCGTAGGCCTGGGAGGTGACGACATCCTCCAGGCGCTGCTTGTAGGAGCTGAGGAGGGCGATCGTGAGGATGATCAGGGTTCCGGCGGCGATCGCGGCGCCGCCCAGGCTGCCGATTTGCAGGACAGGGGCCTGGGTGGGGGTGGGAGTCACGGAGAAGTGGGCGGCGGCCATGCCGACGTAGTGCATCCCGGAAATCGCCACTCCGACCAGCGTGGCGCTGGCGATCCGCAGGCCGCTCCAGACCGTGGAGGCTTGCTCGCGCAGCCGGAAGGTCAGCCAGAGGGCCGCGATCGAGCCGGCGACGGCGATCACCAGGGAGGCCATGACGAGCCATGGATCATAGCCGGTGACCGTGGGCATGCGCATGGCGGCCATGCCGACGTAGTGCATCGCGGCGATCCCGAAGCCCATGAGGAAGCCGCCGGCGATGAGGTTCCGGGGGCGGATGCGCGGCCGGCTCGCGACCCAGAGCGCCCACCATGACGCGGCGATCGCCACCAGCATCGAGGCGACGGTCAGCGTCACGTCGTAGGTCATCAGGGTCTGACCCACGTGGAAGGCCAGCATGCCGGTGAAATGCATCGACCAGATGCCCAGGCCCATGGCGAAGGCCCCTCCCGCCAGCCAGAGCCGGCGCGAGAGCCCCTGGGAAAGCGCGACGCGGCCCGCCATGTCGAGGGCCGTGTAGCCCGCTCCGATGGCGATCGCCACCGAGAGGATCACCAGGATCGGATCGTAGCCGCTCGCCGCGGCCGCGGCACCACCTGCTGCAGTCATGAGGCCATCCGGTTTCTAGTACCCCGTCGAGGGCGACATCAGGCCTCATTATCTCATGTTTAGCGCGGGGCGCGCGGGGGATCCCCGTCCTCCCCTTGCCGCGGCTTACGCTTGTTTCTTCTTGATCGCCGTGATCAGCTCGCTGAGCGTCCCCGAGGAAGGCCGGGCGGCTCCAAATTCCGTCGTGTCGGCTCCCAGGGCCGAGAGGCGCTGGAGCATGACCTCCGCCGATTCCGCGTAGAGCGTGACGGCCAGCATCACGCTATCGGTATCATGCGGCTTTCGGCCGATCAGGCAGTTGGCGAAGTTCTCGCGGATGGCGGCGACGACCTTCGTGGTTTCCGAGGCCGGAACCAGGAAGGTGATGCTTTGACGCTGCTTCATGCTCAGGCCTCGCTCGGCTCGGGAGGGGCGGCGGATTGGAACTGCCGGTCCAGGGGGGCGGGAAATTCGTCGTAGGCGAACCCTTGCGCCATGTGGGCCTTCAACGCGCGCCATTGCTCGGCGCTGACGTAGACGGTCTTCTCGCCGACCAGGGGATCTTGGATCATGAGGGGGCGGTTCCGGATCTTCTCAGGATCCGACGAGCGCATGCCCCAGGCGATTCCGGCCACGCCACCGACCATGACGCCGGCCCAGCCGGCAAAGAGCGCTCCCACGCCGAGCACGGTCGCCCCAGCCAGCGCTCCGGCGGTTCCGCCGGCGGTCGCTCCCGCGACGGCCCCCTTGAATACTCGGGAGGCGGCCCCAGGCTCGACGCTCAACGGGCGCTCCGAGAATTTGAACGATGTCATTCCCCCCCCATCCTTCCGGAAAGACGCTTGCTTGCTACAGTCTTTCACGAAGCGGAGCCCCGGACGACCGTGGTTTCTGCGGAGTTTGGGAGGGGGCTGCGGGATGGCGCGTCAGATCCAGCGGCGGGACTTGAAGACGATCAGCATGGCGAGGGCGGTCACGCCCATCAGGGCCAGGATGGCCTCGAAGGCATGAGGCGTTCCCCCGAACGGCAGTCGGACGTTCATCCCGTAGAGCCCGGAGACCAGGGTCAGGGGCAGGATGATCACGGAGATGATGGTGAGGGCCTGGATGACCTCGTTGGTGCGGTGCGAGATCAAGGAGTCATGGGTGTCGTTGAGGGCCTCGATGATGCCCTTCTGGTCCTCCAGGGATTCCCAGACCCGGGCGAGGTGGTCGCCGATATCCGAGAAGTACACCTCGAGGTCCTCGTGGATCAGCCGGCTCTTGAGATATTCCAGGCGGGAGATGACGGGCATCAAGGGCTTGACGATCCGGCGGTAGGCGATGATGTCGCGCCGCAGGACCGAGATCTCCTCGACCGTCTCGCGGCCGCCGTGCTCGAAGATCATGTCCTCGATTTCCTGGACGTTGCGCTCGATCTTGTAGACGAGCGGGAAGAAGTGATCGACCAGGTCGTCGATGATCCGGTACAAGAGGTAGCCCGAGCCCATGCTCATGCTCTCCTCGCGCCGATTCTCGGCTTGCTCGCAGGCCTCGAACTTGCGGTCCAGCGGCCAGACCCGCCCCTTGTGGATGGTGATCAGGAAGTCCGGCCCCACGAAGATGTCCACCTCGGACGGCGTCGTCACCCGCAGCTCCTTGTCGTAGACCGGGAACTGCAGCACCAGGAAGAGGTAATCGTCGTACTCGTCCAGCTTCGGGCGCTGCCAACGGCTGGTCAGGTCGTCGAAGTCCAGCGGGTGGAACGGGAAGTTCTCCTCGAGGTAGGCGATGTCTTCGGCGCTCGCCTGGGGGATGTCGAGCCAGCGCAGGCCCTGGTAGCGGATCTCGCGAATCGCCATAATCTACACCTGACGCCGGGTCTTGGGATCCAGCAAGTCTCTGAGGCCGTCACCCAGGAGGTTGAAGCCCAGCACGACGAGCATGATGGCGAGGCCCGGGAAGGTCACGGTCCATGGAGCCGAGCGGATGAAGGCTCTGGCGTTGTTCAGCATGGTGCCCCATTCGGGCAGGGGAGGTTGGGCGCCGAGTCCCAGGAAGGAGAGGCCGGCGGTCTCGAGGATGGCGGTGGCGATGCCGAGGGTGGCCTGGACCATGAGCGGGGTGAGGCAATTGGGGAGGACGTGGCGGAAGACCACGGCGGCGTGCGAGGCGCCCGAGGCATGGGCGGCTTCCACGAACTCCTGGGATTTGACGCCCATGACCGAGGCTCGGACGAGCCGGGCGTAAACGGGGACGTTGACCAGCCCGATGGCGATCATGGCGTTGGTGAGGCTGGGGCCCATGATGGCGACGATCAGGATGGCCAAGAGGATGCCGGGGAAGGCCATCATGACGTCGATCCCCCGCATGATCGTCTCGTCCATCCACTTTCCGGCATACCCCGCGAGCGTGCCCAGGGTGGTGCCGAGGATCAGGGCGATCGCCACCGAGATCAGCCCCACCTGCAGGGAAATCCAGGCCCCGGCCACGATTCGCAAGGCGATGTCGCGGCCCAGGTCGTCGGTGCCCAGGGGGTGGGCGAGGCTGGGGGGGGAGAGGCGCTCGGCGAGGTTCTGGGCGGTGGGGTCGTAGGGCATGACTTGCCCCACGGCGGCCACGATCAGGAATCCCAGCACCAGAACGGCTCCCCAGACCGCCGAGCGGTTCCTGAGAAAGCGGCGCGCCCAGGCTTGCCAGCCCTCGGCGGGGGGAGTGTCGGTTGCGGCTTGGGGCACGATCGTGGTCGCCATCTAGTCTTCCCTATCGCAGCCTCGGATCCATCCGGGTGTAAAGCAGGTCGGTGGCCAGGTTGACCAGCACGAAGCAGGTGGCGAAGACCAGCACGCAGCCTTGCAGGACCGGGAAGTCCCGCGAGAATACCGATTGTACCGCCAAAGAGCCGATTCCGGGCCAGCTGAAAATGGTCTCGGTGATGACCGCTCCCGAGAGCAGGTAGCCGAGCTGGAGGCCGGCCACGGTGACGATGGGGATGGCGGCGTTCTTCAGGGCATGCCGCCAGACCACGGCGCGCTCGCCGAGGCCCTTGGCGCGGGCAGTGCGGACGTAGTCCGCTCCCAGCACCTCCAGCATGGCCGCGCGGGTCATGCGGGCGATGATGGCCATGGGCACGGTGGCCAGGGTCAGCGCCGGCAGGATCAGGTGAAGCCCCGCCGAGCGGAAGGCGGCGAAGTCCCCGCGCAGCAGGGAGTCCAGCAGGTAGAACCCCGTGACCGGGACGATGTCCAGCGCGAGGTCCAGCCTCCCCGACAGCGGCAGGATCCGCAGCTGGGCCGAGAAGAGCAGCATCAGGACCAAGCCCAGCCAGAAGATGGGCATCGAGACACCAACGAGCGCCCCCGAGGTGCTCAGGACGTCGATCCAGGAGTTTTTGCGGGCGGCGGCCAGGATCCCCAGCGGGATGCCGACGATCAGGGCGATCGCGAGCGCCGCCCCGCCCAGTTCGACCGTGGCGGGAAAGCGCTGGGAGATCTCCTGGGTCACCGGAGCGCCGGAGACGATGGAGCGGCCGAGGTCCCCGCGGGCCATGCGCCCGACGGTGGCGGCGAACTGAACCGGCAGGGGCTTGTCCAGGCCGAGGGATTCGCGGACCCGGGCGATCGCCTCGGGGCTGGCCCGCTCTCCCAGCATGACCTGTGCCGGGTCTCCCGGCACCAGCCTCACGGCCCCGAAGACGATCACGGTCACCCCGAAGAGGATGGGCACGAGCAGCAGCAGGCGGCGAAACAGCATCGCGATCATGGCGTCTCCTCGCGCGTCGTCGATGGGGCGAACCATGCCCGGGCGAAATGCGCCTTGCCCGTGGGGTGGAGCGTGAAGCCGCGGACGTTGGCCCGGACCGCAGCCATCTGCTTGGCGTGGAACAGCGGCACCCATGGCGCGTCCCGGTGGATGGCGACCTGCGCCTCCTCGTAGAGCCGCATGCGCTCCGCGGGATCCGAGACCCGCCGGGCCTTCAGGAGCAAGCGATGGGCCTCTTGCCCCCGGTAGAAGGCGTAGTTGGTGGAGCCGCCCTTGCGGGCGTTGCTGGCGTCCAGCAGGTTGTAGAGGAAGTTGTCGGGGTCGCCGTTGTCGCCGATCCAGCCGATCAGGGCCGCCTGGTGGTCCCCCTTGCCGAGCTTGTCGAGGTAGGTTCCCCACTCGTAGGTGGTGATCCGCACCTTGACGCCGATCTTGGCGAGATCCGACTGGATGGCCTCGGCCACCCGCTGGCCTTGAGGCATGTAGGGCCGGACCACCGGCAGGGCCCAGAGCTCCATCTCGAAGCCCCGGGGGTAGCCGGCCTCGGCCAAGAGGCGCTTGGCGCGCGCGGGATCGTAGGCATAGTCCCGGATGGCGTCGTTGTAGCCCCAGAGCGTGGGGGGCATGGGGTTCTTGGCGGCTTCGCCAAGGCGGCCGTCCGCGAAGAAGGCCTTGATGAGGGCCGGCTTGTTGATGGCGTGGTTGAGGGCCTGCCGAACTTTCAGTTGGTCGAAGGGCTTGCGATCGTTGTTCATCGCGAGGTAGCCGATGTTCATGCCCGGCTCTTGCAGGAAGCTCAGCTCGGCGTTCGCCTCGACCCGGGCGGTGTCGTCCGGATTCAGCCCGCTCATGCCATGGATGGCGCCCACCTCCAGCTCGAGCAGGCGCACGGCATTCTCGGGGACCGGCTTGAAGATCAGCTTGTCCAGGTAGGGACGCCCGCCCCAGTAGGCCTCGTTGGCTGCCAGCACGATCTTCTGGTTGGGCTCCCACTTCACGAAGCGGAAGGGACCGGTGCCCACGGGATGGCGGGAGACGTCGGCGCCGTACCGGGCCAACGAGGCCGGAGAGACCATGCCCATCGAGAACATCGCGAGGTTGCTGAGGAAGGTCGCGTCGTGCTCCTTGAGCGTGACCCGGACGGTCTGCGGGTCGATCACCGTGACCGCGTCCACCACCGGCTCGAAGAAACTCTGCCAGAACTCGAACTGCTGGCCTTCGAGCGGCTTGCGCTGGCGCTCGAAGTTGACCGCGACGGCGGCGGCATCGAACGGCGTCCCGTCGTGGAAGGTGACGCCCCGGCGCAGATGGAAGGTGTAGGCCTTCCCGTCGGGAGCGACGTCCCAGGAGGTCGCCAGTCCCGGCTCGAGCGCCGTCGAGTCCTCCTGGAAGTGGATCAGCTTGTCGAAGACGTTCTCCGTCACGATGGAGGACTCCCCATCGGTGGTGTCGGCCGGATCCAGGCGGGTGGCGTCCCGCCCCTTGCCGAAGATCAGCGTGCCGCCATAGACGGGCTCGCCCTCCTTACCCAGGGTTCGAGCGTCCTGACCCCCGGGGCCCGCTTTGGGCGGAGCGGAACAGGATACCGCCAAGGCCGCCGCCAACATGGCGGCCGCCAGCGCGTGGAAGCGAGGCATGGAATCTCCGGTCTAGTTCAAGAAGTCCAGGGCCTGGAGCTTGCGGAGCCGCATGACGGCCGACGCGGCATGGTCTTGCGCCGGTTCGACCCGTTCGCCGAACTCTCCGAAGAGGGTCTTTCCGATCTCATGGACGCTCCGAGAGCCGTCCGCCAGCTCCCAGACGCGGCCGCTGACGGCATCCAGCCGATGGCTGCGGGGGCCGAAGAGCCGGGTCAGCCCGGACGCGGCGATCGTGAGGGTGACGGAGCCGTCGTCATGACGCTCCCATTCGGTATCTTCGCGGCGCTTCGGCCGCTGCAAGAGCAAATTCTGCGTTTCGTTGAGAAACAACGGCATGGTGCGCGCTCGAGTCACGGCAACCTCCCGACTGGAAATGGGCAAGCAGGATCTTGCTGCTTCATTCTAGCATTCAGGCGAAACCGACGACTACTCCTCGGCCCGATAGCGTCACTCCCGCGCCCGATTGCGTCATTCCCGCATCCTTGAACGTCATTCCCGCGAACGCGGGAATCCACTGGGCCCCCGCTTGAATCGCCGGGGGCGATGCAAAATCCCGAAGTAAAGCTTCGCTCATTAGAGCGATCGTCGTTGCTGCAGGACAGCGAGCTTTGACTTTCTGCCTCTATCCATGTGGTTCTCGGTTAACGCTCGCTGCCTTTCGCAACAGCCGCGGGCGCTAGAGGATTTTGCGCGGGGGTGACGGGGATGAGAGCGGGGGGACGCGGCTGGGTGGGCTCGCTAGCCGAGCAAGCTTGCCGCCGACGGATCGAGCAGGACCTCCGCGTCGGGATGCAACTGCAGGACCGACGCGGGACAACGCGGATCCACGAGCCCCCCGAAAGCCCGCGCGATGGCCGAGGCTTTCGAGGCTCCGGTCGCCGCCAGGAGCACCTTGCGGGCTCGGGTGATCGTGCCGACTCCCATGGTGAGCCCCTGGTGGATCGCGTGGAGGCTGGAGGGCATCCCCTCGCGCGTCATGTCCGCGAGGCGGGCGACATGCGTCTTCACCACCAGCCGATCGCTGGGCTCATTGAAGGCGATGTGGCCGTTCCGGCCAATGCCGAGCACGGCGAGATCCAGGCCGCCGTCGGCAATGAGCGCCTCGTAGCGATGCGTCTCGGCTCCCGCGTCCTCCGCGTCCCCCCGGGGGGCATGGAAGGCCCCCTCGGGCAAGTCGATGCGCGAAAGCAGCGCCTCGGCGAAGAAGTGCGCGAAGGAATCCGGATGATCCGCCGGGAGGCCCCGGTACTCGTCCAGGGCGAAGAGCTGGGTCCCCGCAAACGAGATCCGTCCGGCCGCGACCCACTCACCCAGGAGGGCATAGGCCAGGCGCGGAGTTTCGCCGCTGGGGAGGGCCAAACGGGCCCCAGGCTTCAATGCCCGGGCGATCGCCTGGGCCAATTCAAGGCTCACGGCCTCAGAGGAGGGAAGGTGTCGAATCTGCATGGCCCCATTGTACGCTATCGCGAGCCCTCCGCGGCTCAAACCATCGTGTCCTCGGACGTCCACGTCGGGAGGGAGAACGAGAACGTGCTGCCCTCGCCCAGCGTACTCTCCGCCCAGACGCGCCCGCCGTGCAGCTCCACCAGGCTTTTCACCAGGGACAATCCGAGTCCCATGCCCCCGAACTGGCGCGTCGCCGAGGGATCGGCCTGGTAGAACGAGGTGAAGAGCATCGCGAGCTTCTCCGGGGCCAGCCCGATCCCGGTGTCGCTGATTTCCACGATGACCGCCTCCTGGCGTTCCGGGTCCTTCAGCCATCCCGCTTCGCACTTCAGGCATGCCCGGACGGCGATCCGGCCCCCGGGCGGGGTGAACTTCACCGCATTGGAGAGCAGGTTCGCCACGATCTGGTAGACATGGTTGGGATCCCCGCGCACCAGCGGGAGGTCGGGATCGATCACCAGGCTGATGCTGAGCGGCTTGGCGGCCGCGAGGTCGAGCTGCTGCTCGCATGCGGGCTGGAGGATCAAGCCGATATCGAGGGGCTGGATGTCCAGGCTGAGCTTTCCGGCGGTGATCTGGCTCAGGTCGAGCATGGTGTTGATCAGCTCGCGCAGGCGGTAGCCATCGGCCAGCAGGCGTTGAAGGAGCTCATGCTGCTCCGAGCTGAGCCGTCCCGTCAGCTCTTCCTCCAGGATCTCGCCGTAGCCCAGGATGCCCGACAGTGGCGTCCGCAGCTCGTGGGTAACGTTGGAGAGGAGGTTGCGGCGGAGCACGTCGAGTTCCTTCAATTGCCGGTTGGCGTCCTCGAGCTCTCGACTGCGCGCTCCCAGGCTCTCCCAGGTCTGGATGGCTCGCTCCTGGATCAGGGCATGGACCAGATCGTCCAGCATCCAGATCCCGTCGTCCTCCCCCTTCACTCCGATCTCCCGGTAGGCCTCGCGAACCTCGCGGGGCAAGTCGAAGCAAAGGCTGACCAGGCGAGGGTAATCGACGCCGTGATGCTGCAGCTCCATGAGGTCCCGGCTGAGCCGGGCGTGGTCCTCCGGACGGGACTGCCCCTGCATCTGCCGGATCCAGGTCTCGAGGAGATCCGAGAGGAAGGCTCGAGCGGCGGTCTCGAAGGGGGGCTTGCTCGGCGTTTCGGGAAAGTGGATCCAGCGTAGGCAGCGACGGACGACGTCGGGGGCGAATGTGGCGTAAGTCTCGACCAAGGTGATCCTCATAACGCCTTCCTTCGCCTCGCTGCGGGCGCTGTCGCCTCGCCGCGGGCGCCGTCGCCTAGCCGTGAGCGCTGTCGCTAGCCACGGGTGCCGCGGCTGAGCGCAGTTTACCACGATGCCCCTTCGGCCAGTAGAGGCGAAGGGGCATCGTGAGGAAGGAGCGTTGTGGGACGGAATCAGGCCGTGTGAAGATCGAGGCTGATGTCCAGGCTGCCGGCGCTATGCGTCAGCGCTCCGACCGAGATGAAGTCCACCCCGGTCTCGGCGACGTGCCGGATGCTCGTCAGCGTGATGCCACCCGACGCTTCCGTGATGGCCCGGCCGTCGATCAACGCGACCGCCTCACGCATCGTCTCGGGGGCCATGTTGTCCAGCATGATGATGTCAGCCCCTGCTTCCAGCGCCTCGCGAACCATCTCCAGCGACTCGGTCTCCACCTCGATCCGGGTGGTCATGGGCGCGCCCGCGCGGGCCCGCCGGACTGCCTCGGCGATCGAGCCGGCGATCTCGATGTGGTTGTCCTTGATCATGATGGCGTCCGCCAGCCCGAAGCGATGGTTGCGCCCGCCGCCGACGCGGACGGCGTACTTCTCCAGCAGGCGCAGGCCCGGGGTCGTCTTGCGGGTGTCCAGCAGCTGCGTGTGGGTTCCCTCCAGCGCGTCGGAGTACGTCCGCGCCAGGGTCGCCGTGGCCGACATGCGTTGCAGGAGGTTCAAGGCCACGCGCTCGGCCATCAACAGGGAACGGGCGGAGCCATGGGCCTCGGCCACGATCGTTCCCTTGCGGATGCGATCGCCATCCTGAGCGAGCAACTGGAGCGTGAGCGCCGGGTCCACCAGATGGAAGATCCGCGCGACCACCGGAAGCCCCGCCACGACGCCGTCCTGCTTGAACAGGAACTCGGCCCGGCCCATGACGTCCGGAGGCACGATCAGGGTGCTGGTCAGATCCCCCCAGGCCCAGTCCTCGCGCAACGCATGCTCGAGGATGGGATCGAGCGTCAGCGGGTGGAGGCCGGCGTGGGCGAGGTGCGTGCTTGTAGGAAGTGCTTTCGGCATGAATCGTCCATTTCGGGGTAATCGGTGCGGGCGTGGACGCCGCGGCTCTCCTTGCGCCAGAGCGCGGCTTCGGTGATCAGACGGGCAGACGTCAAGAGGTTGCGAAGCTCCCAGAACTCCCGGGACCGCTCCTCGCGGGGACCCGATTCGAGGGTTTCCTGCCAGGCGGTAATCCGAGCCAAGGCTGCTTGAAGGCCCTCTTCCTGGCGGAGCAACCCCACGTTCGCCCACATCTCGGCTTGCAACTCGGCGCGCATGGCACCCAGTGCGCCGGATGGGCCCGTCGAGGCGAGCGGAGCGGGCAACGGGGCGGTGAAGTCCTCTTCCTCCGGTGTGGGGTCCAGCTCGGCAATGGCCTCGGCAACCCGGCGCCCGAAGACCGCCGCCTCCATCAGGGAGTTGCTCGCCAGGCGGTTGGCGCCATGCAGCCCCGTGGCCGCGGCTTCGCCCGCGGCGTAGAGACCCGGAATCGAGGCCCTGCCCCAGAGATCGGTCTGGACTCCGCCGATGAAGTAATGCGCCGCCGGAGCCACCGGCAGCATGTCCTGAGGCAAGTTGAAGCCGTTCTCCCGGCAGAACGCCACGATGTTGGGGAAGCGCGACTGCACCAGCTCGGCGCTCAGATGGCGGAGATCCAGCCAGACGAACCCCCGGCCGTCCTGGGCCATCTCGGCGGCAATGGCGCGCGCCACCACGTCCCGGGGCGCCAGCTCCTTGCGGGCGTCGTAGCGCTCCATGAACGCCTCGCCCTTCGCGTTTCTCAGGATCGCCCCCTCGCCCCGGACGGCCTCCGAGATCAGGTGGGTCCGCACTCCGGGATGCGTCAGGGCCGTGGGATGAAACTGCATGAACTCCATGTCGGCGAGCACCGCGCCCGCACGCCATGCCAGCCCGACCGCATCACCGGTGGCCGTCGGAGGATTGGTGGTGTAGCGGTAGACCTGCCCCAGGCCGCCGGCCGCCAGCACGGTCGCATCCGCCGCCAGGAAGCTCACCCGATCCTCGGCGTCCATCACCAGGGCCCCGCGGCAACGGCCGTCCACTACGAGATCCTGGACGAAGTGATGCTCGCGGATCGTGATCTTCGGATGGCGGCTCGCCTTCTCCGCGAGCGCGCGCTCGATCTCGAGACCCGTGGCGTCTCCCAGCGCATGCACCACCCGCCGCCGGGAATGGGCGGCCTCCAGGGTGACGGCCAAGCGCCCGTCCTGTTCGCGGTCGAAGTGAACCCCGGTCTCGACCAAGGCACGCAATTGAGCGGGGCCTTCTTCGGTGAGGATCCTCACGGCGTCCGGGTCACAGAGACCCGCTCCCGCTGCGATCGTGTCCTGGGCATGCAAATCCGGAGAGTCGTCCGGCGTGACGGCCACCGCGATCCCGCCTTGGGCGTATCGGGTGTTGGAATCCATCAGGTTCTGCTTGGTGACCAGGTTGACGTCCAGGCCATGATCGGCGAGCGAAAGCGCTGTCCAAAGCCCGGTCAGGCCGCTGCCGATGACGAGTACGGATCGCAAGCGACCGCCCCCCTTCTCATGTATACCGCGGGCTCCTATTAAGCCCGTATTAAGGCTTGAATTATAACACGCCTTGAGTTACAAGAAGGAAGGAAGCCCCAGAGGGGCGGAAGGGGGACCATGACCACCGGGACGATGCCTGCGATCGCCTTCGAGCCTATCGAATGCGAGTACTTCGACAAGGAAAACCTCGGTTGGGCCAAGGCCTACATCGCCAAGCACCAGCAACGCCTCGAAGAAGGCGGTGAAGACCTGGCCCCCCAGCTGCGCCGCTTCATGGAAACGGAAATCGCCGCCTACGAGGAGCTGATCGCCCGCTTTTCCAAGTAAGCCCGCTTACTCGAGGAAGGCCGCAAAGACCTCGTTGGACAGCATGATCCCGCGTGGGGTCAACAGCAGGCGATCGCCCCGATCTTCCAGGAGACCGTCCGCCACCAGCTGCTGGACGGTCTTGCCGTAGCGCGCGTCGAGCGCTTCCCCGAACCGTTCCGCGTAACGCGCCTTTTCCAGCCCGTCCCGGGTCATGCGCAACCCCAGGAAGATCAGCTCCTCGCGGATCTCCTGCTCGCTCATCGGCTCCGCGGGAATTTCCGGCCGCGGATCCCGGACGTAGTCCATGATCCCGCGGCCATGCGCGTAGCGGCGGTTCCGCCAGTAGGAGTGCGCCCCCGTCCCCAGCCCGATGAAGGGGGCGTTGACCCAGTAGCGCGTGTTGTGGCGCGACTCGAAGCCGGGCTGGGTCCAGCTCGAGATCTCGTACTGCTCGAAGCCCGCGCCCCGCATCCGCGTCTCCAGGACCTCGGCCATGGCGATCTCGAGGTCCTCGTCGACCAGCTGAAGCTTGCCTTTGCGGTGCCAGGCCCCGAAGACCGTCTGCTCCTCGAGGATCAGGCTGTAGATCGAGAAATGCTTCGGCTCCAGGGCCAGGGCCTGGGTGATGCTCTCCTCCCAGTCGGCCATGGTCTGGCCGGGAAGGGCGTACATGAGGTCGAGGCTGAGGTTGGTGATGCCCGCGTCGCGGAGGGCCTCCAGCGTGCGCGGCACGTCCTCGGGGGCGTGGTCGCGGCCGATCCGCTTCAGCAGCTCGGGCGAAAAGGTCTGGACGCCCAGGCTCATGCGGCGGATGCCCCAGTCATGCGCGGTCTTCCAGAGCTCGGGGCTGCCGGTGCCGGGGTTGACCTCCATGGTCGCTTCCGCGCCGGGAAGGATCCGGAGGTGCCGGTGGAGGGCGCTCATGATCGTGTCGAGCTGGCGCGGGGTGAGCACCGAGGGGGTGCCGCCGCCGAAGTAGATCGTCTCGGCCTCCAGGCCGGCGTAGGCCGCGATCTCGCGCGTCAGGGCCTCCACGTAGGCGTCGATGTGTTTTTCCTGCCCCGCATAGCATGCGAAGTCGCAGTAGTAGCACTTCTTCACGCAGAAGGGGATATGCAGGTAGACCCCCACGCGCCGATCGGCGGGAGCGAGCGTGTCCAGGTCGAAGAGAGGCGTCGGTATCGTCATGCCTCGCATTATACCGAGTTTTGCTTCCACTCCGGGGCCAGAACGGCCATCTCGAGGAAATCATGGAACCGGCCCGCGAAGAAGCGGTGGTCGCGAAGCCGTCCCTCGGTCTGGAAGCCGCAGCGCTCGTAGCAGGCGATCGCCCGCGCATTGGTCGCCAAGACCAGCAGCCTCGCCTTGTGGAGGCCGAGATCGTCGAAGAGGTAGCCGAGCAGCGTCTGGAGAGCGTCCGTTCCGAGGCCGTGGCCCCGGGTTGCGGCATCGCCCAGGTAGAGGCCGACGAGGGTCTGGCGATCGCCCGCATCGTAGGCGCCGTACCAGATCGTCCCGATCAGGCCCTCCGGGGTCTCGATCCCCAGGGTCTTGCCCTCCTGGGAGGAGGTCTTGTCGAGCTCGGTATCGAGCCAGGCGTCGAGCTCGTCGCGGCTGCTGACGCGGCGCCGGGAGCCCATCTGGCTCCAGAGCTCGGGATCGTTCCACCAGTCGTGGAGCGCGTCGCTGTCGTCCCGTTCCAGGGCGCGGAGTCGAATGATCTTTCCTTGAAGCATGGCCGTTCTCATGAGGAAGCCGGGGGAAGGTTTCCCCCGGCTTTGCGATTGGATAGAGGTTCGAGATTAGTAGTTCTTGACGCGGAACACGACGATGGCGTTGCCGCCCTTCTTGCCCGTGCCGGCCAAGTCGTACTTCTCGGAGGCGGTGCCGTCGTTGTCGTAAGTGATCGCGCCGTAGTTGGTCATGTCGGTCGGAACCGCCATGGTACCGGGGGCGATCACTTCGTTGACCTTCTTGGCGAAGTGCGCGGCGACAAAGGGGATATTGGCAGTCTGCTGCTTGTTCCAGGGAGTGTTGGGGAATGCCGTGAGGTAGTCGCTGGCCGCGCCGATGACCAAGCCCTCGCCGGCAGCCGCGGCGGTAAGCGAGGCGGGGTAGACGCCTGCGTAGTCAACGGCGTACTGCTCGACAGCCATCTGAATGGTGTGACCGTTCGCCTGAACGCCCGAGTTCTTGGCCTTGTCCTGGGCGCCCATGAAGTTGGGAACCGCCACCGAAGCCAAGATGCCGATGATGACGACGACTACCAGCAGCTCGATCAGGGTGAAACCGCCCTGACCCTTCTTCTTGATTTGCATTCCATCCTCCTAAATTGCAGGTGCAAGTTTTGGTCCCGCTTGGGGCTACCTATCTCTTCCCTGGAGGGCTAGCGTCTAAACGGTCGCCCACCGATATTTCTGCGTGAATTTTGCGTGAGGTTCGCCGATCACAGCCATGGCGGGGCCTTGTTGGCTAGGATGGCCTAGAAGTCCGGAGGTTTGGGCGCTTGCGGACCATGGGTATACAAGGCTCACGGGGAAGCATCACCCCGTCCGGCGTGGGCGGAGGGGGCAGGAATGGCCGATATCAACATCCGGAACCCTCTGGGTTCCAACGAGATCCGGCCTGGAGGCGGCGCGCCCCAGGCCCCTCGGATCGTGGGCCCGACCGCTCCTTCCATCGAGCAGTCCGCTTCCCAGCGCCCGCAAGGCCCCAGCTACTTCGGCTACCACAACGACTCCTCCATCGCCGCCCGCTTGGCCCAGCAAGGCGTTCCCCCCAACGCCGTGAACCTGCGCATCGCCCAGCAGATGCTGCGCTACGGGATTCCCCTGGGCGGAGACGCCCTCGCCCAGCTGCGTCACCTCTGGCAGACGATGGGCGCCACCTCGCTGGTGGACCTGGAGGCCCTCATGGCGCTTTTCGCTTCGGGACACCCCGCCAGCGCCGAGAACATGTCCGCCATGACGCAACTGCTCTCGGGCGGCCCCATGAGCCACCTCTTCGCCCGGCTCACCATGATGATGCGCAACCACGGTCAGCTTCCGCAGGCCGCCGAGCTTCAAAACCTCATGACCCAGTTCTGGAAGCTGGGCAACGGTCCCGATAAACTGGGTGGCGAGCTGGCCCAGTTTGAGCAAATCTTCGCTCGAATGGGTAAATTGGCTTCAGGCGACCTTTCGAGGCTTCCTCCGGACGTCGCCCAGGGCATGAACCAAATCAAGGACTTCATCGCAGCCCAGCAGCTTCTGCTAAAACAGCCCCAGAACACCGTTTACGTGCCTTTCTTTCAGTGGCGAGATCAGCAGCCGATGCCCGGTGAGCTGCTCGTCCAGGCGGATCAGGATCCGGCCGCGCAGGCGGCCGGTTACGCGCAGGTGGCGCTGGCGGTGGACACCCGCAATCTCGGGCGGATGCACCTCGACTTCACGGTCATCCGGGGACATCTGAGCGTGCGGCTGGACGTTCCCGATGCCGGCGTCAAGCAGCTCTTGGAGCGGGGCCTCGCGGACCTGCGTCACAAGCTGGTGGCTCGGACGCCTTACCAGGTGGCCACCATCCTCTGCAACGAGGTGGGGCAGGCCAAGGCGGTGAGCGTGCTCTTGCCCAAGCGTCGGGATTTGAGGAAGCTCAGTCGGGCGATCGGAGTGCTGTAGATGAGCGAGAATCAACCCATTCGCTTGCCAGCCAGACGCCAATCCCAGGCGCTCACGCCCGCTGCAGCCCAGGCGGTGGCGGAAGTGATGAAGGGGCTGACGGTTCAGGCGGCCATCCCGAGGGAGATGCTGCCGGCGATCGAGGAGATGCTCGGTTACATCTACGCGATGGATGAGCGGGCCCAGAACGGAAGAGGGAGGAGGTAGGATGCTTCGGGGAATCTACACCGCGGCCACCGGGATGATGTACCAGCTGGACGCGGTCAACACCATCTCCCATAACCTCGCCAACGTCGAGACCAACGGCTACAAGCGCAAAGAATTGCTTGGCGCCAGCTTCGGCGACGTGCTGATCGAGATGACCGGTCAGGCGCCCGGCATGCAAGGACTCGTCGGCCAGGGCATCCGCTCGGAGGGCGCGTTCCGCTACGACACGCCGGGCAACCTGGTTGCCACCGGCAGCCCCTTGACCTTCGCGCTGGCCAACCCCGGTTACTTCGTGGTCCAGCGCCAGGATGGCACCCAGCTCATGACCCGTGACGGCGACTTCTCGATCGACGAGCAGCGCCGGCTGGTCACCAAGAGCGGAGAGCTGGTGCTTTCCGTTCGCCCGCCCGGAAACCAGCTCGCTCCCGTCGTGCTCCCCGGAGATCTCGCGGCTTTCAAGGTCTCGCCCGAGGGCAACCTCACGCAGGGCGAGGACTTCCTGGGCAGGCTCGTGGTGGTGAACCCGCCCGAGGCCCAGATGGCCACCTTCCCGGTCGCCCCCGCCCAGCTCCAGCTGGTGGATGGCGGGGTCAAGCAGGGATTCCTCGAGCACTCCAACGTCAACGTCGTCACGGAAATGGTCTCGCTCCTGCATGCGAACCGGTCGTTCGGCTTCTCGCAGAAGGTCATCATGGCGCATGACCAGATGCTTCAGAAGGCCGCCAACGACCTTGGCCGCATCCAGTAGGCCCTTCAGAGGAGGTTACGCCGAATGATTCACGCGATTTGGACCGCCGCTACGGGCATGCAGGCCCAGCAGATGCGCATCGACACCATCGCCAACAACTTGTCGAACGTCAACACGACCGCCTACAAGCGCTCGAACGTCGACTTCCAGGATCTCCTGTACCAGACCATCAACCAGCCCGGCGCGGACACGGCCGGCGTTCAGGTCGGCTTGGGCGTGCGCCCGGTGGCCATCACCAAGCTCTACGAGCAGGGTAACCTCCAGATCACCGAGAACGCGCTGGATCTGGCCATCGACGGCGAGGGCTTCTTCCAGGTGCGGCGCGCCGACGGCACGGTGGCCTACACCCGGGACGGCTCGTTCAAGCTGGACGCCGAGGGCAACCTGATCACCTCCACCGGTCTCCAGCTGGAGCCTCAGATCCAGTTCCCGGCCGGTACCACCAACATCTACATCGCCAACAACGGTCAGGTGGCCGCACAGCTGCCGGGCCAGCCGGAGCAGGCCCCCATCGGTCAGATCAACCTGGCGCGCTTCGCCAACCCGGCGGGTCTCCAGGCGATGGGCAACAACCTCTTGCTCCAGACGGCCGCTTCCGGCGAGCCCATCATCGGGCCGGCGGATATCGAGGGCATGGGACGGATCCGGCAGGGAGCGCTGGAAACCTCGAACGTGGAGCTGGTGCGCGAGATGGTCATGATGATCGCCACCCAGAAGGCCTACGACACCTCGTCCAAGGCCATCAACGTGTCGGACAAGATGATGGAGACCGCGAACAATCTCCAACGGTAAGGAAAGCTAGGAGGCCATGCACAAGGCGGCAACGCTCGGATTGTTTCTCGTGGCTTGGGCGATCGCGCTCATGCCGGCCCATGCCGCTCCCTTGCGGGAGCGCGACGTGGTCGAGTTCGTCGCCGAGCAGGCCGCCTTGCGCTATCAGGCCAAGCGATCGGATATCAAGGTCACCTGGGAGGGGACGCGTCTCGCGTCCCTGGCCGGAGGAGGTCTGGACGGCTCGCAGGTCACCTTGCACCTCGATCCGGATACGCGGCTCGGGGGGAAATCCGCCATTCCCCTGCAGCTTTTCAAGGACGGGAAGCGCTTCAAGACCATCTTTCCCCGCCTGGAGATCCTGGTCCTGAGGGAGGTCATGGTGGCGGTGAACGGGGTGGCGCGAGGTGACGCGATCGCCGAGGGCGACGTGCAGCTCGTGAAGCGGGCCTTGCATACCATCCCCGGAACGCCCATCCTGGGAGGGCCCGAGGTCCTGAAGGGGGCCGTCGCCAAGCGGTACGTGGCGAAGGGGACGGTTCTGGTGGAGGGGGCCTTCGACTTGCCGCCCTTGGTCCGGAGCGGTAGCATGGTGGCCGTGAAGGTCGTCAGCGGAGCGCTCACGATCATCGCCAGTGGCCAGGCCGTTTCGGATGGGGCCATGGGGCAGCTGATCCGGGTCGTGAACCTGGACACGCGCAAGGACTTCGTGGCGCGGGTGGTCGGTGAGAATCGGGTCGAGATCCACCTGGAGGAGGAACGATGAGGAGGTTGGTCATGGGGAAGTGGGCGATGGCAGGCTTGCTCGCCACCATGATGACGGGCGCGCCGCTGCTGGGGACCGCACCGTTTCAGGGGATCGCTCCGTTTCTAGGGGTAGCCCCGTTTCTTGGGATAGCTCCGGCGTCGGCGGATTCGCTTTACCGGGCGGATGATCCCGGTCTCTTGAGCGATCGCCTGGGCGATCGCCGCTCGCAGTTCGGACCGGGCGCGTTGGTCACCGTGATCGTCACCGAGAACATGCAGGCCTCGACGACGGCGACCACGCGGGCTCAGAAGGAGTCCAAGAACGGGGCCAACTGGAACTTGGGCTCGATCATCCCTCAGGGAGCCGCGGGCGAGGTGAGCGTCGGAGGCAAGACCGAGTTCGCCGGCGACGGCCTGACCCGCCGGGGAGGGGTCATCACCCTGGAGATCGCCGCCGTGATCCAGGAGGTCCTGGCCGATGGATCCTTGCGGATCGAGGGTAAGAAGGATCTGAGGGTGAACGACGAGGTCAGCACCGTCACGATCGCGGGCGTCATCCGTCCCTTCGACATCGATCCGGGAAACCGCGTGGCCTCCACCCGGATCGCCGACCTCAAGCTCGACTACAAGGGCGCCGGCCCGGTCCACGCCAAGACCTCGCCTGGCTTGTTGTCCCGCCTCTTCAACTGGCTTTTCTAGGAGTCTGAGATGCGCCGCTGGCTGACCCTATTCCTGGCCCTCCTGATGCCGCTGGCTCTCATGAGCCCGGCCTCGGCCGAGGTCTTCAAATCCGATCAGCCCGTGCGGCTCAAGGACATCGCCTTCGTCCAGGGAGCCGTCGACAACCAGTTGACCGGCCTGGGCCTGGTGGTGGGTCTCAACGGGACGGGCGACACGCAGCAGACTGGCTTCACCGAGCGGGTGCTTCGCAACCTTGTCATCAACACGGGCGTTTACGTGGCCCAGGAGCGGATCCGGGCGAAGAACGTGGCGGTCGTGACCGTGACGGCCAAGCTTCCCCCCTTCCTCAAGCCCGGCCAGAAGATCGACGTGACCGTGGCCTCCATCGGGGACGCCAAGAGCCTCAACAACGGCGTGCTGGTCCAGACCCCCCTGATGGGTCCCGACGGCAAGACCTACGCGGTGGCCGAGGGCTCGCTCTCCACGGGAGGCTTCGAGGTCTCCGCCAACGGCAGCTCGGTCAGCAAGAACCAGTCCCTGGTCGCCCGCATCCCCAACGGGGGAATCGTCCAGCGCGACGTGCCCGTGACGATGATCGACGCCAACGGCTTCCTGCACCTCAACCTCAACGAGCCCGACTTCGTGACGGCCTCGCGGGTGGCCGCCGCCATCCAGAAGAGCTACCTGGGCACGGCGCAGGCCATCGACGCCGCGACCATCCGGGTCTACGTCACCAGCCAGTACCGGGACAACCTCGTGAACCTGGTCGCACGCCTGGAGCAGATCAGCGTGCTCCCCGATCTGGTCGCCAAGGTTGTGATCGAGGAGCGAACGGGTACAGTAATCTTGGGGTCGAACGTCCGGATCGGTCCGGTCGCGATCACCCACGGCGGGTTGTTGCTCAAGGTGGACACCCAGACGACCGTTTCGCAGCCCAACGCCCTCTCTGCGGGCGCGACGACGGTCGTGACCAACTCGTCGGTTTCTGCCGAGGAGCAGAAGGCCAAGAGCGTGGTGCTCGACGCCGGGACCACCCTGGGGCAGCTGGTGAGGGCGCTGAACGCGCTGGGCACCACGCCGCGGGAGCTGATCTCGATCGTGCAGAACATCAAGGCGGCCGGGGCGTTGAACGCCCAGCTGGAAATCATCTAGCCGCTGTCGGCAAGGAGTGAGCCGTGGACCGTATCAACCCTTATATGAGCGGGTTTCCGCTGAGTCCACTCTCGGCCGCTCCCATGCCCGTCGCTCCGAAGCAGGGGCTCGGCCTGGAGGAGACCCGCCAGGCGGCCGAGGAGTTCGCCGGTTATCTTTTTGCCCAGGTCTTCAGCCAGATGCGGCCGGAGTCCAATGAGGAGGGGGGATTGTTCTCGGGAGAGAACGCCGAAATGTTCATGAGCTTCTTTGATCAGGCTGTTGGCAAGAGCTTCGCAAACTCGGGCTCTGGCAACCAACTGGTGGACCAGTTGGTGCAGCAGCTCGTTCAAGCTCAGTCGAAAGCCCAGCAGGAGTAGGAGCGCACGGTGAAGAAGCCTGTCACGTCAGCGAAACGGATGGATGATGCCGCCATCAAGCAATACTTGCCGATGGTTCGGGCGATCGCCCGTCGCCTCTCCACCAAGCTGCCGCGTCACTACGATGTCGAGGACTTGGTCTCCGACGGCATCATGGGCCTGATGGCCGCGGCCGATCGCTTCGATCCCGAGCGCGGCGTCAAGTTCGAGACCTTCGCCACCTACTACATCAAGGGGGCCATCCTCGACAACCTGCCCAAGCTGCCCACCATCCCCAAGAACCAGCGCCAGCAGGTCGAGGACGAGAACTCCGAAGAGGCGATGCAGAGCTCCCTGACCCAGCTCGCCTACTCGTACATCCTCAGCCTGGACGCCCCGTCCGGCTCGGACGGCGACGAGTCCTTCTCGCTGCTCAACCAGCTGGGCTCCAGTGACACCATCCAGAACGAGATGGAGCTGGAAGATCTTCAGCAGACCCTGCGCCTCACCATCGAGCAGTTGCCGGTCCAGGAGCGCACCACGCTGCGCTACTACTACTTCCACAACATGTCGTTCAACGAGATCGGCCAGAAGCTGGGTCTGTCGGAGTCCTGGGTCAGCCGCATCCACCGCAGGGCGCTGGAGCAGCTCAAGCAGAAGCTGGGCAAGAAGAAGAGCATCGACGACTTTATTAGTTGGTAGCTGCAGACGCTAGTTGGTAGGGGTATCCGTTGCCGTCATTCCCGCGGAAGCGGGAATCCACTGGACCCCCGCTTTCGCGGGGGTGACGAGAGAGGAAGGGGGTGTCAGCATGTTCGGAATGGAACTCAAAGGTCTCGAGCGCGCTCTGGACGGCCTGAGCACCCGCTTTTCGGCCCAGGCGAACAACGTCGCCAACGTCAACACTCCCAACTATCAGCGCCAGGTGGTCAACTTCGAGGACTCCCTCAAGGCCATCCTGGAAACCGCCAAGGCTGAGGGCTCCCAGGAGCCATTCGAGAATCCGATGCAGGGCTTCTTCGGGCAGTCGTCGACCGATGCCGCCGCCATGCTCGAGATGTGGTCGCCGACCGTGACCACGGTGGAAAACAAAGCTTTCCGCCGCGACGGCAACGGCACCTCCATCGAGTCCGAGATGGCGGACGTGGTCAAGACCGTCCAGCGCTTCAACACGGTGACCACCATGTTGGCCTCCGAGTATCGGACGCTCAAGTTCGTCATCGACGCGAAGTAATTTGTCGCTTGGCGGGCGCAGAGGCCCGCCCTACTGCCCCTACCTTAACCGTGGCACGGGCGTCCCTGCCCGCGCATGTCCGCCTGTGCGTTCTTGCAGCGCGTCCTCGCCTGCGATCACGCTCGGCGTGACCGATGCCACGGCTTCCGACTTCAGCGCTCGGTATTATGTAACGAGCCCCCTTGCCGGTGCCGCTTGTAGGCTTAAGCGGGTTTTAAACCCCAAACCGTGCTACCAAGCCCTTTCCCGGGTATAGGGGGAGTAGTGTGATTAGCCAGACCGGTCCTTCGACCTGAGGGGGAGTCATGAGCATCTACAACGTCTTCGATGTTTCGGCCTCCGCGCTGACCGCCAACCGCTTCTGGTTGGAGGCGATTTCGAATAACATGGCGAACTCCGCCGCCACCCGGACGCCGGACGGTGGGCCCTACCAGCGCCAGATGCCGGTCTTCCAGACCCTGCTCGACGAGGCGACGGGCCAGCTCAAGGGCGTGCAGGTCGCCGGCACCCACAAGGACCAGACTCCCGGGCCCTTGGTCTACAAGCCCGGCCATCCCGACGCGGATCCCAACGGCTTCGTGAGGATGCCCAACGTCAACGTCGTGACCGAGATGGTCGACATGATCGCCGTCAGCCGGGCCTACGACTCCAACGTGACCATCGCCAACGCGGCCAAGAACATGCACCAGAAGTCCCTCGAGATCGGGCGATAGGAGGCTCTGATGCTCGTCAACTACCACCAGCTCAACGCCCTGCCGGGCCGCAACGATCCGCTCGCCGCCTTCAACGAGTTCGAGGACAAGTTCGCCCAGTTCGGCCTTCAAAACAACCCGGAGTTCCCCGGGACGCTCGATCCGTCGGCGAACGTCCTCAATCCCGGCGAGACCCGGGACTTCGGGGACGTGCTCAAGGACGCCATCCAGGGCGTGAGCGACAAGCACCACCATGCGCTGGAGCTCGGCGTGGACTTCAGCCTGGGTAAGCCCATCGACCCCCACCAGATCATGCTGGCGGTGACCCAGGCCGAGACCCAGGTTCACCTGACCTCGGCCGTCACGACGCGCGTCGCCCAGGGCTATCAGACCCTGATGAACATGCAAATCTAGTATGGGAGCGCTTCAGAATCTCCTTCAAAACAAGAAACTGCTGGCCATCGTCGGGGGAGGCGTTGGCCTCCTCGTCGTGATCATCATCGTCGTGATGATGGCGATGGGCGGCGGCAAGAACAAGGAGAAAGAAGCGGAATCCTGGACCGTGCTCTTCCGCAAGATGGATGGAGTCTCGGCGGGCGAGGCTGCGGGCAAGCTGCAAGAAGCCAAGATCGAGAGCAAGCTGCTCGAGGACGGGACGGCGATCGCCGTCAAGAAGGAGAACGCCGACAAGGCGCGCATCGCGCTCTCCTTGGCCGGCCTGCCCAAGAACGCCGAGCCCGGCTTTGAGATCTTCAACAAGAAGGACTTCATCTCCACCGACTTCGACAAGAAGATCGCCTTCCTCCGGGCCCTGCGCGGAGAGCTGAAGCGCCTCGTCAAGCAGATCGACGGCGTCGAGGACGCCGGCGTCATCGTCAACCTTCCCGAGGACACCCTCTTCCAGACCGAGCGCAAGCCCACCACCGCCGCCGTCATGGTCGTCATGCAGCGCGGGCGCTCCCTCAATCCCATGCAGGTGGAAGGCATCCAGCACCTCGTCGCCTCCTCGGTTCCCGGCCTCTTGACCGACAACGTCACCGTCACGGACAAGGACGGCCACCTCCTGTCCAGCGGCATGGAAGCCAACGCCGGCAACAAGGACGAGCGCAGCCTGATGCGCGCCCTCAACGAGCAGATGAAGGTCACCCGCCAGATGGAGGCCGACCTCGAGAACCGTCTCACCTCGCTGCTGGACAAGCTGGTGGGCTCGGGCAAATCGGTCGTGCGCGTCAAGCTCGAACTGGACTTCAACAAGCGCCAGGTCATGAACCAGTTGCTGGCCCCCGTGCTCAACAACGGCGAGCCCGTGGCCGTCAACCGCACCCTCGTCGAGGAGCGCAACGGCACCGCCACCAACGGCGGCGTGCCCGGCGTGGCCTCGAACGTGCCTTCTTACCCGGCCCTGCCGAGCGAGATGGGCGGCGACAAGGAGTCCTACCGCAAGAACCTTCGCGAGCAGCAGGCCCTCAGCATGGAGCGCCAGCTCGTGAACACGGCCTCCGGCAACATCAAGCGCATGTCCATCGCCGTGCTGCTTCCCGAATCGGTGAAGCCCGACGGAGTGGAGCGCCTGCGCATGGTCATCGCGACCGCCGCCGGCGCCGACCAGGCCCGCCGCGACCAGGTGACCGTCGAGCGCGTGAAGTTCGACACCTCCCTCGAAGACGCCCTGAAAAAGGAGCTCGAGGACAAGGACGCCGCCTCCAAGAAGCCCAAGGGCAAGTCGGTCTCATGGGGCCTGGTCTGGGCCGCGGGCGGAGGACTCTTGCTGCTCTTCCTGCTCATCGCCTTCATCCGCCGGGCAACCCGCAAGCAAGAGGACCCCTTGGCCGCGCTCACCGCGCTCAGCGGCGACGGCGATTCGCTGCCGTCGTTCGATCAGTCGGCTTTGGCCGGTATCCCGCCGGGCTTCGGCCAGATGGGCTTCGATCAGGACGCCCTCTCGGGTCAGATGGGTTACGACCAGGGACTGCCCGGAGGCGATCCGTACGCCAACATGCAGTACGAGGAGCCTGCCATGATGGCGCCTCAGGCCCAGGCCATGGGCGGTGCGTTCGACTTCCTCTATGAGGTCGCCCCCGAGCAAGTCTCCGAACTCCTGGGCATGGAGAAGCCCCAGAGCGTCGCCGGCGTGCTGGCGCAGCTCGACCCGGGCTACGCCGAGCAGGTGCTCAACTACCTCTCGCCGGACATCCAGCAAGAGGTCTTCAACCGCTTGAACTCGGGCGCCTCCTTGCCCGCCATGACCCAGAAGATGCTGAGCCAGTCCCTGCGGCGGAAGCTCGGCGTCCCGGTCTAGGGCGCGGCTAGATGATCGCCCTTCCGGGAGGAAAACAAGGCGGCCTCTTGGGCGACCTCGCCCTCGCCGCCATTGTCGTCATCATCCTGGGCATCCTCTTGCTGCCCCTGCCGACGATCATCCTGGACTTCCTGATCGTCTGCAACATCGTCATCTCGCTGATCATCCTCTTCGTCGCCCTTTACCTGATCAAGCCGCTCGAGTTCGCGAGCTTCCCGTCGATGCTGCTGATCACGGCCTTGTACCGCATCAGCTTGTCGGTGGCCACCACCCGCTCGATTCTCCTCAACGGCGAGGCGGGACATATCATCGACTCGATGGCGAACATCGTCATGGGCGGCAACTTCCTGGTCGGCATCATCATCTTCCTGATCCTGATCCTCGTGAACATGATCGTCATCACCGAGGGCGCCAAGCGCGTCGCCGAGGTGGCGGCGCGCTTCACCCTGGACGCCATGCCCGGTAAGCAGATGTCCATCGACGCGGACCTGGCCTCGGGCCTGATCGACGGCAACGAGGCCAAGGCCCGCCGCGAGAACCTCGTCCGCGAGTCGAGCTTCTTCGGCGCCATGGACGGCGCCAACAAGTTCGTGAAGGGCGACGTCATCATGGGCATCGTGCTGATCGTCGTCAACATCATCGGCGGCATCCTGATGGGCATCATCTTCAAGCAGATGGACGTCATGCAGGCCATGCAGAAGTACACGCTGCTGACCGTCGGTGACGGCCTGGTGGGCTTGATTCCCTCGATCCTGATCTCGATGGCCGCCGGTTTCGTCACCACGCGCGCGGCCTCGGAGAACAACCTCTCCATCGACCTCAAGAACCAGGTCTTCGGCTCCCCCAAGACCATGGCCGTCGCGGCGGTGGTCGTCACCCTGATGGGCTTCATCCCCGGCTTCCCCGCCTACTTCTTCATCCCGCTGGGTCTGGTGCTCGGAGCGGTCGCCTTCATGAGCTTCCGCAAGTCGATGGCGCCTCCGCCCACCGACGACTACATGATGCCCGGCGACGACATGATGGACGACTACGCCCCCGAGGCCGACGAGGATCTCAAGAACCCCGAGAACGTCATGAAGATGCTCGGCGTGCCTCCGCTCACCCTGGAGCTGGGGCTCGACCTCGTGCCCCTGGTCGACCCGGGCCTGGGCGGCGAACTCATGGATCGGGTGGTCCCCATGCGCGTGAACATCGCCCTCGACATGGGCTTCGTCATGCCGGGCATCCAGTTCAAGGACAACCTCAACCTCCGGCCCAACGCCTACCAGATCCTGGTGAAGGGCAACGTGGTGGCCGGGGGCGAACTTCTGGTCGGCTACATGCTGGCGATTCAGCAAGCCATGACCGATACCAGCCAGGAGCTGGTGGGCTTCCCCACCACCGACCCCGCCTTCGGCAAGCCCGCGGTCTGGGTGGCCGGCGCCGAGGCCCAGCGGGCCGCTCAGCTCGGCTATCTGATCCAGGACCCGACCAACGTGCTCACCGCGCACCTCGAAGAGGTGGTGCGGTCGTTCGCCCATGAGATCCTGAGCCGCGAGGAGGTCCAGATGATGCTGAACCGCCTCAAGGAGAAGGCTCCGGTCACGGTCAAGGATCTGGTGCCCGAGATCCTCTCGCTCTCGGAGGTCCAGCGCGTCCTGCAGGCCCTCATCCGCGAGCGCGTCAGCATCCGGGACCTCGCTACCATCCTCGAGAAACTGGCCGATTACGGCAAGATGACCAAGGACGTCTTCGTGCTCACCGAGCTGGTCCGCCAGTCGCTGGGCCGCCAGATCTGCGCGGGCCTGGCCGACGAGGAGGGCCAGATCACGGTCATCACCCTGGATGCCGGGGTCGAGAATACCGTTCAGCAATCGATTCAGCAGGGCCCCACCGGCCCCAGCCTGGCCATCAACCCGCAGATTGCTCAGCTCGTCTTGGCAAGGCTCGCCTCGGTACATCAGGAAGCCATCTCCAAGGGCTACAATCCCTGCCTGATCACCAGCCCCGTCACCCGCCCGCACATCAAGGGCCTCATCGACCGCAACTTCCCGCAGATGGCGGTCATCTCCTTCGCCGAGATCTCGAGCAAGTACAAGGTCCAGTCGGTCGGCTCGGTTTCGATCGCCGTGGGGGCCGTGTCTTAGGCCTGGCGGTCCCCGCCGCCGCGCCGGCACTCCTGCTCGCGGAGCGATGAGACTTGCTGAGGGTCGAGCATTGTGGGAACATGGCAGGACCTGTCGCCCTGTTCGAACCACGAAGCGAGATTCATCGATGAAGCCTCTCACCAAGCTCATGCCCCTGGCGGTTTCCGCCCTCGTTCTTGCGGGTTGTACGCCCCCCTGCATCCATAACAGCTCTAACGGCATGCCCACCCTGACGTCGCTGGGCATTCAAGACGCCCGCTCGCTTTTCATCGCGGGTCAGACCTCGGGCCAGTACCGGATTGCCAGCGGCCCCACCCAGCAGGCGCTCTACAAGGTGGATGCCTCGGGAGCCGTCTCGGCCGTCGAGGCCAAGTTCGGCAGCGGCTCGGGTTACATGATGCTCTCGCTGAATCCCCAGTACGTGACCCAGATCTCCGAGAACTTCATCGTTCTCGGGACCAGCTGGGGCACCTTCCTCGTCCGTCGCACGGACGGCAAATCGGCGCGGCTCGATTCGACGCCCACGTACGTCATGAGCGACGGCATGCAGGCCCCCGTCCAGGCGGACAAGATCGGGAACATCTACCTGAACTCCCACCAGGAGGGCCTCTACAAGGTCGCCTTGCCAACCGAGCTGACCTCTGACGACCTGACGAAGACCTCGATGATCAAGGGCGAACTGGAGCTGGTCCAGCAGTTTGCCGTGAATCACGCCGGCTACCTCGTCGCCACGGTCTCCCCCAAGTCCAACGGTCCCATGAATCCCAAGACGCGCCTTTACAAGCCGAGCGGAAGCGTCCAGAACCTTTCGACGAGTGGGCAATTCGGCGGCGGGTCCATGTGGGTCGCCAAGGACGGTACGCTTTACATGCATGCCTACGGCTCCTCGGGCCCGGCTCTCCACATGCTCTCGGTGGATGCCAGCGGGAACGGGACGTTGGTGCCCGTCGAGGGATGGACGGAACCCAGCTACATGTCGATGCCCTACAACATGCCGGCGCTGCTTCCGGACCAGACGGTTCTCTCGGGCAACGAGTATAGCCGGGAGACGAACGAGCAGCATCCCAACGGGATCGACCTCTACAAGCCCTATCTCTTCTTCGTGAAGGGAGCCAAGGCGACCAAGGAATACCTGACAAAGGTCGTCAAGGTCTCGGCGATCGCGGCATCCGCCACGACGGTCGTCATCCTGGGCACGGATCAGGCCGAGAACACCATGGTGAGCTCGTTCGACCCCGTGACGAAGGAGGAGAAGGTCCTCTTCAGCGATGCGAACTACCAGATCCTGAAGATGACGGTGGCCGCCAACGGGACGGTCACCCTCAACGCCCTGCGTCTGGCCGACAACACCTATGTCGTGGCGGACATCAAGGACGGAGCCCTCGCCGTCGCGAACTCGGAGTTGCCGCCCGTCAAGCAGTTCCTGACGCTGCAGTAGCTCTTGATTCGAGGGGTGGCCGTGTCGAAGACACGGCCACCCTTTTTGCTAGGGCAAGTTGCAAGAAAAACCTCGCCTTCATCTGCCCCTGGGGCATGCTAGGATGAGACCGCCCACGCATCCATCATTTGCGAGGCAAGCATGCGCGAACCTGTGCTTGATGCTTTGAACCCGCTCGATCGGGGGCTGGAGGGTTTCCTGGCCCGGATGAAGGACCCGGCGTTCGTCGTGGAGGTCGCCTCCGGTCGGATCCTCCTCTGGAACCGCGCGGCTACCCAGCTCTTCGCTTATCCGGCATCCGAGGGGCACGGCTTGGCGCGGAGGCTTTCGTTGCCGAGAGCGCTGGTCGAGCGGGCGATCGTCTCCCCGTGCCCGGTGGAGTTCGAGAGCGAGCGCCTGGATGGCCGCAGGATCTCCCTCGAGGTGACGCTCAGCCGCCTGGAGCAACCCGGCCAAGCCCTGGCCATCCTCCGGGATGCCACCGAGCGCAAATGCTCGGACGAAGCGCGCGTGCGCTTCCTGAACGTGCTCTCCCACGAACTCAGGACCCCCATCAGCACGGTGCTGGGCTTTGGCAGCCTCGTGGTCGATGGTCTCGCGGGACCGCTCAGCGATCAGCAGCGCCATTACCTCCAGCGGCTCTTGGTGGCCGCCGACGATCTTCACGCCCTCGTCAACGATCTGCTCGACCTGGGCCAGCTTCACGCCGGCCGCTTCGTGATGCATCGTCAGCCCTTCTCCCTCTCGGCGGCCGTCACCGAGGTGATCGAAGGGCTCGCGCCCCAGGCCGAAGCCAAGCGGCTGACGATCCGCCATGAGGTCCCCGCGGATCTCATGGCCATCCCGGCGGATGGGAAGCGGATCGCCCAGGTCTTGCGGAACCTCCTGGGGAACGCCATCAAGTACAGCCCCGACGCGGGGAATGTCCGCGTCCGGGGCGGCCTCGAGGAGGGTTGCCTGCTCTGCGAGATCGAGGATACCGGCCCAGGGATCCCCGAAGAGGCACATGCGCGCCTCTTCGAGCCCTTCGTCAGGCTGGGAGACCCGGAGGTTCCCGGGACCGGCCTCGGGTTGAACATCGCCAAGGCCTTGGTGGAAGCGCATGACGGGAGGATCGGTGTCCGCCGCCGCTCGGGACCGGGTACGATCTTCTGGTTCACGCTCCCGATCGTCCCGTTGGACGCGCTAACCTGCACCTCACGGCAGAGCAAGGGACCCGCAACAAACGCCGGGTAAGAAGAGGCCGAGGAGGAACCCCCTTGAAACCCAAGTCTCAGGCCATGAGCATGGCAGCCCTCTACCTGGCCACCTACCTTGCGGTGCTCTCGCTGCTCGTTTACCTTTTCATCGCGCCTTCCGCCCTTTAGCGGCAGGCCCCCAAAAAGGACGATAGGCCCCCTCCGGAAAGGGGCCTATCAGAAGGTATTCAGTGATCCTATCAGGTCCGATCCCATCCGGCTAAGATCCCACCCGGTTGTCGATCACCAACTGGATCTAGCCTAGCAAAGCCGCATTAGGAGCGGAACTCCGCTGTGTTCGGCTTTCATCAAATCTCCGACAAATTTGGATAAAATCGAAACGCCTGAAAGGCCTTCAGGGAGGTGGTTTCCGCTCCGAAAAGACGGGAGTTTCCCTCATGGAGCGGGGTTCCGGCAAGGTGGGGCCGGGGGAATCGCCCGGATCGCGGGTTCGCGCCCGTGACCTTGGAGGGCCTAGAGGAGCTTGGTACGGAACTCGAGCGTCACGTCGTCCGCCTGCACGGTGGACTTCATCTGGAAGGTCTGGCTACCCTTCGCCGAGAGTGAGATGACCCGGTACTGCAACTCGACCTCGCGTCCCTTCAGGGTGAAGCTCGCCAGCAGGAAGCCCAGCTGAGGCGTGGCTTCGTGGTTCTTGACGGTGATCTGGGCGTCGCAGCGCTCCCAGCTGAACATGCCGGGCAAGTCCTTGGAAACCAGCTGGACCTCGACTCCGCTCAGGACGGGAGCCGACGCGGTCGCGGCGGGAAGGGTCTCGCCGATGACGGGAAGCGTGGTGTCCACGTACGGGTTCTGCGTCCAGTTGCCGGTCGTCCCGGTGTTGCTCGAGGGACTTGTGTAGTAGGCGTCGCTGTAAGGCGTGGTGGTCGTGTAGGAGCTCTGCGGGGAAACCGTGGTCCCGGCATCGCTCCCGCAGCCCGCGAGGGCAAGTCCTAGGACCAGCCAGATCGGAAAGCGTGTTTGCAGCTTCTTCATCGCGGGCTCCTTCGGATCGGGGGAGGGGCTCTCCCCGCGATCGCGCATCCGGGGTTAGGGGGTAATCGTCACGCGGGCGTCGTCGGCGTGCTTCTCCGAGCGGTAGGGCCCGTAAGAGCGGATTTCAGCCGGGGCCAGCACGATGGAATAAACTTGCTTCTCGACTTCCTGGCCCTTGAGCGTGTAGGTGATGGTCAGGTTGCCGGTCTGGGTGCGGAGGAACGAGGGGTTATGCACCTGAGCGGTGATCTCGCACTTCTCCCAAGCCAGGAAGCCGGGGAACTCCTTCTTGATGATGGAGGCCGACAGGGTGTTCCCGCTCGTCGGAGGAGGGGTGGGAGTCGCCGTGGGGGTCGGAGAGGGGCTCGGAGACGGGCTCGGGCTGGCCGTGGGATCCGCGCTCGGAGTGGGAGTGGGGTCCGGGGTCGGGGTGACGTCCGGAGTCGGAGTGGGATCCACGCTCCAGTCCGCCGTGGGAGAAGCGGTGGGGTTGGTGTAAAAATCGTCCTGGTAGTAGGAGGTGTCGTCGTTTCCGGAGATCGGATCGACCTGGGCGCCGGATCGACCGCCACAACCCGCGGCGATCACCGTCAGCCCGAGGCAAAGGGCAATCATGAGACGTTGGCCGTAATGGGATGGGCGAATCATTGTTCTCTCCTCCAGTGCGGGGCTTTCGGTCGCTCCTCCCGCCGGAAGTCTCGGCGGCGGATGGCGTCTGGCGCTCCTAACACTATATGGACGGAGAACCGGGAGAACTGACCCGTCGGAGGCAAAGGCTGGGTTAACTTCTCCGTAAAGTTTGGCGGGGCGGTCCGGGGCTAGCGCGGACCGCGCTCGGCGACGTTGATCACCTGATAGACCCCGGTCTGGAACTCGGCGGGCAGCGGATAGCTGGAGAGCAAGGTCTGGCCCGGCTCCTTGTTACTCCGCTCCGCCGCATCCTTGGCAATCCGCTGGGCGAATAGCTGGACTTGCGGATCCTGGGCGATCCGGGAGAAGTCCCAGCCCTGGATCGACCGCCCCATCTGGTGGGAGGCCTTCAAGCCGAGCAGGATCGCCGTCGAGGTCGCGGAGATCTGCACCCGACTGAAGCTGCCCTGCGCGCGAATCTGCGCCGGGGCCGAGTATACCGCCGCCCCCAGGCTGTTGCGCAGGGTGATCTCGTAGAGGCTGGGGCCCTCGCTGAGCTGGGTCTGGGGCACCGATACCGAAAAATCCCCCGTCGAGCTCACGATGGTCCCGCTGGCCAGCATCGCGCCGTCCAGCTTCGACAGGCTGACCCGGAACCCCCGCGGGGCCGGCACGCTGCCCGCCATCACCAGGTAGTCGTCCGGAATCTCCGCCGTCCCGCTGATCACCACCAGCGGAGGCAAGTTGTGCTCGGGGCTCATCCTGGGCAAGGCGCAGCCACTCAGCACCAGCCCCAGGAGGCCGGCGAGGCCCACATGCTTGCAAGTCGAAAAAGAAATCGCCCGCATGGTCACCTCCCGAAGGGAGCCTAACATGCGGGCCTCATGAATGGCCTGGTCGGTTTGCCAGGCTTTTTCATCACGCGCTAGTTCGGGAAGTACTGCCGGAATTCGCGCTCGCTCAGGACCGTGTAACGCCCCGGATAGAGCCCGCTCAGATCGTCGGAGACCATGAAGCGCCGGCGCTTCTCGCTTCCCGTTTCCCGGAAGCTCACCCAGAAGGAATCCACCGGCCCGGGCGTCACCTCCACCGAGCCCCAATCCAGCTCGGGAGTCTGCTCGCCGAAGAGCGACCGCAGCTGAACCACCTTCTGGACGGCGATCGCCAGCTCCAATTCGTAATCCGAGTTCGCGTTCACCGGAAGGTTCAGCAACTGCCCCGTCTTGACCATCGAATTGCCGCCATTGCGCGCGATCAGATCCTTGGCGTAGGCCCCCACCGCGTCGTCCTTCGCATAGTGACGGGCGATCTTCCAGTAATAATCTCCTTGCTGGGCCTTGAGGGCCAGGACGTCACCCGCCTTCACCGTGACCTGGCGAATCTCGGTCGCCATCACCGGGGCCGAGGCCTCGACCTTCGCCGCAGGGGCCGCCTTGCCGACGGACTTCACCAAGGAATCGGCGGGCAGGGCCTGATAAGCCCGATCGCCCGTCGAAAGGCCGACGGGCTGGGCCGAATAGGTGCGCGTCGGCCCGAAGAGGATCGCACTCCAGCGCGGAGCGGTGGCATTCATCATTAACCTCCAGATTACTGTATGTAAATCGAGACTTAAGCTCGAGTTAATCCGGTTATCGGAGATCCCCGCGAGGGCCTTGCCGGCTGGAGGGTAAGGTGAGGTTAAGTCGGATTTAAAGTTCGTCTTAGCGGCTAGGCTTGGGAATGCGGAGCTGTCCTGCCGCAACGACGATCGCTCTAGGGGAAGATCAGCTCCCGCGCCCCGGCGGCCAGCTCCGTGTCCGCGGCCGGAGCGACCAGCGTGCCGCCGCTCGCATACTTCGCATACGCCGCGTGGAAGGCGTGGTCGAGCATGAAGGCATCCCCCTTCGAGGCGAGCGTCTCTTCCAGGGTCGACGGCGAGTGGGTCGGGGGGATCCGGTTCGGATCCAGCTGGTACTGGTACTCGATCGCCATCTGGGTCAGGCTCGAGAACGGCGTCAGCTCGAGTTTCTCGGCGCCGTTCCCCTTGCGATCCAGCACCAGGGCCCTGCTGAGCATCGGGCCGTTCAGGCTGGGATGGATGACCACCAGCTTGAACCACTGCGGGGCCTCCGGTAGGCTCCCGCGCTCGATCCGGAAGGTGAACTTTCCGCTCGCGTCCAAGGTGGTGGCCTTCACCTTCCCCAGCGAGGCGTCGAAGTTGGAGATGAGGACCGGGGAACCGTCGACCCGATAGGCCGAGGCTGCGCCTTCGGGAAGCTTCACCTGGCCGCTCAGGGTCATGGTCTCCACTTGGCCCGAGCAAGCCGTCACCAGGAACGGGATGATCATCAGCACGCGTTTCATGGCATGGCCCTCAGCAACGCGGGTGCGAGACCGCACCCAAGGGGACGTGGTCGTCATGGTAACCGATCCGTGGAGCCTTGTCGCTTCCTCCGCGCCTTCTCCTCCTCGGGCTCGAGCCGCCGCTCCCAGCGCCGAACCCAGCGATCCAGCACGGGGATGCGCGTCAGGCGACCGTCGTAGGCCAAGACGGCCGCATAGGTCGCAAGCCCCAGCCCTCCGAGCATGACGCCGCTGATCCCTAGCCCCGTCCCCAGCAGAACCGTCATCCCGACCCAGGGAAGCGGGCCCAAAAGGGTGCCTGCGAGGCCGAGGGCGATGGAAAGGGTGGTCGTCAGGGCCGTGATGGCGACGGACTGGACGGCATGGAAGCGCAGCAGACGAATGGAGCGAAATTGCGGAAGCAGCAGGACCGCCACGGCGACCGGGAAAAGGTAGGAAAGGCTCGCGAAGGCCCGGTAGGGGGCCGCCTGCGGGACCCGGCGCTCCATCACCGGCTCCTCATGGTCACGTCCACCGACGCCAAGGTGCCGGCCTTCACCTCCGTCCTGGCTTCCTGATCGGCGTAGGAGCCTTTCTCAAGCTTCAGACGGTACGCCCCCGGGACCAGCTCCAGCACCGAGAAGCGGCCGGCCTCGTCCGAGACCGTCAGGACGGTCACGGCCTTGCCCTCCACGACGATCTTGACCCCTTTGAGCGCCTCGCCGGCGGCGTTGCGGACCTGGCCGCCGATCATCCCGAACCGTCCCACGGGAGCCGCCTCCCGGACCTTGGCGTCCTTGACGGCCTTGCCGCCGGGCGGCACCCGGACCTCGGCCTTGAGCAGCGTCTTACCGTCCTGCTGAAGCAAGAGCGTGTGGTTTCCCGCCGGAACGTTCGCTAGGGAGTAGTTCCCGTTCGCATCGCTGGGCGCCCGCAAGGATCCGACCTGGGCGATCGCCCCCGAGACCGGCTTTCCCGCCATGGTGAGGATGCGTCCGCTCACGGTGCCCGGCAGCGGCGAGAGCGCGATCCGCGGCGTCCCCCCGGAGACCTTGAGGGTGTGGGGGGCGTAGCCCTTGGCCGTGACCGCGACCGTCCACGAGCCGGCCGGCGGAACTTCCAGGCTGAAGTAGCCATCCCGGTCGGACGTGCCCCGCTCCTTGCCGATCGTGACCGCCGCTCCTCCCAGGACCGACCCGGTCTGGGCATCGACGACCTGTCCCTTCAGGCGAACCATCGCCTGGGGCTTGAGCGTCAGCTCGATCGGCGATCCCGCGAGCGTCACCGTCTGCGAGGCGAGCGCACCGGTCTTGTCCGAGAGCGTCACGGTATAAGAGCCGTTCGCGAGCCCGCCGAAGGTGAAGTAGCCGCTCGGAGTGGTCTTGGTCTTGCGCTCGGCTCCTCCGGGCGCCACGAGGCTGACGTTGGCCTCGGCGATCGCCTTGCCCGCCGCATCCACGGCCCGACCGATCAGCGTTCCGCTGGGCATCGAAGGAGGCTTCAGGCTGGTGCCGGAAGGCTCGGGAGCGCTCGGCACGGCCGGAAGGACGGGCTTGGGCACGGGCGGCTTGAGCACGGGCAGCTCCGCGACGGGAGCCGGCAGCTTCGGCGGCGGAGGCGGGGGACTGGCGGGTCCCGATGCGACGGCTTGCGTCCCGGCGCTTTGCGTCCCGGCGCTCGACGTCGCGACGCTCGGGGTCTTGGCGACAGGCGCTTCGACCGCCGGAGCCTTGGCCAAAGGGGGCTTGGCGACGGCGGCCTTGGGAGTCGGCGCCGGCTTGGGGGCGTTGGCGGTCTTGCCCGGCCAGTCGGGAAGGATGCCGGTGTAGCTCGCCCCGATCGCGAGGCCGCGATCGAAGAGGCTGGTGTTGGGAAGGCCGAGCGAGAACAGGGAGAGGCTCAAGGACGGGAGCGGGGAGAGGTTGAGCCCGAAGTTGGCGTAGCCGGATTCGCTGCCCTGGGAGCCGATCCATTCGGCGCTGGCGGAGCCGTGCTGCCCCAGCGGGAGCTCCAGGCCGGCCATGAGGCGGCTATTGAGGGCCAGATCGGCGCGGAAGCCGAGGTGCGCCGAGAAGAGGGTCCAGTCGCGGCCGTTCTGGCGGGTGTTGATGTCCCGGGTGAGCGTGACGTAGAGGTTCGAGCCCGGGATGCCGCGGTTCGCCGGGACGCCCAGCATGCCCAGGCCGACGGCGACGGCGGTGGGGTTCTCGCGGGTCGGGCGCTGAAGCTGGTGCTTGAGGCTGAGCATGGGCCAGTCATGGCCCGGGATGCCGTACATGAGGGTGGCTTCGGTGGCCATGAGGCTGAAGCGGCCGTAACCCGCGATGGCGGTGGGCAGGCCTCCGATGGCGATCAGGCGGGTGCCGAGCTCGACCTCGCGATCGGCCCCCACGCGGCCATCGGGCATGGTGGCGAGTCCTCGTTCCCCCCAGACTCCGGTGGACTGGGCATGGGCGGGGGAGGCCAGGAGCAGGAAGCTGAGTAGAAACGCGCGGGTCCGCATGGTCGTCCTCATGGGGTGGCCGAGGCGCTCGCCGAGGCGGTGTGGAAGGCGTCCCAGACGGAGTAGCCCTTGGCGGCCACCATCAGGGTGAAGGCGCCCACTCGGGCGTAGCCCGATCCGGTCCAGGCGTCGATGGCCATGGCGACGGGATAGGTCGCAAGCGTGCCGAAGAGCCACCAGCCCTTGGTCGAGTCCCGGTTGTAGAACTGGCCGCTCCCCGTGACGGCCAGGGAGAGGCCGGCGGCGATCCAGGGCTGGCGAGGAGGCAGGCCCGAGAAAACCGCCTGCTCCAGGGGAAGCGCGACGGAGAGGGCCTCGGGCTCGGGCGATGCCGCTCCGGCTGCCGGCGCGAACGCGAGCAGGGACCCGAGCATGAGCAGGCCCGTCATGGCGTGGCGTGGCGTGGAAGGTTTCTGCATGGTCCCTTTCCCGTCCGAAGTGCCGTCCTGTCTCGGTTTTGGCCTTCGATTCCAGTGTAGCTCCCCGGCCTGGCCCGCGCAAGCGAGGTTATGCAGTGGCGGGCACAGAGGCCCGCCCCACAAGGCCTCAAAAGTTCAGCTTGAGGCCGAGGAGGCCGCCGAGGCCGTTCACCCCGAGCGTGCCCTCGAGATGGGGCTGGAAGCGGTATCCCAGTTCGAGGCCGGCCGACGGACCACCGAAGGCGTTGAAGTAAGGGCCGCCGAGCGCGCCGTAGTACGGGACGGCGAGGTTGAGCCGCCCGGTGAGCTCGCGCGTGAACGGGAAGCTGAGGGCGAAGCCGATTTCGAGGCCCGGAGCGAGGCCCAAGGGAGCGCGGTAGCCGGTGTCGCCCCAGACGCCCAGGAGGCCTGCCACCGAGAGGTTCCGGCGGCCGCCGTTGACGAACTGATAGAGCATGCGGACGTCCCAGCGGGTGGTGTTGAAGCCGTAGACGCCCGAGCCGATGCCCGCGCCCAGTGTGAGGTTGGGTTGGATCGCGACGTCGACGGAGGCGCCGATTCCGTTGCCGACGCCGAGGCCGAGCACCCGCGACCCCCGGGTGAAGTCGGCACGGGGCATGGTCGAGGCTTCGGCCACGGGGGCCGCCACGGCGAGGGCGAGCAGGGCGCCGAGGGCGATCGCCCCTCTCGAAGGCCCGTTCCCGCGGGAACCCCGGACGCGAGACGTTCGATCTAGCTGTTCATGGGCGATTCGCAAGCGATCCTCCTTTCAGCGCTCCAGCTGGAAGTCTTATTCCCAGCTTTTCCTCATCTTTTCTTTCCGGCAAGGTTGACAAGCAGCGCGGGTTTCTGGATAATAACTCTTGTCCGCGCGAGTGGCGGAATGGCAGACGCGCACGTTTGAGGGGCGTGTGGGAAACCGTATGGGTTCAAGTCCCATCTCGCGCACTAACCGGGCCCGAAAGGGCCCGGTTTTCTTTTTGGGTGGACCAGACGGCCAGCAGGCCTCCCAGGCCCGTCGCCACCCAGTCCCCGAGCTCCAGATGCCCGCGCGGCACCCCGGGGATCCTCCCCGAATCTCCGATTTCCTTCATGGTTCCGGCCAGCAAGGCCGCCCCCAGCGCCGTCGACGCCTCCGCGCCGGTCAGCCGAAACGCCGTGGCGATCACCGCCCCGGCCAGGACATGCTGGATCTTGTCCCGGCCGACGCTCGTGCTGCTGCTCGGCACCATGAACTCCCCGCTCCAGGTGCCCTCCTGCCAGCGAATCCCGACGCCGTAGGTCGCCTCGCGCGGAACGACCGTCCAGGCGTCGGCGGGACGGGCCCCGGCGGCGACCACGAGGCCGGCCAGCAGGACGCTCAGCAGGGCGCCTCTTGCCCCTTCTCCCTTGCCTGAACCGTTGCCTGAACCGTTGCCCTTCCCTGCGTGACGCCTGGGCATGCGTCCCTCCTTCCGGTGATCCGATCCGGATCCTGCGCTCCGGGCCCGGGAAGGGGTTAGGAAGAGCTGGACGAAAGGCGTTTTTGCTCGCTTGGCAGGCAACGGGGAGGACGCGATACGAACGAAGGCTTCGCTCGCTTGGCAGGTTGCCGGGGGCAGGTTAAGATGAAAGGAGATGGGACGCCAGCGGAAGGGAGGACGCCGTGACACGCCGGAACGTCGCCTACGATCCCGATCTCGCCGAGGGATCCCTGGAGATCGTCGAGCTCGCCTACGCCTCGGTCCCCTCTTACGAGGGGGGCTGGGCGCAGATTCATCCCGAGGACCAGGCCGAATGGCTCGCGTCCTTCGCGATCGTCCGCGACCACCTCGCCCAGCTCGTCGCCTGGGAGGCGGAGGCCCTGCTCGATGCGGAGCAGCGCGACCGCTTCCAGCACCTGCTGAACCAGAAAGACGTCGTCGAGACGGTCCTCGCCCGCTTGGAGTCGGCCTCCGCTCCCCCCAGCGCGGCCCAGTCGCGAGCGGCCGCCCTCCTCAGCCTGGTCCTGGACGACTGATTTCTCCCAAGCTTATTCCCGAGATAAGAAAGCCTTCGCCCGCGTGCTCCGATAAGCTCCATGACCCCGGTGAATCGCGTCATCTTCGCGTAATCACAGGGTCACAGCCCGTTTAGATTCCCGAAATCTCGGGAATGATCGGAGCGAGGGGACAGGCCCCCGTTCGGCGGCCAAAGGAGGCAAGCATGCTGGATCCGCGTTTCGCGTTGAACATCTGCATCGCATCCACGGGGACGATCTGGGTCCTCATGATCGCGGCGGCCGCCCTGGGCGCGCAGCCCAACGGACTCTCCTACGGCTTGCTGACCCTCAACGTCGCGAGCACCATGTTCGTCTACAACCGCTACCGGGGCCTCTTCTGGTAACCGCTCAGGCGGTCACGTCCAGCAAGCCTCGCGGATTCGGCTGTCTCTCCAAGAACAGCCGCGCGACGGCAGGATGCTCCTCGAAAAGCCGGTGCAGGTGACACAGGGAAAAGACTTTTCCTTGAAGCTTGTCGATCGGGCAGCCCGCAAAGTTCTTAATCGCCGGATCGGCCATGGCGCGGCGAGTCTCCTTCATGTACTGCTCGATCGTGAGCAGGCTTTCCGACGCATCGTCAAAACGAACGACAGCTAGTTGCGTATGCTTGGCAAGGCGATCATCGTCCCGGATAGCTTGGGCGAGCGCTCCCGCACGCCCTACTGAGGCGTCGCTTGTGGCTTGCTTCAGGCTTGCGATTCCGCCGGATACCGATACTAGGATCGCACGGCATGTTGCTGCTTTCTCCGCGACCTCATCGAGGTACCCCGTGATGCCTTTGCGCGTGAGCCTTGGAAGGTGGGGGCGCTGGTAGCGACCGAGATCGGGGGAGCGCTTGTAGTAATCTACGTAGTGCTGGAGCGAGGGCCGTGCTTCCTCTTCGATCGGCTTGACCGGCGACGAGGGCATGGGGGGATGAGGTCTTGGGGGCTTCGAGGGGGATCGCGAAAGCCCGTTGGTATCCAGCATCATCGATCTCTCCTTTACCGCGTGAGACTTTCGGCGCGTCTCAAGGCATGAGCCACCTTTCGGAGGCGCTCGGAGGCGTGACGCCGAGCTTCGGCGGAGAGATGGGGGGTCTTGGATACGCTTTCTCGGGCTTGCGCATGCCATTGCCATAAGGCTTTCAGAGCATTGCTGCCGCTCGTCGGCTTGCCGAGCACGCGTCGGCCGAGCATGGCGAGCAGGTGGTCTATGGCGGATAAGCGTCTTGCCTCAATGCTCAAGGGAGACCGCTTGGAGGATACGGTTTCCGGAGTCGGCCAGCAAGCCCCTCCCCTCGTCGTCAACCATGAGATCAACGGGGCGGTGGAAGTAGGCCTCTTCCTTCTGGCTGTCTCGAGGGCCCCAGTGGGCGAATTCGCTTTCACGTTTGCTTTCTGTTTTTGCATGGCCTCCTCCGGCGAGGGCGGTGATGAGAGGAAGGTATCCGGTCATGGGCTTTCGTCCGATGCTATCGGTTAATCGGTGAAGGTGATCTTCCGGATGGCGTTATTGCCCATGTCGGCCACCCAGAGGTTGCCATCCGGATCGAACGCGAGGTCGGTGGGGCTCCTGAAGCGGGCCTGGCGATTGTCCCCATCCACGTAGCCTGCCTCATTCAACTCCTCGTATCGCTCGTGCTGGACATGGCGGTCGCCTCCCCCGGCCAGCGTGGTGACATGAGCGCGCGTATCGAGCTTACGGATGCAATTGGCGCTGAGGTCCGAGATGAAGAGGTTGCCCTGGAGATCGAAGGCCAGCCCCGTAATGAATTCAAACTTGGCTGTTGCGGCGGGACCGTCGCTAAATCCCTCGGTTCCGCTTCCTGCCACGGTGGAGACGATGCCATCCGGAGTGATGCGCCGGATGCGATAGTTGCGGGTGTCCGCTACGAAGAGGTTGCCTTGAGAATCAATGGCGAGTCCGAGGGGGGTATTGAATTGAGCCCGTGAGGCGACTCCGTCGGCGAACCCTGCTTCTCCGGTACCAGCGATGGTGCTGACGTGGCCTTCAGGGCTGAGGCGCCGGATGCGGTGCCCGCCCTCTTCTCCAACGTAAATATTGCCCTCCGGATCCACCGCGAGCGTGGAAGGTTTATTGAATTCGGCTTCTGAGGCTTGGCCATCTCGGCTTCCTGCTTTGCCGCTGCCGGCCAACGTGGTCACAAGGCCCTGGCGGGTCACCCGTCGGATTCGATGGTTGAAGGTGTCGGCCACAATCAGGTCGCCCTGCGGGAGAATCAGGATGTAGGAAGGTCCATGAAAACGGGCTTCTTCACCTTTGCCGTCTGCATAACCTCCTCGAAAGCCCTTATACGGGATGTGCTCCGCTTGTCCTGCCAGAATATGATGACGATCCGCTTTCAATTCCTTGATCGTCGAGTCTGCAAAGGAAGCGAAAGTCGTCTCGCCGTCAGAAGCAATCCCGTTGGGAGTAAAGAAGTCGATTATCGTACTAGAAGCGTCGGGCGACGAGGGCAGGGTGTTTCCGATGAGCGTTGTGACATGTACGGACGTCGTGTCAAAGATTTTTTGGTTGGGCCGGGGGCTCTCGAGTTCACTTGAGGTAGTGTCGGGAAGCTTGAGTAGCCATGGGCAGCCGGGTATGAGCAGGAGGACAGCCACGGCCAAGGTTAGTCTGAGAGCGCTGGCGCTAAGGTGAGTATTTACAGGGCGCATCTTCCCTTCCTTCTAATAGGGGGCGAAGGTGATCTTTCGGATGGCGTCATTGCCCATGTCAGCCACCCAGAGGTTGCCGTCCGGATCGAGCGAGAGATCTCCCGGGCTCTCGAAGCGAGCTTGGAGGTTGTCGCCGTCCGCATCGCCCGCTTCGTTGAGCTCATCGTAGCGGGCGTGTTGAAGGTGACGGTTGCCTCCTCCAACCAGGGTCGTAACTTGGCCGTTTGGACTCAGTTTACGGATACAGTGAGCCCCGAGATCCGAGATGAAGAGCTGATCCCGCTGATCGATCGCAAGCCCCGTGATGAATTCGAACTTGGCGATTTCTGCCGGACCATCGTGGAACCCCTCCGACCCCGTTCCTGCCACCGTGGTCACGATCCCGTCGGGGCTGATCCTTCGGATACGGTAGTTTTTCGTGTCCGCCACGAAGAGGTTTCCAAGGCGATCCACGGCGAGACCTAGGGGCGTATTGAACATCGACAGCAGGCCAGGGCCGTCCGCGAACCCAGGCCTTCCCGAGCCGGCGATGGTGCTGACCTGGCCGTCGGGTGTGATGCGTCGGATCCGGTGGCCTCCTTCTTCTCCCACGTAGATGTTGCCGTGAGCATCCACTGCGAGCGCGGAAGGCCGGTCGAATTCAGCTTCCATCCCCGATCCATCCTTGCCGCCCGGATTCCCGTTACCTGCCAAGGTCGTCACGAGCCCTTGGCGAGTCACCCTCCGGATGCGGTGGTTGAAGGTATCGGCAACGATCAAGTCACCGTCAGGGAGCAAGCGAATATCGACGGGCACATTGAAGCGCGCCTGCTCTCCGTGACCGTCAGAGAAGCCTCCCTCAAATCCTACGTAGGGAACGTGATTGGCTTTTCCTGCGACGAGACGGCTGGAGCCTGCGTCGAATTCAAAGATACGAGAATCGATAAACGATGCGAAGAAGCTCCTACCATCTGAGGTGACGCCCTTGGGCGTGTACAAGTAGGGTGACGATGCCGTCGCCTCCGGCGACGACGGCATCGGGTTTCCTGCCAACGTGGCCACCCGGACGGAACTTGGATCGAACACTTTTTGGTTCGGCCGGAGTCCTCCCTGATCCTCGGCATGGAGAGCCTCGTCAGAGGGGCTCAATAGCCATGGGCATCCCGTAAGCAGGAAGAGGAGCGGCACGGTCAAAAGAAACTTGCGGCCGGTGGGTTTTGGGTCATCGTTCGACATGCGCATCGTTCGGTACTTAGGCGTCAAGCTTGCATGAAATCGCGGCCGGGTACGCCTCGGCAAGGCTGCCAGGCGAAATCAAGGTCTGCTGGCTGTAAGCTTTGCCAGGTGAAAAGAAAGCTTCGGCGACGACGGTCGCCGCGCTCGTCAGGAAAAACGCGACACTGAGCAACTGAGTGGTGTTTACGGCCAAGGCCGTGCCGTAGGCAAGCGCATAGGCGGAAATTTCCGCCTGGTATCGCGCATGATAAGTAGCCTGCTGCAAGGGATACTCGATCGTCGTGTAGTACGCGGTTCTCACTCCAAAGTCCACGTCATACGCGGCTTTCGATGCCGTGTACCAAGTGTCGTAGGCCGCACGATTTGCGACGTCGAGAGGGTTCGGATAGGTGAACGAATGCCAATGAGTCCTCACCTCAGGCCATCCTCCCCACCACTCCCAGTGCCAAATGGTTTCAAACGTCGGGTACGATCCGGTAAGCGTACCGATGGTAGGCGGGTTATAGGCTGGAGGTTGGTAAGCAGGCGGATTGTACCCAGGGGGAGCGTATGGCGGCTTTGAGGGATAGGCCATGCCCCCAAGTTTTTGAAGATCAAATTTGGAGAGGTTCGCTCCGAGGTTAGCTTCGCTAAACTGTGCAAGAGCCTTTTGTAGGGTTTCGATATCGCCGGTTTGTCCCACTGCGATGCAGGCATTGGCTAGGTCGGTGGCAAGTTGTTTCGCGTACGCTCCCGCCTGGCAAAAGATAGAAATGCCCGGAATGGTAAGAAACTTTTCGACGAGCTTTTTCTGCTCTTCTGGATCCAAGTTCTTAGCTGAAAAGGAGCACGCCTTGATAAACGCGTCCGCCGTCGCGGCGGGAGTGCCGAGCACTTTGAGGGTCGCCACGAGCGCATTGACCTTCATTTCGGCGGTGGGTAGCAGCGATGGAGCGGTGCGTAATTCCAGTCCAGCGGCTCGGTAAGCGTCGACGACCAATTCGCTGCAGTAATACTTGTCGTTCGAGGTGTTTTCAAGTTGATTGAAGGTATAGTCGTAGCTCGATCCGAGTTTCGACCTCGCGAATGCCACCGCCTTGTCGATCGTGGCGGGGTCCTCGCTCGGGCGAACCACGTGATACTCGATGGGCCGTCCAGCGGCCTTGTACCGGCTTAGGACGCTATCCAAGCGGGTTTCGACCACGCCAGGCATCAACGTGCCTGACAGCGTGGTCGCTGCATTCCCTTCTGCTTCGACGAAGGTCGGAAGAATCCCCTTGGCCAGATCTCCCGGATCGACGCAAATCGCCACATGGGTCCATTTTCGGTCGCTGATCTGGGTGACGAGATTCTCTCCCTCAATGAAGAGCAGGTCGCCCTTTCGCAGGTTTTCCGCTAGCTGGTAGAGCTTCGGGTATTCCGCCGGGTTGAATCGCCCACCGAATGCGTCAAGGGCCGAGGAGAGTTTGGTAAATCCGAGGGCCACAGAGGCCGATTGTGCTAAGAGCGTGCTGCCGCCCAGGAGAGTCGTCGTGGACGTTCCGCTCGTCGTCGAGGTGACGAGCGGTTGAGTCGTATTGGTCGTCGAGGATGGGGTGAGGGTGCTGGTTGAAGGGGTGGTTAGCGTCGGATTGGCAAGAACGGTGCTCATCGTTGACCTCTTAATGATGATTGACTGAAATTAAATCAAGGCTTAATCTTGACCATAACCAACGGGCGATGCCTTGAGAAGGGGAGGTTTCGGATGATTTTCTGCGTGACGACCGCATGAAGAGCTCATCGACGGACGTTCCCTTCATGGCGGTGGGGATGGTCCGCCTCGTCCAGGCCTTGCAGGCACGGATGCTGGCTGCCCGGACCGTGGATGAGGTTTGCTCCTTGTTCCTCGCGCTATTCATGCCGCTATTCGATGCCAGCGGGGTCCGGATCGCCTTGGCTGCGAGCATCCAAAGCCTGGTGCTGGAAGGGGTCGCCCCCCAAGCCCTCGATGCGGGGATCCAGGTCGACATGAAAAAGCTGGCCGTTCCCCTGCAAGGGGACGGCCAGCTTTTTGGTGACATCGAGCTTTATTTCCCGGAGGGGCATCCGGCCCTGGATGCCCCGACTCATGCCCTGCTCGATTTCGCGGCCGGTTTTCTTTCCACGGCGGTGGCGGCGCGACTGACCACGGAGTCCCGGGTCGCGCAATTGACCAAGACCGAGTGGAAGGTGCTGGGGCTACTCGATCGGCCGACCACGCAGATTCTTGATGAGCTCGGGATCAGCGAGGCGACGCTGAGGACGCATCTGAAGCATCTGTATCGAAAGCTGGGGGTGTCCGGTCGCAGCGAGGCGAGGCGGGTTTATCAAGCCGATCGGGACCGGTTTTCTCGCTTGCAAGCCTGAGTTCAGCGAGCGCCGACGCCTAGGGAATGATGCCCCAGACTCCCACGATGTAGAAGTAGACGGCAGCGCCGGCCAAGAGGAAGGAGTCCACGCGGTCGAGCACTCCGCCGTGGCCGGGGATCATGGTGCCCGAGTCCTTCACTCCCGCGTCGCGCTTGATCAGGGATTCCGAGAGGTCGCTCACCTGGGCCACGACGCTGGTGAGGATGGCCAGGGCCACGACGTGATTCAAGGGCAGGTGGAAGGCCGATCCGATTGCCACTCCGACCAGGACGGCGCTGGCGATGCCCCCGAGGCTCCCCTCGACGGTCTTCTTGGGGCTCAGAGGGCCGATCAGCGGGTGCTTGCCGAAACGCTTGCCCACCAGGTAGGCCCCGACGTCGGTGGCGAAGATGGTCCCGAAGAAGAGGAAGGTGATGGCCAGCCCGATGTCCGGAAGCTGCCGCAAGAGCGGAATGTAGGCCGGAAGCCAGCCCGCGTAGATGATGCCCAGGAAGGTGGTGGCGACGTCGGAGATCGAGGCGATCTGGGGGCCCTTGAGGTGGGCGGGATAGGGCTCTCGGCGGAAGGTCTCGAGGAGATCCCAGTAGGGGAACCAGGGGGCGCCCCGGAGGATCAAGAAGACGAACGAGAGCACGAAGACGGCCACCAGGAAGGGGGCATGGAACTCGGTGCCGGTGACGGCCGAGAGCGCGATGATCGAGAGGCAGCTGGTGATGCCGAGGTAGCGGGCGGGATGGTAGCCCTTGTCCTCGAAGAGGGTGAAGAGCTCGTTGCTCGCGAAGATGGCGAGCACCAGGATCATCAGGGCCAGCGTCCATTCGGCGTACCAGATGGCCGCCAGGGCGAGGGCGATGCCGACGACGGTGGTCACCGCGCGGAGGATGAACTTCTTGCGAGGGTTCTCGGTCATGGGGCCGTCAAGAGGTGCATGGTGCGAGGGGCGACGAGGAGTTCGAGCGTCCCGTCATGGTCGCGGACGCGGACCACCCGCCATTCGGAAGGGGGCTCGAAGCGTTCCGGGCGGGTTTGGCGGGGAGGCAGGGCCGGCGACAGGGTCAGGGGCCTGTCGCCGGCTTGAAGCAATGCCTCGTCGAGGGGGAGTCCGAGCCAGGGATGGATGGTTAGACCTCCATGATCTCGGCCTCTTTGGAGGCCAGGACCTTGTCGAGTTCGGCGACGTAGCGGTCGGTCAGCTTCTGGAGCTGATCCTGGAAGCGCTTGGAGTCGTCCTGGGTGATCTCGGACTTCTTCTCGGCGGCCTTGACCTTGTCGCCGGCGTCGCGGCGGACGTTGCGGATGGCGACCTTGCCTTCTTCGGCTTCCTTCTTGGCGAGCTTGGCGAGCTCCTTGCGCCGATCCTGGGTCGGGGGGGGGAAGACGATGCGCAGGGTCTGGCCGTCGGAGTTGGGGTTGAGCCCGAGGTCCGACTTGAGGATGGCCTTCTCGATCGCCGACAGGGCGCTCCGATCGAACGGGGCGATCTGGAGGGTGCGGGCGTCGGGGACCGAGATCGAGGCGAGGCTCTTGATGGAGGTCATCGAGCCGTAGTACTCGACCTCCACGCGGTCCAGGATGGCGGGGGCGGCGCGGCCGGTCCGCAGGGAGGCGAACTCTTGCTGGACGCGGGCGATCGCCTTCTTCATCTTCTCTTCGGCTTCGGACATGACGTTAAGCATGGATGGGTGCGCCTCCTACGAGCGTGCCAATGGGTTCTCCGTGAACGACCTTCTCGATGTTGCCGGTCCGGCCCAGGTCGAAGACGATGATGGGCAGGGAATTCTCCCGGCAGAGGGAGAAGGCGGTCGCGTCCATGACCTTGAGGTCCTTGGAGAGGGCCTCGGTGAAGGTCAGGGTATCGAACTTGACGGCGTTGGGGTTCTTCTTGGGGTCGGAATCGTAGATGCCGTCGACCTTGGTGGCCTTCAAGAGGACCTCGGCGCCGATTTCGGCGGCCCGCAGGGCGGCGGCGGTGTCGGTGGTGAAGAAGGGGTTGCCGGTGCCGGCGGCGAAGATCACGACGCGGCCCTTTTCGAGGTGGCGCATGGCGCGGCGCTTGATGAAGGGCTCGGCGATCTCGCGCATTTCGATGGCGGAGAGGACGCGGGTGACGACGCCGGCTTTCTCCAGGCCGTCTTGCAGGGCCAGGGAGTTCATGACGGTGGCGAGCATGCCCATGTAGTCGGCGGTCGAGCGATCCATGCCGGAGGCCGAGGCGGCGAGGCCGCGGAAGATGTTGCCTCCGCCCACCACCAGGGCGAGTTCGACGCCTTGATCGATGAGCCGCTTCACCTCCTGGGCGATCCCGCTGATGACCGTGGGATCGATGCCGTAGCCTTGGTTCCCCATGAGGGCCTCGCCGCTGAGCTTGAGCAGGACGCGGCGGTACTTGAGGCCTTCCAAACTGGTCTCCTCTCTTGATCGCGAGGTGGCGCTGTCTCGTCGGGGAGTCAGCCGGCCCACCTGGAAGCGTCCCCCGGCCGGAGGCCGGGGGAGCGGGTCGGGATTACTTCTGGCCCATCTGCGCCATGACTTCGGCGGCGAAGTCTTCCTGGGGCTTCTCGATGCCCTCGCCCAGCACGTAGCGGGTGAAGCGGGCAACGGTCACCTTGGCGTTCAGCGCCTTGCCGCGGGCGGCGAGCATGTCCGAGACGGTCTGCGAGGGGTCCTTGATGTAGGCCTGCTCGAGGAGGCAAACCTGCTCGAAGTACTTGTTGATCCGGCCCTCGACGATCTTGGGGCGGACGGCCTCGGGCTTGGACTTGATGTCCTCGGCCTCGGCGAGGATCCGGCGCTCGGCGTCGATCTGCGCGGCGGGCACTTCGTCGCGGCGGACGAAGGCGGGGTTCGAGGCGGCGATCTGCATGGCGACGTCGCGGGCGAGGTCGCGGGCTTCGGTCGCGCCGGCGATGTCCGCATCGGCCTGCAGCTCGACGAGGACGCCGATCTTGCCGCCGAGGTGGATGTAAGAGCCGACGAGGTTGTTGCCTTCGGCCTGGTAGCGGGCGAAGCGACGGTAGTCGATCTTCTCGCCGATCTTGGCAACCTTCTGGTTGATGACTTCGTTGACGGTCTGGGACGCGTCGGTGACGAAGGGCTGGTTCAGCAGATCCTCGCCGGTGCCTGCGGCCTTGTCGGACTTCTCGGCGGCCTGATGGGCGAGATCCGTGACCAGGTCGATGAACTCGGGGTTGCGGGCGACGAAGTCGGTTTCGCAGTTGATCTCGACGAGGGCGCCGACCTTGGCGTTGTCGCTGATGTAGGCGCCAACGAGGCCTTCGCTGGCGACGCGGCCGGCCTTCTTGGCGGAAGCGGCGAGCCCCTTCTTGCGCAGGAACTCGACGGCCTGCTCCATGTCGCCGCCGACCTCAGCCAGGGCCTTCTTGCAGTCCATCATGCCGGCGCCGGTCTTCTCGCGAAGTTCCTTGACCATCGATGCCGTAATCTCCACGGGTGATCCTCCTTAACGAATCGCTAATTCCAGCTTATTATAGCGCCTCTTCGGCAAGCGAGGAAGCGTTGAGGCAAAAAGAGGCGGCGGCCCTGAGGACCGCCGCCGGGGTATTTGGGGGAGTGGGGACGGGCGCGCGCGGCGCGGGGTCTAGAGAACGCCTTCGCCGGCGCGGGTTCTCCACTCCTTGGCGAAGTCTTCCGGGGTCTTCCAGAGGCGCCCGTCGTTCATGTCGAGCTGGGTGGTGCCGTTGACGGCGATCGCCTTGCCGTCCCGGCCACGGGTGTCGTTCGCGGCGTTGGTGTCGGCATCCAGGCTGCCCAGCAGGCCGTGCACCGAGCCCGAGGGGCGCTTGGCGGAGAGCTCGACGTCGGCGTTCAGGTAGTGGACGCCCTTGGCGTTGTTGACGCGGTTGATCGCGATCTTGTCGCCGTCGGCGGAGGTGATGTGGACCTTGCTGGTCTTGGGGTCGTAGGTGACCTTGCCTCCGCCGGGCAGGTCGATGCCGTGGGCGGCGAATTTCAGGTCGTACTTCTTGCCGTTGACGGTCATGGTGTTGGGGCCGTTGCCGCCGTTGGTGCTGATGGCGATGGCGTTGCCGTCGAGCTTGAAGCCCATGCTGGTGTTGTACTTGCGGCCGTCCTTGGTCTTGGAGATCTCCTGCTCCATGAGGAAATCGCCCGAGGCGGACTTCAGGGAGACGTACTTGCCGGGCTCGTGCACGCCGAACCAGAGGCCGTCGCCGGTCTTGACGAGGGGATCGCCCTGGGTCTTGAAGGTGCGGCCCTCCGCCGGGATGGGCTTGGGCTCGGGCTTCGGCTCGGGCTTGGGCTGGGCCTTGACCTCGGGCTTGGGCTCAGGCTTGGGTTGCGCCTTGACCTCGGGCTTGGGCTCGGGCTTCGGCTCGGTCTTGGGTTGGGCTTTGGGCGGCTCGACCGTGGGGGCGGGCTCGGTGACGGACTTGGGCAGGGAGTCGAGGACCTCGAGCAGGTTGTCCAGCCAGGAGTCGTCGGGGGGAGGGGTCTGGACCTCGCTGAGGAGGATCTGGGAGGCTTGCTCCGGCGCCGTCGGGATGATGGTGCTGGTGTCGGCCTTGATCGCGGGCATTTCCCAGAGCTCGGTGGTCTGGACCGGAGCGGGCTTGGGGTCGCTCGGCATCTCCCAGAGCTCGGTCTTGGGGACTTCCTTGGAGTCGCCCAGCGGCGGATTGACGTTGGTCTTCGGGGTGTAGACAACGTTGGCCCAAACTTCTGCCATGGCGCATCTCCTTGCTCGAACGGTGGCTGTCCTCTCCTATTCCCGGGATCGGGGAGGGAGTGACGTGATTCAACGAAGGCTTAACAGAGATTTGACGGCGGGGAATCCTGGGATAAGCAAAAGGAAACGCGGGGGGCCGAAGCCCCCCGCGTCGCAGGTGGAAGAGAGCGCCTAGACGGTGGCGGCTTCTTCGGCCTTGGGGGCCGCGGCTTCCTTCTTGGCGTGCTGCTCGCCCTGCTTGCCCTCGAGGACGGCGTCGGCCATCTTGCCGGCGATCAGCTTGACGGCGCGGATGGCGTCGTCGTTGCCGGGGATGATGTAGTCG
>JAKFCT010000046.1:0-81028 GCA_036676495.1 Candidatus Sericytochromatia bacterium
TCGACATGGCCGTCGAGCACGGCATCGTCAACAAGTCCGGCTCCTGGTTCTCCTACGGCTCCGACAAGATCGGCCAGGGCCGCGAGGGAGCCAAGGAATACCTGCGCCAGAACCCCGAGCTCTTCGAGACCCTGGAAGCCGCCGTCCGCGGCAAGCTGCTCGCGGCCCCCGCCGCCGAAGCCGCTCCCGCGCTCACCTAAGCGATAAACCGGCGTGTTCGGGCCCCTCCGCTTCGGCAGAGGGGCCCGCCGCCTTTTGGCGCCCCATAAGCCCGCCCGGGCCGGGGAATCTTTCCTTGACAGTGCTTCTCGAGGCTCTGTAGCATGGCAGAGGCGGGGTCTTGTCTTGATTTGCCTGCGTTCGGCAGGAATCGGTCGAACCCGTCCGGATTGCACCTCAACGTGAAAGTGATGGCGCGTATGGATCTATGGCCGATCCTGGTAGGAATCGCTGCCGTCGCCGCGACCCTCGCGGCGGTATACCTCATCGTTCTCAACTACCGGCGCCAGGCCGTGGAGCAAACGCTCCAGGAGGCCCAGGGCAAGGCGCGCGACCTGGTCGCCAAGGCCGAAGCCGACGCCGATAACCGCAAGAAGGAACTCCTCCTCGAGGCCAAAGAGGCCTCTCATCAGCTCCGGCTCGAGGCCGAACGCGAGATCAAGGACCGTCAGGCCGAACTCGCCAAGCGCGAACGCCGCCTGGAGCAAAAAGAAGAATCCCTCGACCAGAAGCTCGAGCTGCAATCCGCCAAGGAGCAACAACTGCTCCAGCAAGAACGCGAGCTCGACCAGCGCCACCGCGAGGTCGAGACCCTCCACCACGCGCAAGCCAAGGAGCTGGAGCGCCTGAGCGGGCTTTCGGCCGACGAGGCCAAGAGCCTCATCCTCAAGCGGGTCGAGGACGAGATGCAGCTGGAGATCGCCAAGATCATCCGGCAGGCGGAGTCCGAAGCCCGCGAAACCGCCGAGAAGAAGGCCCGCGAGATCGTGACCACCGCGATCCAGCGCTGTGCCGTCGACCACTGCGTCGAGAGCACCGTCTCGGTCGTGACCCTGCCCTCCGACGACATGAAGGGCCGGATCATCGGACGCGAAGGCCGCAACATCCGCGCCCTCGAACATGCCACGGGCATCGACCTCATCATCGACGACACGCCCGAGGCCGTGGTCCTCAGCTCCTTCGACCCCGTACGCCGCGAAGTCGCCCGCATCGCCCTCACCGCCCTGATCGCCGATGGCCGCATCACCCCGCAGCGCATCGAAGAGCAAGTGGAGAAGGCCCGCCGCGAAGTCGAGACCCGCATGAAGGAAGACGGCGAGGCCGCCATCCTCGAGCTGGGCATCCAAGGCGCCCATCCCGAGGTGATCCGCACCCTGGGACGCCTGCGCTACCGCACGTCCTACGGCCAGAACGTCCTGGCCCATTCCAAGGAAGTGGCCTTCATCGCCAGCATGATCGCCTCCGAGATCGGCGCCAACGTCGCCGTCGCCAAGCGCGCCGCCCTCTTCCACGACCTCGGCAAGGCCGTCTCCCACGAACAGGAAGGCTCGCACGCGGTGAACGGGGCGGAAATCGCCCGCAAGCACGGCGAGAACCCGGCCGTGGTCCACGCCATCGCCGCCCACCACAACGACGAGGAGCCCTCGACCGTCGAAGCGGTCATCGTGCTCCTGGCCGACGCCATCTCGGCCGCGCGCCCCGGCGCCCGCCGCGACAACCTCGACATCTACATCAAACGCCTCGAGAAGCTCGAGGAAATCGCCACCTCGTACCCCGGCATCGAGAAGAGCTTCGCCATCCAGGCGGGCCGCGAGATCCGGGTCATGGTCCAACCCGAGGTGGTGGACGACGCCATGTCCGCCATGATCGCCCGCGACATCGCCAAGCGCATCGAGACGGAAATGGAGTACCCGGGTATGATCAAGGTGACGGTGATCCGCGAGACCCGTTCCACCGAATTCGCCAAATAGGCCTAGAAATGACCGTGCGCTTTGTCCAAAGACCCTAACACGGTCCACCTCCTGATGATCGGGGATGTCATGGGACACCCCGGTCTCCAGGCCGTCCGCGAGGGAGTCCCCCGCGTCCGCAAGTCCCTCCCGGTCGATCTCGTGATCGCCAACGGAGAGAACTCGGCCGGGGGCTTCGGCTTGTCCGAGCGCTGCTATCACGACCTCCGAGACTCCGGAGTCGACGTGATCACCCTGGGCAACCACGCCTGGGACAAGAAGGAGATCTTCAACTTCATCGACGACGCCGATCGCGTCGTCCGCCCCGCCAACTACCCGCCGGGCACCCCGGGCCGCGGCACGACGATCGTCAAGGTCGCCGGCGTCTCCGTCGCCGTCATGCAGCTGATGGGACGGGCCTTCATGAACGCCCTCGACTGCCCCTTCCAGGCCGCCGATCGCGAGTTGAAGTCCCTGAAGAAGCAAACCCCCATCGTGATCGTGGACATGCACGCCGAGGCCACCTCGGAGAAGATGGGCATGGCGCACTACTTGGACGGCCAGGTCAGCGCCATCCTCGGCACTCACACGCACGTTCAGACCGCCGACGAGCAGATCTTTCCGCGCGGAACGGGGTATATAACCGATGTAGGGATGTCCGGCCCCCGCCACTCCGTGGTCGGGATCAAACCCGAACTCGCCCTGCGCCGCATCCGTGAGCAGCTCCCGGTGCGCTTCGAGGTCGCCGACGGCCCCGCCATCTTCTGTGCGGTCTGGCTCGCGATCGACAAGACCACCGGGCGCACGACGCAGATTCAACGCATCCAATACAAGTAGCTCGCAGGAGGTACCCCGTGGACGTGTTCAAGGTCTCGGCCAAGTCGAACCCCAGCTCAGTCGCAGGCGCCCTGGCGGGCGTGCTCCGCGAACACGGGCGCGCCGAACTGCAGGCCATCGGCGCCGGAGCGATCAACCAGGCCGTCAAGGCGGTCGCCATCGCCCGCGGCTACGTCGCTCCCGGCGGCATGGACCTCATCTGCATCCCCGCCTTCATCGACATCACCATCGATGGCGAGGAACGGACGGCCATCAAGCTGATCATCGAACCGAGATAGGACAGGCTTCCCCCCGCCATTCCCACGGAAGCGGGAACCGGTGGGTCCCCGTTTTCACGGGGATGACGGGGAGCGCACGGGAGTGACGTTCGAGGGAAAGGCCCGCGCTACCCCAGGCCGGGCCTTTGGCCCCAGCGGGTTTCGTCGTAAGATGGCGGCATGGCAACAGCAGACTTACACTTACACACCACGTTCTCCGATGGCCGCTTCACTCCGAGCGAGCTGGTGGATGCGGCTGCCCTCGCGGGACTCAGGGCGATCGCCGTCACCGACCATGACCACACCGGTGGCCTCCCCGAGGCGCGCCTCCGCGCCGAACGCTACCGCATGGAGATCCTCACCGGCGTCGAAATCAACACCATCTGGCAGGACCGCGAGCTGCACGTGCTCGGCTACTGCTTCGACGAGACGCTCGACTGGTGGAACGCCCTCATGAACGAGCAGCGCGCCGCCCGCGAGCGCCGCATGGAACGCTTCGTCACCCGGCTTCAGGAACTCGGCCTCCCCGTCGCCATGGACGACGTGAGGCACTTCGCCGGCTCCGGAGCCCTGGGACGCCCGCATCTGGCCCAGGCCCTGGTCGCCAAGGGACTGGTCTCCAGCGAGCAGCAGGCCTTCGACCAGTGGCTCTCCTCGGGAACCGCCGGCTACGTGCCACGCGAAGGCATCTCCCCCGTCGCGGCCATCCATGCCATTCGCAAGGCCGGGGGAGTGGCCAGCATCGCCCACCCCCGGAGCGCCGGACTGGAGAGCGGAGATCTGCTCGGTGAGCTGGTTTCGGAGGGCCTGGGAGCCTTGGAGGTCGTCCATCCCTCGCACCCGCCCATGCTGAGGGATTACTACCGATCCATGGCCGAGTACTACGGGTTACTCTGGACGGGAGGCACGGACGATCATGGGCCTAAGGGGGGACGCCCCGCCCGGATCGGCTCCGACAGCGTCCCGTACTCCGTCGTCGAAGCACTCAAGGCCAGAGCCGGGTGAAAAAGGGGGGCAGACGAGGGAATCCCGGGTCACGACTCGCTTTCATCTTACGGAAGGAAGGCCTATAATGGGACCAACCGACCGTTCCGCCGAGCCCAAACGGGGCCGGCACGCTCAACATAGATAGGGGGATAGGCGTATGGAACTCGTTATCAAGGGCAAGAACCTCGACGTCACCGAATCGCTGCGTGACTATGCCCAGAAGAAGCTCAGCCGCGTCTTCAAGAACGTCGATGGAGTGATCAACACCGAACTCGAGCTCTCCGTCATCAAGAACCCTAGCGTCCAGGCCAACCAGATCGCCGAAGTGACGCTGTTCGCCAGCGGCACGGTCATCCGCGGCGAAGAGTCCTCGGACAACATGTACGCGTCGATCGACCTCGTCGCCGACAAGATCGAACGCCAGATCCGCCGCTACAAGGCCAAGCTGCGCCACCGCGGCCACAGCCCCCTCAAGACCTCGCAGGTCGTCGCCACCGAGCTGGCCCCCCTCGAGGAGCTCGAAGAGGCGCCCAGCGCCGAGAAGGAGATCGTCCGCTCCAAGTCCTTCGCCATCAAGCCTCTCTCCCCGGAGGACGCCGCCCTGCAGATGGAGCTGCTCGGCCACGACTTCTTCGTCTTCCTCAACCAGCAAACCGAACAGGTCAACGTCATCTACCACCGCAAGGATGGTAACTACGGCCTGATCGAGCCCACCGTCTAGCTAGGGAATCAAGGTGCTCGGATACGAGGTCGGCCAAGACGTCACCATCCAACTGGGTTCGTCGATGTACTGGGGGCGGATCACCGCCCTCAGTGCCAACTCGGCCGAGGTCACCTTCCCCGTGCAACTGGACCTCGGTGAATCCGAAGGCCTCCTGACCTGGCCCGACGGGCTGGGTCAGGAGGTCTCCCTTCCTGACCTCAACCACCACACCAACCTGGTCGTCCGGATCCCGCTCGCGCTGATCCCCCGCCCCAAGCCGGAAGAACCGGCCCCCCCGGCGGTGATCGCCCCCGAAGGGGTCGTCCTGCCCCAGATCCAGGCGGAAATGCGCCGCTCGGTCCGCGTCCCCCTCGAACTCGACGTCACCCTCACCGACCCCGCGTCGATGATCCAGGTGACCGGCCGCACCTTCGACCTCTCTGGAGGCGGAGCCAAGCTCTCCTCCCAGAGCATCCTCATGGTCGGCCGCGAGTACCTCGTCGGCCTCCCCCTCGAAGATCCCCCGATCGAGGTCCGCGCCCGCGTCCTCAGACGCCTCGGACACCAGATCTACGCCCTGAAGTTCCTCACCGGCCGTGAAACCGGACACCAGATCATGCGGGCCCTCTTCTCCCGGATCCGCGGCGACCAGCCCGCTTCGCGCCCCCGATCCATGAACTTCCGCAAGAACCCGTGAGCGTCTCCCGGCACGACCCCAACCAAATGACCTTCCTCGAGCACCTCGAGGAGCTTCGCTGGCGCCTGCTCAAGACCGTCTCGGCGATCGCCGTCGGCACCCTCCTCGCCTTCGTCTTCCATCAGCACCTCGTCACGTGGCTGCTCAAGCCCGCCGAAGGCATCGAGCTCATCTTCACCGCCCCCGCCGAGTACTTCATGGTCACCCTCCGGGTCGCCTTCTTCGCCGGCCTCTACCTCTCCCTGCCCGTCCTGCTCTACCAGGTCATCGCCTTCGTCGCCCCCGGCCTCACCCCCGGCGAGCGCCGCTGGACCCTCCCCATGCTCGTCGCGGCCTTCCTGCTCTTCACCACGGGCGCCCTCTTCAGCTACTTCTTCCTGCTGCCGGTCGGACTCAAGTTCCTCGTCGGCTTCGCCCCCGAAGGCATCGACCCCCTGCTCTCCATCGGCAGCTACCTCAGCTTCGCCGCAAGCCTGGTCTTCGCCTCGGGCCTCTCCTTCGAGCTTCCCCTGGTCCTCTTCTTCCTCAGCCTCATGGGCCTGGTCACCTCCACCAAACTCAAGGAGTTCCGCCGCTACTTCCTGATCGTGGCCCTGGTCGTGGCCGCCGTCGTCACCCCCTCCCCCGACATCTTCACCCAGGGCATCCTGGCCGTGGCGCTCATGGGCCTCTACGAGCTGAGCATCCTCCTGGTCAAGGGAATCAAACGGTAAATGACGACCGCCCTCCCGATCGCGGTCCTCACGGCGGGAGCCGGGCTCGCCCTCTGGAGCGGCTGGCGCTGCCACCAACCCCCACCTCATGACGCGCCCGGAAAGCTCCCCCTGCTCGCAGGATGGGCGCTCGGATTCTCCGTCATGCTCGCCGGCATCGGCATGGAATTCCACCTCCAGGCCCTGCCGGATCACGCCGCCACCGCCTACGCCGCCGCGCTCTCCCTCGCTCTTGGCCATGCCGCCGGCCTCCTGCTGCTCTGGCTCTCGCCGGGACGCCCCGTGGCCTCCGCCGTCGGGCTCGCCATGGCGCTCGGCCTTCCCCCCTTCGGAGCCTTTGCCGGACTCTGGTTCGGCCTCCAGTCCATCCAGGCCGCCCTGCTCCTCTTGCCGGCCTGGCCTGCCCTCGCGCTCGCGGCCGGAGGACTCGCCGGACTCGCCGGCTGGACCTGGGCCTGGCAAGGTGGCCTGAGGGAACTGCGAAAGGCAAGCCCCTCTCGCCGCTTTGGTTGGCTCAGCGGCCTGCTCGTGGCCCTCGGCTTCCTCGCGGCCTTCCTGCCGTGGCTCTGGGTGCTTCCCGCTCAGGTGGCAGCCGCTGAGCTGACCGGAGAGCTCCCCATCCTGCTGGTGGCCCTCGGGATGATGCTGACCCCCGTGATCCCCGGCCAAGCCAGCGTCATCCCCTTCGGCCTCCTCGCGATCGCCATGGCCCTCACCTCCGTGCTGCTGCTCGTCCTCCGCCTCACCCGGAGAACCCGATGACCGCCCTCGCCGTCTTCCTTCATACCGCCATGATCGTCTCGCTGGGCCCTGTCCTGGCGGGCCTGATCCGTATGACGACCCAGGGAGGCGGGCTGAGGGCGTTGATGGAACCGGCGCGCACCATCAGCGCCGGACTGCGCGCTCCAGGTCAACCGAACGTCGGACAGCTGGCCATGCTAGCCCTCGCCGTCGTTGCGGGCCTCCTGATCCCCTTGTTCTCGAGTGATGCGGTGCTCGGCTTCCTCGGGGACGGCTTCACCGCGCTCTTGCTGCTTACCGCGCTGTCGATCCGCCTGCTGCCCGTACGTGCGAGCACCGTGCTCGCCGCCTCCTCCGCCCTCTGGGCCCTGGGCACGCTCTCCGGCACCACGGACCTGGCGCAGGCCTTTGCAAGCTGGCAGGCGAGCCTCTCGACCTTGCTGCTCTACCTGGGTCTCACCCTGGCGGTGGCGCCCCTCCTCACCGACACCCCCCGTGCGGAGGCCGATGGAGAGGCTGGCCCTCAACACCCAGGCGATACTCGGATTCACGAGGCAGGGCTTTCGACGGCCCTGACCGACTGGACCCGCAGCACCCTTCAACTCGGCTGGCTGGCGCTCGCCATGATGACCTACCCCATGACGGTTCCGCTCACCGGATGGGCCGGTTTCGCGGCAACCCTGGCCCTGTTCCTCCTCAAATTCAGTGTCTTTGGAAGCCTCCTGGCCGCCATCACCTCACGGTGGCCGAAATTGCCGCTCGCCCAATGGGGATTCGCCTTCTCGTTGCTGGGCCTGGGGCTCATGAAGCTTGGGATTTAACCGCATCACCGCGGGTATACAGGGGAAATGATGAACCAGAATCAACCTATCGGCGTCGGTTTGCTCGGGTGCGGCGTGGTCGGCGGCGGTGTCGCCGAACTCCTGCTGAAGAACCAGGACGCTTACGCCCACCGCGTGGGCAAGCCCCTCGCCCTCAAGGCCATCGCCGTCCGAAATCCCGCCCTCGACCGCGGCCTCCCCGCCCATCTCTTCGTCTCCGACCCCATGGCGGTCATTGATAACCCCGAAATCCAGCTCATCGTCGAGGTCATGGGAGGCGTGACCCCCGCCAAAGACCTGATCCTCAGTGCCCTCGCCCATGGCAAGTCCGTGGTCACCGCCAACAAGGAAGTCCTGGCCAAGCACGGCCGGGAGATCTTCGATGCCGCCCAGAAGAACGGAGTGGCGGTTTACTTCGAGGGCGCCGTTGCAGGGGGAATCCCGCTCATCATGCCCTTGCAACGAGGCCTGGCGGCGAATTCCCTCTCGTCCGTCCAAGGAATCATCAACGGAACCACCAACTACATCCTGACGCGCATGGCCAAGGAAGGCAGCACCTTCGAAGCGGCCCTCGCCGACGCCCAGAAACTGGGCTACGCCGAAGCGGACCCCACCTCGGACGTCGAAGGCCATGATGCCGCGTACAAGCTCTCCCTGCTGGCGAGCCTGCTCTTCGGAGAGCATGTCGAGACCGAGGACGTCCCGCGCGAAGGCATCTCCGGCGTCACCCCCCAGGATCTCACGTACGCCCATGAGCTGGGCTACGTCGTGAAGCTGCTGGGGATCGCCAAGCGCGAGGGCGATCGCCTCGAGGCCCGCGTGCATCCCACCATGATTCCCCAGAACCATCCGCTCGCCCGGATCGATGGCGTCACCAACGCCGTGACCGTCCGGGGAGACGCCGTCGGAGAAGTGACCTTCTCGGGCCCCGGGGCAGGCCGCGGGCCGACCGCCAGCGCCGTCGTCGGCGACCTCCTCAACGTCGCGAGCCTGCTCGATGCTCCCGACCGCATGATGGCGTGCCTCCAGACCCGCAGCGTCAGCCCCGTGCCGCTCGACGAGGTGGATTCGGCCTTCTTCCTCAGGCTTCAGGCCGAGGACGTCCCGGGAGTCCTGGGAGCGGTCGGCTCGTGCTTCGGCAAGCACCAGGTCTCGGTTCGCTCGTTCGTTCAACATGCCGCCGAAGGCGGCAATGCCGAGCTGGTGATCGTCACCCACCGGGTGCGCGAGGCGAGCTTCCGGGCCGCCGTCCGCGAGATCGCCGCCATGCCTGCCATCCGCGCGATTGCCAACGTCATCCACGTCGAGGAGGAAGCATGATCACCGCTGCTGCCCGCCGCTGGCGCGGGCTCATCCCCGAATACGCCCGTTTCCTTCCCGTCACCGACGCCACGCCCGTCGTGACCCTGGGAGAAGGCGGGACGCCCCTCGTCCGCCTGGAGCGCATCCCCGCCGCCCTCGGCCTGCCCGAGCTGGAGCTTCACGTCAAGCTGGAGGGCGCCAACCCCACCGGCTCCTTCAAGGACCGCGGCATGACCATGGCGGTCTCCAAGGCCAAGGAAGCGGGCTCCGAGGCGCTGATCTGCGCGTCGACCGGGAACACCTCGGCGGCGATGGCGGCCTATGCGGCCCGAGCCGGCATGCGCTCGTTCATGCTGGTGCCCGACGGCTACGTCGCGCTCGGCAAGCTCGCCCAGGGGATTCATTACGGGGCGAAGGTCATCCCCGTGCGAGGGAACTTCGATGCGGCCCTGAGCCTCGTGCGGGCGATCGCCGAGCGCTATCCCGTGACCCTGGTCAACTCGGTCAACCCCTTCCGGATCGACGGCCAGCAGACGGCGGCCTTCGAGGTCTGCGACCAGCTGGGCGGCGCCCCCGACGTGCTCGCCATCCCGGTGGGCAACGCCGGCAACATCACCGCCTACTGGAAGGGCTTCAACGCCTACCGGACGCATGGCGCCATCGACGCGCTTCCCCGGATGTTCGGATTTCAGGCGGCCGGCGCTGCCCCCATCGTCAACGGCAGTCCCGTGGCCAAGCCCGAGACCGTCGCCACCGCCATCCGGATCGGCAACCCCGCGAGCTGGCAGGGCGCTCTCGGAGCCATCCAGGACTCGCAAGGCCTGATCGAGGCCGTCACCGACGCCGAGATCCTCGAAGCCTACCGCATGCTGGGGCGCCTGGAAGGCATCTTCTGCGAGCCCGCCTCGGCGGCCTCCGTGGCGGGCATCGTCAAGCTCGCCCGTGCCGGCAAGCTCCAGAGCCGCGAGCGGATCGTCTGCGTGCTCACGGGCAACGGCCTCAAGGATCCCGATACCGCCATGTCCGGCATCGACCAGGCTCCCGAGGTGGTGGACGCCGAGGAAGCCGACGTCCTGCGGGCCATGGGCTTTTAATCTTCCGAATATTGTCCCCCCTCGACGGGGGGACGGTCGGCGTAGCCGGCAGGGGGGTGTTTGCCGGCGCAGCCATGGCGTTCCTTCTAAGGAACCTGGGAGCAGTAACACCCCCCTGGCTTCGCCAGTCCCCCCGTCAAGGGGGGGCTATTCATTTGAGCAGGCGCTCGGCGTAATACACCGTTCCGAGCGCCTCGAAGCCCGCGCGGGCCTGCGCCAGGTGCAACTCGCGCTCGGCATCCGTCTCGTCCAGGTGTCGGCCGATCTCGGCATGCGCGAGGGCCCTTTCGAAGGGCATGTCCAGCTTCTCGCTGAGCGCCAAGGCCCGCCGCCACGCCTTCCGCGCCTGTGATTTCCGGCCCTGCCGCCAGAGCATGCGCCCCTGATAGAGGGAGGCCCGCGGCTGACCGATGGGGAAGATCGCCGCGTACTGCTGCAGCCCCCGGCACGCCTTGCGGGCGAGGCCTGCGAGTGCCGCGTCCTGAGGCGCCTGGTCCCAGAGGTCCAGGCAGACCTCCGCCGTGGCGGCGTAGCCATCGAAGCTGGAGACGATGGTGGGGCGGATCGCTGCCATCAGCTCAAGAGCCCGCTCGACCAACTGCCGAGCGCGCTCAACGTCCCCTTTTCGCAGGTGCGCCTGGGCCAAGAGGGCAAAAGGACGCAGCTGGAGGGATGTGCCGAAGTCAGGCTGCGCCAAGGCATCCTCGAGGTAGGCGATCGCCTCGTCCCAGTTCCCCCGCATCAGCGTGCATTGCGCCTCGACCAGCCGCCCGATGCCGATCAGCTGCGAATCGTTCCGTCGCTGGGCTTCCGAAACCATCTGGGCGCTATCCTGCGCCACCACCTCGAAGTTGCCATGGAAGTATTCCACCAGCCCCATGAAGAACCGGATCTCGCTCGTGCGGCGGACGTCTCCCAGCTGGCTCGAAATCGAGAGCGCCTTCCCGTACGCCTCGCGGGCCGCCTCCCAGCGCCCCATGCCGATGTCGTAGGCGCCGGTGACGAAGTGGGCCCAGGCCAGCGCCGGCAGGTTCCCTTGCTCCGACGCGAGGTCGAGCGCCAGCGTCCGGTAGCGCTCGGCCACGCCATGCAGCCGTGCGATGCCCGCCGATAGCGCGAGGTTGGCGTAAATCCGGGCCTGATCCGGGGACGGCGCCGCCCGCTCGGCCAGGTTCAGGCCCCGCAGGGAGGCGTCGATCATCGCCAGCGGGTCGTTCGACAGGTAGTGAATCAGCATCAAGCGCCCGTACGCCAGGGCCACGAGCGAGCGGACCGGATCCGGGGCCGAGAGCCCTTTGGGCGGCCGCATGCGATGCGCCGCTTGGCGCACGACCTGGCCCGCCAGTCCCAGCAAGAAGGCAAAGAGGTGGCGCGGGACCCGGAACCCGAGGCCGGCGAGGGTCTCCTCGAGGATCTGGCGGCAGTCCTCGGCTCTTCCGAGGCCGTAGTAAGCCTCGGCGAGCTCGCGCGACCAAGTCGCCTGCTGGAGCGCATCCTGCTTGGGGGCTTTTCGCGCGTAGGCCAGGGCATCCTGCAAGAACCGTGCGGCTTCTTCGTAGGCTCCGCTTTCCAACGCCTGCTCTCCCGCGCGGCCCAGGTAGATCACGGCCTTTTGAGGAAGCTCCGCACGGCGCCAGTGGTGGGCCAGCGCCGGATAATAAGGCGTCAAATCGGCGGCGTAGCGGCGCTCCAACCAGATGGCCACTTCCTGGTGAAGCTGCTGGCGCTGGGAGAAGAGCATCAGGTTATAGACGACTTCCTGGGTGAGGGCGTGCTTGAACTGGCAGGCGCCGTCGGTGGTCACGACGAGGTCGAGGGCTTCCAGGGCGCGGAGGCATTCCGGCAGGGCGCGGCGGTCGGCCTCGATGGGGTGGACGGCGCGCAGGAGGTCGAGGGGGAAGGTGCGGCCGATGACGCTCGCGACCTTCAGGGTCAGTTGCTCGGAGGGCGAGAGCCGGTCGATCCGGCTGGTGATGACGCCCTGGACGGTGTCGGGAAGGTCGAGCGCGTCGAGATCGGGAGCGTCCGGGTCCAGGACGCAGGCGCCATCGGCGATCCGGAGGGTTCCCGAATCCCGCAGAGCGTAGGCGAGTTGCTCGCTGAAGAAGGGGTGGCCTTCCGCCTTGCGGGTGATGAGCTCGGCCACCCGTTCCGGGAGGGTTTCCACTCCGAGGCGCTGGCAGACGATCGTGCGGATCGCGTCGGGGGCCAGGCGCTCCAGGCGCATGCGGGAGGTCTTGGGGGCGTCGAGGATGCGGCGGTACTCGTCGTTGGGATCGTCGTCCAGGGGGCGGGAGGTCAAGAGGATCAAGGCATTGGGCAAGTACTGGCTCGTCCGGGCGACGAGCGCCCAGGAAGCCGAGTCCAGCCAGTGGGCGTCCTCGAGGACCAGCAGCATCGGGGCTCCGGCGGTGGCCATGTGAAGGACGCGGAAGAGGAGGTCGCGGGTATTGGAGATGCGCAGCTCGCCGGAGAGCTGCATGGTGATCTCGTTGTCGGGGAGGTCGAGCGGCAGGACCGAATTGAGAAGCGGCGCCAGGCGCATGGCCTCCGGGTCCGGCTGCAAACGGGAATAGACGCGCTTCCTCCAGGCTTCGGTGCGGGCGAGCGGCTGGGTCAGCGGGGCGCTCCCGCGGCTGCCGGCCTCGAGCTGGAAGAGCTGCGTGAAGATGGGCTGCCAGGCATGGTAGGGAGTGCCCTTTTCGATGGATTCTCCCAGGCCCATGTAAGCCGTGAGGCCGAGGGCTTGGGCTTCCCGGAGGGCAATCGCCGCCAGCTGGGATTTGCCCAGGCCCGCTTCGGCTTCGAGGACGAGCACTCCGCCCTCGCCGTGGGCATGCAGGGTCCTGAGGCGTTCGCGGATCGTCGCCTCTTCGGCGTCTCGGCCAACGAGGGCCGTGCGCTGAAGGGAGACGCGGCGGCGGAACTTCCCGACCGGGCGATAGACCTCGAGGGGAGCGGCGCGGCCCTTGAGCGTGAGCGTGGACGGCGGCCCGAAGGCGGTGCCGGCGCGGGCCTCGTGAAAGGTGGCCGCGTCGCAGAGGATGTCCTCGGGGGAGGCCTGCATCAGGCGGGCGGCGGTGTTCACGATATCCCCGATGATGGTGTACTCACGGCGGCGGGCGTTGCCGATCTCTCCGCAGAAGGCCCGCCCCGTCGAGAGGCCGATCGCGCAGGAAAGCCCGCGTCCCGCGAGGCTCTCCTGGATCTCCAGGGCGGCGCGCACGCCGCGAAGGGCGTCGTCCTCGTGGGCCAGGGGGGGCAGTCCCAGGACGGCCACCAGTGAAACCCCCTTCTCGTCGAGGCTGAGCTTGTTGATGGTCCCCTCGTAGCGCTCCAGCACGGCCTGCAGCATCCCGGCCGTCTCCTGGGCATTGTCGAGGGTGGTGCCCCGGCTCAGTCCCGGCAGGTTGATGAAGAGCACGGTGACCTTGCGCAGCTCGGCGAGCCAGCCTCCTTGCTCGGCCCGGACCCGGTCGAGCACGGCCTCGGGAAGGAAGCCCTGGAGGGTCGCTTCGTCGGAAGGGAGGAGGGGCTGCGGGTTCAAGGGGCGCGGGGGAAGGCGGCGGCGCAGGGCCAAGAGCTGGATGGCCCCCTCCGGGAGGGGCTTGGCGACGACCTCGTCGGCAATGAGCTGCCAGGCCTGAGGGGCCAGGACGACCTCCCCGGGGCTTCCCTGGGGCAAGACGGCTCCGAGCTGCTCGACGGCGCTTCCGGCGAAGAGCACTTCCCAGCGGCGGTTCAGGCCGCCGACGCGCGCGAGCAAGACCTCGCCGGCTCCGACTCCGACGCGCAGCGAGAGGTGATCTCCGGCCTGCAGGGGGGATTGCCAGCGGGAGGCCTGGATGGCGAGGGCGCAAAGGGAGGCGCGCAGGCAAAGGGTGGCGAGATCCTCCTCGGCCGTATCGGCGGGCCAGACGGCGACCAGGGCATCGCCGGCGAACTTGATCACGTCGCCGCCGTGCGCCTCGACCAGGGCGATCAGGTGACCGAAGTAGGAATTGAGGATGCGGCTGAGGGCTTCTTCGCCGGACGGGTGCTGGGCCAGGGTTTCGGCGAGCCGGGTGAAGCCGGAGATGTCCGCCATGAGGACGGCCGCCTCGCCGCGGTGAAGCGAGGGCGCATGGGCCGGCCCGCTGCGCACATGATGCGAGACCCAGGCCGGGACGTAGCTAGAAATCGTGTCCAGGATCGTCGGCATGGAGCCCTTGCGAATGGAAGACGGAACCTTTCCATTGTACCCGTCGCCCGGCAAGTCCTCTCGCTGCCTGGCCCTCGGCGGCCTGGCGCTTCACCGGGCGTAACAAAATTAAGGCTTTATTAAAAACATTAGCTCTCTGTTAAACAGGCGATAATTATTGCTTGCCGAGCTTGTCGCCCGCCTGCCGCTCCGTGTAAGGTTTAAATTAAGGTTAAGGTCCGCTTAGCCTGCTCCCCCCTGACCCAGATGGAGGCGTCCATGGCATTTTCCCCGACGGTGAAGGCGGCCCTCGCGGCCACGCTCGCAATCACGGCCCTGACGGCCTGCGGCAGCTCCTCGCCCTCGGGAACGGGCTCCTTGATGGCGCTCACGACCCGCACCGACGCGTCCGCGCAGGTCTACAGCGAGGCGGGGCAGGCTCAGGTGGTGATCAAGCGGCGGCCCGGCGTGGTCGGCGCCTTCAACGCCGCCTCCTACGGGCTCCAGTCCGTCCATCATGTGAGCGGCCTGGGAGTGCAGGTGGCCAAGCTGCCGGCTTCCAAGCTGGACGCCACCCTCGAGCGGTTGCGGCGCGACGGCAGCATCCTCTACGCCGAGCCCGCCATGCGGGTGAAGGCCTACGACCTGCCGTCCGAGTCGCCCGTGGGCTCGACCGATGCCGTTCAGGCGGAGAACGTCCGGGTGAACGATCCGCTCTTCCGGCAGCAGTACGCTCCCCAGATCACCCGGGCTCCCGAGGCCTGGGCGCGCACGGCGGGTCGGGGCGTGGCGATCGCCATCGTGGACACGGGCATCGACACCGGTCACCCGGATCTCCGGGCGAACCTCGTGCCCGGCTACAACTCGCTGACGCGCAGCTCCAACGTCAAGGACGACAACGGCCACGGCACGCACTGTGCCGGCGTGGCCGCCGCGCAGGCCGGAAACAACGAGGGCATCACCGGCATCGCCCCCCAGGCCAAGCTGATGCCCATCAAGGTGCTCGCCGCCGACGGCGGTGGCTCGGATGCCAGCGTCGCCGAGGGCATCGTCTGGGCGGTCGACCACGGCGCCGAGGTCATCAGCCTCAGCCTGGGCGGCCCCGGCGAGAGCAAGGTCATGCGTGACGCGATTGTCTACGCCCAGGCCAAGGGTGCGGTGGTCGTGGCCGCCATGGGCAACGACGGCACCAACGAGCGGAGCTACCCGGCGGCCTATCCCGGCGTGATCGCCGTCGGCGCCTCGGATGCCCGCGATGCGATCGCCGACTTCTCGCAGTGGGGCAACTGGATCACCGTCTCGGCCCCCGGCGTCCAGATCATGTCGACGATGCCCACCTACAAGGTGGACGCCAACGACTACGGCTACCCGCTGCGCTACGCCAGCATGGACGGCACCTCCATGGCCACTCCGGCCGTCGCCGGCCTCGCCGCCCTGCTCAAGAGCACCCACCGGGCCGCGACGCCCGCCCAGGTGAAGGCCCGCATCGAGCAGACCGCCGACAAGGTCGGAGGCAAGAACGCCTTCACGCCCACCTTCGGCCACGGCCGGATCAACGTCGCCGCCGCCCTGCGCTAACTCCTCCTCAACGAAGCTCCCGCATGGTGGCCGTCAGGTCGGCCAGGGCCTCGTTCATGCGCTGAGGGCTCACCCACCCGCGCTCCAGCAGGACCCGCGGCAGGCTCGGGCCGGAGCCACTCCCCTCTTGGACGGCCTTCGACGCCTGCTCGCGCGTGATGGCCCCCGATCGGATCAAGTCCTTGATGAGCAGCATGTGGGCGATCCGCAGGCGCAAGGGTCGGTCCATGCTCCCCTCCTCTCCCGATGCCGAAAACTAGGCGGGCCGCGACGCGGCCAAGGGTGCCGTGAGGCGGGGTCGGCGCTCCGCCGAGGCCGCGCCCGCCAGCATTGCCGGCAAGGTGAACGTGAAGGTGGTTCCCTTGCCGAGCTCGCTGGAAACCTGTATCTGACCCCCGTGCGCCTCCACGAGCTGCTTGGAAATCATGAGGCCCAGTCCGGTTCCCCCTTGATTGGGGCGGACCTGGTAGAAGCCCTCGAAGAGGCGCGACAGGCTCTCGTGCGGGATCCCGATGCCGGAGTCCGATACCCGAAACACCACCCGCTCACCCTGGGGATGCGCGCTCAAGTGGATCGTCCCCCCCTCGGGAGTGAACTTGAGGGCGTTGGAGACCAGGTTGTTGAAGATCTGCTTCAGGCGCTGGGGATCCGCATGGATCTTGGGCAAGGACGGAGAGGCATTGATCACGATCCGCACCTTGCGCTGATGGGCCAGGGCCGAGAACGAATCGGCGATCATCCGCATGGCCTCCTGGGGAGCCACCGGGCTCCGCTCCAGCTCCATGCGCCCCTCCCGGAGCTTGACGAAGTCGAGCACGTCGTTGACCAGGGTCTCGATCTGCTCGGCGCCCTCCCGAATTTGCCCCAGGTAATGGAACTGCTGAGACGTCAGGGGACCCGCGACCTCATCGGCCATCAGCTCGGAGAAGCCGGTGATGATGCATAGCGGCGTCCGGAGCTCGTGGACGATCGAGGCGAAGAGCGTCTCGGAGGAGAGCGCGGGAAGGCGAGGCTCGGGAGGGGAGACCTCGCGACGCGGCAGCAGCTGGGATAGGCGGTAGATCATCTCGTCCCTCCCGAAGCGACGATGGTTGCGCTGTATACGTTGCTTCATTAAGAATTGCAAACAAGCTTTTTTACATGGTAGCGCCTCCCCGGTCGAAGTCAAACGGGCGATCGCGGGCGGGAAGGCCCTGACCATGCGGCGCGGCGGCCGGCGCGGGCGCCGGGGCGGCATGCGGCGCCCGGTTTCAGGCGAGAAGGCGAAAAGCGGCTTGGGAAGCGACTTCCAGGGCCTTGTGCAGAACGACTGAAAATGCTCTCGGTCGCCGGAAGCGGCTCAGGGCGTGCGCAGGTAGAAGCGCAGGGTCAGCGTCGCCCGGATCGCGTCGGCGTCCCCCTCCGCGGTCGCGATCTCGAAGACCTCGATCCCCCGCACGGGCTCAGGCGCCTCGAGCCCTCCGATGAAGGCCGAGACCGCCTCGTAGGCGCCGCTCACCTCGACGTCCACCGCATGGCTAGCCAGGCCGCCACGCGGCTCCGGCGTCGGCGCGATCGTCACCTGACCCAGGCGAACCCCGGTCTCGGAGGCCATCTGACCCAGCACCCTTTGGATGGCCACGGTGGCGCTCTCGCGCTGACCCAGGCTCAACGGCGCGGGCTTCGCTTCCGTGGGCGCCGTCAGCGGCGCGCGCGGCTCCGGAAGCAGCGCCGCCGAAAGCTCCGCATGCGCGTGACGCGTGCTCTCCTCCAGGCTGCGCGCGCGCGCCAGCCGCGTGATCAGCGGATCCACCAGCCCCATGTACAGGATCACCGCCTCGGCGAAGAAGGCGAAGGCCAGGATCAGCTTGCGGTCGCGCGCCGACATCCCCGCGCGGGGCAGCTTCGGCGTGCTCATGGCCGGAACGTCCCTTGCGGCGCGAAGACCGCCTGCAACCGGAACCGATAGACCGGCTCGCCCTGCCAGCGCTCTTCCGCGACCTCCGGCACCTCGATGCCCGTCAGCGAGCGGGACCGCCCCAGCGCCTCGGCCAGGAGCAACGGAGCCTGCCGAGACAAGGCATACCCCTCGATCGTCAGGCCCGCCCCCTCCCGCAACGCCGTCCGCGACAGCCAGACGTCATGCGGCGTGTCGTCCTGGAAGCGCCGGAACAGGGCGACCACCGCCTCCGAGCGCGTCATGGCCTCGCGCAGCGCCTCCTCGGACTCCCGTCGCCCGTCCGGCGCGGTGAGCTGCGCCTGCAGGACCTGGATCTCGGATTGGAGGCGCTCCGCGGCGGCCTCGTGGGCCTTCACCCGATCCGAGAGCCAGACGTTCGCCCCCAAGGCGGCGATCAGCACCATCGCGAACGCCAGCGGAATCAGCACGCCCCGCGTGACGCGAGGGCGCGGCGCCTTCAGGCGATCCGGGCGCAAGTCGAAGACGAACGGGCCTCGCTCCGGACCGTAGAGCAGCGCTCCGCGCAGCGCCACGCTTCCGCCCTCCGGCGTCGTCGACGGGAGCACCTGCGACGTCACGCCCTCCGGCATCGTGAGCGCGTCGCCCAGCGGCTCGGGCACGTCCACCAGGAAGCAGCGTCCCAGTGAGGCCGTGAGCAGGCTGCGCTGCAGTTCGAGCGTCGTCTCGGCGATCGCCAGAGGCTCGCCGTCCCGCAGCTCCGAGGCGCGAACGTAGAGGGTGCGCCAGCTATGAAGCGCCTCGCGCTCCCAGGAGCTGACATGGATCTGCTGCGGGAAGGCCGCGATCACCCCGCAGGACTGCGGAGCCTCGCCCCCGGCGGCCAAGCCCCGCAAGAGCGCCAGGGGAGCCGGCTCGACGCTGGAAACGGCAATCCCCGCCCCCTCGAAGACCTCCACCACGCGGTCGAGGTCGTCGCGCCGCGCCGCCGCCAAGAGGACCGTGAGCGCGCTCTCGTCCGAGTCCAGCAGGCTGAAGTCGGAGGCGACCTCCGCCCCGGCGAAGACCCGGTACCGCTCGGCTTCCGCGCGAACCGCCAGCTCCAGCTCCTCGCGAGGCGGCACGAACGGGATGGGCAAGGTCACGGTTCGGATGAGCATGCCGTCGAGAGCCAGGTGAGCATGCCGCACGGGCCGCCCGACCTGCCGGAGGCAGGCCGCGAGGGCCTCCTGCAAAGCCTGCGGGTCGTGAAGCTGGAGGCTCGAGAGATCCCCGGACGCATCCGGGCCCAGGACGCCCGGAGGAAGGGGCACGCGGATGGGAGCGACGGCCGGATCGGGCGAGCCGAGCTCGAGGCCGTCCGAGGTCAGGACGAAACTGTAGCGCGCCTTGGAACCGAAGGGGTTGCGAAGCATGCGCTACCTTTCGTGCTTGGGGAGCACGTCGACGATGACGACGTAAGGGCGCCCGGGGCCGGACTCGGACGGCGCGCGCAGCGTCATGGTCAAGGTCGCCGGAAGGGACATCCGATCCACGTACTGGAAGGAGAACGCCATCGCGACCGTCTCGCCGGGCCGTACGACCACCACGCCGTCCAGCTTCCCGAGAGATTGCTTGGTCAGTCCACCGATGTCCATCGTCGTCCCCTTGCCCTTGTCCTCGGGAGCCGTCGGCGCCCAGGCGAGGCTCACGTAATCGAACGCCACGGGAGACTCGGACGCGTTGCGGAGGTTCAAGGTCAGCTTCGGGTTCTTCGTGCTCCCGTTCGAGAGGCGGATGCTCTCATCGGTCACCTCCAGGGCGCGGACCTGGGACGCCTCGCGCATGGTGGCCGAGATCGCCGGGATGTCCCGGATCTGCGCGCCCTCCACGCTCCGCACCTGCAGCTCGGTCACGTCGATCCGGCGCATCGCGTCCCGGGTCGACGTGGGCTCGCCTTCCACCGTGAAGTAGCGGAAACCGCCCCGCAGCACGTGGAAAGAGGCGGAGTCGACCACGTCGCTCCATGCGCTCGGTAGGGCGTCCGCCGTGGCGCTGAGGCCGCGTTGAAGTTTCTGGGCCGCGAAGCGGTAGGTCACGTAACGGTAGCTGCCCTCATGAGGCTGCTTGAGAACGAACTCCGAGCTGCTGGGAGACCTGGCGATCCCGATGGCCTTGCGGACGTCCTCGCTGAACTGGCGCAGCGCGAAGGCCATGTCCTGCTGGTTCTGCATGCCGGTCCGGTTCTCCCGGTTCAGCGTGAACACGCGCGTCCCCACGGCGCCGATCAGGAGCGCGAGCATGCTGGCGATCGCCAGCGCGATCATCAGCTCGTAAAGGGTCATGCCCCGCGAACTCCGGCCCGTCATCACATCGTCTCCTTCGCCGTCATGGTCACCATCCGGATGAGCGGGGCAGGCTCGCCCGCCTGAAAGACCCTCACCTCGGCCCGCTTCATTCGGGTTCCTGAAGCCGAGCGCTCCAGCACGTAATCGAGCCCGGAGGTCGCATCGACTCCCGGGAAACTGCCCAACGGCTGGTCATCGTAGGCCTTGGAACGGACCTCCCGCTCCAGGACTTGCTGAGCGACCACCAGGGCTTGCGCCTTCTGGCCGATGGCCCGGTTCGCCTGCGAGATGCCAATCCACATCTGGGCGGTCGGCACCAGCGCGATCGAGATGATGGCCAGGGCGATCGCCACCTCGATGAGCGAGAATCCCGCTTCTGCCCGACGCCCGCTCATTCGAACTCCCAAAGCAGAATGCTCCCCTCACTGACGAAGGCCCGCGCGCGCGCCTCGTACGTGAAGCCCGCCAGCGTGGCCCGGCCCGTGCTGGAGATCCAGAAGGGGGCGCCCTCGGGCTCGGGCGGCATCATGGTGGTCTCGTACGCGACCGTGGGCTCCCCGGCGGCCAAGACCGTGCGAGGCAAGCCAGCCGACGCGACGAAGGTCGCGAAGACGCCGGCCTCGGCGGCGTTGATCGCCTGAAGCTTGCCGTACTCCGCCGTCACCCGGTTCGCATGGGTGATCTGCGACGAGGCGAGCATCGTGGCCGCCGCCAGAAAGAAGAAGACCACGATGGCCAGCATCAGGAGCGTGGCGCCCCGTTCTTCGTTATGGCGCCCCGACACGGCTCACCTCCTCTAACGCTCAGGATAGCGCCTGCTTGCAGGAGGACCATCCGTTGAAATTACCGCATACCCCGGGTATGGTTGGGAAGTATGCTGGGCATGTTACCCGTATTCCCCAGTTTCACAGGATTTCACGGCCGATGATTGAACCCGAAACCCCGCGCGGCCCTCGTTTGCGCAAGTTGGGAGAGCTGCTCGTCGACGAGGGGCTCATCGCACCCGCCCAAGTGGATCGGGCGCTCGTGGAGTCCAGGCAGACCGGCGAACCGCTCGGCAAAATCCTCCTGAAGCGCGGCTTCATCACCGAGGAGCAACTCGGAGGCGCCCTGAGCGCCCAGGCAGGGACGGATTACCTGCGGATCGGCTCATGGCACTTCGACCGGGAGCTGATCGACCTCTTCCCCCATGACTTCCTCCAGCGCCACCAGGTCCTGCCCATGCGGGTCCACGACGGGATGCTGCAGGTGGTCATGGTCCATCCCAACGACGTGGACACGCTCGACGAGATCCGGCTGTTGACGGGCCTCAAGCCCCAGCCGGTGGTGACCACGAGCAAGGAGTTCGACGACGCCTTCGCGGTCCTGCTGAGCTCACTGCAGGGGCAGGTCTCGGAGGCGATCGCCTCGCTGCGCCAGGAAGCGACCGAAACGGCGGGCTCGGAAGCCCAGCGCCTGGCCGACGAGGTGGCGGTCGAAGACCAGCCCATCGTGCGCCTTCTCAACTCGATCCTGGCCGACGCCATCTCCCGCGGCGCCTCCGACGTCCACCTGGAGCCCCGCGAGAAGCGCATGCGCGTCCGCCTGCGCATCGACGGCGTCATGACCGACGTGACCGAGGTCCCCAAGGACCTCGAGGCCGCCCTGGTCTCGCGCCTCAAGATCATGGCCAACATGGACATCGCCGAGCGGCGCCGCCCCCAGGACGGTCGCAGCCGCCTCGCCGTCGCCGGCAAGACCTACGACCTGCGCATCAACCTGATCCCCAGCATCTGGGGCGAAAAGGGCGTCATCCGGATCCTCAGGCCCGCCATGCTCTTCGGCGGCATCGAAAGCCTGGGCCTCGCTCCCGAGACCTTCGCCCAGCTCAAGGCCCTGATCGAGGCCCCGCATGGCATCGTCCTCGCGACGGGCCCCACGGGCTCCGGCAAGACCACCTCGCTCTACTCCGCCCTCTACGAGCTGAACACCCCGGATCGCAACATCGTCACCATCGAGGATCCGGTGGAGTACCCCCTGGAAGGCATCACCCAGACCCAGGTGAACCCGAAGGCGGGCCTCTCCTTCGCCGATGCGCTGCGCTCCCTCTTGCGCCAGGATCCCGACGTGATCATGGTCGGCGAGATCCGCGACGAGGAAACCCTCCATGCCGCCGTCTTCGCCGCGCTGACCGGGCACCTGGTGCTCTCGACCATCCACACGAACGACGCGGCCAGCACTCCCACGCGCATCCTCGAAATGGGCCTTCCCGCCTACCTCATGGCCTCCTCGATCCGCGGGGTGATCGCCCAGCGGTTGGTTCGCAAGCTCTGTCCGCATTGCCGGGAAGCCTTCACGGCCGGGGACGGCTACCCGGAGATCCTGCGCCAAGCGCCCCTTTACCGGGGCCGAGGCTGCGGGCGTTGCCGCGAGACGGGCTTCAGCGGCCGGATCGGCCTCTTCGAGATCATGACCATGACCCCGCGCCTGCAGGAGCTGGTGGGCGAAGGCGCTCCCGCCTACCGGATCCGCGAGGCGGCCGCCCGAGAAGGCATGCTCGCGATGGCGGACGACGCCCTGCGCAAGGTCCACGAGGGGATCACCACCCCCGAGGAGGTCGCCCGGGCGCTGGGCCCCAACTGGACGGAGCAACGATGCCAAGCTTTCTCTACCGAGCCGTAGATCTCGATAGCCGCCGGCAAGTCGACGGCTTGATCGAGGCCGACGACGAGCGCGCCGCCCGCACGCAGCTGCGCGCGCGCGGGGTCCTGCCCCTGGCCGTCTCCGCGATCGCGACCGACGCCGACACCGATCCCCGGCTCCAGGCCCTGATCGAGACCCTGACCTTCCACCCCGTATCGATCAAGGATCTGGCCATCTTCACCCAGCAGCTCGCCGCCCTGGTGGAAGCCGGCATTCCCTTGATCGACGCCATGCACTTACTCGATGAGCAGGTCTCCAACCCGTCGATCCGCAAAGCCCTGGCCGTGATCCGCAAGGATCTCTTCGGGGGGATCAGCCTGAGCGAAGCGCTCACGCGGCACCCGCGCATCTTCAACCCGCTCTTCATCAACCTGGTACAGGCCGGCGAGCTCAGCGGCTCGCTGGATACGATGCTCGTGCGCCTGGCCTCGATGATCGAGGCCAGCGCCGAGCTCGAGCGCAAGGTCAAGGGCGCGCTCACCTATCCCGGCCTGCTCGCCGCCACCCTGAGCATCGTGATCATGGTGATCATGGTCTACGTGGTTCCCGGCTTCCAGGGCATCTACGCCAAGACCGGGAACGCCCTCCCGCTTCCGACCCAGGTGCTGCTGGGCATCAGCACTTTCATCCGCTCCACGTACGTCGGCATCCTCGTGGGCGCGGCGGGCCTCTACGGGGCCTACCAGGTCTATCGCCGCAGCAAGGCGGGACGGCCCGTGATCGACAGCCTCTGGCTACGCGTGCCCCTCTTCGGTCGCCTGATCCTGGAGCAGCAGGCCAACACCTTCGCCCGGGCCTTCGGGACCGTCTACGGAGCGGGGGTGCCGATCGTCCCGGCGCTCGAAAGCTGCCGCAAGCTGATCACGAACTGGGCGATCGGCCATCAGATCGACCTCGCCCTGGACGGCGTGCGCCTGGGACGCCCCCTGACGGCGGGGCTTTCCAACAGCGAGCAGTTCCCGAAGATCTTGGCCCAGATGATGGCCATCGGCGAATCGTCCGGCCGGCTCGAAGAGATGTGCCAGAAGGCGGTGGCCTTCTCCGACAAGGAGCTCAACCACCGCATCCAGCAGATGACCGCCATGCTCGAGCCGATGCTCACCATCGTCATGGGGCTGATCGTGGCGGGAATCGCCCTCGCGCTCTACCTGCCGATGTTCGACCTGCCAAGCCTGCTCATCAAGGGGTAGCTGCCCGCGTCATTCCCGCGGAAGCGGGAATCCACCTGGACTCCCGCCGTCACCCCCGTGAAAACGGGGGGCGGGCGCGGCGTTCCTTACTCCGAGACGATCCGGGGCGTCATCATGATGACGAGCTCGGTTTGCCGGTCCTGGACGCTCGATGAGCTGAAGAGCCAACCGAGAATCGGGATGTCGCCCAAGATCGGGAACTTGTTTCGGGTGGAGATCCGGGTGGTCTGGGTGAGGCCCGCGAGGCTGAGGGTCTTACCGCTCTCCACCGTGACCTGCTGGGCGATCAGCTCCCGCCGGCTCAACAGCGACAAGGGGTTGCCGAGGGAGTCCTTCTGGGTCTCGCGGATGGTGGAGACCGTGGGATGGAGGCGCAAGGTGACGGTGCCGTCGGCTCCGACCTTGGGAAGGATGTTGAGCGAGACGCCCGCCACGCCGTAGATGGGCTCCACCACGATGACCGTCTGGCCGTTGCCCAGGTTGAGCCCCTGGTTGGAGATGCGGGTGCCCTTGATGACCTCGTCGACGATGTTGATCTGGCTCTCGGTGTTGTCCGTCGCGATGATGGTGGGGCGGGCCAGGATCTTGGCCCGGCGGTCCTGGACCATGGCGGTGAGCTTGGCCCGCAGGGCCGTGGGGAAGAACGTGGACGAGTCGTAGCCGATCGTCCAGCCGGGATTGGACGCAGCCCCGGGCTCGAAGGTCGTGCTGACGGAGTTCTGCGTGCCCCCGGCGGTGACGCCCAGGTCGAGCGCGTCCTGCGAGGCGATCTCGATGACCTCGACGTCGATGGCGACCTGCGCCAGCTTGCGATCGAGCTGCGGGATCAGGGCCTCGGCGGCGGCCAGCGATTCCGCGGATCCCATGACGATGACCGAGTTCGTGCGCGTATCGGGGATGGCCACGGATTGGCGGGCCTCGATCGGCATGCTCTGGGTCTGCAGCGCCCGCATGCGGACCTGAGTCTGAGTCGCGCCCATCTCCACTCCCGAGGACGTCGAGACCGCCCCGTTGCCTTCCTTGACCATCTCCTGATCCACCTGCAGGGGGACTGCTTCCGCCTTGTTGCCGTTGTTGAAGAGCGAGGCGTTGAGCAGGGAGGCGACCTGGGTGGCATGGGCGTGGCTGAGCTTGAAGATGCGATGCTCCTGGGGGCGATCCAGGGACTCGACGATCCGCTCGGCGATGGCGATCTCGCTGGCGGAGCCCATGACGAGCACGGTGTTGGTGCGGGGATCCGCCTTGGCGAGTTCGAGGCGCTGCTGGCTTTGAGACGACGAGGTGCCTCCGGTGAGTCCGGAGTAGGGGGCGGTGAGCGTGCTGGTGTTGAGGAACTCCGCGACCCGCGCGGAACTGGCGTGCTTCAGCTCGAAGAGGCGCACGTTGGAGGCGAGCAGGCCGCGTTCGAAGGCCTTCTTGCGGCTGATCACGGCGAAGACGTTGCCCTTCCAGTAGGCCTGGAGGCCGCCCATCGCGAAGAGGGTCTCCAGGGCGTCCCCGAGCCGGACGTCCCGGAAGTCGACGTTGACCGTCTCCTTGAGGTCATCCTCGATGACCAGGCTGATGCGGCCCTTCTGGCCGACGAGGCGGATGGCCTCCCGGAGGGGGAGGTTGGTGATGGAGACGGAGATCTTGCGCTCGAAGTCTCCGCCCTTGAAGCTGGCCGCCGGGGAAGGAGAGACGGCCGGTGAGGAGGCCAGGGCGGCCGCGGGGGGCAATCCGAGGCTGAGGGCCAGCAGCAGCGCGAGACGCAGGCGGGAGGGCGAAAGCATGATCAGAGGACTCCTTCGCGGCGGAGGTGCTTGACGATCAAGCGGCCCTTCCGGCTCCAGGTGAGCTTGTGGGGGGTAATCGCGGTGACGGCGGCGCCTTCGAGCCGATCGCCCACGCGCACGAACCAGGTGCGATCGCCATCCGAGACGGCGGCGATCGCCTCGGTCTCGTCGTAGACGATGCCGACGTAGGCGAGCCGGTCCAGGACCGTTTCCGGTGGCTTGGCAGGGATACGCGGCGCTTCTCCGAGCGACGTCCCTCCAGGCTCGGCCGGAAGCGCGGGAAGTCCGGCCGGCCCCCGGCGCGGCACGATCAACGGGCGGTAGGGATTGCGACGGCCCAAGGTCTCCTGCGGCGGCTCCGCCCGGACATGGCCCGGCAGCCCCAGCAAGACGATCGCTCCGATGATCAGGACCGAGATCCCCCGCATGGCTCCGTCAATCTCCTTTGAATCGCTCCTCTTTGATTATGCCCGAGCCGACAGGCAAGTATTCCGTAGTTTCCCGTGATCCCAAGGGTTTCAAGCCTTGCTAAGCTGAAAAGGGTCGTGATAGCCTGGCTACAGACCAACCGCAGGGCTGAACTTGGCTCGTAGAGCGAATTTTAAGGAGTCTCAAAAATGAAGAAAACTCACAAGAAGGAAGCCGGCTTCACCCTGATCGAGCTGGCGCTCATCATCGCGGTGCTGGGCATCCTGGGCGCCGTGGGCGCCGTGAAGCTGGCCTCGATGACCGAGGAAGCCAAGACGGCCGCCGTGAGGACCACCCTCGCCAACGCGCGCTCGGCCTTCGCCATCGGCATCGCGAAGGAAACCGACGGCGGCGTCACCACCGCGGACATGGCCAAGTACATGACGGGCGCCGGCACCACGACCGACACCACCATCGAGGTCGAAGGCAAGTACCTCGTCACCTTCGAGGTCGACGCGCAGAAGAACATCACCAACGTCGCCTCGGCCTCGGTCAAGTAGTCAGCCCGCCGCCCCTAAAAGCAAGCTCCCGCCCTGAGGGCGGGAGCTTTTCTCATGGAGCGACGACGGGGCGGGTCAGGGCTGTCCCAGGACGGCCCGCTTCACGAAGGCCGCCTTGCGCGGAGCGTCCCGCAGCATCGTCTCTTGATGCAAGTGATAGCAGGCGAAGGCCTGGCCCAGGTCGGAGCGGGGGTCCTGCTTCTGGCGGTCATGGGTGAACTCCTCGCGCCAGTCCGAGACGTCCCGATGCTCATGGCGGTAGTCGAACGGCAGGTCGTACGCGTCGTTGACGCCATAGGGCGTCCGGCCTCCCGGTCCTTGGGCCTTCCACTCGCTGAGCGTGGCGAAGACCCCGACCTTCTCGAGATTTCGGCTCGCGCCGGGGCGATTCATGAGGGAGGAGGCACTCACTCCGGCCTGTCCGGTCGAGACCGTCTGCCGGAAGGTTTCGAGGTCGAGCGGGTTCGCGACCCAGGCGAGCGCCACCGCGTGCAGGGTCGCCATGGCGATCGCCTCGTCGTTGTAGGCGCCGCCTCCGAGGTAGGCCCCGTCCTGGAGGCCGATTTCCTGCATGCTCGCGTCGTAGAACTCGGGGGCCTTCGGCGTGGCCTGCTGCACGCGCTTCAGGCGGCGGATGGGCTGCTTGGCGAGGAAGCCCCGGTCGACCTTGCGCAAGGCGTCCTGCACGGCGATGAGCTCGGAGCCCCAGCGCGCGCCGTCGGCCCCCTCGACCACTTGAAGACCGAACTCCCTCTGGATGTCCTGTTTGAGGACCGTGAGGTCGGTGTCCGAGATCTGGCGGAAAGTCGGCAGCCAGGCGCATCCCGAGAGGAACAGCATGCCGCTCATGACCGAAAATCGAAGCTTCATCGGAACACCCCGCTTTCCCCCGCCACCCGTTCAAGGGGGCGGGCACTCGGGATCCATTATGCCCCGAACGCCCCCGATCCAGAAAGCCCGCGGATCTGGAGGGTAGAAGATCGCTTGACTGGGGAATAAGCGAGTAAGACCGCCTTCACCTTTCATTCACATCAGGTTGTATCAATGGCCAACGTCCTGATCGTCGATTCCTCCCAACTGATGCTGCGGAACATGTTGGCCCTGCTGAGCCCTCACGGCTTCAACCTCCAGCTGGCCACATCGCCGATGCAAGCCCTCTCCATGCTGACGCGGCAGCGCCCGGACGTGATCGTCCTGGACGCCTACCTGCCCGGCGTCAACGGAGGGGAGTTCACCCGGCTCCTGCGCTCGAACCCCTCCTCCGAGGACATCCCGGTGATCCTCACGGCCAGCGAGGACCGGCTCCCCAAGTCCTTCGCCGAGATCGGCGCTCAGGCCCTCCTGGTGAAACCGATCGACATGGAGGTTCTCGCCAAGCTCATAAAGGGCTTCGTCGACCCGATGCCGAAGGAAAAGGAAGCGATCAAGTTCCTGCTGCTGGAGCATCCCGAGGACCTGAACGTCGAGGTGATCAAGGTCAAGACCCATGAGGTGCATATCCGGGGCGCGGAGTTGCCGAAGCTCCACGGCGGAGAGGCCGTGATCCTCAGCTACGGGGCGGATGCGGGGCTGGTGGCGCGAGACGCCACGGTCCAGACCTTCCAGGACGGGGTCGCCGTCCTGAGCCTGGGCGCCAAGGTCATCATCAAGCAGCAGCGCCGCTTCTTCCGGCGCGAGATCTCCCTGCCCCTGCGCTACCGCATCCCCGGAGACTTCTTCCGGCTCGCTCGCACCCTGGACATCTCCGCGGGGGGCATTCGCGCCATCGGCATGGGCGGAGCCCTGGAGATCGGGATGGCTCTCGACTTCCAGCTGGTCATCGATCCCGCGATGCAACTGAGCATCCGAGGCGTGATCCGGCGCCTGGAGCCCGAAGCGGAGGGCGTGATGGCCGGGATCGAGTTCCAGGACATGGATCCCCGGGTCCAGGCCGAACTGACCATGTTCCTCTTCAACGGATCTCGCCTGGTGGCTTCAGTCCCCCAAGCGGCCCCCTGAGCGAGACGCTCCCCCCCACCCCATGCCCCCGTCGGTCCTCCGAACCGGGGGCATTTCCTCGTTGACAGGCTTGATTGGCGCGTGTTACGCTCTTTTTGACAATTATTCTCAATAGGAGAGAAACCATGCCGCCAAGCCCCTCCATCACGCTCGATCAGGCGCGCAAGGGTGATCGCCTGCTCATCCAGGCCATCCCCGACGCGACCGTGAGGGTCCAGGTGGTCCGCTTCGGACTCGCGATCGGCGCGACGGTCACCTGCCAGTCGGTCATGCCCGGCGGCCCGGTGATCCTGCGCCGGGGTTTCCAGGAGATCGCCATCGGCCGCGACCTCGCCCGCACCATTCAGGTGGAGAGGCAAGCCTCATGAGAAGCCCGATCAACACCCACCACCACGCCAAGACCATGCCCACGCAAGGCCGCCGGATCGTCCTCGCTGGCAACCCCAACGTCGGCAAGTCGGTCTTCTTCAACGCCCTGACGGGCCTCTACGTCGACGTCTCCAACTACCCCGGCACCACCATCGAGATCTCGCGCGCCGCCTACGGCGACGACACCCTCATGGACACCCCCGGGGTCTACGGCGTCTCCAGCTTCAACGACGAGGAGCGGATCGCCCGCGACATCATCCTCGACGCCGACGTCGTCCTCAACGTCGTCTCCAGCCTCTCGCTCGAGCGCGACCTCTTCCTCACCCAGCAGCTTCTCGACATGGGCAAGCGCGTCGTGGTGGCCCTCAACCAGATCGACGAGGCCCGCGCCAACGGCCTCGCCATCGACGCCGATCGCCTGAGCGCGCTCCTGGGCGTCCCGGTCATCCCGACCGTGGCGACCAAGGGCCAGGGCGTCTCCGAGGTCCGCGCGGCCCTCGCCCGCGCCTTCGACGCAGCCCCCCCTCGGCTCGATCCCGATCTCCAGCGGCTCTGCGATCGCCTGGATGCCGGCACCCCCGCCGAGCGCCTCATGATCCTCGAAGGCGACGAAACCGTCGCCGAACGCCTGGGCCTGCTCCCCGGGACCGAGCGCGAGGCGCTCTACGCCCTGCGCCGGACGCGGGTCAACGCCCTGGTCGCCGACGTCGTGAAGGAGTCCGTCCAAGGCGCCACCTTCTCCACCCGGCTCGGCCGCTTGATGCTGCACCCCGTCGCGGGCCTCGCCGCCGCCGCCGTGATCCTGGCCGGCCTCTACTACTTCGTCGGAGACCTGATCGCCCAGCAGCTGGTCGGCATCACCGAAGAAACGATCATGCTCGGCATGTACGAGCCTGCCGTCCGGGGCCTGGTGGAGCGCGTCTTCGCCGAAGGCACCCACCTTCACACCATCCTGGTCGGCGAGTTCGGCCTCCTCACCATGACGGTGACCTACATCCTCGGGCTGCTCCTGCCGTTGGCGGTCGGGTTCTACTTCTTCCTGGCCGTTCTTGAGGATTCCGGCTACCTGCCGCGGCTCGCCGTGCTGGTGGATCGCGGCCTCTCCAAAATGGGCCTGAACGGCCGCGCGGTCATCCCGCTGATCATCGGCTTCGGCTGCGTCACGATGGCGACCATCACCACGCGCCTGCTGGGAACCCAGCGCGAGCGCACCATCGCCACCGCCATCCTGGGCCTCACCATCCCGTGCTCGGCCCAGGTCGGCGTCATCCTCGGCATGCTGGCCACGGTCGGCGGCTGGCAGGCATGGGCCATCTACGGCGGCACCATGTTCACCGTCCTGGTCGCGGTCGGCACCATCCTGGACAAGGTCGTGCCCGGCAAGTCCTCGTCCCTGCTCATCGACCTGCCGCCCATGCGCCTTCCCAACTGGAAGAACGTCTTCAAGAAGACCGGCGTCAAGAGCTGGGGCTTCCTGACCGAAGCCTCCCCGCTCTTCATGCTGGGCGCGCTCATCGTCACCCTGCTTCAGATCTCGGGCGGCCTCGAGGTCATCCAGCGCGCCCTGGCCCCCGCCACGGTCGGCTTGCTGCACCTGCCTCCCCAGGCGGCGACCGCCTTCATCATGGGCCTGATCCGGCGCGACTTCGGCGCCGCGGGGCTCACCAGCCTGCCGCTCAGCCCCGATCAGGTGATCGTCTCGCTGGTGGTCATCACGCTCTTCGTTCCCTGCATCGCGACCGTGACCGTGCTCTTCAAGGAGCGGGGCTGGCGCGAAGCCCTCACCCTCTGGCTCGGCTCCTGGGTGATCGCCTTCGCCGTCGGCGGCGTGCTCGCGGCCATCCTGATGTAGGGCGGTTTCGAAAGGAGTTCGCCATGCAACGCGTCGGATGCCCCACCTGCTGCTACGTCGTCGAGGTCGAAGGGACCGAGGCCCGTTGCCCGCGCTGCATGGCCGTCGTGAGAGCCGTCATGGCCTGCGCCATGGCCAACAGCAAATGCGGCGCCTGCCCGTCGAACCATACAGCCTGACCTTTTCGAGCCGCCGGGACGATGGTCTAATGAACCCATGATTCAAAACGTTCTGAGTTACCTGATCCAACACGACGGAGCCCCCGTCACCGAGATTCAACGGGTCTTCAAGCTCTCCGCGGACATGGCCGCCAACATCCTGATCCAGCTGGAGGATGCGGGCCTGCTTTACGAGCAGAAGCTCGAAGCCTGTCACCACATGGACTCCGACGGTCAGATGCTGACGCATGCCCATACGGGAGGCTGCGGCTCCGGCAACTGCGCCTCGGCGGAAGGCGCATGCGGCATCACCGAGTCCTTCGAGCGCGGCTGCTGCGGCATGAACGCGCCCTATCGCATCACCCCCGCCGGCCGCTCCTTCCTGGAGCGCTTCGCCGCCAGCTGATGCCCCCTCGATAGCAAAACGCGCGGGCCGCTCCGGATTCGGAGCGGCCCGCGCGGCTTGTGAGGACCTCGCGAAACGCGGAGGCCGGGGTTCAAGGCCTTCCGTAGAGCGCCTGATAGCTCCAGAGGTTGCCGAAGACCTTCTTGACGTAGTGGCGGGTCTCCGAATACGGGACCGCCTCCACCCAGGCATCCATGTCCCCGCCCCCGTTGCCGCGCCACTTGCGCACGGCTCCGGGGCCGGCGTTGTAGGCCGCGACGGCGTACGGGGAAATCCCCTCGAACTCGCCGTGCGTGTACCTCAGGTACCAGGCTCCCAGCTTGAGGTTCCAGAAGGGATCCGTCAGCTCCCGCTCGGGGCCGGGCACTTGCTTGCGCACCCAGTCCGCGGTGTAAGGCATCAGCTGAGCCAGGCCCATCGCCCCCACCCAGGAGCGGGAAGTCGGGTCGAAGAGGCTCTCCTGCTTGACCAAGGAGGTCAAGAGCAAGGGATCGATCCCATTGAGGGCGGCAGCCCGCTCCACCAGGGGACGGTACCCGAGCGGGAAGAGCAGGCGCGCGTCCTTGCCGGTCGCGACCGCGATGGTCCGGCGGTACTGCCCCGCCTGCAGGTGCAGCCAGGCCCGAAGGTCGGCATCCGCCTTCACCTTCTGGGAGTAGCGCAGGGCCGGCTCGGTCATGCCCAGGTAGACCCACTCCCGGACGGAGGCGGGCCAGTCGGCCATCTGCGCGAGGTAACGGGAGGCCGGGTTGGCCGGGTCGATCGCGCCGCCGTCCACGAGGGGCCTCAGGTCGTCCTGAGGCGCCGTGAGGGCCACGGGCTTGACGACGTAGCCGGGATCGGCCTCGCGCCCTTCCAGCGCGTCCAGGCGGTGCTTGGAGCGCCAGGAGTAGTAGGAGTTGGGGCGATGGGTCGAAGCCTTCCGATAGACGGCGATCGCCTCGGCCTTCCGGCCCTCGCGCTCGAGGATCTTACCCAGCCAGAAGGCTCCCCCGGGACCGTTCACCGTCTGAAGCGAATGGTAGCCCAGCTCCGTGGCCCAACGCTTGGCTGCTTTGAGGTTTCCGGCCGCATAGGCCTTCTGCATGAAGCGCCAGCGCACTTCGATAGCCTCCGAAGAATTGGGGAAGCGCTTGACGAGCGCCTGCTCGAAGGGAACGGCCTGAGCGTCGAGGTCCTGCTTGCGATAGACGAGCGCGAGGCGGTTGAGGCCTTGAAGGCCCCATTCGTCGTTCAGCGCCGAGGCCTTCTTGAAGAACTCCGCGGCCGCCGGGTAGCGCTTGCGCTGATCCTCGAGGCGTCCCAGCGCGACCAGGGACCGCCCGCGCAGCTCGGCATGGCCGGCCGAGCGGTGCAGGAGCTGATTGGCCTCGTAGTAGTTGCCGAGTTGCCAGTGGCAGACGCCCCGGCGGTAGATGCCCCAGGGCGAGTCATTGCCCTCGAGCAGCTGAAGCGCGAGCTTGTAGTCGCCGCGATCCATCAGGTCCAGCGCGACGTTGTAACGCTCCTTGGGAGGAAGGTCGTGGGTGGCCAGCGCGCGGGCCACGTCCTTGAGATGAGGTCCCGAGGGATGAGCTTCCCGGTAGCGGCGCAGCCACGTGAGCGGGTCCTCGCTGCTGCGGGTTCCCAGCAGGTACAGCGCCTCCTCGGCTTCCGCGGAGTCGGGGGACTCGGTGGCGATCGCCTCCCAGTGCTCCTCGGCCCGGTCCTCGTCGAGCTTCGAGAGGGCCATGTGCGCGCTCGAGACCAGCGGGCTCTTGGGATAGCGCGCGACCATGCTGTCGAGAAGGGTCTTGGCGGCCCCCGGATCGGTCTCGGCGCGCAGCAAGCCTTCGCGCCAAAGCGACCACTCGCTGAGGTCCGGGAACGTCAAGCGCAGGTCGCGGCAGCGATCCGCGGCTTCCTGCGTCCGGCCTTCCCGGATCAGGCATTCGGTGACGATCAGGCCGGAGCGCCGTGCGAAGGGATTGCCGGCCTGCGACTCCGCCAGCGCCTCGAAGCGCTCCCGCAAGGGCGTCCAGTCGTCCTCGTCGCCGGAAGCCACCTTCACGCGGTAATCCGCCATCAAGGCCTCGAAAGCGGCGCCGTGCTGCGCGTCGCGCTCCAGCTCCTCGCGCGCCGCGTTCGCGACCGAGCGGACCTGAGCCGCTTGCTGCCAGGCGGCGAGCGCCTTCTCGCGGTTCCCGAGACGGTAATAGGCGCGTCCGAGATCCAGGGTGAGCGCGGGATCCCGGGTGGCGGCACTTTCCCAGTGGCGCACGGCCTCGGTGTAATTCTTGAACTGATAGGCCAGCCGTCCTTGCAGGGCAGGGACGTCCGGGCGGGCCATGCCCACGGTGAGGGAAGCGGAGAGCAAGAGGGTGCCAGCCAGCAAAAAGCGGGGGAGTCGACGTCTCACAGGTCCTACCTTCCTACTTCCCCCCGGCTGGATGCGGCATCCGCCGAGGGACGCTCCCGCAACCGCCGCACGATCATGCGACGGGGGGACGCTCGGGGGGAGATGAGGGATCCCAGGTTCCTTACCCGGCCAGCCCCGACCCTACACCTGGGCGAAAACCGCTTGAATCGCGGAATGCAGGCGGGTGTTGCTGGCCAAGATCTCGCGGGCGTACGGATCGAAGGGGTTACCTTGGTAATCGGTGACCATGCCTCCGGCCTCCTGGACGATCAAGGCGCCTGCCGCGACGTCCCAGGCCGAGAGGCCCGGTTCCCAGAAGGCCTCGTAGCGGCCGCAGGCCACCTGACAGAGGTCAAGCGCCGCAGACCCGGCGCGCCGGACGCCCTGGGAGTGATGGAGCATGGCTTTGAAGCGATCGTAGTTGCTGCCGGATTGAATGACGTCGTAGGGGAAACCCGTGGAGAGGAGTGCCCGCTTGAGTTCTTCGACCGGGGAAACCTGGATCGGGTTCCCGTTGAGCGTGGCCCCGAAGCCCCGAGCCGCCGAGAACATCTCGTCCCAGATGGGGTGATAGACGGCCCCGGCCACGATCGCGCCGTCGATGGAAAGCGCGATCGAGACGCAGTAGTAAGGGAAGCCATGGGCGTAGTTGGTCGTCCCGTCGACCGGATCGACGATCCAGCGATAGGCGGACGCGCTGGACGCGAGGCCTTCCTCTTCGCCCAGGACGTCGTGATCAGGGTAGCGTCGGGCGATCTCCTCGCGGATGAGGGTCTCGGCCATGCGGTCGACCTCGGTCACGATGTCGATGTCGCCCTTGTACTCGATGCGTTGAATCTTGCCGCGATGCTCGCGCAGGATGACCCCGGCCTTGCGGGCGACCTCCTCGGCGAAGTGACGGTATGCTTGCACGGATCTGCCTCCTTGAGCGGCTCGCCTCATGGCCCCCCTCACGCGAGGACTCCGGGCCATGGCCGCGGCCCCATGATAGCACTCCCCCCTCCGGGCGATCCGGTTCAGCTCCGGGATCGAGCCGGGTATAAACCAAGCATCAGGACGATCGATCGGGCAAGGAGGCGAAAATGGCCATTCAGCGTTGGGCGCTAGCTCTGGGAGCCACCCTGCTCCTCAGCGCGCCCTCCTGGGCTGCCGCCAAAACCGCCGAAAACCTGGACTTCCGGCTGGAGGTGGAATCGATTTCCTGGACGGCAACAGGCTTCGTGGTGAAGGCGCAGATCGAGAACCGCACGGGCAGCCCCGACCTCTTCCTGCACCATGAGGCGAACCGTGACGATCCGGACGGCTTCACGTACACGCCGACGGAGCCCGGCGCCGCGGCGGCGCAACGCCGGACCTTCACCCTCAAGGGGCTGACGCAGGCGCGCAGTGCGGCCTCGCTGGCCTTCGGAGTGGCGGCCAACGAGAACGCCGGCCTCCTGATCGTGGGAGAGGCGCGTCCGCCGTACCGGCAAGTGGCGATCGCCCTCCAGCCCCTGCTTCCCGAGCGCCCCTCATCCCCCCCTCCGACCGCCAAGGCGCCTGCTGCCGGCGTTTCCGGGGACGCCCAGCCGATACGTTCGAAGTCGGAGGGGCTTGCGGAGGGGAGTTCCGGCCAGAGTAACGGGCCCATCAAGCGCTTCATGCCGCCGCACCCGTCCCTGGGTGACAGCATCGCGCTTTGGGAGGGGAAAGCGGGCCCACAGGGAGACGGTTGGACGCGGCTTTACACGGAGCTTCCCGAGATCACCCTGGACGAGCTCGCACGCGTGCTGGAAAGCCCCGCGCAGATCTGGCATGGCCGCGAGGGGTATCTCTACTTGCGCAACGTGGGGGGACAGCGCGCGCTGGCGGTCTCTGTCCGGGACGCGCAGGTGATCTCCGCGCGCTACGTCACTCCCCAGACCTTGGGGCAGGTCCTCGGCCCCAAGACGCGTTACCCGAAGCGGATCTACATGGGGCGGCCGTAGCGGCCGCCGCGACCGAGCGCGGCGGCGAGACGGCTTATTTGCCGGCCGGCAGCAACCCGGCGGTCAGGGGTTTGCCCATGACGTCCGCGATCCGCTGGAGCTCGCTCATCATGGAGCGGAACTGCTCGGGGTAGAGGCTCTGGGGGCCGTCGGACTTGGCCTGGGTCGGATCCCGGTGCACCTCGACCATGATGCCGTCGGCGCCGGCCGCCGTGGCGGCCCGGGCGATAGGGATCACCAGCTCGCGGCGCCCGGTCCCGTGGGAGGGGTCGGCCACGATGGGCAGGTGGGAGAGCTGCTTGATGACCGGGATGGCGTTGATGTCGACCATGTTCCGGGTGTAGGTCTCGAAGGAGCGCACGCCGCGCTCGCAGAGGATGACCTGTTCGTTGCCTTCCGCGAGGATGTACTCGGCGGCGAGCAACCACTCCTTGAGGGTGGCCGAGAGGCCGCGCTTGAGCATGACGGGCTTGGCAGCGCGCCCCGCGCGGCGCAGGAGCGAGAAGTTCTGCATGTTGCGCGCGCCGATCTGGATGATGTCGGCGTATTCCTCGACGGCGTCGAGGCTTTCCAGGTCGATGGCCTCGGTGATCACCGCGAGGCCGTAGCGCTCGCGGGCCTTGGCGAGAAGCTTGAGCCCTTCGACGCCCATGCCCTGGTACGAGTAGGGGCTGGTGCGCGGCTTGAAGGCGCCGCCCCGCAGGACGGTGGCGCCCGCCATGGCGACGGCCTCCGCGGTCTCCAGGAGTTGGGCTTCGCTTTCGACCCCGCAGGGGCCCGCCATCACGACGGTCCGCGGGCCGCCGATCACCGTGCCGTTGAAGAGCGTGATCGTGGTATCCGTCTTCTTCCACTCGCGGCTGACCAGCTTGTACGGGGAAGAGACGCTGATGACCTCCTGGACGCCGGGCAAGCCCTCGACCCGCGAGCTGTCGACCGGACCGTCGTTGCCGACGACGCCGATCGCCATGCGCTGCTCCCCGGGAATGGGTCGCGCCTGGTAGCCCATCTCCTCGATGACCCCCACCACGCGTTGAATCTCTTCCGAACCGGCATCATACTGCATGACCACGAGCATCCCATCTCTCCTATAGGCCGTAACCAACGGTTGTTCTCTAGTATACCCCTAGACGGCGCTCATACGGCCAAATTGGCCGAATCCACTTAGTTGACCTGACGATGTTCTCACGAATTCCTTACGGAATATTGCTGGTTATTAATCATCAAGTTAGGTAAACTACGCCTTCGACAGGCGAGCGATCGGGCTCCGGCCTGCCTCGGAGGTCGCGATGCGTATTCACGTCGGCATGCCCCGCAGCCCCTACGAAGCCTTCGCCCTCATGACCCGCCAGGGCGCCATGGGCGAGGATCGTGGCCCCTTGGCGCGTCGCGCCATGCCCGGCCTCGCGCAATCCGCACCGGTGCTCCGCAGCCAGCTTCTCGCCCGCGCCGAGCGCTACGAGGGCTTGAGCGAAAAGCTCCAGGCCCTGCGCACCTCCTTGCAGCAGTTCACTCCCCCGGCCGTGACGGGGGCGCTCAGCCTCCCCACCGGCATGACGCCGGCCCGTTCGGGGGCAGCGACAGGTCCCGCAAGCGCATCGACCGGTTCGGCCGGCTCCTCGGGCGCCCCGTCGGGCGCCGTGTCGTCCGGCGGGGGATCCTCACGGACGGATCACCCCGCCGTGCTTCTCGCCTCGCATGCCATCTTTCTCGCCCCCGGGACCTCCGGCACGGACGGCAAGGCTCCGACGCAGGCCCGGCTCGAGACCGAAGCGGTCGAACTCATCCAGACGACGGCCACCCTGCGGGGGGACAAGATCCAGCTCAACAACAAGGGGGGCCAGACCGATTTCGGCAGCGTGACGATCAATGGGGTCGAGACCGTGATCGGCACGTTCACGGGCACCTCGGTCGAGGAGGCGGCGCGCCACATCGCCGCCCAACTGAACCAGAACGCGGAGAACACGGTCGTCGCCTCGGTGGACGCGCAGAGCCGGGACCGGGTGATTCTGACGTCCAAGGTCGCGGGCAGCGCCGGGGGGATCTCGATCGATCAGGTCGAGCGCGACCGCACCACCAAGGGCGCGATCGGGTTTCTGGAGCATGATTTCGCGCAGGGAGCGACCCTCGAGACCGACCTCGGGGAAGTCACGATCAACGGCGTCACGACGCGCTTCGGCAAGCAGAAGTACTCCACCGTGCAGGACGCGGTCAAGGCCATGGCCGCGCTCCTGAATGCCGCTCACGGCGGCAGCCTGGAGGCAACGGTCGGGGGGACCGCTCAGGACCGCCTCGTCCTCACGTCCGCCGCTTCGGGTCCCGCGAGCGTCATCGCCGTCTCGGCCGTCATTCAAGGAACCGACAAGAGGGCCTCCAACGACGGCAACAACGGGTTCACGGCCGGGATCTTGGCCCGTGGGGGCGATTCCGAGCCCGGGACCCCGGGGGATCCGGGCTTCACAGACTTCGGCGGGATCACCATCAACGGGATCTCGACGGTCTTCGGGCGGCTCGACAACCGCGACTACACGGCCGAGACGGCGGCCCTCTTCCTCGCCGAGCGGATCAACGAGACCAATGCGAGCGTTCGCGCCACCGTCGAAGAGGGGCGTCTCAAGCTCAGTTCGACGGAGACGGGGTCGAACGCCCGGATCCAGGTGGAGGCGATCGCCCCCGATTCCGACGGCAACCGGGACAATGACCGCGCCTTGGGGTTCGTCCTGGGATCGGCCAGCGGCAGCACCACGACACAACCTTCGCCCTCCCCGTCGCCCCTTTCGACCGCGACGATCTATGCCCCGGCGAGCTCCGACGGAGCCAGCTCAGCCGATGGCGCGGATCCCGGCAAGTCGAGCGACATGGCTTCCGCGCGAGCCGACGCGTTTCAGGCCCAAGCCCAGGAGTGGCTGAGCATGACCAACGCATACCTCTCCGCCCTGGACGCGCGTTCCCAGGAGCATCCCCATGGCGAGTTCCGGGCCTTCGGCCACACGATCCAGGCCATGCTGCAGCAGGATTCCCGGCTTTCCGCCGTGGGACTCCAGGTCGAAGGCGGGAGGCTTTCCCTGGACGAAAAAGCGTTCATGCAGGCTTTCGAGACGGATCCGCAGGCGGCGCTCGGCGCCATGCAAGGGTTCCGCGAGACGCTCGATCCGTTGCTGGCTTCCCAGGCGTACGCCATGGACTTCATGCGCGGGGTGGCGGAGGCCACCCGCGACCGCGTCCCCGAGATCAGCCAGGCCATGACCATGCGGTTCCGGCTGGAGCAGCGCAGCAAGGAGGTCTCCCTCTGGCTGGAATCCCTGGATAAGATGGCTCCCCAGCTCGAGGACCAGGGCGCACGACTCCGCAAGCTGGAAGAAAGCGAAACGGAGAAGGCGGAGCGCGAAGACCGCGAAGCCCCATCCCGAGCGAATGCGCCGACGGCATCGGAAGCGCCACGGGGGAATCCGCTGGAAGGATGGCGTGAAACGCAGCTGGCGGCAGCGCCGCGATGGACCTCACGCGAGTTTCAATCGCGCCTCATGTAGAAAGCGGGCCGCCCCCATGGGGGCGGCCCGCTTTCTCACTATTTTAGGAACCGCAGGCTCCGCCAGAGCAGCAACCGCTGCTGGCAGGGGGCTCCTCTTTCTTGGGCTCGGGGGCCGAACCGCAGCCGCCGGATCCGCAGCCGCAACCGCCATGCGACTTCGCATGAGCTTCCTCGTCCTTGGGACGGAACGAGGAGCCGCAGCCGCAGCCCGAGGACGCGTTGGGGTTGGAGATGGTGAAGCCACCGCCCATCAACTCGTTCTTGAAGCCAATCTCGGCGCCCTCGAGGTACTGCGCGCTGTAGGGGTCGATGACAACCTTCAGGCCATCGACGTCGTACTCCTGATCGTTCGACTTGGCCTCGTCGAGGCCCATGCCGTAGCTGAAACCGGAGCAGCCGCCGGGCTTCACGTAGACCCGCAGGGCGAGATCTTTGCGCATCTGGCCCGCCAGGGCCTCTTGAAGCTTGTCCTTCGCTTCAGGGGAAACAATGACCATGAACCGGACCTCCGCGATCGAAATGGATAACCAGGTTTCATTATACCCGCTCAACCGCCGCTCCCTCAAGGGAAATCCTCGAATCGGATCGCTGCGGCAGGAGCGCTTCGCGGCCGGCCGGGGATCCGGACGCAAGGATCGCGAAAAAGGATAAGATAAGGTAAAAAGGATTGCCGGGTGCGTGAGGCGCCCTTGCCGTACTCCCCCTGTGATGGAGGTGAAGATGTTCGATCGACTCGCGTCCCGAAAGCCCGTCGCCCTGGCCCTCGGAGTCTCGCTGCTCCTCTTGGGCGGGTGTCAGAGCCTCTCGGGGAGCGGAGGCCGCCTCGCCACCGAGGCGGAATCGGCCGAAGCAACCGCGCTTCCCTCGAACGCCGAGATCCGCCCTTATCTCCAGAACGTCACGGTCGACGGCATCACCATTCTTTGGCGCAGCGCCAAGAAGGGCCTCGGGGAGGTCACGATCACCGGGCCCGACGGCCGCGCGCAGCGCTTCCCCGAAGCCGGCGCGACCCAGGACCACCGGATTCGCCTCACCAACCTGCACCCGGCCACCACGTACCGCTACTCCGTCACGCAGGATGGCCGCCCCGTCTGGACCAGCGAGTTCAAGACGGCCCGGCCGCGCGGCCAGAACGGCTTCACCTTCGGCGTCATGGGAGATATGGGCAAAGGCACCCCCGAGCAGTTCGCGATCGCCAAGCAGCTCGCCCAGTACGACCCCGAATTCACCCTCCTCACCGGGGACATCGTCTACTTCCGCGGGGCCGAGGGCGACTACCTTCCCAAGTACTTCAAGCCCTACCAGGATCTCATCGACGACCAGGTCTTCTTTCCCACGCTCGGCAACCACGACATCCTGACCTGGCTGGGCAAGCCCTACTTCCGCTTCTTCGAGCTGCCCACCGGCAACGTCGAGGCGGCGGGGCGCTACTACCAGTTCTCGTACGGGGACGTGGACTTCTTCGGCCTGGATTCGAACCAGGCGTTCACCAAGCTCCTGCCGCAGTACCGCTGGGTGAAGGCCGCCCTCGAGGGCTCCACGGCCAAGTGGAAGGTCGTCTTCTTCCACCACCCTCCCTACTCCGCGGGCAAGCACGGGGATGACAAGGGGGTCAAGGAGCACCTGGTCCCCCTCTTCGAGAAGTACGGGGTGGACGTGGTCTTCGCGGGCCACGAGCACAACTACGAGCGCATCAAGCCCATGCGCGAGTTCGAGAGCAGCGGACGCCCCATCACCTACATCGTGACCGGCGGCGGCGGCACGGATCTGCGGCCGGTCGGCAAGAACGCCCGCACCGCGTACTCCGAGAGCATCCACCACTTCATGGGCGTCACGGTCGACGACCAGCGCATCTCCATCCAGGCCATCGATCAAGGCGGCCGGGTCTTCGATTCGACCGTCGTCACCAAGTAAGCTTCATGAGAGAGTCCCCCTTGCGCCGACGGCGCAAGGGGGACTCGTTTTGGACGCTTAGCGGGGGAGGCGCTTCACCGCGGCCTCGTACTCGGCCAGCATGGAGCGAAGCACCTCGCCGGCCGGGCGGATATCGCGGATGAGGCCGCTGACCTGCCCGATCTCGATCTCGCCCTCGTCGAGGTTGCCCTCGTGGATGGCCTGGCGGGCACGGCCCGAGCCGAGCAGGTCGACGAGCTCCTCCTTGCTGGCGCCGCGGGCCTCCGCCTCCATGACCTGCCGGGCGAACGGATTCACCAGCAGGCGAACCGGAATGACCTTCTTCAGCAGCAGGCGGGTCTGGCCCTCTTCGGCGCCCACGATCGCCTCCTTGAAGGCCTGATGCGCCGACGACTCGGTCGTGGCGGCGAAGCGCGTTCCGACCTGGACCCCCTCGGCTCCCAGCGCGAAGCAGGCCGCCATGGCGCGGCCGTCCCCGACGCCTCCCGCGGCGATCACCGGGATGGAGACGGCGTCTGCCACCTGCGGCACCAGCACCATGGTGGTGGTCTCCTCGGGGCTGTTGTGGCCGCCGGCCTCGAAGCCCTCCGCCACCACCGCGTCACAACCGGCCGCCTCGGACTTGAGGGCGTGCTTGGCGGTCCCGACCACCTGCACCACCGTGCAGCCGCGCTCCTTGAGCATCGGGGTGAACTTGCTGGGGCTGCCGCCGGACATGAAGAAGATCCGGACTCCCTCCTCGAGGGCGATCGCCACCCAGTCCTCAGAGTACTTGTAGAAGAGCGGCATGTTCACGCCGAAGGGCAATTCCGTGAGGGACTTGGCCTTGCGGACCTGCTCGCGGAAGATCTCGGGGCGCATCGAACCCGCTCCCACCAGGCCCAATCCGCCGGCGTTGGAGACGGCCGCCGCGAGCTTTCCTCCCGAGACCCAGATCATGCCGGCCTGGACGATGGGATAGCGAATGCCGAAGAGATCGGTGAGGCGCGTACGAAGAGTCGTGGGTTCAGTCATGAGGGGCTCCTGAAAGCGCGTCGCAAGCGCTGACGCCCGCGGCAGGACGGCCGCGAGGTCCTCGGGTCGCAAAACGGCGCGCGGGTCGCGGGGAAACGCCCTCATGGTAGCACAGCGCGGCGCGCCGGCGACCTGCGCGCCCCGCAGAGCCTCAGAGCGAACATCGTTTCGACCGGTCGCTACGCTTTACGGCAAAAGCCGCGGGCGCCAGGCGCGCAAGAAAATACCGGTGATCCGTGAAGATCACCGGTCGGCTTGAGAGCAGGCGAAAAGCGTGGCGACGAAGAAGCGGCGATGCGGAGAAGGGCTCTCAAGGGCAGAAGGGGGGCGGCGACTGAACGAAGATCCCCTTCATGCACGTCATAACGGCGTTGATCCGCCCTGCGCCTGGGTTTGCAGGGCTGGTTGCCTGTTCCAGAACCCACTATACCGCGAAACTCCCGCGCGAAGGTTAAGACCAGATTAAGAATTCACTGCCTCGTCGGAAGGCCGGGCCGCGGCAGCGGGTTTCGGGAAGGCCTCCTCCGCCTCGGGCGGCATGCGCAGCCGCTCCAGCACCCGGCCCTCGAGCGTGGCATCCAGGATCGCATCGACGTCCGCGATCGTCACGCCGGAGTACCAGGTGCCTTCCGGATAAAGCACGACGTTGGGGCCCCACTGACAGGGCTTCAGGCAGCTCGAGGAGTTGATCTGCACCGTGCCATGCAGGTTCCGCGCATGGATCCGCGCTTTGAAGGCGGTGAAGATGTCCGAGGCCCCCTGCTCTCCGCAGGATCCCTTGGGGTTTCCGGGAGGGCGGGTATTGGTGCAGATGAAGAGATGGTGCTTGGGCGTGGGCATGAGAGTCCCTTTCTAGCAGGTGTTCTTGCCAAGCCGGCTCGCGGGGCTACGAGGGGGTCAGCCGGAAGCGATCGCCCTCGGCCAGGTTGGCGGCGAAATCGAGCAGCTCCGCGGCCAAGGGGTTCAGGTGCTCGACCCGAACCGCGTAGAGCGTGCGGCGGTCCTTGAGGATCAGCTGCGTATGGTCGTTGACCACGACTCCGCGCATGCTGTCCCCGAAGAGCAGGATCATCAGGCTCTCGAGCTCGTCGATGGCCCGTTGCCCCTCTTCCCCCATCGTGCCGGTCATCAGGCGGTCCAGCGACAAGGCGGCCTCATGGTAGGTCGCGAGGCGATGTACCGAGTAACCGAGGTGGCGCTCCAAGAACGCCCGGTGTCCCGCGGCGTCCTCACCCCAGAGCATCACCAGGCCCGCGTCGATCATCAGGGTCCCGCCGACCCGCCCGAGCAGATGCGACGCCGCCTTGCGAACGGGGCGCTCCGGATGGCGCATCGCCTCGGCCAACGGCGCGATCATCTCACGCCCGTAGACCGGGGCGAGGGTCTCCAGGGCCGCCACCACCCCGCTGCGGAAGCGGGGATTGCCGAGGTGGCGGCAAAGCGGAACGATCGCTTCGGGGTTGTGGAGCTTGACGAAGCTCTGGATCACCAGATCATGCGACGGGTAATCGGGAACGTCCAGCAGCCGGGCGAGCAGGGAAACCAGCCCCGGATGCTGGCTCCTCACGAGGATCTGGAGCGCCTCCGTGCTCGCCAGGGAATGGCGCATGTCCGGAAGCACCCGGGCAATCGCACGGCTCGCGAGCTCCCGGTCCAGGTGGGTCATGACCCGGATCAACGCCGGAGCCGCCGCTCCGACCTCGGGCAGCATGGCCCCTAGGCGCTCGATGACCGGGATCCCGAACGGCAGGAGCGCCTCCTGGGCATGGCGCACGACATCCTTGTCCTGGCTCGCCAGCGCATGGGCGATCGCCTCGATCGTCTCCGGTTCCTGGGCCACCTTGAGGCCATGGATGGCGGCGATCTGAACGGCCGGGACCGTATCGGTCAGACGCTTGACGAGAGTCTCGATGGCCGCGGGAGTCTGATAGCGTCCCAGGGCGGAGACCGCCGCCCGGCGAACGACCGCGTGCGGGTCCCCTGCCAGCTTGATGAGGGCCTCCTGCACCACGGCGTCGGAAAACCGCCGCATGCCGTCGATGGCCGCGAGGCGGTTGTTGGGTTCGGAGTCCGAGACGGCCTGCAGCAGGAACTCCAAGGCCATGGCATCGCCCCGGGTGGCCAGCGCGCGGATCACCCCGGCGCGCACCGCGGGGTTCGGATCGTGGATGCGGGCCTGGAAGTAGAAACGGGTCCCCTTGAGGCCCCCGCTGACGACGAAGTAGGCGACTTGCAAGGCCGCCAGGATCACCATCACGGTGATCAAGACACTGAAGCCGGAGGTGGCAATGTTCAAAAGAAAGGGACCGGTGCTCACGACGGACTCCTCAGTAGGCGCAGCGCCCGCAGCTGCAATCCTGCAATTATCCCGTCATGCCGCCCTGAGCGCAAGGGCGGACGTCACGTCCCAGAAAAGGCCGATTCCTGTCCGAAAGCGTAGTATAATGGCGGCGAGCGCCCCGTTGGGCCAGCGGGCCCAGATGTGCTTCGCTTTCGCAAAAAGGAAATCCGAATCCATGGCAAACGCTCCCGAAAACAAAAAGATGCTCGTGGGTCTGCGCTGCGGCTGCAAGGCCGAACTGGAGACCAACATCGCGGACGGGCTCGACCTCGTGGCCTACGACGCCGCCGCCTGCTCCAAGGGTCATTCCAAGCCGACCCTGCCCCTTCCCATCGTCGGCTTCGGCCCTCTCTGGGGCTGGGACGACAACCGGGCCGACCGTCGCGCCCTGCCCTCGATCAAGGTGGCGCAGTTCGAGCCCGAGCACGTCTACAAGCTGCTCGAGGGCTATTTCTTCGCCAACGAGCCCGGCAAGGGATATCCCGCCTTCGGCCCCATCTCCACGATCCGCTGGGCCGAAACGGCCAAGCACCACTAGGGCGTCAGGCTCCCGAGTTCGCTCGGGAGCCTTCTTCCTAGAGCAGCCATCAGGCCGTCAATAGAGCCGCCGCTTGAGGCAGAGCAGGATCGCCTGCACGCGATTGCCCACCCGCAGCTTCTCGTAGAGCTGCGTGAGATTGTTGCGGACGGTCTTCTCGCTCAAGGCCAGGTGATCGGCGATCACCCGGGTCTCATGGCCCTGGACCAGCAGCCGCGCGAGCTGAAGTTCCCGAGCGGAGAGGCTCTCGACCGGAACCTGCATGGGCGGAGCGTCGACGAGCGCTCTACCAGGATAAGCGGCTTCACGACTCAGCAGCGCCTTCTCGATGACCAGGTTCAGCTGGCGCAGCTCGCGCAGAGGCTTCTGGATGAAATCATAGGCCCGCCCCTCGCGTAGGGCGGTGATCGCATCCTCCATCGTCCCCCGCCCGCTCAGAAAGATGACGATCACCTTGGGGCAGAGGTCCTTGATCAGGCTGAGCAGTTGCAGCCCGTCCAGGCCCGGCAACTTGAGATCCATGATGATGACGTCGAACGCATGCTGCTGGACCCGCTCCATGGCCTCGAGGCCGTCCTTGGCACTCATGATCGCGTAGCCCGAATCGTGCAGCCACTTCTCGAGGATCTCGCGCTGATCGCTATCATCCTCGACCAGCAAGACCCTGACCTTCTGAGGTGGAACCTGGTGCATCAGGCACCGGCCTCGACGCGCATGGCGTATCGTTCTTCCTTGGCTGAGCGGACGCCGTTCCGCCCCTCGCGGGGATTCTCGCTATAATAATTGAGCATGTCGTGAGGTTGAAACTGCAACGCCCCTCCAAGATGGCCGGTAACTAGCATGACATGGCACTTCCTCATCACACTCCTCCTCGGCTTCGCCCTCGGCATGCACCTCGGCTCGGCCCGCCGGCGATCCGCGCATTTCCGATCGGCACGCCGAGCCACGCCCGAGCCGCCCCCGTGGGCCACTCCCCCGGAAGCGGACCCGCTCGACGTCCAGTTCCTCGACATCCTCTCGCATGAGCTCCGGACTCCGCTCTCCAGCATCCTCGGAGCCGCCGATCTCTTGCAGCAAGGCCTGGCGGGCTCCTTGACCCTCGAACAGCACTACTTCCTCGACAAGATCCTGCGCCAAGCCGACGACATGCAAGGCTTGCTCAACGACCTCATCGACATGCGCCGGGCCCACCTTGGCAAGCTACACCTCATTCCCGGCCGGGTCCACCTCTCCCCCTTCCTCGAGGAAGCGCTCTCCGATCTCGCTCCGCTCGCCGTTCGAGCCTCGTTGCGCATGGTGATCCGGGTGCCGCCCGACCTTCCAGCCATCTGGGGAGACCCCGCGCGGCTGCGTCAGGTGCTCGGCAACCTGATCTCGAACGCCATCAAGTTCACGCCGGCGAGCGGGACGATCGCGGTTCGCGCCTGGGAAGCGGGAGCGCACGTCCACATCGAGGTTCGCGACAGCGGCATCGGCATCGCCCAGCCGGATCACGCGAAGATTTTCGCACGATTCTGGCAACCCGAAGCGGGGCATGCCCAGGGAGGGCTCGGTCTTGGGCTCCCCCTCTGCAAAGCGCTCGTCGAGGCGCATGGAGGGCGTATCGAGGTGCGCAGCGAGCTCGGGAAAGGGAGCGCCTTCACGATCAGCCTGCCCCAGGCGGAAGCTCGCCAGCCGCAGGCGGGATCACGGGCAAGGTGAACCAGAAGGTGCTTCCCTGGCCCTGCCGGCTTTCAACCCCGATCGCTCCCCCGTGCGCCTCGATGAAGGCCTTGCAGATCGCGAGACCCAGTCCAAGCCCGCCGGTTCGATCCGGGTGGATCTGCCCGAAAGCCTGAAAGAGCATGGCTTGCTCCTCCTCCGAAAGGCCCAAGCCCGTATCGGAGATCGTGACGAGCAAGTTGGCGCCGCGGCTCTCGGCAGCCACCCGGATATGGCCTCCGCCATGGGTGAACTTCACGGCATTCCCGATCAAGTTGGTAAGGACTTTGCTGAGCTTCTGGGCATCGCCCATGAAGACGGGAAGCGCGGGTGGGACCTCGTTCACGAGGACCTGGGAATTCGCCTCGGCCAGCGGATCCAGCGTCCGGATCGCATGGCCGACGAGCTCGGGAAAGTCGACCGGCTGCAAGACGAGCTGCAAGCGACCGGCTTGCAGCTCGCTCATGAGGAGCAGGTCGTTCACCATGATCGACAGGGACTGCGCGGAGACCGAGAGGCTGCGCATGAAGCCGAGCTGCTTTTCGTTCAACGGGCCGAGGATCTGCTCGGAGAAGAGCGGGATCGTCCCGATGATGACACTCAAGGGAGTGCGCAGCTCATGCGTGAGGTTGCTCAGGAAGGCCTCCGCCAGGTGACCGGTGCGGGGGGACGTCTCCGTGAGCGGCAAACGCTCGAACATGGAGGCCTCCATCCTTACGCGACCTCCAGGGCCCGGACCTCCTCCTGATTGAGGATGAGATCCAGGTCCAGGAGGATGAGCAACCGCCCTTCGAGCTTGGCGATGCCCCGGATGAAGCTGGCGTCGATCGCGCTGGTGACCAGCTCGGGGGCGGCCTCGACGGCGTCCGTCCCGAGGCGGAGGACCTCGCTCACCCCGTCGACGATCATGCCGACCGTCCGCCCGCCGATCGTCACGATGATGATCCGGGTGCTCTTGGTCGACGGGTTCACCGCGAGGCCGAAGCGCTTTCGCAGATCGACCACGGGAATGATCTTGCCGCGCAGGTTGACCACCCCTTCGACGAACGCGGCCGAGCGCGGCACCTTGGTGATCTCGGGCATGCGCACGATCTCCTGGACCGCCGCGATGTCGACCGCGAACTCCTCGGTGCCCAGGTTGAAGCTGACGAGCTGAAGAACGTCGGCCATGTTACTTCCTCCCTCCGGTCAGCATGGGAGCCGGAGCCTGGGCGACGGCGCGCTTGAGTTCGCGGGAGGCCTGGCCGTCCTTGAAGAAGGCGATCGCCTCCATGAGCGCCTGGGCCTGAGATTGCAAGTCCACGGCCGCACGGGCGACGAAGCCCGTGGAGGTGGAGGTCTCGTGCGCCGCGCGGTTGATGGTCTCGACCGCCATGACGACCTGGTCTCCGCCCTTCTTCTGCTCGGTGGTGGCCACGGAGACCTGCTGGGTCATGCGGTTCATGGTCTCGACGGCCTTGGTAATCTGCTCGGAGCCCTTGGCTTGCTCGCGCGTGGCGGACATGACCTCGTGCGTGAGGCGATTCATGGCGGCGACGGCCTCGGTGATCTGGCTGGCGGCCCGGCTCTGTTCCTGGGTGGCCTGACCGATCTGCGCGCCGACGATGGCGGATTGCTCGGCGGCTCCGACGATCACGCGGATGGCCTCCCCGGCGCCTTGCGCCAGCTGGGTGCCTTCCTGGATGGCCGCCTCTCCATGCTGGGTGCTCGCGACGGCCTGCTCGGTCTCCTTCTGGATCCCCTTGATGAGGGTCGCGATCTCGCCGGTGGCCTTGGCGGAACGCTCGGCGAGCTTGCGGACCTCGTCGGCGACCACCGCGAAGCCCCGGCCGTGCTCGCCGGCCCGCGCCGCCTCGATCGCCGCGTTGAGGGCAAGCAAATTGGTCTGCTCGGCGATGTCGTCGATCACCGCGATGATCGCGCCGATCTCCTCGGAGGACTGCCCCAAGCGCTCGATGACGGTGACGACCTCGTCCATGACGTCATGGATCCGCTGCATACCGGTGATGGTCTGCTCCACGGCCTTGCTGCCCTCGCTCGCGGCCGTCGCGGTCCGCTGGGCGTTCTCATTGGCTTGCTTGGCGTTGCCCGCCACCTGCTGGACCGACGCGGCCATCTCCTCGATGCTGGCCGAGGTCTGGTTCACCGCCGCACCCAGGGCGTCGGCGTTGCTCGCCACTTGCTGGATGCTGGCGGCCATCTCCTCGATGCTGCTGGAGGTCTCCTCGACCGCCGCCGAGAGCGAGTGAACGTTGCCCGAGACCTGGGTGATGCTGGCTGCCATCTCCTCCATCGAGCTGGAAGTCTCCTCGACGGCCGAGGCCTGGTTCTGGGCCGCGTGGGCCATCTGCTCGGAGCTGGAGGAAATCTGGTCGGCTCCCGCCGCCACCGAGCTGGCCACCCCGCGCACCTGACCCACGATCTGCCGGAGGTTGTCGATCATCGTCTGGAAACTGCGGGCCATGTCCCCCAGCTCGTCGTTCGTCTTGATCATGACCCGCTGATCCAGGTTCCCCTCGGCGAGACCCTCAGCAGCCCGCGACACGGCCTGAAGTCCCGTCGAGATCTGGCGCGACAGGAAGAGGGCAATGCCCAACCCGAGCGCCAGGGCCAAGACCAAGAGGGCAAGGGTCAACATGCGGACCTGCTCGTAGGTCGCCTTGCCGTTCTCGCTCTCCTCCTTGGCGCCCGCCTCGCGGCGCTGGGCGAAACCGGCCATGACCTCGTCGAGATCGTTGACGAGCACGCGGGCCTTGGCGGCCACCTCGATCGCCTGGGCATCCTCGTTGCGGCGCGCATGGGCGAGGATCCGCTCCTGCAGGGGGACGAACTCCGCCCAGAGCGCTTGATAGCGGCGGAAGTCCTGCTGGCCCTGCTCTCCGTAGATCAGCGGCTTGAACTTCTCCATCTGCTCCGTGAAGGCTCCCGCATACTTGACGACGGCCCGCGCGTGCTGATCGATCTCGCTGGGATCGCTCGCGAGGATCAGGTTCTTCTCGGCCCGCCCCCGGTAGATCAAGTTGAGGTTCGCTTCCTTGACGGTGCTGATGCCCATGGTCTGGTTCAGGTACATGGCGTCGAGCATGGCGCTGAATTCACCGAGCTTGACGATCGAAAATATCCCGATGATCGCCATGAGCACGAGCACGCTGGCGAATCCCGTGAGCAACTTGGTTCCGATGGTGAGCCGCATCCTTCCTCCTTGGTAAGCCTGCTGAATCGTCTCTTTCCAAGCAGCCAAAACCCAGACCGGAAGGCGGTTATCGAGACCCGATCCGCCGGAGTTAGCCTGGCTTGCTGCGCTTAGAGAACGGTTGGGCCCAATCATAGGCACCGCGCCCCAGCTTCGAACAGAGCCGCTTGTCCTGACCTCTGGGACGTGAGGATCGCGCGGGATCGCGCCGCCTCAAAGCCAGTTTTCGCGCGAACCAGGAGGATATCAAAGCAAAAACGCCGCGTCGTCAGCGCCACCGAACCTGGACGACATGCTTCCTCAAGCCAGGATATTTGTCCCGGCGTTGCAAACGCAAACCGCCCCCCAAGTCAAAGTCCTTGGGCAGCGGCTCACGAAGTCTTTGGATTCGGCGGTCGATCCGACGGGAGGTTTACCCCTGCCGCGGACCGTTCAGCATGGGCAAGGCTTCCCGCTGGTTATCGAGGGCGGGGGCAGCGCTGGCCTGGGCGTCCTTGAAGAAGGCGATCGCCTCCGTCAACGACCGCGCCTGCGCTTGAAGGCCGGTGGCCGCCTGCGCGACGAGCCCGGTCGCGTTGGAGGTCTCCTGCGCCGAGCGGTTGATGCTCTCGACGGCCAGGACGACCTGGTCTCCGCCCTTCTTCTGCTCGGTGGTGGCCACCGCGACCTGCTGGGTCATGCGGTTCATGGACTCGACCGCCTTGATGATCTGTTCGGAGCCCTTGGCCTGCTCGCGGGTCGCCGCCAGAACCGACTGGGTCAGGCGGCTCATGGAGTTGACCGCCTCGACGATCTGCTCGGCCGCGCGCTTCTGCTCCTGGGTGGCCTGCTCGATCTGAGCGCCGACGACCGCACTCTGGCCGGCTTCCTTGACGATCGACTGGATGGCCTCGCCGGCGACCTGGGCGAGCTGGGTGCCCTCGGCGATCGCCGCCTCCCCTTGCTGCGAGGTCTTGATGGCCGCCTCGGTCTCCTTCTGGATGCCCTTGATCAGCCCCGCGATCTCGCCGGTGGCCTTGGCGGAGCGCTCGGCGAGCTTGCGGACCTCGTCCGCGACCACCGCGAAGCCCCGGCCGTGCTCGCCGGCCCGCGCCGCCTCGATGGCCGCGTTGAGGGCAAGCAAATTGGTCTGCTCGGCGATGTCGTCGATCACCGCGATGATCGCGCCGATCTCCTCCGACGACTTGCCCAGGGTCTGGATGACCGTGGACACCTGGTTGGTGGCGGCGCTAATGCGCTGCATGCCCGCGATGGTCTGCTCCACCGCGAGGCTGCCGCGATCGCAGGCCGCCTTCCCGGCCTGGGCGTTATGGTTCGAGATCTCGGCGTTATGGGCCACCTGCTGGATGCTGGCGGCCATCTCCTCGATGCTGGCCGAGGTCTGGTTCACCGCCGCGCCCAGGGTCTCGGCGTTGCCGGCCACTTGCTGGATGCTGGCCACCATCTCCTCGATGCTGCTGGACGTCTCCTCGACCGCTGCCGACAAGGCATGGGCGTTGCCCGAAACCTGGGTGATGCTGGCCGCCATCTCCTCCATCGAGCTGGAGGTTTCCTCGACCGCCGCCGCCTGGGTCTGAGCCGCTTGCGCCATCCGCTCCGAGCTTCCCGAAAGCTGCTCGGCGCTGACAGAGACCGCGCGGGAGGCCCCGCGCACCTGAGCGACGATCTGGCGGAGGCTATCGATCATTCGCTGGACGCTCTTGGCCATGTCTCCCAGCTCGTCGTCCGATTTCACGTCGACCTGCTGATCCAGGTGGCCGTACGCTAGAGCTTCGGCCGCATGGACGACCGCCCGGAGGCCCCGCGTGATCTGCTTCGACAGGAGCATGGCGAAGGCCGCCCCCATGAGCGCCGCGAGGATCATCAGGGCGATGGACCATGCCCGGGCCACCATGAAGCGGGCCTTGCCGGCGTCGCTTGCCGCCTTGGCATGCGCCTCCGCTCCTTGAGCCAAGCCGTTGAGCGCCGTGTTCAGGCGCATGCGCAGATCATAGGTCTGCGCCTGGAGCGCCAGGGCCTGGGCGTCCTCGTTGCGGCGCGCATGCGCCAGGGTTCGCTCTTGGAGCGGCACGATCTGCGCCCAGGTCTCCTGGTAATCGCGGAAGAGTTGCTTGCCCTTCTCGCTTTCGATCAAGGGCTCGAGCTTGTCCAGGTACTCCAGCGCCAGGCCCTCAAAGGTGGCGATGGCCTTGGCCTGCTCCTCGATGGCGGCGGCGTCGTCCGCATGGATCACGGCCAGCTCGCTGTAGGCCCGGTAGATCATGTTGAGGTTGGCTTCCTTGCTGAAGCTGATCGCCATGGCCTCGCGCGCGTACATCTCGTCGAGGCGATCGCTGAAATCCCCGATCTGGGTGACGGCATAGACGCCGTTGCCCAGGAAGACGAGAATGGTGGCGGCAAACGCGAGCTGGAGCTTTCGCCCGATGGTGAAACGCATACTTCCTCCTAAGTCGGTCGCGCGCCCTTATTCCCCCTGATCTCTTGGAAACACCCGGATCAGAAGGAGGAAGAGGACTGGAAACGACCGCACCTACGGCGTTTCAGCGCGAGAGGCACCCTCAATCATAGGCAATTGCTGGCTCGCGCGCGTAAGTAGTTAGAAGGTATTTTTGGAAACGACGCCTAGTCGTAGAGCAGGTAGGGCTTGCGGGTCTCCAGGAATGCCGCTTCGTCTCGCTGCCAGGCCTTCACGATCGACTCGACGGGCGAGCCCGTCGTCAGTGCCTGGCGAAGCGAGGCGTTTCCGGCCATCTGGTCGAAGCCCTTGGGCTCCAGCCTGAGCTTTCCGGGGTGCAGGCGCTGGATTTCCTCGAGCATGACGGCTCCGGTCCGCACCGCCTGGAAGCGATCGCGATCCGTGAGACGGATCTCCACGCCCCGCTTCTCCCCGACCTGGGTGGCCAGGAAGGTCACGCCCGGCAGTTGTCGGGCGTTGAGGGCCTTCGCCAGCTTCTCCCCATCGATCCAGGGGGCGCCGACGCGTTCGAAGGGGCGATCGCCCATCCGGCAATCGACGTTGCTCGCCTCGAAGAGGCAGATGCCGGGGTAGAGTGCCGCCGTCGTCGGGCTGAGCATGGCGGGGCTGGGCTTGGACCAGGGCAGCCCGGTCGCCTCGAACCACATCCCGCGCTTCCAGCCCTTCATCGGCAAGACCGTGAGCTCGCAGCCGATGCCATACGCCTCGTTGAACAAGCGCGCCATCTCTCCCATGGTCATGCCGTGCCGCACGGGAATCGGGTAATACCCCACGAAGGACGCGAGCTTGGGGTCGAGCCGGAAACCCTCCACTCCAACGCCGTTGATGGGGTTGGGGCGATCCAGGACGACGAAGGGCAAGCCGGCGTCTCGAGCGGCCTGCATGGCGAGCGCCATGGTCGAGGCATAGGTGTAGAAGCGCGCTCCGACGTCCGGCAAATCGATGACCAGGACGTCCAGTCCCTTCAGCATCTCGGGCGTGGGCTTCTTGGTGGGGCCGTAGAGCGAGTGAATGGGGATTTCGCTCTCATGCGTGCCGGACGCGATGTTGCCCTGGCGATCCGCCTTGAGACCATGCTCGGGAGTGAGGATGGCCTCCACGCGCATGCGCGGATCGGCCAGCAAGCGGTCCAGCACTGGGACGCCCTCTCCATCGACGGCGGCGCGGTTGGTGATGAGCCCGATGCGCTTGCCCGCGAGCAGGCTCGCCCGCTCTTTGAGCAAGAGGTCGACCCCGAGGGTCACCGGGGCGGCTTCCTGGGGGGTTCCCGCCGCTCCCCGGAGTGGCGTCGAGGGACGTGGGGCGACGGCCTGCGCGGAGGACCAGAGGGTAGGCGTGGCAAGGGGGACGGCGGCGAGGGCGGCGACGAGGACGAGGCGCTTCACGTTACGGCCTCGGCTGCCGGCGCTCGGGGCGCTGGCCGTCCATCAGGCTGCGGGCGTCGAGGAAGGCGTTTTCGGGGACGATCATGAGGTTGGGGGACTGCTTGATGGCATCCGTCTTCATCTTGGCGATCTCGATCTGGGTGTACTGCTCGGGGGAGATGCCCAGGGCGGCGCGGGCCTTGGCGCGGCCTTGCGCCTCGATCAGGGCGGCATCGGCCTTCCCCTGGGCCTCGATGCGCATGCGCTCGGACTCCATGCGCGACTTCTCCAGGGCTTGCTTGGCAGCAAGCGTCTCCTGCTCGATCTGGGCCTTGGTCTCGACCGACTTCTTGATGGCCTCCGGCAAGGCGATGTCCGAGATGGCCACGGTCTCGATCCGCACGAAGTCGTCACCGATCCCGTCGATGTCCACGATGGCGTCCTTGAGGCCGGACTGCAGCACCTGCTTCATGAGGGAGGCGACGCGGGCGCCGCGGGTCTGGTAGACCTCGATGACGCCGGACTGGCTGAAGGCGTAGCCGGCCGCTTGCTGGATCACGGGCTCCCAGCGGGAGGCGACCAGGCCGCTATGGCCGTCGAAGGGCTTCTTGTAGCGCTCGTAAAGCTTCACGACGTTGTCGTTGCTCGTCGAGAAGTCCGGCTTGTACTGGACCCGCACGTCCACCGTGATCTCCTGGCCTTCCTTGGTGTTGACCCGGAAGTTGTCGAGGTTGATGTTGTCGACCACGGTCGGGAACTCGAAGACGCGGGTCCCGATCCCCACGAAGTGGAAGCCGGCGGCCAGCGGCTTTGGCGTGATCGCTCCACTGTAGACGTTGGTCTTGACGCCGACGGCGCCCGGTTCGATGGTCGCGCAACCGGTCAGGGAGAGGGCCAAGAGGGCGAGGAGAGCGGGCATGCGTTTCACGGGGGATCCTCCTTGTCGGGCCGCGCGGGGGTGGAAGGGCAGGGGCGAACGGAGACGGCCATCTTGGTTATACCCCGGCCCGAAGCGCCCTACCGGGGGGATCATGGTAGGATCGAGGCAGCGCCGACGACGGGCGTCACGTGCCTGCGGCCGCCCCGGCCCACATCATGGGTGAACGCTTTCACCACCTGTGAGGATGAGAACTTGGAACTATTTGAACGCTGCCGATCCGTTTCCGCCCTGGCCATCGTCGGGACGGCCAAGAACGTCGGCAAGACCACCACCATGAACTGGCTGATCGAGCGCTTCGAGGCGCAGGGGATTCGCCTGGGACTGACCTCGGTGGGGCGCGACGGGGAGGACCTCGACATGGTCACCGATCGCCCCAAGCCGCGCATCACCCCGCCTCCGGGCACGCTGGTGGCGACCGCCCATCTTTCGGCTAAGCGCTCGTCGGCGCGCCTCAAGGAGGTCCGGCCGACTCCCTTCCGGACGGCGATCGGACCGGTCTCCATCTACGAGGTCCAGACCTTGGGCACCGTCGAGGTGGCGGGGCCGGTCTCGATGGCCGATACGCGCCGGCTGGTGGAGATGCTCCGCGCGCTGGGAGCGCGCCAGGTGATCGTGGACGGCGCCATCGATCGCCGGGCGTCGGCCGCGTCGGACGTGGCCGAGGGCGTGATCCTGGCGACCGGCCTGGCCCTCTCGGAGGATCCCGAGGAGGTCGTGCAGCGCACCATGGCGCATGTTCGCTGGCTACAGTTGCCGATCGCCCCCTTCGCGGTCCCGGATCAGGCCGGCGCGCTCCGCGCGGACGGCCGTTTCCATCCGTGGCCGGGCAAGAGCCTGCTCGAGCAAGGCTCGGAGCTGGCCCAGTGGCTTCCGTCCGATGCCAAGGCCCTGGTCATGCCCGGAGCCTTCACCGAAGCCATGGCGCGCGGCCTGCTGACACGGAAGGGATCCGCGCGGGAGCTGGCCGTGGTGGTTCCCGACGGGACGCATGTCCTGATGGAAGGCGAAGTCTTCGGGCTCCTCGAGGAGCAAGGGGTGACGGTCTACGCGTCGCGCCCGATCCAGTTGGTCGCGGTGACCCTGAACCCCACCAGCCCGCAAGGGGCGTCGACCGATCCGGTGACGTTCCTGGAGCGGATGCAAGCGGAACTGCCGGACGTGCCGGTTTTCGACCTGGTGCTGGAACGAGAGCGCGCGGCCTCAGGAGCGATCGATGGAGCGATCCGGAGGTAAGGTTCCGGCGCGCTGGAGGACGGCGTCGATGGTCGCGATCAGCTCGCGGCGCCGGAAGGGCTTGACGACGTAGCCATCGGCGCCGGCTTCCAGCGCCTTGTCCTGGTCCTCGGGGCGGGCATGCGCCGAGATGCAGATCACGGGGAGATCCCGGGTGCCGGGAGCCTCGCGTAGCCGCGCGAGCACGGCATAGCCATCCATGTGGGCCATGTGAAGATCGAGCAGCATGGCGTCGATGGCCGGACCTTGATCCAGGAAGGCCAGGGCCTCGAGCCCGTTGGCCGCCTCGAAGGCCTGATGCCCCAGGTGGCTGAAGATAGCGAGCAAGAGTTGCCGATTGAGGGCTTCGTCCTCGACGATGAGAAAATTGAGAATGGACGGATCTCCTGATGCGAGCGGCGCTCCCGCGGCCGCGTTCGAAGGGCTGTAAAGAAAATTCCACCGGGCGATATCCGTTGCTATCAATATCTTACTGTCTCATCTTGTCTCACGCTACCCGAAAAACCTGAAATCGTCCCTGCGGGCGTGTTAACAGCTTGTTGACACCTTGGAAGCCTTGCGGCTACTATGGCTGGCGGAGGCTTGTTTGCATGATCAATTCCCTGCTGACGATCAAAGACGTGATGACCCGGCTCCAGGTAAGTCGCGCCACGATTTATCGGCTGATCGCGCGGGGCGAGCTCAAGCCCTTCAAGATCGGACGTTCGCTCCGATTCGACGAACATGACCTCGACACCTTCATCGCCCGCAAGAAGGACGCTCCGCCTCCCAGGTCCCTCGAGTAGCCTCCCGCGCCCGACTTTCCGGGACGCGACGGACGTGAGATAATGGGCGCGGGCCGCTGGCCCTTGCCTGTTGACTTTTCCCCGCGCCGCGGGGTGCCGTCAACGCCGCCCCATTTCGACTAAGGGACCCTGACGATGCATATTACGATCGATACCGCGAAGGTCGCCTACGGGCGCGAGCTCGCGCAACGTATCGCCAAGCCGATGCTTGAATACTTCCGCAGCCACTCGACGCTCGCCACCGAGCGCGCCGTGCTGCGGCTCTACGGCGTGGACGGAGTGGACGAGGCCGGCGTGCCCTGGCCGAACCGGGTGGTCGACGCCCTGGCCGCCCAGGACAAGCTCGCCCGGGGAGCCTCGTACTGGCTCGCGCATGCGGCGCTGTCGACCGGCAAGTCCATTCAAGAGGCGGCGATCGCCCTGGCCGAAGGCCAGGTCGACCTCGATGCCCCCATCCCCGACCGGGAGGTCACGGCCTGGGCCGACGATACCGCCGGACGCCTCCTCGACGACCTGCTTGCCAAGCGTCGTGAGCGCCAGGCCACCCGCGCGCGGCTGGGGCAAGGCCCGAAGCCCTGGCGCTACCTGATCGTCGCCACCGGCAACATCTACGAGGACGTGCCCCAGGCCGTCGCCGCCGCGCGCGCCGGAGCGGACATCATCGCCGTCATCCGCTCCACCGGGCAATCGCTGATCGACTTCGTCCCCTACGGCCACACCACCGAGGGCACCGGCGGCACCTACGCCACCGGCGCCAACTTCAAGCTGATGCGCGAAGCCCTCGACGAGGTCGGCGAGGAGTTGGGACGCTACATCCAGCTCACCAACTACGCCTCCGGCCTCTGCATGCCCGAGATCACCGCCCTGGCCGCCCAGGAAGGGCTCGACATGCTGCTCAACGACGCCATGTACGGGATCCTCTTCCGGGACATCAACATCTTCCGGACGCTTTGCGACCAGTACTTCTCGCGCCTGATCTGCGGAGCGACCGACATCATCATCAACACCGGTGAGGACAACTACCTCACCACCTCGGACGCCTTCGAGCAGGGCCACACGGTCCTGGCCAGCCAGTTCATCAACGAGAACTTCGCGCTGACGGCCGGCATGCCCCAGCGCCTGATGGGCCTCGGCCATGCCTTCGAGATGAACCCCCGCACCCCCAACGGCCTCATGTACGAAATCGCCATGGCCCAGCTGGTGCGGCAGGTCTTCCCGGAGGCCCCGCTCAAGTACATGCCGCCGACCAAGCACATCACCGGCGACATCTTCCAGGCCCACGCCCATAACGCCCTCTTCAACCTGGTCTCGGTGCTGACCCACCAGGAAATCCACCTGATCGGCATCCTGACCGAGGCCATCCACACCCCGTTCGCCTCGGATCGCTTCATGGCGCTCACCAACACCAACTACGTCTTCAACTACGCCCAGGACATGGGCGCCGAGCTCGAGTTCAAGGAAGACGGGATCGTCGCCAACCGGGCCCGCGAGGTCCTGGACAAGTCCATCGAACTGCTCGAGGAAGTCGAGCGCATGGGCATGGTGGAAGCCATCGGCAAGGGCGTCTTCGCCGACGTCAAGCGCGCTCCCGACGGCGGCAAGGGCTACCTCGGCGTCTTCGCGCGCGCGGCCGATTACATGAATCCCTTTATGACCCGCCTGGAGCGGCTGAATCACGTGGAGGCGCTGCGGTGAGCAACCCAACCTACCCCCGGAAACCCGACCTCACCAAGATCCGTCCCTACGGCGACACGCTCGACGACGGGAAGGTCCAGCTGAGCTTCACCCTGCCGGTGCCGGCAGGCCCGGAAGCCTACGAGGCCGCCAAGCGGCTCGTGCTCATGATGGGCCTCGAGGATCCGTCGATCGTCTCGATGCAGGCGGTCGACCCCACGCTGACCTACTTCATCGTCTACGGCGCCTGCACCAAGACCGTCGACTTCACCAGCATCTACGTGCCCCGCTCCGAGTTCACCGTCATGGACATGGGTGAAGTGGACGACCTCATCGAGAAGGAATTCGGGCGCGAGCTGACGATCGTCGGCGCCTGCACCGGCACCGACGCCCATACCGTGGGCATCGACGCCATCATGAACATGAAGGGCTTCAACGGCCACTACGGCCTGGAGCGCTACCGGATGATCAACGCCATCAACATGGGCGCCCAGGTGCCCAACGAGACGCTGGTGGCTCGGGCGATCGCCGAAAAGGCCGACGCCATCTTGGTCTCCCAGGTGGTCACCCAGAAGAACCTCCACATCATGACCCTCACGAACCTGATCGAGATCCTCGAGGCCGAAGGCCTGCGCGGCAAGATGGTGGTGGCGGTCGGCGGCCCCCGGATCACCCACGACCTCGCGACCGAGCTGGGCTTCGACGCGGGCTTCAGCGTGGGCTCCTACGCCGAGGACGTCGCCAGCTTCGTGGTCCAGGAGCTGATTCGGCGCCGGGACGCCCAGTAAGCCGTCCGTCATTCCCGCGAAAGCGGGAATCCAGTAGGCTCCCGCTTTCACGGGAGTGACGGGGGTTGGGAGCGGGAGTGACGGGTGACGGACACTCCCCCGCTCCCGCAACGCGGGAGCGGGGGATTCCTTTTTGAAAAACGCCCCGTCGCCGGTTTGTGCGCGTTGCGGGAGGTGCTAGATTGGCCTCGGGAACTCCCGCCCCCGAAAGGAGAGGGCCATGCGCGTGCATCACCTCAACTGCGGAACCTGGTGCCCTCCCGCCGCCCGCCTCTTCAACGGCACCGACGGCTACGCCTCGCCCGGAAAGCTCGTTTGCCACTGCCTGCTCATCGAATCGGACGAGGGCCTCGTCCTCGTCGACACCGGCCTGGGCGTCCAGGACCTGGAGGACCCGAGCTCCCGCATCGGAGCCGGCTGGACCGCCCTGATGCGCCCCGAGGCCGACCCGGAACAGAGCGCCCTGCGGCAAGTCGAAGAGCTCGGCTTCTACCACGACGACGTCCGGCACATCATCGTCACCCACCTGGACTTCGACCATGCCGGCGGCATCCCGGACTTCCCCGAGGCCAAGGTCCACGTCTTCGAACCCGAGTACGAGGCCGCGATGCACCCCGACACCTTCCGGGAGCGCTTCCGCTACAAGCCCAACCAGCTCAAGCGGGCGCATGAGTGGGTCCGCTACGAACTCGAGGGCGATCGCTGGTTCGGCTTCGACGCGGTCCGCACCCTGGGAGACCTCAACCTCGACATCCTGCTGATCCCGCTGGCCGGCCATACCCGCGGCCACTGCGGAGTCGCCGTTCGGACGCCGGAGGGCTGGCTGCTGAACGCCGGAGACGCCTACTTCCATCACGACGAGCTCTGGAGCAAGGGAGAAGAGCCCCCCCTGGGCCTGAAGCTCTACCAGAGCGTCATGCACATGAACAAGCACAAGCGCCAGGCCAACATGGACCGCCTCCGTGCGCTCGCCCGGGAGCAATCCCGCCAGGTGAAAATCTTCAGCTCTCATGATCCGTCCGAGCTCGCGGCCTTCCACGAGCCGGAGCTGGTCTACCCGCCGATCGGGACCGAACCCCGCTTCGGGCGCAGGCCCCGATAGGCCTCGGAGCGCCAGATCCACCAGGGCTCGCGCGTCTCCGTGACGATGGTCTCCGGAGGGAAGAGCTTGCGCACCGCCCGGTTGAGATCGCACCACATGAAGCGGATGCCCGAGCACGCCCGCGCCCGGGTCCGCTCCTGCAGCCTCCGGATCAGCATCGGCGCGAGTCCGCCTCCCTGCACGTCCCGGCTGAGCGCCAGCTCGTAGAGGAAGACCTCGTCGGGAGCGGAAAGCGTGGCGATGAGTACCCCCACGAGCCGCTCCCCGTCCAGCACCATGGCGCTCACGTCCGGCAAGAAAGTCCCGAAACGGCCTTCCCGGATCTCAGCGAGCCGCGTCATGCAGGCCTCGGGGGTGGGCAGCTCGGGAAAACACAGGAACAAGCCGTCGATCGTGCCCTGGGTGCTGGCTGAAAGCAGGCTGGCCGCCTCCGGGTCGCGGGCCGGATCCCAGTCGATCAGCCGGAAGGGCTCGGGGACGTCCAGGGGCGCCGGAGGCACGCGGCAGAGCTCCTGGACCATGTCGATCCGCTCGATGCGCTGAAAGCCGTGCCGCTTCAGGCCAGGGGCCAGCACGGCCTCTCCGAAGCGCTCGGGAGCCATGAGCGCGAGGGTGCCGGCGGCTTGAAGGGGGGCGATCGCCGCCTCCAGGAGCGCTTCGCGCGCTTGCGGGTCCCGCGCGTAGAGGCCGCCCAGGATCCGGACCTCCTGACCCGGCAGGAAGGCGAAGCCACGGGGTCCCTGAGGCATGGCCCAGATTCGCAGGTGCTCGGGAGTCGCGAAGACGGCGTCGCGGAGGCCCACCACCTCGGGGGCCTCCGCGGCGAACTCCGCGAGCAAGGTTTCGACGGCCAGGAAATCCAGCGGGTGAAACGCTCGGAGCAAGCTACTTCCGATCGGCAAAGGGATTGGTCCCCGGCATCATGCGCCGGGTCTGCTTACCCAGGGGCTGGGTGGACTTCGCAGGCGAGGTGAGGGAGCCGGACTTGCCGGGAGTGGCGGACTGCTTGAAGGGCGGCTCGGCGGCCGGGGCCGCGTTGGCGAAGAGCTCCGCCAGCTCGGGATAAGGAGCGAGTTGCTCGGCCAGGCGCTCGAGGTAGAACATCTTGCCGCGAAGCTTGTAGAAAGCGCTCGTGTTTCCCAGGAGATGGGAGAGCTCCCAGTCGTACTCTCCGACTCCCTTGAGGGCCCGGTAGGCCTCCTTGAGCAAGGCCTGGGTATCCTGGAAATGCGTGATCGCCAGGGAGAGGACGGGCTTGATCTCGGGGGCGTTCGCGACGGCGGTGGCGGCCCGGGAAACGCGGATCGGATCGACCGTCGTGTCCGGCAGCAACGGCTGCTCGGGGTTCAGGATGCGCTGCACGATCAGGACGGGCTCTTGGACATCCGCCAGCAGCAAACGCGCAGCCGCCGCATCCACCTGGGCTTTGGCCAGGAGGTACGGCTTGCTCTGGGTCGAGTCGGAGAACTGGACGTCCTGGGGGGCGGCCGCCGCGAGGCCGGCCCGGATGGATTCCAGGTTGGCCCGGTAATCATGGCTTTGGATCGCGACCATGGCCTTGCTTGCCTGGTAAAGCTCCTGGCTGGCCCGAAGCTTCTCGAGGAGCGGCCCATCACCCGGCGCCGGAGGCCCCGCCTCGACCTCCGCGATGAAGGGGGTCAGCTGGGAGATCATCCGGTCGTAGTAGGCAACGCGCTCGAGGTTCTGCTTCAGCAGGCCGTCGAGCTGAGCCAGACGGGCACGGGAGTCCCGCTGCACCTGCTCCTGGAGCTCCGTGAATTGCTTGCGCAGCGCCTCTTCCTCGGCGATCTCCGCGGGGCTCCGGGGCTGGGGGTTAGGGTTGGCCATGTCGCTTCAGGCTCAGCTCCGCTGCAAGGTCAGCGAGCGCTGCTGGCGCATCCGCTCGAGCGCTTGATCGTCCACGGCCCGCTGGGCGGCGGCATCCGCACGCTGATTGTCTTGCTGATTGCCCCGCATGGCCTGGCTCATGGAGTTCAGGCCGCTCTGGATGCCTTGCAGCATTTGAATGCCCTGCTGAAGGACCCGTGAGACCTGGTTGACGATGTTGCTGACCTGATTGACGACGTTGCCGATGGCTTTGACTGCACCGCCCATGACGGACCTCCTTATCGGTTTAGGAGCTTATCCCTGCTTGTTGAGGAGCCGGCCCGTGCCGCCCAGGTTGCCGGTCTGACCGGGCTTGGATGGCCCCAGCTTGCCCGTCTGGTTGAGGCGGCCGGTGCCGGCGCCGGTCACCGGAGCGGGGGTCATCCAGGCATGCTCGCGCTGGTAGGGAGGGGGCTCGACGGGCTCGGGCTTCAGGAAGATCTCGGCGAGCGGCGTGCCTTCCACCTGCTCCGGCAGGCGGTCCAGCTGGAGGAGCTTGCCCTTGAGCTTGCCCCAGACCTTGTCGCCGAACTCGTGGATCAGATCGAGGGACCAGTCGAACTTCCGGATGCCGCGGACGACCTTCTTGCCTTCCTCGACGAGGTCGCGGGACTCCTTGAAGGTCGAGAGCGCGAGGTTCATCTCGATCTTGAGCTTGGAATCCTTGTCGAGGCAATCCTTGATCTGCAGGACCAGCGGATTGTCGACGTCCTTGCGCTGAGGGGCGAAGTACCATTCGAGGATGGACATCGGCAGGCCGTGGCCGGCCAGCTTCAGCCGCGCTCCCGCGACGTCGGTCTCGGCCTTGGCCAGCAGGTACTCGGGAGCCTCGCTGATATCCGTGAACTTGGCCTCCGGGTTGAGCTCGCCCGAGGCGATCTCGAGGTTGGCCTTCATCTCCCCCATCTGCAGCTCGACGAGGCGGATGCCCGCTTCGTAGAGGTCCAGGCTGGCCTGGAGCTTCTCGCCGATCATCTCGGCGTAAGGGGAGGGAGGAACGGACTCCATTTCCTTGAGAAGCGGCCGCAGCTCGGCCAGCTGCGCCTGCAGGAAGGCCAGGCGAGCCTGGTTCTCCTGGATCATGTCGGTCAAGGCGTTGCGGGTCTGGCCGGAGATCTGCGTCACTTTCGCGGTGATCTGCTCCAGCTCCCCGCGAAGACGCTCGGCTTCGGCCTGAAGGCGCGCCTCCTCGGCGGCTTCCTCGGGGGTCTGGATGGGGCCCGTTCCTCGGTTCTGCATGATGTGTTTTTCCTTTTTAGGTTACCAGCGCCTTAGAACGCCTGGCGAACGGCCTGAACGGCTGAGTTGAGCTGTTGGAAGGGTTGGGCGATGTTCTGAACCTGACCGGAGGCCCGCTGGAGGAAGCCGCCCACTTCGTTGCCGGCCGAGCGAGCGACGTTCGCCCAATCGTCCACCGAGCGCGCTTCCTGAGCCCGCTGCCGGATGCCGTCGAAGATCTTGCCGAAGTCCCCGAACATGTTGCTGAAGCTCGAGATGGCCCCCGAGATGTTGTTGACGATGTTGCCGATCGAGCTGATGGCGTTGCCGATCCCCTGGACCGCGTTGGCGACGTTGCTGATGGCGTTGACTGCTCCACCCATGGTTGGCCTCCTCTCAACTTTCCCTGTTACATCAGGACGAGAATCGCGTTGCTGCTCCTCTTGTACCAAGTTTTGCCAGCCGCTCCACCGCTTTAACTGAAAAAAATGGACATCGGGGCAAGGCTTAACGAGAGCAAAGGTGGATTTAACGAAGTAAACGCTTCCTAAACAAAGGGTTCCCTTGCGGGCGCCTTTCCGGCACAATGATATCAGTAGAGCCGGCCCGGGCGCCGGCCGTGACGGGAGACCCACACCATGTCTGAATACACGTCCATGATTCGCCTGCGCATGGGAGAGCATGACGCTCACTACGCGGGCAGCCTGGTTGCAGGCGCCAAGATGCTGGAGCTGTTCGGCGACGTCGCCACGGAGCTTCTGATCCAGCTCGACGGAGACGAAGGCCTCTTCGTGGCCTATTCCAACGTCGAGTTCCTCAAGCCCGTCTACGCCGGGGATTACATCGAGGCCATCGGCCGCGTCACCAAGGTCGGCAACACCTCGCGCACCATGGAGTTCGAGGCCCGCAAGGTCATCCAGCTCTGCCGCCGGGACGGCCTCTCGGAGTCGGCCGCCGAGATCCTCGACGCTCCCGAAGTGGTCTGCCGTGCGACCGGCACCTGCGTGACCCCCAAGGACAAGCAGCGGCTCGCAGGAGTCTGAGATGAGCCGCAATCCGCTGATTATCACCTGCTCGCCGGTCGGCGCCGAGGTCATGAAGACGGATAACCCGGCCGCTCCCTACACTCCCGCCGAGATCGCCCAGGAGGCGATTGGCGCCGTGAAGGCCGGGGCGTCGATCGTCCACCTTCACGCCCGCGAGGAGGACGGCACCCCCAGCCAGCGGACGGCGCTCTTCGCGGAGGCCGTCCGGCTGATCCGTCGGGAAGTCGATGTCATCATCCAGATCTCGACCGGTGGCGCCGTCACCGCCACTCCCGACGAGCGCCTGGCGCCCGTGCGAGAGCTCGATCCGGCTCCCGAGATGGCCTCCCTCACCCTGGGAACGGTCAACTTCGGCGGCGACGTCTTCTGGAACGCGCCGGACCTCATCGAGACCTTCGCCAAGGAGTTCCAGCTGCGCGGCATCAAGCCCGAGCTCGAGATCTTCGAGGCGGGCATGATGACGACCGCGCAGCGCCTCGTGAAGAAGGGGCTGCTGACGGGCCCCCTGCACTACGACTTCGTGCTGGGAGTGCCGGGAGCGCTGGCGGGGACGCCGGAGAACCTCATGTACCTGTACGGCCAGCTGCCGGAAGGGGCGACCTGGACGGTCGCGGGGATCGGGGCCGCCGAGCTGAAGCTGGGGACCATGGCGATCGCCCTGGGAGGCCATGTCCGCGTGGGCTTCGAGGACAACGTCTTCTACCGCAAGGGCGAGCTCGCCAAGAGCAACGCGCAGCTGGTCGAGCGGATCGCGCGGATCGCCGCCGAGCTGGATCGCCCCGTCGCCACCCCGGACGAGGCCCGCGCCCTGCTTTCGATGCAGCAAAGGAGCCTGGCATGAATCCCATCAATAGCCGACAGGCATTCGGAGTAGATTCTCCGGCGAGGAACGAGCGATGACCATGACCATGACCGCCAACCCCTTCGGAACCCACCGGGTCATCCGGCCCCAGGGAGCCCTCCCCTACTCGGGCGAGAAGCTCGACCCCAGCCTTCCGGCGCTGGACACGGAGCTGGCCATCGAGGTCGAGGCCCTGAACATCGACTCGGCCTCCTTCAACCAGCTCAAGCAAGCCGCCGACGGCGACGCCGCCAAGCTCGGAGCCATGGTCATGGAGATCGTCCGGGAGCGCGGCAAGATGCACAACCCCGTCACCGGCTCGGGCGGCGTCCTGATCGGCCGGGTTTCGGAGCGCGGAGCCAAGCGCACGGACGACGTGAAGGTGGGCGATCGCCTCGTCACCCTGATCTCGCTCACCACCACCCCCTTGCACCTGGAGTCGGTCGGTGAGGTCGACTGGAGCGCCCACCAGATCAAGGTGAAGGGCCATGCGATCCTCTTCGAGCGCAGCCTCTACGCCAAGATCCCCACGGACCTCCCCGAGAAGCTCGCCATGTCGGTGCTGGACGTCTGCGGCGCCCCAGCCCAGACCGAACGCCTGGTCAAGCCCGGCATGCGGGTCGTCATCCTCGGAGCCGCCGGCCGCTCGGGCCTCTTGTGCTCCTGGGTCGCCGCCAGCCAGGTCGGCCCCGAGGGCCAGGTCATCGGGATCGTCCCCAAGCTTCCCGTCCCCGGCAAAACCGTCACCCAGGCGGAGTTCATGCAGCGCTTCCCGCTGCCCATGACCGTCGTCGAGGGCGACGCCCTCGATCCGGTCGCCACTTACGAGCAGGTCGGCGCCTTGACCGACGGCCAGTACGCGGATCTGGTCATCAACTGCGTGAACGTCCCCAACACCGAGATGGCGAGCATCCTGGCCTGCCGGAACGGTGGGAAGGTGTACTTCTTCAGCATGGCCACCTCCTTCACGGCGGCCGCCCTCGGCGCCGAGAGCGTCGGACAGGATATCGAGCTGCTGATCGGCAACGGCTACGCCAAGGGCCATGCCGAGATGAGCCTCGACCTCGTGCGCAAGCACCCCGCCCTGCGCGAGCTCCTGGAGGCCCTGGAGTAACCACTGCAAGGAACCCGATTGTAGCCATGGCGGGCGCAGAGGCCCGCCCCACAAACAGCTTCACCTGTGCCACAAACACCTTTACCTTTGCCTCAATCGGCATACCCTGTGCCACAAACAGGGGGACCTGTGCCACAAACAAGGTGGCAGGGGGTAACCCAAGGTGATGAGTCTGTGGGGCGGGCCTCCGCGCCCGCCATGGTTATAATCCCCCCCTTCTCTGGAAGGGGGGTTTTTGCTATACTGAAAGTTCCCATGCGCGTCATGACGCCACTCGCGGCGCCTCCAAGCAAAGGACATGCGTATGCACCGGTTCGTTCAACTCGCGTTCGAGCCCGCCTTCGGGAACGGACAAACTCCTCACTACGGCCTGTGATCCAGGACCGTCGCCGGTTCCTGCCGGCGCGACGATCCCGCTGATCCTGCGCGCCCCCGGGGCGCCTCCATCCGAGAGGAGTGTATCCATGGCCGTTATCGATCCCACCCAGCATCCCTACACCGAAGAAGAGATCATCGCCCTCAAGCCCGCCGTCGATCCTGCCACGCTGGTTCACAAGCAGCTGAAGCAGGGAGAGTTCTGGCGCGCGATCCCGGCGTACCGCGAGGTCGACGAGAAGACCTTCCTCGACCACCTCTGGCAGGGCAAGAACTCGATCATGACCCCCGAGAAGCTCCTGGAGACCATCCAGGACCTCGCGCCCGCCGAGTTCATCGAGGACGTCCGCAACGGCTTCAAGCACGCGCCCATGGCGATGCGCGTCAGCCCCTACATGCTCTCCAACATCGACTGGAGCGATCCCTACAACGACCCGATCCGCACCCAGTTCATCCCGGTCGCCTCGCGCCTGCTTCCCGACCATCCCAAGCTCACCCTCGACTCGCTTCACGAGCAGGATGACGCCCCGGTGCCGGGCCTGACCCACCGCTACCCCGACAAGGCCCTCTTCCTGGCCCTCGACATCTGCCCGGTGTACTGCCGCTTCTGCACCCGCTCCTACGCGGTCGGCACCAACACCGAGGAGGTCGAGAAGGTCCAGCTCAGCGCCAGCGCCGCGCGCTGGGCCAAGGCCTTCAAGTACATCGCCTCGCGCCCCGAGCTCGAGGACATCGTCGTCTCGGGCGGCGACTCCTACCAGATCCCCGCCAAGAACATCAAGCTGATCGGCGAGACCCTGCTCGCCATGGACAACATCCGCCGGATCCGCTTCGCCACCAAGGGCCCCGCGGTCATGCCGATGAAGCTCCTCACCGACACCGCCTGGGTCGAGGCCCTCTCCGACGTCGCCGCCATGGGCCGCCGTCTCGGCAAGGAAGTGGTCCTGCACACCCACTTCAACCACCCCAACGAGATCACCTGGATCACCGAGAAGGCCATGCAGGTGCTCTTCGAGCGCGGCATCTACGTCCGCAACCAGGCCGTCCTGCAGCGCGGGGTCAACGACTCCAAGGAGACCATGCAGCTCCTGGTCAAGCGTCTCGCCCACGTGAACGTCCACCCCTACTACGTCTACCAGCACGACATGGTCAAGGGCGTGGAGGATCTCCGCACCACCGTTCAGACCGCCCTCGACATCGAGAAGTGGGTCCGCGGCACCACGGCGGGCTTCAACACCCCGACCTTCGTCTGCGACGCCCCCGGCGGCGGCGGCAAGCGCGACATCCACTCCTACGAGTACTACGACCGCGAGAACGGCATCATCGTCTACACCGCGCCCAGCGTGAAGAAGGACGAGATCTTCCTGTACTTCGACCCCATCAACCAGCTTTCGCCCGAAGCCCAGGAGCGCTGGAAGGATCCGGTCGTGGCCGAGGAGATGATCGCCGAGGCCACGCGCAAGGCCGGTCTCGGCAAGCGCTAAACACGCAGCCGTGCGGGCGGGGCAGGCGTAAAGCCTGCCCCGCCTTTTTGGCTCAGTCCGCGGAGAGGATCACCTTCATGGCCTTCTCCTTGGCCGCGTTCCCGAAGACGTCGTAGGCCTGCATGATCTCGCTCAGCTTGAAGCGGTGCGAGATCAGCTGCTCCGGTTTCAGCTTCCCCGAGCGCACGGTCTTCAAGAGCATCGGGGTGGTGTTGGCGTTGACCAGCCCCATCGTGATCGTGATGTTCGCGATCCAGAGCCGCTCCAGGTGCAGCTCGACGGGCTTGCCGTGCACGCCGAGGTTCGCGACGTGACCGCCCGCCGTCACGATGTTCTGGCAGATGTCGAAGGTGGCGGGGATGCCCACCGCCTCCATCGCGACGTCCACGCCCTTGCCCTGGGTCAGCTCCTTGACCTTCGCCACGACGTCTCCCTGGCCCGAGGTGATCGTCTGGGTGGCCCCGAACTGCTTGGCGACTGCCAGGCGGTTGTCGTCGAGGTCGATCATGATGATCTCGGCCGGCGAGAAGAACTGCGCCGTCAGCAAGGCCGACATGCCGACCGGCCCGGCGCCCACGATCGCCACCGTGTCGCCGGGCTTCACCTTGCCGTTCAGCACGCCGATCTCGAAACCCGTGGGCAGGATGTCGCTGAGCATGACGAGCGCCTGCTCATCCATCCCTTCCGGGACATGGTAAAGGCTGTTGTCCGCGTAGGGCACGCGCACCAGCTCTGCCTGCGTCCCGTCGATCAAGTGCCCGAAGATCCAGCCGCCCCCGTTCTCGCAGTGTGAGTACATCGAGACCTTGCAGTACGCGCAGCGCCCGCACGACGTGATGGCGGAGATGAGCACGTGATCGCCGGGCTTGAAGCTGGTGACCGCCGATCCCACTTCCTGGACGACCCCGACGCCCTCGTGTCCGAGCACCCGCCCGTCGGTGACGGCGGGGACGTCCCCTTTCAGGATGTGAAGATCCGTTCCGCAGATGGTGGTGTGCAGGATCTTGACGATGGCGTCCGTCGGCGCCTGGATCGTCGGATCGGCCTTGTCTTCCCAGGCTTTCTGGCCGGGGCCGTGGTAAACCAATGCACGCATGTCCGAACCCTCCTCTTTCTCCCTGGGCCATTCATGACGCAGCGTCCCCCCCGCGCCTATGGCGCCCACGCACAAGAAGAGGCACGGCCACCCCGGATCCGGTAACACTCCGTAATCTTTTCGTGGCTTTCTACCGATGGAGCAAAGGGTATAACGCCCTAGAGGCCTCCGACCTCGGGGGCGCCGAAGGCGCGTGCAGCCCCCGAAACGGGCGCGGGCCCCTCAGGAGTCATGAGATGAAGCGTGCATGGATGGGAATCGTGCTGGGTCTGGCCAGCCTGCTCGGAGTCGCCCTCGCGCGGGCGGAAGCCGGCAGCGAGCCCATGGCGGGACTGCGGGCGATGGAGCAGAAGCAATGCATCGCCTGCCACACCATTCCCGGCACGGATCCGACCTACCGCACCGCGCCCAGCCTGGAATTCGTCAACCGCAAGCTGAAGCCCGACTGGCTCACGAGCTACCTGCATAGCCCCGAAGCCCTCGAAACCTCCCTCAATATGCCGCGCATCCGCCTGGAGCCTCAAGAAATCCAGGACCTGGCGGCCTTCGTGCTGGGGGATCCTCCCCCCGCTCAGCCCGTCTCGCTCGGGGACAGCGCGCGGGGCCAGAAGCTCTACGAGGATCTCGACTGCCTCGCCTGCCACTACGGCGGAGAGTACTCGCCCGACCTCACGAACCTCGGCCAGAAGGTCCGGCCGGACTGGCTGAAGACCTACATGGCCAAGCCGCAGGACTATCACTCGGGAATCGTCATGCCCAGCTTCCGCCTGACGGAGAGTGAAACCCAGCACATGACGGCCTATTTGCTCGGTCGAGCGGTCCTTCCCAACGACGTCCCCTTCCAGGGAGGCTCGCGCGCGAAAGGCCGCGCGCTCGCAGAGGCCAAGTCCTGTACGAGCTGCCACCAGATGCCGGGCTTCCGGTCCGTGGAGAAGCGCCCCCTGACCCACGTCCCTCCCGCGCTCCGGAAAGGCCTCGACGGGGTCCTCGCCGGCCGGGAGGACCTCAACGCGGTCCTGCACCCGACGCTCTCCCGGACCATGAGCTATGGCTGGGAGCTCGAGGAAGAGGCCCGGATCGCCGAGGCCCTGCTGGCCCTCCCTTCGAATCGCCCCGAGAGCCACCGACCCGGGGGTCAACGACCCGGGGACCAGAAGCCCGAGGATCGGGTGCTCTCGGAGGGCCGCCGGATCGTCAACAAGTACAACTGCCGGGGCTGCCACACCATCGAAGGGCGGGGGGAATCGTTCGCGCCGGTCCTGGACATCGAGGGATTGCGCGTGACGGAAGGCTGGCTATCGCATTTCCTGGCAGGCCCCAAGGAGTTGCGGCCGGATCACCCGGGCCGGATGCCCAGCTTCCCGCTGAAGGCGGGGGAGATCGAGTCGCTTTTGGTGTATTTCCGGGCGATCGCCGACGGGAAATACCCCAACCCCACGCCGGCCGGGCAAACGGTCTCCATGACGCAACTCGAGCGCGGCCGCGAGCTCTTCACCGCCCAGAACTGCGGCTGGTGCCACCGCATCGACGGCCAGCAGCCGCCCGTCGCCATGCCCCTGCCCCCGGGCGCCGATCTCTCCGAAGCCCGCCGCTTCGCCCCGGACCTCGGCCATGCCCCCGAACGCCTGAAGGAAGGCTGGACCGAGCACTGGATCAAGCACCCTCAGGACTACCTTCCCGACACCCTCATGCCGGGTTACCCCTTGCCAGAGCCTGACGTGGTGGCCCTGCGCGCCTTCCTCATGCACACGAACGACGAGTCCGCCACCGCTCCGTAGTCCTCCGCGATGTACCCCCTGGGGGTATTATGCTAAGCTGGGGCGTTCGTCGTTTCATGCGAGAAGGAGCCCGCCATGCGCCCCAGCCTCTTTGCGACCGTGCTACTGACCGCCCTCGCCGTGCTCGCCCCCGCGGTCATGGCGGCTTCCGGCCTCCGGGTCGGCCCCCAGCCGACCAGCGATCGACGCTTTCCCTTCGTCGAAGCGGGGCCCGCCTTCACGGGAACTCCCCTCGCCATGCGCCAAGCCCAGCTTCCGGCGGTGATCCTGGTGACGGCGGGTCCCCAGGAAGCGCTCGCCGCCCAAGCCTCGGCGATCGCCTTGATGCTGGGCCAGTGGACGGAAGCGCCCTCCAGGCAGCCACTCCTACGCCAGGCAAGCGAGCTGACGCCCGATGACCTCACGCAGCGGCACCTGATCGTCCTGGGGCAGCGCAACCCACTGGTCGAACGCCTGGGAAAACGGGTGCCGAATGATCTCGGTCAAGACGGCCCCGCCCTCTGGGTCGTGGAGGACGCGTTCGCTCCCGGCAAGCACGTCATGGTGCTGGCGGGCCGGAACGACGCCGAGCTTTCCCAGGCGGCGGATTACCTGGCCAACGAACGGCTCTTCTTCAAGGCGGGCGCCTATGACGGCTTCCTGGCCTTCGTCCGGCTGCGCGGCTATCTTGCGAGCGACAACTTCGCGGCGGCGGCAGACCTGCTGGACGACCCGCGCCAGCTGAAGGGCTGCGCCAAGCCCGTCGAGAAGATGGGTCCCAAGCTGGCGGCGATGCCTCCCGAGGTGGGGCAGCTGGCCCAGCGGCGCAACCAGCTGGTTTTCGGGGAGATCCGCAAGGCGATCGCCCAGCAGGACAAGCAGGTGGCCCTCGCGCGCTGGCAAGAGACCATGACGACCTGCTACGCCTGCCACCAGGGGCGCGGCGGTCCGCAGGTCCGGAAGTACAAGCCCCTGGAGTACCCCCACCGCAAGCACCAGGAGATCGCGGAGCGCGCCGGCATGAGCTGTGTGACCTGCCACCAGGGCGTCACGGAGATCGTCGGGTACGACGCGCGCTAAGCCGCGTCGACGCGCAGGACGACCCCCAGCTCCTCCATGGTTTGCAAGGCCGCGTCGAGCTGGGGCAATGACTCCGGGAAGAGGACGCGCGGCTCGGGAAGCGGATGAGATCCGAGGCCGAGGAGCCGCTCGAGCTGGATCGCCGCCCCGACGGCCGTCATGTGACTCTGGCCCTCGGGATCCACGAGCGCCGCGCGCCGCGCGGTCGGCCGGCCTTCCGCGTCGCGCCCCTTCACCTCGATCACGACCTCGTGCGCGGCTCCCGCGCCCGGGTTGTAGAGGATCGCGCGGCGCAGGCCGGCGAAGCGCGGGCCGCTGATCAGCTTCCAGAGCCCGGAGCGAACGAGCAGTCTGAGCGCCTCGGTGCTCCCCGTGTCGTCGAAGCCCAGGCGGGTGGCGACGGTCTTCGCGCCGCTGAAGGCGGGAAGCGTCGCCTGCTCGGGAGTATCGATCCGGTAGACGGTGGCGCTTCGGCCGCTCGGAAAGGTCACGCGCCGCCCGTCCGTGAGGGGACGCACCTGCCGTCGCGCTCCCTCGCTCAGCACGTCGAACGGGATCTCCAGGCGATCCATGTAGGCCACCGAGTTCGGTCCCGCCTGGTCGCGGGTCGCGTACAGGATCGCGACGTCGATGGCCTCGACCTCCGCGACGTCGCGGATGACCGCCGCCGCGACCAGCGGCACCAAGCCTCCCATCCAGGCCGAGGAGAACACCACGGGGGCGCTCAAGCGCTCGCTCGCAACCCGCAAGGCCGCGTCCCGGACGCGCGCGGTCCAGCGGGTGAGGTCCACGAGGGGAATCCCCTGCCGGAGGGCCTCCACCAGCAAGCGATCCTCCGGATCGTTGACGGCCCCGATGACGGCGGCGGGGTGTGGGAGCAAGGCCAGCGGATGCTCGGCGCAGAGATCCAGCGTCACGGCCTCCGCATGGCCGAGCGACGCGGCGAACGCGGCCCCCTGCTCCGGATGGCGTCCCCCCAGCATGAGCGGGAGGTGGGCATGACGCCGGCGAAGCAAGCTGGCGATCTGGCGGCCGACGAGGCCGTAGCCTCCGGCGATCAGGACGGGTGATTCCATGGCGGGCTCCTTGTAAGCAAGCAATCGACGATGTAATCATTGATTACATTTTCCCCTCGATCCTGTCAAGCGGCTTGATCCGGGGGGCGGAGCCTGTCAGAATCAATCAGGAGGGAGCCGAGCATGTCACGAACGTCCGCCCGCCGAAGCTACCACCACGGAGATCTGCGGCGCAGCCTGTTGGACGCCGCGCTCGACCTGGTCGCCGAGAAAGGCGCCCATGCCCTGAGCATCCGCGAGGCCGCTCAGATGGCCGGAGTCAGCGCCGGAGCCCCGTACCGGCACTTTCCGTCCAAGGACTTCCTCCTCGCGGCGCTCGCCGCCGACGGCTACCGAGAGCTGGCCGAACGCCTGCAGCAGGCCCGCGAGGGCAGCCGCGACGACTTCGGCCGGCAGGTCCAGGCCGCCGCAGAGGCCTACCTGCACGTCGCCCTCGAGCATCCCGAACGCTTCCGCCTCATGTTCGGCGGCTACTTCCCGTCCCCGGAAAGCTATCCCGACCTGCTCGCCGCATGCTCCGTCACGGAGACCCTGCTGCTCGACATGCTCCGCGACGGCCAAGCCGCCGGCGCCGTGAGCCCCCTCCCCGTCGAGCAGCTCGCCACCGTGACCCATGCCTTCATCCACGGCTTGGCCTCCCTGCTCATCGAAAAACAGCTCACGCTCCCCGACGAGCTCCCGCTCGAGGCATGGTTCGCACCGCTCTTCGACGCCTTCTGGAAAGGGCTCTCCGCATGAGCGCGCCGCAAGACGCCCCGCTCCAGACCCTCACCGGGATCGTGGAGCGCGTGACCTACCACAACCCCGAGAACGGCTACACCGTCGCCAAGCTCAAGGCTCCCCGCGAGCTCGACCTGGTAACGGTCGTCGGAAGCTTCGCCCAGATCAACGCCGGAGAGTCGCTGCGCCTGCGCGGCCACTGGGCCACGCATCCCAAGCATGGATCCCAGTTCAAGGCCCTGTTCTCCGACGTCCTCGCCCCCGCCACCGTCGTCGGCCTCGAAAAATACCTGGGCTCCGGCCTGATCAAGGGCGTGGGGCCCGTAACCGCCAAGCGCATGGTCAAGCACTTCGGCGTAGACATCCTGGACATCATCGACACGGCGCCGGAACGACTCAACGAGGTCCCCGGCGTCGGCCCCAAGCGCGTCAAGCTCATCGCCAAGGCCTGGGTCGAGCAAAAAGCCATCAAGGAAGTCATGGTCTTCCTCCAAGGCCACGGCGTCTCCACCACCTACGCCGTCAAGATCTACAAGGCCTACGGCGACGACTCCATCCAGGTCGTCACCGAGAACCCGTACCGGCTGGCCGAAGAGATTTGGGGCATCGGCTTCATCACCGCCGACAAGATCGCCCGTGCCCTCGGAGTGGCCGAGGACTCCCTCGGCCGCCTACGCGCCGGCCTCCTCTACGTGCTGGGCCAGGCCTCCGACTCCGGGCACGTCTTCCTGCCGCGCCCGGAGCTGCTAAGTAACGCCTCCGAGATCCTCAAGATCGACCCCGAGCGCCTCGAGGCGGTCATCGGGCCCATGGTCGAAGACAAGGCCCTCATCGTCGAGGAGGAAGCCATCTACCTGCCGCCCCTCTACTACTGCGAGGTCGGCGTGGCCAACCGCCTGCGGGCGCTCTCGCGAAACCCCTTGCCCCTCGATCCCGGCCCGCTGGACGCGCTGCTGACGGACTTGGAGGAGAGCGAGGACCTGAGCCTGGCCGCGCAGCAGCGCTCCGCCGTCCTCGAAGCCGTGAAGAACCGATGCTTCATCCTGACCGGCGGCCCAGGAACCGGGAAGACCACGACCACTCGGGCCATCCTGAAGCTCTTCGAGCGCCTGGGAAAACGGGTCCTCCTGGCCAGCCCCACCGGGCGCGCCGCCAAGCGCCTCAGCGAGGTCACGGGAGGCGAAGCCAAGACCCTCCACCGCCTGCTGGAGTTCACCCCCGAGAAGATGGCCTTCTCGCGCAACGCCGAGAACCCCCTGGCGGGGGATGTGATCATCGTGGACGAGGCCTCGATGATCGACCTCATGCTCACCAACAACTTGCTAAAAGCCGTTTCGGACGGCGCGCAGCTGCTCTTCGTCGGAGACGCCGATCAGTTGCCGAGCGTGGGAGCGGGAAGGGTCCTCCAGGACATGCTGGAGTCGGGCATCGTGCCCCATGCCCGCCTGACGGAGGTCTTCCGCCAGGCCGAGGGCTCGCAGCTGGTGGCCAACGCGCACCGGATCAACCGGGGCCTCATGCCCGAGCTGGTCGTCCCCGACGGCAAGCAGCAGAGCGATTCCTACTTCGTGCCCGTGGACGCCCCCGAGGAGGTGCCGGCCAAGATCGCGCAGATCGTCTCCAAGAGCCTCGCCAAGCGCCTGGGCTATCATCCCCGGGAGGATATCCAGGTGCTCTGCCCCATGAACCGCGGCATCCCGGGAGCCAACCACCTCAACGGCGTCCTTCAAGACGCCCTCAACCCCCTGAAGCCGGGAGACGCGGTCGCCCATTCCGGGGGGCGCTCCTTCCGGGCGGGCGACAAGGTCATCCAGCTTCGCAACAACTACGACAAGGGCGCCTTCAACGGCGATACCGGCATCGTCTCCTCCATCGACCTGGAGGAACAGGAGCTGATGGTCAGCTTCTGGGACCATGAGGTGCGCTACGAGTTCCATGAGCTCAACGAGCTGGCCCTGGCCTACGCCATCACGGTCCACAAGAGCCAGGGCAGCGAGTACCCCGTGGTGGTCATGCCGCTCACCATGCAGCACTACCCCATGCTGCAGCGCAACTTGCTCTATACCGGGCTCACCCGGGCCAAGAAGCGGGTCGTGATCGTGGGGACCAAGAAGGCGATCGCCATGGCCCTGCGCAACGTCGAGGGCAACGCCCGCCATACCCGGCTCGCCCAGCGCCTCCAGACCCCGGAGTTCTAAGTCCGGGGCTCGCTCAGCCGCACCTACGCGAAATTGCGGTCGTACCAGGCCTTCGCGGCGGCGATCGCCTCGCGGGGAATCTCATGCCCCCCGTCATGAGCGAAAGCCTCGGGCTGAATCCCTCGCGCAGCCAGCGCCTGGACCGACTCCTCGAGCCGCGAGAACGGGAACAAGCCATCCCGCCGGCCCAAGGTCAGGAAGACGCGAGGCTTCGGACCCTCGGCTTCCGGAGCGGGAAGCGCCTCCAGGACGAAGGAAGGGATGTAGCCGCTGAAGGCCATGACGCCCGCCACCTTCTCCGGGTGGCGCACGGCATACGAAAGGGACATGATGGCCCCCTGGCTGAAGCCCGTCAGGATCAGCGGCCGGGACGCGAAGTCCGAGACCTTCCGGAGATCGTCGAGATAGGCGTCCAGCGTTTCCAGGGCGTGCTCGAAGGACGCCGGATCGGGAACGCCGATCCGGACCAGGCGGTACCACGCGTAACCGGGCGGATGAGGGAGCGGACTGCGCGGGAAGGCGAGCGCCGCACGGCCCTCGAGCCAGGTGAAGGCGGAGGGGAGGTCGTCCTCGTTGGAGCCGATGCCGTGCATGCCCACGACCAGCGGAGCCGAGGGATCGCCTTCGAGAGCGAAGACATGGGTCGGAAGATCGTGGATGACCTGCTTCATGGAGACCTCCAATGCAAGGGGAGCTTTCGGGACGCGCCGCTCTTGCTCGGCATCCCCGGCCGAAGCCCGAGGCCCTTGCCGCCCACGGGTCGCCCCTCGATAGTAGTTCTACGTAGAATGATTGTCAACTCATGCCAGCGGCGGAAGGGCCATGAAGGAAGCCCGCCGGGGTGTGAGACCGGCGGGCTCGGTTCAGAGAGGGGATGGGGTGTCGATGGGTTTAGAGTATCCCATCACGCCGATACGGGGTGTCAGGGGCGTCGCATGGGCCATGCGATCTTGGTAACGGCCGCTTGCCCGATTAGCCCCATGCCGAGCGCAAGACGCGCTCCGAGGCAAAGAGGACGTCCAGGCCCTCAGGCCCCCAGCGATGCTCCATGGTGACCTGCACCGTGGTGTTGAAGAGGTAGGAGTACTTGGCCACCGCGGCCTTATCATCCTTGGCGTAGGCCTGCTGGAAGGCGATCGCCTCCTCGGCATGCGCCAGCATCGCGGTCAAGGACGCCGTCTCCCGGAACTTGTTGGCCAACTCCCCATCCTCGGCGAAGATCTGCTCGATCCGCGCCTTGTCCGGATGATCCCCGACCACCACGACCCGGCCCATCGTATCCGTCTGAAGCCGCAGGGGATGCGACCTGTCGATGTCCTCTCCCTCCAGGGCGGCCGTCAAGCGCTTCTGGTACTCGGCCTTCGCCTCATTGCGCGCCATGCGCATCTCGTCCCCGGTGATGACCCCGTCATCGGCATACTTGAATAGCGGCGGGATCCCCTTCGACTTGAGCGACACGGGCGCGGTCTCAGCCCCAACCTCCCCGGACGCCTGAGCAAGCGCCTGCGCGAAGGTCGTATCGGCCGCAGACGGGCGGGTCGTGGGAGTGGAGGAGACCTGAAAATTGCTTGAAGGAGCGCTCGGAGAGACCGTGGGTCGGTGAGTAATCTGCATGGTGGCCCTCATTTCAACGTCGGTTCACCTCGATGCGGCCTGGCTCGCACCAATCGGCTTCCGGGGTCCGCGGGAACCCCTGCTTAGTTATCGGCTCCGCGCCGCCATGCTTGAGGTCAGTCCTCTCCGCGAAACGCCCCGCGCCCTTTCTTGGTCTGCGAGCGGGCCTTCTTGCTGGCCACCCGGCGCTCCTGGGAGCCCTTGGTAGGCTTGGTGGCCTTGCGCTTCTTGGGGACGAAGAGCGCCTGCTTGACCAGGGCCACCAACTTCTCCTCGGCGAGCAAGCGGTTCTCGGGCTGGTTGCGGGTTTCGGAGGCCGTGACCAGCAGGAAGCCGCCCTCGATCCAGCGCTTGCCCGCAATGAGTCGCAGGCGCTCCTGGGCCTCAGGGCTGAGGCCGCGAATCTGAGCGACCTCCACCCGCAGCTCGACCTTGCTGGAGACCTTGTTGACGTTCTGGCCGCCAGGTCCGGACGAGCGGGTGGCGCTGAAGGCGATCGCCGACTCCGGGATCACGATCCCGGGGGCCACGGGAAGATCGGGCAAAGGGTATCCTTTCTGGACCAGCGGCAGGGTACGGCCCCCGCTGATCGGGTAAGAGACGTACAGGAGGACGATCAAATGGCGACCAGCACCTGTTCCCAGTGTAACTCCAGCTACCCCAGCATGCTCAAAGCTTGCCCGGCATGCAAGTCGGAGGCGCCAAGCCGAACCGCCGCCCCATCGGACATCAAGAAGTTCGTCCCGCTGATTGTCGCCGTCGACGTCCTGCTCATCGGCGGCTTCCTCTTCTACTTCTTCGTGCTACGGTGAGGGCGCACCAAGCGATCTAAACCGGCTCGGGCGCGTAAACGCGCTCCCCAGCCACGAACGTGCCCCGGCAGCGGAAGTCCGCATCCAGCAGCGCCAGATCCGCCCGCATGCCGACGGCGATCGCCCCGCGATCGGCCAGCCCCAAGCTGCGGGCCGGCGTCGTGGCCGCCATGCGCGCAGCATCGGCCAGGGGGATGCCCGCCGCTTCCACCACGTTGCGCAGGGCCCGCTCCAGCGTGATGATCGACCCCGCGATGGTGCCGTCCGGCAGCTTGGCGACGTCGGGGCCGATGTGAATCTCGCGGCCTCCCAGATGATGGGTCCCCGGAGGCAGGCCGGCGCCCATCAGGGCATCGGAGACCAGCATGAGCCGGTCGGCTCCCTTGCAGCGGTAAGCCACCTGGATTCCCGCCGGGTGAACGTGCACCAGATCCGCGATCAGCTCGGTATCCAGGCCGTCCTGAACCAGGGCCGCGCCCAGCGTGCCGGGCTCACGATGGTGGAAGGGGCGCATGGCATTGCAAAGGTGCGTCACCCGGGTGGCCCCGGCCGCAGCCGCCGCGACGGCCTGATCGTACGTGGCGTCCGTATGCCCGATGGAGACCCGGATCCCCAGCCCGAGCAGCTCGTCGATGAGCTCCGAGGCGCCTTCGAGTTCGGGCGCCAGGGTGACGATCCGGATGACGTCGGCATACCGGCGGATCACGTCCCGCAGCGCCGGGTCCGCGACCGGACGCAGGGCCTCCGGCGGCTGCGCGCCCTTGTACTTCGGGGCGATGAAGCTGCTCTCGAGGTGCGCGCCCAGGATGGAAGCGCCTCCGAGGGGAGCGCGCATGGCGGCGCGGATGGCGACCAGGACATCTTCGAGCTGTTCGGCGGTGCAGGCAAAGAGGGTGGGGACCCAGGAGGTGACTCCATGGCGCGCGAGGTGGCGCGAAAGGGTGTCGAAGGCCTCGAGGGTCGCGTGCATGGTGTCGGCGTCGAGCCCCCCGTGCACGTGGGTGTCGATGAAGCCCGGCAGCACCCAGTTCCCGCGCGCATCGACCGTCTCGGTGCCGGCCGGGACCGCCGACGCGCCCAAGTCCTTCCCGATGGCCGCGATCCGACCGTCAGCCATCAAGAGGTCGGCCTCCAGGATGCCGGTCGGCATGACGACCTTGCCGTGTTTGAGGAGCGTCGGGTTCAACCTGGTGTCCTTTCGTGAAAACGGGGCGCTGCCAGCGCCAGCGGCTGCAAGAGCATCTCCTGCGGCTCCAGGAGCATGTCCCGCGGCCGAGCGGCCAATGACGGCGGCATCACGCCATGATACGGGAAGAGGCTCACCGAGCGAAAGAGGGGGGAAACTACGCCGAAGACGCTGAAAAGGCCTATAATAGAGAAGACGTGACCCGTCTCCCGCGTCGGAGAGGGCCACAAGGACCGTCTCTACCCACCACGTCGAGAGGACGCCACATGCTCGAAGCCTACCGTCAGCACGTCGCCGAACGTGCCGCACTGGGGATTCCCCCGCTGCCCCTGACCGCCCAGCAGACCAGCGCGCTGGTCGAGCTGCTCCAGAATCCGCCCGCCGGCGAGGAGAATTTCCTCGTCGAGCTGCTGACCTACCGCGTTCCCGCGGGCGTCGACGACGCCGCCAAGGTCAAGGCGTCCTTCCTGGCCGCCGTTGCCGCCGGCGACGTCACCTGCTCCCTGATCTCCCGCGAGAAGGCCATCGAGCTGCTGGGCACCATGCTGGGCGGCTTCAACGTCGTGCCGCTGATCGAGGCCCTCGAAGGCCCCCACGGCGCGACCGCCGCGGAAGCCCTGAAGAAGACCCTCCTGGTCTTCGACTACTTCCACGACGTCAAGGAGCTGGCCGACAAGGGCAACCCCCATGCCAAGGCCGTGATGCAGTCCTGGGCCGACGCGGAGTGGTTCACCTCGCGCCCCGAGGTCCCCGCGTCGCAGAAGCTGACCGTCTTCAAGGTCACCGGCGAGACCAACACCGACGATCTCTCGCCCGCTCCGGACGCCTGGTCGCGCCCGGACATCCCGCTGCACGCGCTGGCCATGCTCAAGAACCCCCGGCCGGGCATCGAGCCCGAAGAGGCCGGCGTCCGCGGCCCCGTCAAGTTCCTCGAGGACCTGAAGGCCAAGGGCCATCTCGTGGCCTACGTCGGTGACGTGGTCGGAACCGGCTCCAGCCGCAAGTCCGCCACCAACTCGGTGCTTTGGTTCACCGGCGAGGACGTCCCCTTCGTCCCCAACAAGCGCTTCGGCGGCGTCTGCA
>JAKFCT010000047.1:0-107878 GCA_036676495.1 Candidatus Sericytochromatia bacterium
GATGCGCTAGGGCGGCGAAGGCCACGGATGGCCGAGAGCCGCCGTCTCGGCCCACGACCGATCCGGCCGATGCGAGCCGTTCTCGGCCGAGACAGGGGCTCCCCACGGCTCATGCGATCATCTTCCGCTGGCCCGGCTCCCCTGGCCCCCACCAGAATCCAAGTTCCAGCCAGGGGAAGCGCTCGAGGGAAGCGTTGGACCGTACCGCCCGGACCGAGCCGCTCCATATCCCTGGTCGTCAAGAATAGCTTGAAAGATCTCCCCTTGAATCGAACCTTAACTGAAGCTTTCCTGCGGTACAACCAAGATCCTCGGCGCCCCTCGGGATAACACCCATGAAAGGAGAACCGAGATGCGCCTGCTGCTGATGATCGTGATCGCTTTGATGGCCACCGGATGCGCGAAGCATCCCGTCGGCGCCTGGCAGCCCGCGCCCCCGGAACTCTCCTCCGAGATCGTCCCCCCGCCTGCTGACGCCGCCGTTCCGCGCATGACCTTCCCGCACCACACCGTGGATGCCGAAGGCAACACCGCCGAGCCGATCACCATGATCGTGGCCGCCACGGAAGCGCAACTCGTCGACACCTTCGCCAAGGCCGGCTGGGTGATGGCCGACGCCATGACCCCCGAGAGCATCGAGCGGATGCGCACGGCTCAGATCTGGTCGGATGCGTATCCCAACGCCCCGATCGCCCCCCTCTACTACTGGGGCCGCGAGCAGGACGCCGCATGGCAGCGCCCCGACACGACGGTCGCGAACCGCATCCGGGTGCGCGTCTGGCGCAGTGACGAAAAGGACGAGCAGGGCCGCTGGCTCTGGGCCTTGAACGTGGCCCAGGACGAGGGTTTCATTGGAGTTCCCAAGCTGGGAATGCCGATTCACCGCATGCTTCCGAACGTCGACGACGCCAACGACATCCTGCTCGAAGACCTGACGAAGGCCGACGTGACCAGCCGCCAGTACCTTCTCACGGGAATCGGCCCCAACCTGGGCTTCCGCACGGCTTCCGGCTCGTTCTACAAGACGGCGGGCTGGGTCCGGGTGATCGAACTCTAGACCTCCCCGCTAAAGACGCTTGCCCTTTCCGGCGCTTCCCCGCACCATGGGAACTCGCCACCCACGCTTCCACGGAAAGGGACCCGCATGAAGATTTACACCAAGACCGGCGACACCGGACAGACCTCGCTGCTTTTCGGAAAACGGGTCTCCAAGGACGATCTGCGGGTCGAGGCCTACGGCACCGTGGACGAGGCCAACTCGGCCCTGGGGCTCGCCCTCAGCCACATGCCCCCCGAACTCTCGGAGCTGAGCGAGAGCCTGCTCGAGGTCCAGCGCGTGCTCTTCAACATCGGAGCGGAGCTGGCCACCCCTCCGGGGCGCCGTCCCGGCTGGCAAGCCGATCAGACCCAGATCGACTTCCTTGAGCACCTGATCGACGCGCTCGACGAGAAGATCCCCCCGCTGACGAGCTTCGTGCTTCCCGGTGGCAGCCCCGCCGGAGCGGGCCTGCATCTGGCCCGCACGATCGTGCGCCGGGCCGAGCGGCTCGCCGTGACGGTCGCGCGCGACGAAGAGCTCAACCCGCTGGTGGTGACCTACCTCAACCGCCTCTCGGACGCCCTCTTCAATGCGGCTCGCTACACCAACCACCTCATGGGAACCCCGGAGCCCGCCGGCCCCGCGCCCAAGGCCCTGCAACGCAACGCCGAGCGAGACTGAGCCTCAGATTTACAACTTCTTAACGAAAGCCTAGCCCTCCAATAACGGATAGTTCTCTACGGACCACGATTGGAGGAACACGATGAAACGGCTACTTCCGGCAACCCTGCTCACGTCTCTGCTGCTTACCGGTTGTGGAGTCGGCAGTCCGGGGCTATTCGGAGGAGCCGGAGGCAGCTTCGAGCTCGACGGCACCAAGGGTCCTGGCCGGAATGCCGCCGACTGGACGGTCTTCGTCTACGTCGCCGCCGACAATAACCTCTCTCCCTTCGCCACGCGCGACCTCCAGGAGATGCAGGCCGGCCTCTCGTCGGACCGCGTCCGCTTCGTGGCCATGGTCGACCAGGCCCAGAAGGGCGACTCCCGGATCCTGGAGATCTCCGCCAAGCAGGGCCAGCCCGCAGCGACGACCGTGGTGAACGACGGCGGCGCCGTCATCCCCGCCAGCCGCGAGGTCGACTCGGGCTCCCCCGAGACCCTGAAGAAATTCGTGGAATGGGGCATCAAGAGCTACCCCTCGCGCCGCAGCATGTTCGTCATCTGGAACCACGGCGGCGGGGCCTTCACCGATCCGAACCACCTCAAGTCCTTCTGCTGGGACGACGTCACCGAGAACCACCTCAACCTCTCCGACCTCTGGCGCGTCACCCAGTCCGCCTCCAGCCACACGAAGTTCGACGTGATGGGCTTCGACACCTGCCTCTTGGGCCACGTCGAGACCGCTTACCAGCTTTCCCGCGTCTCCGACTTCCTGGTCTCCTCGGAGAAGAACGAGCCCGGCGACGGCTGGGACTACCGCGCCCTGGCCGACGTGCTCTCGAAGAAGCCCGGGATCTACCCCCGCGAGTTCTCCGCCGAGATCGTCAAGAGCTACGGCATTTACTACAACCAGCGCCGGCAAAACGGCACGCTCTCGGCCATCGACCTCACCAAGCTGAAGGACCGGGTCGTCCCCGCCGTCAACGATCTCGCCCAGGACCTGATGGTGACCGGTGGGAACCCGGCCGCCAAGGCGGGCCTCGTGAAGAACTTCCAGCAGGCGCTCTCCCTGACCGGCTCGGACAGCGGCGAAGACTCGGCGATCGACCTCGGCCTCACCAGCCAGCTGCTGAGCCAGGACGCAACGTTGCCGCAGTCCACCCGGACGCAGGCCAGCAAGGTCTCGCAGGAGTTCCAGCGCGCGGTCGTGGCGAACGTGACCACCGGCCGTACCTCCAGCCAGAACTACCAGGGCCTCAAGATCTACTTCGACTTGAAGCAAGTGAACCCCAGCTACGCCGACCCCAAGAGCCAGTTCTTCGGCACCACCGCCTGGGCGAAGTTCATCCAGGCCTTCAACCCCAAGTCCTAGAACGAAGGACGTCGCGACAGGCTCGCGTCGCTTTCCTAGCCACAGGCGCAAAAGGCCGGAGCCCCGAGTCGAGTCGGGGCCCCGGCCTTTTGCTTCAGCGATCAGGGGGTCAGCGCTTTGCGAACCATCTCCGCGAGCATCACCGGATCGTGGGTGAGCTTGCCGAAGTCGAGAAGGCGTCTCAGGACGTCCTGGAGGGGCCTCAGGGGAACTCCCTCGCGCATCAGGTGCTGGATGACCCGGTGAAGCTCCAGGAGGCTCAGCGTCTCGGGCAAGGCCTCGACGAGCAAGGGGTCGGTGGAGTGAAGCTCGTCGAGCAGCCACTTGAGCTCCTCGAGCGTGAAGAGCTCGTACGAGTACTTCCTCAAGACCAGCTCCAGGTGCCTGACGACCACCTCGTCGGGAGTGAGCAGACGGTAGCCGTAACTTTGGGCGCGCTTGCGCTCCGGACCCGCCACCCAGAACGCCGTGAGCAGCTCCTCGGCATCATGAAACGCCGGAAACTCCTGGGCGAAGCCGTGGGGAACCCGGCCGTCGGCAATGCGGCCATGCGGCACGGCCAGGGAGTAGCCCATCAAGAACTCGCCGGAAGCCACCTCCTGGCCTCTCACCAGGATGCGGAAGCCGTTGGGGCGCAGCGCCAGGTTGTCCTTGAAGGTGACCGGACAGGCGACGTAACCGGTGGCCCTGGCGAGCTGCAGGCGCATGGCGGCGACGGTGGCCAGCATGCGGCCTTCCTCGGGGTCGATCATCGACACGCCATGAAGCCCCACCTCGACGACCAGCATGGGCGGCTTGAGCGCCTGGTAGACATGCTCGGGGCGGGCGGGATCGGGGATCTCCAGCCCGTAGACCCCCACCTGGGGCGGCAGGGCGCGATGCGTGCAGTAGGCGCAGGTCCCGTCGCATTCGAGGAGCGGGGGCGCGGCGTCGCTCGCATCCAGGTAATCCCGGAAACGCAGGGGGACGCGGCTCGCCGGGGTCGGTGCGTTCGGTCCGTCGATGGCCAGCTCGAAGAGGGGAGCGAAGAGCGGGAACTCCCAGAACATGTCGCGGGCATGCGGGAAGAAGGCGTAGAGCATGGCCACTTCCCCGGGGACCTCCGGGCGGATCTCGCCGACTCCACCGGCCTTCAGGTAGGCATGAAGCTCTTCGGCGACCGTCAGCTCGTGCTCGGCGGCGTCCGCGAGGGCCAAGACGGCCTGCACGCGCTCTCTGAGCCGCGAAAACAGCCTCAGCTGGGCGGTCAGCGCGCGCATGCGGTCCTCGCCGAGGGCGAAGGAAGGGGGGACTTCCAGGTTATCGGCCGGGATGCCCTGGCTGGAGGCCCAGAGGGCGAAGCGCAGGTGCTCGAGGGCGGGATGGATGCGCGCATGGGTGGCATGGGCGTGGGCGATCGCACTTTCGAGCGCATGCAGGGGCGTGCCGCGGCCCACGACTCGGCGAACGAGGGTTCTCAGCCCAGAGACGAGCCCTCCATGGACGAACGTCCCGGAGGCCAGGCGCCTGCGGGAGAGTCGCTCGAAGGCTTCGAGCCAAGGGCGGGACTGCGACATGACGGCATCCTCCGGCTTAGGGGGGTTCTTAAGGATCCTTTACCCGTACGGGGGGGGTTCTCACCGGATGCGGTGGCGGGGGTCACTTCGCCGGAAGCGGGGCTGGATTAGGATCGAAGCTCTGTTCGATGAAAAGGATCCCCGTGAAACGCGTCTATTCCGGTATTCAAGAAGGCCTGTCGCGCCTCTCGAGCGCTCAGTACGACCCGCCGTCCTGGCAAAAGGTCTGCATTCAAGCTCACCTGCTCTCCCTGGGCTCGGAGATTACCGAGCTGAGAGCGATCCAGCAGTTGGAGGGGGAGCGGATCCAGGTCCTGCCTCATCAGATCGCTGCGGTGATGACGGCCATCAACAAGATGCACACCCGGGCCATCTTGGCCGACGAGGTGGGCCTCGGCAAGACGATCGAGGCGGGCCTGATCCTCAAGGAGTACCTGAGCCGCGGCATGGCGCGCCGGATCCTGATCCTGACGCCGGCCCCCCTGACCACCCAGTGGCAGGGCGAGCTTTCGGGCAAGTTCGGGGAGTCGTTCTCGGTGGCCAACGAGGAGACGCAGGGCTGGCAGAACCTCGATCGCTTGATCGTCAGCCTGGACACGGCCAAGCATCCCATCAACTCGGAGGCCCTCCTGCGCAAGCGCTGGGACATCCTGGTGGTGGACGAGGCCCATCGCCTCAAGAATGACGCCACGGTCGCCTACCAGTTCGTGAAGAAGCTGCAGAGCCGCTACATGCTATTGCTGACGGCCACTCCCATCCAGAACTCCCTCTTCGAGCTCTACAACCTCGTGAACCTGGTCTCCGAAGGACTGCTGGGGACCAAGGACAGCTTCCGCAGCCGCTTCATCGAGGATCCGAAGGGGCGGGTGCTGAAGAACCCCGAGGAGCTCACCAAGAAGCTCGGGCAGGTCATGGTGCGGCACCGGCGCTCGGAGGTCGGGATTCGCTTCGTCGATCGCAAGGTCGAGACGATCCGGCTGGAGGGCACGCCCGAGGAGCTGCGGCTTCACGACGCGGTGGTCCAGTTCGTGGGCAACCAGATGGGCAAGGGCGTCAGCAAGGGGCAGCAAACGCTTCAATTCATCCGGCTCTCGCGGATGCTCAGCTCGAGCCCCGCGGCCTTGGCCAAGAGCGTGAGCGCCATGATGGGCTACGTGACGGTCGAGGAGACCCAGGAGCTGGCTCCGATCGCGGATCTGGCCCGGCGCATCCAGGTGGTCTCCAAGCTGGAGGCCTTGAAGACCTTCCTCGCGAATCACCAGGACAAGGCCCTGGTCTTCACGGGCTTCTACGAGACCCAGGACTTCCTGGCAGAGGCCCTGACGCGCGAGGGGTACAAGGTGCTCTGCTTCAACGGGAAGATGGGCCAGAAGGAAAAGGACCGCGTGGTGGCCGAGTTCAAGCGGGACGGCCAGGTGCTTCTCTTGACCGACGCGGGCTCGGAGGGCGTGAACCTCCAGTTCGCCCATGCCTTGATCAACTACGACCTGCCCTGGAACCCCATGCGGGTGGAGCAGCGGATCGGGCGCGTGCACCGGATCGGCCAGACGCGCGACGTCTTGATCGTGAACCTTTCGATCAAGGGAACGATCGAGGACTACGTGCTCCAGATCTTGGAGCAGAAGATCGAGCTTTTCACGCAGGCGGTGGGCGAGACGGATCTGATCCTGAGCAACCTGAAGGGGGCGGATTCGTTCGAGAAGGTGATCGTCGACCTGATCGCCAAGGCCAAGGAGCGCGGGAAGCTGGAGGAGTCGTTCGCGACCTTCGGCGCCAACCTCGAGATGGCCAAGCGCGCCGCCGATCAGATCCGGGAATTCGACGAGCAGACGCTGTCCCGGCTGGATCTTTCCGCGATCAAGCACTAGGCGAGGGCGAGACCCGCCCCTTGCAATTCATGCTTGCATCTTAACAAAAATTCACTACAATACTATAAGCAAGCAATGTATTGCGAGGAGGACATCGCATGAGAAGTACCCGCTTACCGCGTCTTTCTGGGGTTGCCCGGCTTTCGCTGATCGGTTTGGCCTTGACCGTCGCGCTCGCGGGGTGTCGTGGCGAGAGCCAGGACAGCTCCTCCGCGCCCGAGGCTCAGCCGGCCGCAACGGAGACCCAGCCGAAGGGGCCCGAGGCTCAGCCGGTCACAACGGAGGCCCAGGCGAAGGCGACTGAGAGCAAGACCATCGACACGCCCGAGGCGCATGCGCAGCTGGTCAACGAGCTCGCCGAGTCCCGCAAGCAAGCCCAGGCGAAGCAGGAGCCGGTCGATCCCGAGATCGCAAAGCGCATGAAGGATCCGGAGTACCGCAAGCAGAAGGACGAGATGCTCAACAAGCTCTCGCAGGTGAGCACGGCGTACTACAAGCAGGGCATCGAGATTCGCCATACGCGCAAGCGGCCGGAGTGGCGATTGATCGATCCCCGGCTCGCCGCGATCACGGACATGGCAGCCCGAAAGCAAAAGGCCGAAGAGCTCGTCAAGAAGTTCAAGGGGGAGGTCGAGCCCGTCCTGGACAAGTCCATCGACGTGATCGTCTTCGCCGATGCCTCCGAGAGCATCCAGGTCTACTAGCGGCTGGAGCTTCTGAGCGGAAGCGCTGCCAATCGCCGTTTTCCACCCCGATCCGGGCCCTCCTGCAAGGGAGGGCCCGGATTTCACCTAATCATGCCCGAGCCTTAACCCTTCAATAAGACAGATCCCGTCGGGAGGGGCGATATAACAGTACGGGAACACAGTTGCTCCACAGAAAGGTCGTGACTCATGAAGGGTTCGAACATGCAGAAGGCTATCGGGGGAATGTTGGGTTTGCTTCTGCTGGCCGGTTGTGGACAGCTTCCCGGTGCTCCGCTGGGCGGCTATGACGCCAGCTCGGCCGACGCCTCGGCCAAGAAGTTCAAGTACGCCCTGGGCGCCGACATCACCAACGACCCCGGCGTCACGCTCGACGAGTCGTTCGATACGCAGGCCCTTCCGGCCAAGATCGATCTTCGCAAGGATATGAGCCCGGTCCGGAACCAGGGCAACTTCGGTTCCTGCACCTCCTTCGCCACCATGGGCCTCCAGGAGTACCTGCTCAAGAAGCAGGGCCGCTACACCCCGCAGGCTCCCGCTTTCAACTGGTATCAGTCGCGCCGCCAGACCGGCTCCAAGGGCAAGGACGACGGCGTGCCGACCGAGTTCGCGGTGAAGATGCTCGACGCCTACGGCTCCGTGCCGGAGTCGGACATGCCTTACCTGGCCGCCTCCAAGCAGAAGGATGAGACCGCCCGCCTGGGCTTCCTCACCCAGCAGCCCTCGAGCGCGCTGACCGAGAAGGGCAAGAAGAACCGGATCGTCACCGGCTACAAGACCGTCACCACGCTGAGCGGCGTGAAGAAGAGCCTCTCGGACGGCATGCCCGTCGTCCTGGCGATGCGCGTCTTCAGCAGCATGAGCAACACCCCGAAGTCGGGCCTCCTGCCGATGCCCACCTCCAAGGACACCTTCCAGGGCGGCCACGCGGTCCTCGCCGTGGGTTACGACAACGAGAAGCGGGTCGTCATCGTCCGCAACTCCTGGGGCACGGACTGGGCCGACGGTGGCTACTTCTACATGCCTTACGAGTACCTGAAGTTCGGCGGCGTGCGCCTGGCGGTGGTTCCCAAGATCTAAGGCGTTTCAAGCGCTCAGCCCGCGAGGGGGGACTTTCGAAGTCCCCCCTCGCGGCGTTCTCCTTCGGCATAGGCGATTAAGGTTGGGCATCCGCGACGGGGGTTGGGCGCTACGCCCTGCGGCCGGGGCGTTGGCGCCTGCGGCTAGGACGTTGGCGCCTGCGGCTAGGGTGTTATGGATCGATCACAGATCCCGGGGGCGATTTCGGAGATCATAGGCTCAGACGGCCCGCAACGGCCCTAGAGGAGCCTCCCCATGCAGGAACCATCGATCCGCAGCTTCACCCTCGATTACTACCGTAGCCTCGGGGCCGAGTTGACCCCCCTCGACGCGCAGGCGCGCCGCTGGGAAGTCCGCTGGCCGCAGCGGCGGCTCTCCATCACGTTCGACCACGCGTCGGAGCCCGCAGAGCCCGCCCTTCCCGAGGAGCGCCCGATCACTCCGATGAGTCCTCACTGGCGGGCGATCCTCGAGGAATGCACCCGGGAACAAACGGTCTCCTACCGCCATGTGGTCTCCCGCCCGATCGACCAGCCGGCCCAGCTCTTCGAGCCGATTCTGCCGGGGGGCTTCCGGGTCGAGTCCGCGCGGCTGATCGAGGTGCTGCCGCGCACGGCGATCGCCTTCTGCCACCGGGTGACCTACGAGGCTCCCGCCATGAGCTCCCGGGACGAGGAGCTGCACCTCGACGTGATCGATCCCGCGACCGGCGATCGCCTCGACGTCCTCTCCGAGGCCTGCTACAGCTTCCTCACCATCCCGGTCGATCCGCCCCAGAGCCCGTCCTATCAGCTTGAGAACCTTCACGAGCGGGCGATCGCCTGGCTCGACGCCCGGACCGAGCAAAAGGGCGCGGAGCTGGAGCGCACACTCGCCCCGCGCCTGGAAGAGGCCGAAGCGCGCGTGCGTGCCACCATCGCAGGCCAGGTCTCCCAGATCCTCCGCGAGGAGGAGCGCGTGCTGCTTGGCAAGCTCGAGGACCTGGTGCGCCGCAAGGGCGAGACCAGGATTCCCGCGGCGATCGCCAAGCTCGAAGAAGAAGCCGAGCGCCTGGTCATCGAGATCGAGCACCTGCATGTCCAGCGTGAGCTCGACGCCGAGGGCCTGCGCCGCGACGAGGCCGCCCGCCTGGAAGCCGAGCGCGCCCGCCACGAGGTCACCGTCGATACCCGGCTGGTCGGAGCCTGCCACGTCACCTACGACGAGGTACGCTACGAGCTCTCGCTGTCTCGCGGCACCGAGCGCGGCCTGCTCACGGTCGCCTACCTTCCCACCACCGGCGAACTCTTCCTGCCGGCCTGCCCCCAGTGCGGCGGCGGCATCCGGCAGCCCGGCTTCCTGGACAACGGCCAGGCATGCTGCCATCGCTGCGCGGCCCGGCACCTGGCGGCCTCCGCCGGAGCGCCCGAGGCGGTTCCGACGGAAGCCTGCGATCGCTGCGGCACCGAGACCCCGCAAAGCATCGTCCAGCGCTGCCACCTGACGGCGACTCCCTACTGCGTGGCCTGCGCGCTCGATTGCGTGGAATGCGGCAAGGTCACCCGGCGCAACCTCCTGCGTCCCAGCCCGAGCGGACGGGGCATGGTCTGCCCGGATCACCTGATCTCCTGCGCGACCTGCCATCAGAGCGCCCTGCCGCGCGAGACCTTCAAATGCCCGATCTGCGAGGAGCGGCACTGCCTGGCCGAGGCCGATCACTGCCCCTCCTGCGCGATGCCGGCCTGCCGGCGCTGCTCCCGGGTCGTCCTGGGACGGTGTCTGGCCTGCACCCAGCTGAAGCGGGTCCGCGACGACCACCCGCACGTGGCGATCGTCCGGGCCCAGTACCCGGATCTCGCGCGGCGGCGGCTCACCTGGCGCTGGTCGCGGGCCGGAGAGTTCGCGCTCATCGAGTGGCGCAGCCTCTCGGGGGCCTGGGGGCGGTTCATCCTCAACACCCAGGATCACCTCCTGCTGTCCCAGACCCGCCAAGGCGCCATGGCCAACCTCTCTAATCGGGTCCTGGCCTACTTCGGCTGGAATTCGGAGCGGTAACGCCGCGCCGACCCCGGCGGGGGACTCGGGATGCGCTTAGGTAAAGATTCCGGATGCCGCAGGCTCCATGTGGAGATACACTGAGGGCATGACCAAGAGTCCGCGCATCCGAATCCTGTTGCCGCTCGTCACCCGATCGTGGCGGAGCCTCTCGCTGAGCGTGAAGGTCCTGTTCTGGGGCCTCACCTCGATCATGCTGGTGACCGGGGTCCTCATGGTCGTCACGTACATCAGCGCGGAAGCCAGCCTTCACAGCCAGGTCGCGCGGCAGGTCCAGAACGAGCTCACCGTCTTCCAGCGCTTCTACCTCCTGGAGCGGCAGGCCTACCCGCATCCCGAGGCGGCGCAGGTCGCCACCCAGGAGATGACCGACATGATGGGCGGGATCGCGGCCATCTTCGTGGACGGCCAGGCGATCACCGTCGCCGGAATCCCCGGCGATCGGCTGGTGCCCCCGGGCCCTCCGGGCCGGGACGGGCTCGCCGTGCTCGAAGTGTCGGGCACCGAGTACGTGACCCTGACCCAGCCGCTTTACAGCGTGGACGGGGTGGTGGTCGGCACCGCCATGCGCGGAGTCCCCAAGCGGCAGATCGCCGAGATGCTGCAACGCCATGCCTGGGGGATCTTCTCGGTCTCCGGCACCGCCATGCTGATCGCCTTCGGCGGCCTCCTTTGGCTCACGAACCAGATCGTGCGGCCGCTGCGCCGGCTCACGCGGGCCTCGGCCTCGCTACTCGATGATGAGCATACCCCCTCGCGCAGCCTGGACGAGGTCGGCCAGCTTTCCACGGACTTCCAGCGCATCGCCGAGCGGCTCATGGCCCAGCAGGCGCAGCTGGAGGACGCGCATTTGCAGCGCGGACAGTTGCTCGAAGCCCTCATCACCGCCCAAGAAGATGAGCGCAAGCGCATCTCCCGCGAGCTTCACGATGAAACCGGGCAATCTTTGACGTCGCTCTTGGTCGGCCTCAAGATCGTCGACAAGTCTCCCACCCTGGACGAGGCGCGCAAGCGGCTCGCCGAGTTGCAGGAACTGACGTCGCGGACGCTCGAGGAGGTTCACAAGCTCTCGGTCGAGTTGCGGCCGACCTTGCTCGACGATCTGGGGCTGATCGCCGCCCTGCGCTCGTACTCCAAGGACTTCAGCCAGAAGCACGGCGTCCGGGTGGCCTTCCATGCCACGGGCTTCGAGGAGCGGGTTCCCCCGCTGGTCGAGGTCGCGGTCTACCGGGTGGTCCAGGAGGCCCTCACCAACATCGCCAAGTACGCCTCGGCCCAGACCGTCCATTTGAAGCTGGAGCGGACGGCGGCGGCGCTGCATGCCGAGGTCGTCGACGACGGCGTCGGCTTCGATCCCGAGCACGTGCTCGTCCAGAAGCGCAAGGAGAACCGGCTGGGGCTCCTGGGCATGCAAGAGCGGGTCACCCTGCTGGGCGGCACGTTCAGCCTACAATCCAAGGAAGGCGAGGGCACCCGCATCACCCTCGATCTCCCGCTATCCGCCACGGTACCGGAGTCCGCCACCTAGCTGTCCACCGTTCGGGATGAAAGCCGCGACGCACGATAGCGCTGAATGCCACCAGAGAAAGGGGTCGCCAGATGCCACCGACGCTTCCCAAGATCCGGATCCTCGTCTCAGACGACCACGCTATCCTGCGCTCGGGGCTCAAGATGCTCCTGTCGGCCGAACCTGACATGGAGGTGGTCGGCGAAGCGACGGACGGCGAAGAGGCGATCGCCCTCGCCGAGCAGCTTCATCCCGATCTCGTCCTGATGGACGTCTCCATGCCCCGGGTGAACGGCATCGAAGCCACGGCCGAGATCAAGCGCCGGCTCCCGCAGGTCAAGGTGCTGGTCCTCACCATGCACGAAAACGAGGAGTATCTCTTCCGGACCCTCAAGGCGGGCGGCTCGGGCTACGTCCTCAAGAAGGCTGCCGACACCGAGCTGCTCGACGCCATCCACCAGGTCATGGAAGGCGGCGCATTCCTCCGGCCCTCGGTGACCAAGGCCCTGGTCCAGGACTACCTCGAGCGCGTGGAGACCGGCGAGGAGACCGATTCCTACGGCCTCCTGACCGAGCGCGAGCGGCAGATCCTCAAGCTGATCGCCGAGGGCTTCACCAACCAGGAGATGGCCAAGCTGCTCGTCATCTCGGTGCGGACCGTGGAGACCCACCGCGCCCACCTCATGGACAAGCTGGGCATGCATACCCGCTCGGAGCTGGTGAAGTACGCCCTGCGCAAGGGCTTGCTGGACTAGCGCCCGCGGCTGTTGCGCAAGGCAGCGAAGCTGACCTGAAGCAACGAGGGCTAGAAATCGGATTCGTCGAAGAGGGGCCCGGTCATGGGCTTGCGGCCCCGGATCGGCTTGGCGGCGGGCGGCTGCCCCTGAGCCAGCGACACGACCTCATCGCGGACCACCTGAACGATCCGCTTCACGGCCTCCTCCGCGCGCTCGGGGGGGAGGCCGTAAAAGTTGTCGAAGGCCAGCGGCTTGCCGATCGTGATCCGAGCCTGGCGGTAGATCGTGCCGAGCACCTCGCCCCGCTCCCAGCTCGCGTTGCCGGGGTCGAGCTGGCGCAGAACGGCCCCGGGGATCCGGATCAGGACCTCTTCCTCCTCGCCGGTGATGGCGATGGGCACGACGGGAAGGTCCGGGATGCGCATCTGCATGAGCAAGCGGGCGAACGAGGAGTGGAAGGGGGAGACGGTCCCCGGCTTCGAGCCGTTGACGAAGTTGTCGACGCCTTCGGGGAAGACGCCGACCATGCGCCCGCGCAACAGCAGGCGCTTGGCCTTGAGCATGAGCTCCTGGCTTCGGCCGCCCTGAGAGACCGGCAGGACGATGTTTCCCGTCGAGCGAACCATTTCCCGGGTGATGGGCAGGCGGCTCATGAAGGCGGCCACCACCCAGTGCACGCGGCGGGGCAGCTCGGCGCTCAGGATGAAGGGATCGGTCATGGTGCGGTGATTGGGCACCAGGAGAGCGGGCCCCGACGAGGGGATATTCTCCAGGCCGGTGATGCGCGTGTCGACGAGCTGCTTCGTCACGACCGGGGCGAGCACCGACTTCAGGGTCTCGTACCAGAGGTCCTGGCTGAGGACCGTCATTTCCGGGGGAAGCTTGAACATCCGACCTCCACACCTCGAAAGATCAGCGACAGGGCGTCAGCATAGCAAATCCCCCGCCCGGGACGCAAGCGTTCCGGTCCGGGCGGGCACAGAGGCCCGCCCCACCGGCCCGCCCCACCGGCCCGCCCCACTGGCTCGCCCTACAGGCCCGGCGCGGGCCCGTCTTTCAGTGGCGCGGGCGTCTCCGCCCGCGGTTCGGCATGCATGGCGTGATGGGCGATCATGCGCTTGGCGTTGCGGTAGAGCACCCACTCGGCCTCATGCTGGTAAACGGCCTCCTGGACGTTCGCGAGGGCGACATCCTGCTGGAGGAGCGGAAAATCCGAGCCCATCAGCACCCGGTGGACGCCCAGGCGGTCGATGGCCTCGCGGATGATCTCGGGCGGCTGCCAGGAGGTCTCGACGTGGACGTTGAGGTAGCGTTCTCCGAGCTGGAGCACCTTTTCGTGCTGATCCCAGCCGATATGCCCCAGGACGATCGGGATCTGCTCGAAGCGCTGGATGAAGGCCTCCATCTGCATGACGTCGTCGCAGTGGTCGTGGAGGGGGAAGGGGAAGGTCCCGGCATGCACGAAGACCGGGAGGTGGTTGGCCTGCGCGAAGGCGCCCAGCTCCATCATTTCAGGGGCCACGGGGTGCGGGCCCGCCACCGGAGGATGGATCTTGAGCCCCACGACCTGACCCGTGTCGACGTAGGCCTGAAGGCGCTCCAGGTAGCCCGGCTCATGGGGATCGACCGCGCAGTAGACCGAGATCCGGTCCCGGTAGGGAGCTACCGCCTCGAGGACCTCCCGCGTCCCGATGAAGGGCTCGATCACGCAGACCACGGCATGGTCGATGCCGTTGCGGTCCATCGATTCCAGGAACTTCTCCACCCGGTACTTGTTGAGCAGGCGCAGCAGCTCGTGGAAGCCGAAGTAGGTCATCTCGCGGTAGAGCCGGTGGAAACGGCTGGTGCGGCCGTAGCGCGCGAAAAGGTTCACGCCTCCGTAAAGCCACGGCTCGAACATGTCGGCCAGCTTGTGGAGCAGCGGGTACTGCGGGATCTCCGAGAGATCCATCTCGTCGGTGCCCTTGATATGGGCATGGTAGTCGATGATGGGACCGGCGTAGGATCCGGACCCGAGCACCTTCACGGGCATGGCGTCACCCTCCTTCCCTCATCCTACCCGAGCGGCCTTTCCGGCTAATCCCTCTCTCGACTGGCGTTTTTCTCCCTCTAGCTTGGCAGGATGTGTTATCCTGATCCCTGTTATGAAGAATCTTCACATCTTGGTGGTCGAGGACGAACCATCCAACCGAGAAATCGCCGAGGTCATCCTGACCAGTCACGGCTACCATGTCACCTGCGCCGAGAACGGCCAGGAGGCTCTCAACCTCTGCCTCGAAGAAGGACGATCCTTCGACGCGATCCTCATGGACGTCCTCATGCCCGTCATGGACGGTCTCGAGGCCACCCGCCGCCTGCGCGCCCACCCCAAGACCCAGGATCTCACCATCATCTGCGTCTCGGCCAAGGCTTCGGGTTCCGATCAAGGCGCCGGCCTCGCTGCCGGTTGCGACACCTACGTCCGCAAGCCCTACAAGCGCAAGGAGCTCTTGCAGGCCCTCTCCGAGGTCCTGCTCGCCAAGGGCATCATCGACGCCCCCCTGCTCTAGCCGTTCGTTTCTTCAGGACAGCTTCGCTTTCCCAACCCTCGCCGCAGGCGCTGCGAAACAGCCGCGATTCTAAGCCGTTCGTTTCTTCAGGACAGCTTCGCTTTCCCAACCCTCGCCGCAGGCGCTGCGAAACAGCCGCGATTCTAAGCCGTTCGTTTCTTCAGGACAGCTTCGCTGCCTTGCGAAACAGCCGCGGGCGCTAAAGCGTCGGCCGTGACCTGGGGAGGCTAGGGGCTGACGATCCCCGGGGAAGCGGCAGGCCGGAAGAGGAGCAAGGTTCCCTTCATGGCCGCGGCGTTCCGGATCCGCAGCGTCCCCTTACCCGTGTCGAAGCGAACATGGACGTAGCGCACGCCGTTCGGCAGCGGAGGCTCGGTGCTGCTGGTCAGGCTCTCCGTCGGTGGGCCTCCGAACCCTCCGTAGACGTCGAGGTGAGGAATCCCGTAGCGCGGCGGCACGTCCGGATGGTACCCGTCCAGCAAGAGCGAGAGGGCGTAGTCCCGGTAAAGCTCCGAGAAGGACGTCCCGGCCCGCTGCATGACCTCGTCCACCGCCGCCGTCGAGACCCCGCTCGCCTGCGGAAGCTCCTTGATGAAGGCCGCATGGCGATCGTGGGCGTACGCCGCGAAGAGAAGCGCCCCGCCGTAGTTCGGGGGCTCCGACTCCGGGGCTCCCTGGAAAACGGCCATGTCGTAGGAGCTTGGCTTGCGCAGGTAGCGATCGAGGAAGGGAACGTAGGTCGTGAGCAGGGATGGCGAGAAGAGGTACTCGGATAGCACCGCCAAGCCTTCGTTGAGCCAGCGCTCGCTCAGATCGGCCGAATCGAAGTAGGACGGATCCTGCCCCAGCGGCAGGCCCGCGCCATGGTTCCGGCTGTAGGCCTCGAGGCGCTGGCCGAAGAAGATCAGGTGCACGTACTCGTGGATCATCGAGTTGAGGAAATGGCCCGAGCCGAAGACGGAGTTGAGGTAGAGGACCTTGGCGTAATTCGAGGTCTTCCCGTACTTCTGCTGGACGATGGAATCGGGGAAGAAGTCCAGGGGCTCCATGAAGGCCCCGTACTCTTCGGGGACCCGATGCGTGATGAGGACGTTGAGCTGATCATGCCCGCCGTTGTACCCGTCGGGGCGTCCCGCGGGCGCGGGGCCGTAGCGCTCGGTGATCTCGGGCAGAAGGGCCTCGAAGCGCGCGTTGAGCCCTTCGAGCTCCTGAAGGGAGTAGCGGTAGCGGTCCTGCTCGTCCACCCAGATCGCGGCGTGCGGCCCGACCGCGAGGCAGACGGCGGTCACGGAGGTGTTGCGGACGATGAAGTCCCGGCGCGTGCCGACGGTCGGGGGGGCGGAGGTCGTCATCACGCGCATGCCGGAGGGCGCCGGCATGGTCCCCAGGGAGGCGCGGGGGAGATCGAACGTCCCGCATGCGGGTCCGGGCGCCGGCGGCAGGCTCTGCAGGCGCGGCATGCCCGTCGCGGTCGTCGACGCCCCCTCGAAGTCGAAACCGAAGCCCGCGGCCGCCTCGCCCGTACGAGAAAGGGCCAGGATGGCCTCGCTGGCCTCGATGGGGATCGCGACCTCGCCCGAGGTCGGCAGCGCCACGGGCTGCACCGTCAGCGCGCGTGAGTTTTTCGTGAGCGTGAAGGGGCTCGGAAGCGGAGCGGGATCCGTGACGACGGCTCCGCCCTCTCCGGTGACGGCGTCGGGAACGATCCCCGCCGGATCGAGCATGGGGCGTTGCTTCGGGCAGCCCGCCAGGCTGAGGGCGAGCAGACATAGAACGATCGCCCTTAGCATCCCGTCCTCCCGGAACCCTCATCCGCGCATGGGTCATGTACCCGAAGCGCTCGCCGCCTAAGCAAGGTAGCGCGACGGCTCAGGCCTCCATGGCGGGCTCGGGATCCCGCGCGGTCGCCAGCGAGAGCGCCACCAGGACGACGGCGGAAACCGGCAAGCCCACGAAGATGGGTTCGACTCCTCCGAGCAGCGGGGGGTAGACGGTTCCGGCCACCGTGACGCCTCCCCCGAGCAACATGCTCCAGAAGGCCCCCGCGGCGGTGGCGCGCTTCCAGTAGAGGGCCGCGAGCGTCGGGAAGAAGAGCCCCGCCACCATGAAGGAGTAGGCCATGACGATGCTGTCGAGCACGCGGGGGATGAGCAGGGCGAAGCCCACCGAACCGAAGCCCACGACGAAGGTGAGAATTCGGGTCAGCTTGAGCAAGGAGTCGTGGCTCGCCTCCGGCCGGATCCGGCGGTAGAGGTCGTGGACCAGGTTTCCCACCGAAGCGAGCAAGCAACTGTCCGCGGTGGACATGATGGCCGAGAAGTAGGCGGCCACCACCACGCCCATGGCCCCGATCGGCAAGATCTCCCGAATGAGCGTCGGCAGGCCCATCTCGGCCTCGACCGCCGGGAAGAGCACCCGGGCCATCATGCCGAGGACCGTGCCGAGCACCGCCATCACGGGCCACTCGAGCAAGCCCGCGATGAGCCAGGCCCGCTGGGCGGTCTTGACGTCCCGAACCGCGTAGATCCGCTGGTAAAGGGTCATGCCCACGAACCAGACCGGCACGATGGTCACGATCCAGGTCGCGAACGTGGCGGGCGAGAGGTTCGTGAAGCTGAAGTACTCCGGCGGCAAGGAGGCTTGCATGCCAGCCCAGCCACCGACGGCCTGATAAGAGAGCGGCAGGGCAATAAGCGCCAGCCCGCCGAGCAAGTTCGACCACTGGACCACGTCGGTCAGGATGACCGCCTTGATGCCGCCCAATGCGGTGTAGAGCACGATGATCACGCACATGGCGATCACCGCCACGGGGAGGGGGACTCCGAAGGCCGCCGCCGAGAGCTTCCCCCCGGCGAGCATCTGGGATCCCACGAAGCCCGCGTAGCCGAGGGCCGAAACGAGCGCCGCCAGGATCCGGCAGCGCTCGTCGAAACGGTGGGCGAGCAGATCCGGGAAGGTCAGCATCTGAAGGCGATCGCTCAGAGGCTTCACCTTCGGAATCAGGAAGACGGCCGCGAGCCATGCCCCCAAGAGCCCCGTGAAGAGAAGCCACGAGCCGGAGAGACCCATGGCGAAGCCCAGGCCGCCCAGGCCGATCGAAAAGCCGCCTCCGACGTCGGTCGCCACCACCGAGAGGCCGACCTTCCCGGCCCCCATGTCCCGCTTGCCCACGAAGTGGTCGTCCACGGTCGTATTCGAGGCCCTCAGGGAGAACCCGTAGCCCAGCATGCCGATGAAGAATCCCGCGATCAGCAGGAGATCGATGAGATGCAAACCTCCTCCTTTTCTGATGGAAAAACCTGAAATCGATAACATTCCCTTATTAAAGGCTACCCATTCGGCAGGCAGATTGCCAGGAGTTCGCCATTAGCATTCGCGTTCCAGCGCATTGACGTCCCTTATCCCGGCAGCCTGAAAGGCCCCGGCGCGGGGCGCCGTGCGGAGAAAGGCGTACGGTGCGGGTATAGAGGGGCGGTAAGGATCGCGCAGGAGAGAACACCCTCATGGCACTCAAACGGGAACAGAAAACCGTCCTCAAGCTGGCCGCCGTCACCGTCGTCTTCACCGTCTTGCTGCTCCAGGCCATGCTGCCCTTCCTGGGGGTTCGCAAGGACCCGACCATGGCCTTCGTCACCATCTTCGCGGTGGAAGCCCTGCTCTTCGGGGCGGCTTTCTGGGTCACCGGCAGAGGGGCGATTCGCTAGAACGAACGTCGTACGAGCTTCCAGGCCTCGCTGATCCACAAGAGGCTGCTGCCGACCGCCAAGGCCGTGAGGTACTCTTTCGACGAGAGGCTTTCCGTGCCCATGAAAAGCTGCAACGGGGGCCAGTAGACGACGAGCGTCTGCAGGACGACGCCCAGCAGGAGGCCGCCTAGCATCCATCGGTTGAGAGGCAGGCGGAAGGTGGATTGGCGGCGGGAGCGGAACGCGAAGGCGCTGAACCACTGGAAGGCGACCATGGCGGTGAAGGCCTCCGTGCGGGCATGCCCCAGGCCCTTGCCGGGACTGAACTCGATGAGGAAGATGGCCAGGGTTCCCGCGGCCATCCAGAGGCCGTAGGCGATCATGATCCCGAAGTTGGAGCGCGGGACCAAGGGAGTGGCGGGGGGCAGCGGGGGCTGGCGCATCTGCTCGGGATCCGGAGGCTCGAAGGCGAAGGTCTTGTCGAGGACGCCGGTGGCGATCAGGTTGATCCAGAGGATCTGGACCGGCGTGAAGGGCAGGGGCAGGCCCAGGATCAGGGCTCCCAGGATGACGGCGATGTTGCCGACGGCGGTGGTCATCAGGTAGGCGATCGCCTTGCGGAGGTTGCTGGAGATGGCCCGTCCCTGCTCGACGGCCGAGACGATGGTGGCGAAGTTGTCGTCGCCGAGGATCATGCCCGAGGCGCCCTTGGCGACCTCGGTGCCGGTGATGCCCATGGCGATCCCGATGTCCGCCTGAGCGAGGGCCGGGGCGTCGTTGACCCCGTCGCCGGTCATGGCCACGAGCTCTCCCTGGCGCTGCAGGGCCGAGACGATCCGGAGCTTGTGGCTGGGGGAGACGCGGGCGAAGACGTCCACGTGCGCGACCCGAGCTTGCAGGTCGGCGTCCGAGAGGCGGTCGAGCTCGACTCCCTGGATGGCGCGGTCGGGGCCCTGAAGGATGCCCAGGGCGGAGGCGATCGCCGTGCCGGTGGCCACGTGGTCCCCGGTGATCATCTTGACCGCGATGCCCGCGTCGCGGCAGGTCGCGACGGCCGCCGCCGCCTCCTGGCGCGGCGGGTCGATCAGCCCCACGAGCCCCAGGAGCACGAGCTCTTTCGCAAGCTCCGGCGGGTAGAGGTCGGCATGGGGATCCAGGCCGCGCACCATGCCGAGTGCCAGCACCCTCAGCGCTCCCTGGGCCATGGCTTCGGCCGCCTCGCGGAAGCGCCCTTGCGCCACCTCGTCGAGCGGGTGCTCTTGGCCATCGGGGTCCATCCAGCGCTGCGCCGACGGCAAGAGGCGATCGAAGGCGCCCTTCACGAAGGCGACTCCCTCGCCGTCCGGGGCCTGGTTCAGGGTGGCCATCCACTGGCGATCGGAGTTGAAGGGGATCTCGCGGTTACGGGGCCAGTCGGACTCGTGGCCGACGGCCAGGGGGGCGATCTTCTCGGCGAGCACGACGAGGGCTCCTTCGGTCGGATCTCCCAGGATCCGCCATTCGGAGTCCATCTCCTCGAGCAGGGCGTCGTTGCAGAAGCGCGCGCATCTCCCCAGCCAGGCCAGGCCTTCGAGCGTCGGAGGATCGACGGGAGCTCCGGCGCGCCGGAGGGCTCCCTCCGGGCGGTAGCCCTCTCCGCCGACCTCGAGGCGCTCTCCCATGAAGACGTCCTGGACGGTCATCTCGTTGCGGGTGAGGGTGCCGGTCTTGTCGGAGCAGATGACGGTGACGGAGCCGAGGGATTCGGCGGCGGTGAGGCGGCGGATCAGGGCGCGCCGGCGGGCCATGCGGCTGACGCCGATGGCGAGCATGATGGAGACGACGATGGGCAGGCCCTCGGGGACGGCGGCGACGGCGAGCGTGACCGCCACGTAGAGCATCTGGGCCATGTCGCGGCCGGTGAGCACCCCGAGGATCCAGACGCCGATCACGGTGACCAGGACGAGCAGGCCGACCTGGCGGCCGAACTGGGCCATGCGGCGCTGGAGGGGGGAGGCTCCCTCGGCGGAGGCGACTTCGGAGGCGATCTGGCCCATCTCGGTGGCCATGCCGGTGGCCACCACCAGGCCGTTGCCGCGGCCGCCGGTGACGACGGTGTTCATGTAGGCCATGGAGAGGCGATCGCCCAGGGGCAGGTCCTTGGCGGGGAGGGGATCGGGATGCTTGGTGACCGGGACGGATTCGCCCGTGAGGCCCGATTCATCGATCGTCAGCTCGGAGGCGGCGAGCAGGCGGATATCGGCGGCGAGGCGATCGCCCGCCTCGAGGAACAAGAGATCGCCGGGCACCACCTCGGTGGCGGGGATCGCGTGGACGTTGCCTGCGCGCATGACCCGGGCCTGGGGGCTGGTGAGCTTTTTGAGCGCCTGGATGGCGTCGGCGGCCTTCGACTCCTGGATGAACCCGATGATCGCGTTGAGGAAGAGCACGGCCACGATCACCCAGACGTCGAAGGGCTCCCCGACGAAAAAGGCGACCAAGGCCGAGACTCCCAGGATGGCGACCAGGGGGCTCTTGAACTGCGCCAGGAAGCGCTCCCAGGCCGACGGGCCCTCCTGGACCTGGAGCTGGTTGGGACCGAACTGCTCCCGCCGCCTTCCGGCTTCCTCGGGGGAAAGGCCCTCGGCGGGAGTCTCCAGCGCCCGCATGGCCTCCGCTTCGGAGAGGGCATGCCAGGGACGCTCGGGGACGGTCCCCGAGCGGAGGGAATCGTTTTGCCCCAAGCCCAGCTCCCTACTGCACGACGACCGTGCCGGTCATCCCCGCATGCAGCGTGCAGTGATACGGATAGGTGCCCGGCCGGTCGAACCTCACGGTGTAGGTGGCGCCGGCCCCCTGGATCCCGGAATCCCATGCCTGGGGGGCTCCCGCGTCGGAGGTGGTCGTGTGCGGGGAGGGGCCCTCGAACTTCCAGACCACGCTGCCTCCCACCGGGACGGTCACGGTCGCGGGAGTGAAGGTCATGTCGCGGGCGGTCACGATCTCCGTGACCGCCTGGCTCTGATCCTGGGGGATCGGAGCCCCCTGCTCCGGCGGGGCGGCACCGCCGCCCGGAGCGGGCGTGCAGCCGATCAAGCAAGCTACGGTCAAGGCCCAAAACCCAGTGGCGCGCATGGTTCCTCCCCGGGGCATGCCCCGCACGACCTCGATGCCCTGCCTCGGCATGATACCGCTCCCGCCCCGCATGACCCTTGCTTGATCAGGAGGAAGTTCCGCCTTCCGTTCTCCGTTTTGGCGCTTGCACGGGGGACTTGCGCCCCAAGAGCGGCTCGGGCGCTTGAGAAAAGCGCGATCGGGGTACGAGTCGAATAAGCCCCCGTTCTCCGTCTCGATCCCGCAAGGAGGCCTCCATGCTCCGACGTGCATCCCTGCTCTCGCTGGCCGCGGCGGTCGTGGCGATCGCCATGCCGGCCCAGGCCCAGTCCCTCGCGGCGGCGGATCGCGTCGTCCAGGACCTCCTCGCGGAGAAGCTGCTCCTTCCCACGGACAAGGTCTGGCTCGCCTTGCCTTCCGCTGAGCCCTTCTCCCGCGACGTCGCGGTCGCCGATGCCCTCAGCCAGGCCATGACCGCCCGCGGCCTCGCCGTCATGGGGAACGTCGCGATGGCGCAGCGGCCCGCCGAGGACGGCTTCCAGCGCCAGCTCGCCGCGCTCAAGGAGATGGGGGTCACCAAGCTCGTCAGCCTGAGCCCGCTCGATGATCTCGGCACCGTCACCCTCCGGATCGTCGAGATCCCGGGAGGCTGGCTGAAGAGCGTGCGGAGCGTGTCCATGGGATCGGGAGGCACGGTCGCCAGTCCTCCGATCTCCAGCTCTGGCGGCATGATCCCCGACGAGGGCGTCGTCTCCTGGAATCCCCAGCAGGGCGTGGGGCTTCAGTACTCGTCGCTCTCGGGTTCGGGAGCGACCTATCGCCGCTGGGGAGCGAACGGCTGGGGCTTCCAGATCGCGGGCATTCCGGCCCTCTCCTTCGTGAACAACCGGACCGCGGGCTTCGTGAACCTCGGCCTCCAGGGCATGAGCACGTTTCTCAAGACCGATCGCCTGCGCCTCTACACCCTGCTCGGCGTCGGAGCCCTTTACCGTCCCAACGAGTCCCGGTCCCGCTGGGACTCCGACACCCAGACCGTCAGCACCCAGGAGGGAGCGGCCTGGGACGTCGGGATCGCCCCGGGCCTCGGGGTGGACTACCGGATCTACGAGCGCTTCCTGTTGACCGGAGCGCTCGGCTACACCTTCTCGCGCCAATCCTTCGCGGCCGAGCCGCCCAGCTATGCGTACTCGCCGGGGATCACGTTGGGCACCCTGGTCGAGTGGTGAGCTAAGCGGCCTGGCTGCACTCGTAGGCTTCCTTGCCGCGGCAAAGGAAGCGCCTGCGGCGCAACGGCATGCGAGCCTTGGGCCGCGCGAAACCCTGCTCAGGATTGCTTCGGGATGATGCTGATGCCGCCCGTTCGCTCGAGCACGGCGTACTTGATCTGCTCGAGCCGCTCGAGGCCCTGGCTCTGGCGCGCGGCGGCCATGATCTCCTCGAGATCGACGCCTTCCTTGTCGAGCCGGTCCTGCAGGATCCGCCCGTCCTCGATGAGGACCAGCGGCGTGTCCTGGAGGACCTGCTGCAGCAGGGGCGCGCGGTCGCTGATGCGTCCCACCAGGGTGTCCAGCCCCAGCAGGGTCGCGATGACGATCATGGAGTTGGTCAGCGAGCTGTCCTGCCCCATCAGCCCCGGCTGGGTCGCCTCCGAGATGATGAGCAGCAGGGCCACGTCGAAGGTCGTCACCTCGGCGAGCGTCCGCTTCCCGAGCACGCGAAAGATCAGCAAGAGGAAGCCGTAGATGATCACCGCCCGGATGACGCTTTCCATGCCCCCTCCCCGCTACGGATAGACGAACTGCCTGAAGGAGACCTCGCCTCCTCCCAGGATCCCCAGCCGGCCCTGCATGGCGCCGAAGACCTCCGGCATGGTGGTGATCCGGATCTGCGGGCGCTCGCCCGAGACCCGCAGGGTCAGTAGCAGCCGGCCATCGGCGGCCTCGACGCGCTCAGGCTCGGGCAGGACGCGGTGGATGGGCTGCTCGGAGACGTACGCCTCGTCGATCCAGAGCCGCACGCGCCCCGACGGCTGGGGACCGATCCGCACGATCAGGGTCGCTTCCTGCGTGCGGCGCTCGAAGCGGCCGTAATCCACCTCCAGGACGGCCGGATCCCCCACCCGCGCCCGGGAGAAGGGCCCGCGGCCGAAGAGGCCCGCGAGGGCCGCCGCCAGAAACAGCGCGATCGCGACCCAGCCAATCTGCTGGATGCGCCAGGAAAAGGCCTGCACCTCCAGGCGCTGATCGATCTCGAGGTCCCCGACCCGCGTGAGGCGTGGGAGCGGCATGCGGCACCTCCTGCCCCCATGCTGGGTCATGCCAGGCAAGCCAGCAAAGGGCAACTTGGCCAAGCCGCTTCTTCGGCCGGCGTGCCTGGCGATGAGCGCCCGCGGCTGTTGCGAGGCGCCCGTGGCAGGAGACCAGGAAAGCGAGCGCTAACCGAGAAGCGTTTGGATAACGGCTGAGCGTCAAAGCTCGCTGTCCTGCAGCAACAACGATCGCGCTAGGAGGTCGTGCGCCGGAAGGAGGTTCGCGTGCCGGAATCGCCGTAGCCCATGCGCTCGAGACGGGCGATGCGCTGCCGGATGGGGGGATGCGTGGCGAAGAGGTTGGCGACCCGGCCCTCCTGCTCGTTGAGCTTGCTGAGGCGGGGGTCCACGATGAAGAGATGGGCCGTGCCCTGGGTGGCCAGGCGGGTGGGATGCTGGTGAGCCTCCAGCTTCTCCAGGGCCCGCGCCAGGGCGAGCGGGTTGCGGGTGAACTCGGCCCCGCTGCGATCCGCCTCGTACTCGCGGGTGCGCGAGACGGCCATGGCGATCAGGCGCGCGGCCAGGGGTGCGAAGAGCGCGACGAGCAAGACGGCGATCAGGAGCAAAGGGTTGCCGCCCCCCTCGCGATCCGAGCGCCGGCGGTGCGCGTGTCCCGAGGAGCGGAGGGCCAGGTCCGAAAGCAGGGCGATCGCCCCCAGGAGCACGCTCACGATCATCATGGTCCGGATGTCCAGGTTGCGGATATGCCCCATCTCATGGGCCACGACCGCCTGCAGCTCCTCGCGGTCGAGGGCCTGAAGCAAGCCCTCGGTCACCGCGAGGCTGGCATGCGCGGGCGATCGCCCGGTGGCGAAGGCATTGGGATCGGCCTCCGGCATCACGTAGATCGCCGGGACCGGGACGCCCGAGGCGAGCGCCATCTCCTCGACCACGTTCCGCAGCTGGCGCTCTTCGAGCCGCGTCTCATCCAGCTCCCGGGCGCCGACCGAGGCGAGCACCATCTGGTCGCCGCGGAAGTAGCTGGTCGCGGCCGACGCCGAGCCGAGGCCCAGGGCGAGTGTCGTGAAGACCGGGACGGGCACGGGCACGCCGGAGAGCGAGACGCCGCTCGGTCCGGAGTAGACCATGTCGATGGCCAGCCCCAGCCCCAGGAAGAGGAGCAGGAAGGCCGCCATCAGGAGGATGGTGGCCCGGCGGTTGCGCGCCTGCTGGGCGAAGAGGTCCATCTAGGAGAGCCTCAGATCCACGTTCGGGGTCTGGCGGGCGGCTTCCTCGATTTCGAAGAACTCCGCGCGGGAGAAGCCGAGGTTGCGGGCGAAAAGCGCGGTGGGGAAGACCTCCTGGGCGGTGTTGAAGCGGGCTGCCAGGTCGTTGTAGAGCTGGCGCGCGAAGGCGATCTTGTTCTCGGTCGACGTCAATTCTTCCTGGAGCTGCAGGACGTTCTGGTTGGTCTTCAGCTCGGGGTAGTTCTCGGCGAGGGCGAAGAGGCGGCCCAAAGACTGCGTCAGCGCGTTCTCCGCCTGGGCGGTCGCCTCGACGCCGTGGGCATTGACGGCGGCGTTGCGGGCCTGGATCACCCGTTCGAGGGTGTCGCGCTCGAACTCCATGGCTCCCTTGACCGTGTTCACCAAGTTGGGGATCAGGTCATGCCGGCGCTTGAGCTGGACGTCGATCTGCTTCCAGGCGTTCTGCACCTGGTTCTTCAGGGCGATCAAGCCGTTGTAGGTGAGGATGAGCCAGAGGGCCAGGAGGGCGAGGAGCCCGAGCACGATCCAGATTGCCATCGTCAGTGTGCCTTTCCGTCGTCTTGCATGCGGCGTACCCGCCATGGGCGCTAGCGGTATCGTACCGCAACTTCGCCCGGATGCATCAAGCCGGCGTCCGGAGGCTCCGGCGGCCCAAAGCGGGCGGTCCAAAGCGGGCTGTAAACAGCGGCCTGAACACGATCCTTCTTTCGCATGTCAGTACCCGGGGAGGGGCGCCCCCCGCTAGGGTGGGGGCAGGAGGAACGCCCATGAGAGCTGAACGGACGTCGGCCCTGCTCAAGCCCCGGTTTCGCGGGGCCTCCCATCATGCGGCCTTCTACGTGGCGCTTGGGGCGGGCCCCATGCTGATTGCAAGTGCGAGCACCCGGCTGGCGGCACTCGCGGCCACGGTCTACGCCTGCTGCATGGCGGCGCTCTTCGGGATCAGCGCGCTCTACCACCGTCCGGATTGGCCTCCGGGCATCCGGCAAACGCTGAGGCGGCTCGATCACGCGGCCATCTACCTCATGATCGCGGGGACCTACACGCCGATCGGGCTCATCGGGGTCGGCGGGCCCTCCGGGCGGGCCATGCTCGGCTGGATGTGGCTGGGGGCGGCGGTGGGGATCCTCAAGTCGATCTTCTGGGTGGACGCCCCCAAGCTGCTCAACGCCACGCTCTACCTGATGCTCGGGTGGTTCGGCATCGCCCTCTTGCCGGAGGTGGCCGCGCGATCCGGGCCCCAGATCGTCTGGCTACTCCTCGCCGGAGGCCTGGCCTACACCGCGGGAGCCCTGGTCTACGCCTTGCGGCGTCCCGATCCCGACCCGCGCACTTTCGGCTACCACGAGATCTTCCACGGGTTCGTGGTGCTGGCCAGCCTCTGCCACTTCATCGCGATCTGGCAACTGCTGCCGCATAGCCGGTAGCCGCGGGCACGGAGGCCCGCGCCACCCTCCTCATCCCTGCTCTCAGCGGCTCACCCGCTAGCCGGGGAGCGCTAGGCCGACGGGTGCCCGGAGACCAGCTGGGCCAGATCGAGGTCCAGCGCGGAGAGCTGGCCCGTCTTGGCGCGCTCGCGCACGACATGCGCCAGGAAGGCGCGCGCGCGATCGGTCTGGGGGCGCTGGAAGAAGGTCGCGGGAGGCGCCTCCTCGAGGATCCGCCCGTGATCCATGAAGACCACCCGGTCGGCCACCTTCCGGGCGAAGTCCATCTCATGCGTCACCACCACCATGGTCATCCCCTGGGCCGCGATGTCGTTCATGACTTGCAGCACCTCCGAGACCATCTCGGGGTCGAGGGCGGAGGTCGGCTCGTCGAAGAGCATGATCTGGGGGCGCAGGGCGAGGGCGCGGGCGATCGCCACCCGCTGCTGCTGCCCGCCCGAGAGCTGCATCGGGAAGGCCTTGGCCTTGTGCGCCATGCCCACCTTGGCCAGGAGGTCCATGGCCGTCTTCTCCGCCTCGGCGCGCGAGCGCTTCCGGGCCTGAATCTGGGCCAAGCAAACGTTATCCAGCACCGACATATGCGGGAAGAGGTTGAAGTTCTGGAAGACCATGCCCACGTCGCGGCGCAGCTGCTGGACCTCCGTCTTGCTTCCCGGCAGTCTTTGGCCCAGGACGGTGATATGGCCCTGGTCGAGGGTCTCCAAGGCGTTGATGCAGCGCAGGAGCGTACTCTTCCCCGAGCCTGAGGGGCCCAGGAGGACGATCTTCTCGCCGGCGTGGATGGTGAGATCGATGCCGTCGAGCACCCGATGGCTGCCGAAGGACTTGCCCACGTTGTCGAAGACGATCATGCCGTCACCCCCTGTGCGCGCCGCAGGCGCGCTTCCGTCCACCGAGCGAAGCGCGAGACCGGGTAGCTGATGGCCAGGTAGATGGCCGCCGTGACCAGCCCGAGTCCGATGTAGTCGTAGGTCGCCGAGGCGAGCATGCCGTAGGCTTTCGTGAGCTCGACCAGGGTGATCACCGAGATCAGGGACGAGTCCTTGAAGAGGGCGATGAAGTCGTTGGTCACGGGCGGGATGGCGACGCGCAGGGACTGCGGCAGGATCACAAAGCGCAGGATCTGCGGGCGCGAGAGGCCCAGGGCGAGCGAGGCTTCCATCTGGCCCTTGGGGACGGCCTGGATGCCGGCCCGGTAGTTCTCGGCCTCGTTGGCGGCGTAGTTGAGGCCGAGGCCGAGCACGCCGGCGACGAAGGCGTCGAGTTGCAGGCCCAGCTTGGGCAGGCCGTAATACAAGAGATAAAGCTGGATCAGCAGCGGCGTGCCGCGGAAGATCTCGATGTAGGTCGTGGCGAGCCACTGGACGGGAAGCGGGCCGTAGACGCGCATCACGGCGAGGACCATGCCGAGCGCCATCGCGAGGGCCATGGCCAGGGTGGAGATCTTGATGGTCATCCAGGTCCCGGCCGCGAGCATGGGGCCGAAGCGCTTCCAGGCGGGTTCAAGCTGGGTGGGGACTTCCTGCATGTCCCGGTAGGAGAGCAGCTTCTCCTGGGTGGGGGTCCACATGTCCCAGCGGCGGTAGATGCGCTCGAGGGTGCCGTCGGTGAGCATGGCTTCGAGGGCGGTGTCGAGCTCGCGTTTGAGGGCTTCATCGCCTTTTCGCAGGGCGATCGCGTAGTAGCCTTCGCCGAGGGGCGGATCGATGAAGCGGAGCTTGGAGTTGCCCTTGGCGTAGTAGACGGCCATGGGGCGGTCGAGGAAGACGCCCTCCAGGCGGCCCAAGGCGAGGTCCTGGTAGATGGCGTACATGTCGGAGTAGAACTTCATGTCCACGCCGCCGAGCTTTTCGAGCATGCGATGGGCGGCCGAGCCCGTGAGGGTGCCGACGCGCTTGCCGCGGAAGTCCTCGAAGACCTGGATGCGGGATTCGTCGGCGCGCACGACCATCTGCTGCTGGTAGACGTAGTAAGGGCGGGTGAAGAGGGCGCCGCGCTTGTGCTCGTCGGTCAGCTCAATGCCGGCCATGGCGAAATCGATGGTGTTGATGCCGAGGGCGGGGATCAGGCTGTCCCAGTTGACCTGAACCCGTTCGATGGGTCGGTTGAGGTGTTTGGCGAGGGCATCGGCCATTTCTTGCTCGAAGCCCACCACGCGCGAGGCGTCGTCGGGGCTGGTGAAGGCGTAGGGGGCCCCTCCCTCCAGGTCCACCCCCCAGCGGAGGGGGGTAGTCGGGGCGGCCCAGAGCGCCCCCGTCATGGTGAACCAGAGCGCGAGGGCTCCGACCCAAAGCAAAAATCGACCCTTCAACGTGCCTGAAGACCTCCTAGTGGCGGGGGGACGGCGGCTCCCGGCGCGCGACGGCGGCCGAGAGGCCCTCGAGAGGGGCTCATCGCGCCTGGCGGCGCCCGAAAGGCCCTCGGGTGGGGGGTGAACCCCGGTCAAGGCCTTATACCCCAATCAAGCAGAGTTTCGCGCCGGGGCGCGACGGTCATCGCGTTCAGGAAAGATCGGTCGCCTCCACGATGTCCGGGGGAGGGTTCTGCCTTAGGGTGGAGCGGGGCGGAGTGCCGCCGGGAGGGTGCCTTGCCTCAGAAGACTTTGCAGGAGGCCGCGAGGGTCCCGGGAACGCCCGCGGGGAAAGTCCCCTCGAAGACCCCGCTGAACGTCCTGCTCTTCCTGGTTTTTCTACCCATCGTCCTCTTCCCGGCGATCGTGACCGGGTTGAGCGCGCAGCGGCGCTACGAGGTGGACAGCGCGGCGGTTCAGCGCGAGATCTTCGTAGACCTGGCTCAGGTCGGCGGCACGCAGCTGGGCCTCATCAGCGGTCTGCTGGGCAATGCCCAGCAGCTGGCCCAGGAGCTGGCCTTGGCCTGGCCGGAGCTGCGCGCGCAAGGCGACCCGAACGCCATGCTCCGGACCCTGAGCGCGCGATTGCCGATCTTCACGACGCTCGGGGTGGTTTCCGCCGACGGCCGGATCCGTTTCCACTCGGATCGCGCGGCGATCGGCAGGTCGCTCGCAGGCGAGCCGTACTGGGGGCGCTACCAGCAAACCCACCGCCTGACGTTCTCCAGCCTGCAGCGCGACGCGCAGGGGAGGCGGATCATCCTCATCCTCGTCCCCTCGGCCAGCGGAGAGACCCTTCTGGCCAGTTACGACACCGTGCAGCTTCAAACGGCCTTCCAAAGCCCCGCAGCCCAGCACTTGCAGCGGTTTTCGGTGCTGACGGACGGCGACGGCAACGTCATCGCGCACTCGAGCGAAGCGCGCCTCCTCCGCTATCCCAACCTCGCGCACCTTCCCCCCGTCGCTCGGGCGCTGCAAGGCGAGCGTGGCACCATGGAGTTCGCGGACATCGAGACCGGAGAAGCGCGCGACGCCGCCTACTCCCCCGTCCCCCTCACCGGCTGGGCGCTCGTCCTGAGCCAACCCACGGCGACCTCGATCCTGACTCCGGTGGCGACCACCTATCGGATCACGCTCATGACCCTGGCCACCAGCGTGCTGCTCGCCATGCTGGCCACCATGCTGCTGAGCCGCAGGCTCGCCACCCCCATCGAGCGGGCCAGCCAACGCATCCAGCGCCTCAATCAAGAGGCGGTCAGCCTCGACCACCTCCGGGACTTCCCCACCACGCCGATCGCCGAGTTCGAGGGGGTGGTCCGCGGCATCCGGCGCCTCTACGAGACCTTGGCCCATAGCATCCTGGAGCTCGAGGCCAAGAACCACGAGCTCATTTTCAGCAACCAGCAGCTCGAGGCATCGGTCGAAAACTACAAACGCCTCGACAAGCTTCGCTCCGACTTCATCAACATCCTCAGCCACGACCTCCGGATTCCCCTGACGGCCATCATCGGCTATGCCGAGCTGCTGGAGGACGATCCCGCCCTCCCTCCGCAAAGCAAGGAGTACGTGCGCCAGATCCAGGAGGCCTGCGAGCGCATGAGTAGCCAGCTGGAGGAGCTTCTCGACTATGCCCGCCTGGAGGTCGGGAGCTTCAAGCTTCACCTCGAGCCCGTCGAGCTCTCGACGGAGGTTCCCGCGCTCGTGGCGTTCTTCCGGCCGATCGCCGCGCGAAAGGGCCTGAGCCTGGAGCTCGACATCGCCGAAGGACTGCCCACGATCCAGATCGATCCGGACCGGCTGCGGCAGATCCTCAACAACCTGATCTCGAACGCCATCAAGTACACCCCGTCGGGGGGGAAGGTCCGCGTGGTCGCCCGGCCCGACAACGCCGAGGTGGTGTTCGAGGTGCGCGATACCGGCATCGGGCTGACCGAGGACGACCGCAAGCACCTCTTCGAGAAGTTCTTTCGCTCCGAGCGTCCCGAGGTTCGTGCGGAGATGGGGACGGGGCTCGGGCTATCGCTGGTCAAGGGAGTGGTCGAGGCGCATGGCGGGCGGCTCGAGGCCGAGGGCGAGCCCGGCAAGGGCTCCACGTTTCGGGTCATCCTGCCGATCCGGCCGCCCGAGGCCGGGGACGCCATGGCATGAGCGCCCCGCTTCGAGGGCGCTAGACCGTTTCACTGAAGAAGTCTGCGCTCGGAGGCCAAGCCCACGGCAGGCGAGCTGAAGTTCAATAAGAGGGACGAGCGGAGGTTAGCCGTGGAATGGTACTTGCCGACCGGGCTGGTCCTGCCCTGGGTCACGGCACTCTTGCTGGTGTTCTGGCCCCGGAGTCACGACCGTCTCTCCCCCTTCATCGCGACCTTCGGAGCCGTCCTCACGGCCCTGAGCCTCAGCCTGGGGCTGTTGAGCCGGCAAGCCGCCGGGCCGATGACGCTCCTGGACTTTCCGTTCGGAAGCTGGGTCCTGGATGGCTTGACGGGCATGTTCCTCCTGCTCACCGCCTGGATTCACTTGCTCGTCACCCTCTTCTCCTGGCGCTACCTGCCCCAGGCCCAAGCGGAGGAGGGGTCGCGGCGCCGCGATGCAAGTTTCTACGCGCTGCTGCATGTCTTTTCGGGGTCGATGCTCGCGCAGGTCACGTCGGGGAGCTTGATTCAGCTTTACGTGTTCTGGGAGCTGACGGGGATCGCGTCCTTCCTCTTGATCGGATACTGGCACCAAGATCCCAAGGCGCGCGAGGGAGCGCTACGCAGCCTGGTGATGACGACGGCCGGAGGGGTCGCCATGCTGCTGGGCTTTCTCGGCCTGGCGGCGATCGCCGGGACGTCGAGCCTCCCCGCTCTCCTCGCGGGGAGGCTGAGCTGGCAGGCCGATCCCATGCTTGCCGGGATCACGGCCCTCATCCTCCTCGGAGGCCTGGCCAAGAGTGCCCAGGTGCCGTTCTCCGGGTGGTTGCCGGGAGCCATGGCGGCACCGACGCCGGTCAGCGCCTTCCTGCACTCGGCGACGCTGATCGCCGCGGGAGTCTACCTCCTGGCGAGGTTCTTCCCCATGCTGCATGCCGCCCCCACGTGGAGCGGGCTGCTGGTGCCCTCCGGCCTGATCGGCGGCGTGCTGGCCGGCATCATGGCCCTCCGTCAGGCCGAGATCAAGGCGCTCTTGGCCTACTCAACCATCAGCCAGTACGCCTTCATCTTCATGGCCTTCGGGCTGGGGACGGTGGTCGGCGCGCAGGCCGGTCTCTACGCCTTCTTCGTGCATGCCTTCATCAAGGCGGGGCTGTTCCTGGTCGCGGGAGCGGTCACAGCCCTGAGCGGCTCGAAACGCTTCGACGCCCTGGGAGGCTTGGCCCGCTCGCACCGCGTCCTCGCCATCCTGGCGACCATCCTGGCGTTCTCGCTGGGTGGAGTCCCGATCTTCGGCGGCTTCTACTACAAGGAGGAGCTGCTGCATGCGGCCTACGAGCAGCAGGCCTGGCTCTTGCTGGTCTCGCTATTGGGAGGCGGCATGCTGACCTTTCTCTACATGCTGCGCTTCGTGACGGAAATCTTCTGGGGCGAGGAGCCGCAGAGCGGCGAGCCGCAGAGCGGCGGAGCACAGCACGGCGAACCCCAGCGCGGCGCACCGCCACGCACGGATCCGGGTGGGGCTCGACCGCTTCCCCTGTCGATGCTCGCTCCGGTCGCGGTTCTGGCCGCCGTGGCGATGGTCACCGGGATCTTTCCGAACTGGATGAACCTCTGGGTGCTCAACCCGGCGATCGCGAGCGTCATTCAGGCGCCCGCCGATTTCTCGGTCACGCTGGAGCCGGGAGGGGTCTTCCTCTTGAGCCTCGCGGTGCTGGCGCTGGGCGGAGGGATCTGGGCGCTGGAGAGCCGGGGATGGCTTCCCGAGCGCTGGATTGCCCGGATGCCCACGCAGTTCAACTTCGGGGGAGCCGCGGGGCTGCGGCTCTACAGCGCGCTATCCGAGCGTTTCTTGGGGCTCCAGACGGGAAACTTGAGACAATACCTACGCTGGGAGCTGCTGGCGAGCCTGGGGCTGGTCCTCGTATGCTGGTGGGGAGTCGACTGGGGGCCGGGGCGAAGCGAGGTCTTCGATCCCGCCCTAGCCCTCATGCTGGGGCTCTGCCTCCTGGCGGCGCTCGCGACGATCTGGCTGACGCACCACGTGCTGGCGGTCATCGCGCTGACAATTTCGGGCTACGCCCTGGCGGTGGTTTTCGCCCTCCTGGAGGCGCCCGACGTGGCGCTGGCGCAGGTGCTGGTCGAGACGCTGGCCACCTTCTCGATCGTCATGGCCCTGCGCCAGAGCCAGCAGGTCCACCCCGAAAGGACCAAGATCCTGACAGCAGGCCGGAACGACTGGGGACGCTGGGGCATCTCCCTGGGCATCGGCGGGACCTTGGCTGCGCTCACCTACCAGATCGGCCGGAGCCAGCCCCCAAACTCCGCGGGCGCGCATTACGCCGCCGCGGGGATTTCCCTCAACGGCATGAGCGACCTGGTCACGGCCATCCTGGCCGATTTCCGGGCCCTGGACACGGCGGTCGAGATCCTGGTCTTCGCCTGCGCGGCCTTCGCGGTGATGGGGCTCTTCCCCCGGAGGCGCGATGAATAACCTGCTCGTGCGCTTCGTGGCCTGCGTGGTCACGGCCTTCACCTGGATCATCGCCTGGCAGGAGATCCTCTACGCGGGGACGCTCCCCGGGGAAGGCTTCACGGCCTCGGTCCTCATCCTCCTGGCGGTGGTCCTCCAGTACGTCGTGCTCGGCTACGCGGAGGCGAGCCAGCGGATCCCTCCCCGGATCTTCCGAGCGGGGCTGAGCGCAGGCGTCGCCTTGCTGCTGGCGCTCCTGAGCCTGCCGCTTCTCGCCGGCAAGCCGATGTTCACGGCTTTCAAGATTCCCCTGGGCTTCGACACGCTGTCGAGCACGACCCTCTTCGACGTGGCCATCTTCCTGGTGGTCTCCGGGGGGATGCTCGCGGCCTTCACCAACCTGCGGGAGCCACGGCCATGAGCTTGCTCTACGCCCTCTCGGTGGGCATCCTGATGACCATCGGGGTCTACCAGCTGCTGGGGCGAGACCTCGTGCGGATCGCCTTCGGGATCTACCTGATCTTCAACGGGGCCAACCTCTTCATCATGAGCGCCGGGACGACGAACGGCCGCCGGGCTCCGTTCGCGCAGCTGGGCGGGCCCTTCGTGGACCCCCTGGTGCAGGCCATGGTGCTCACGGCCATCGTGATCGGGTTCGGCCTCGCGACCTTTCTCCTGATGCTGGCCGCCCGGCTGGGCCAGGAGCGCGGCACGCTCGACGCCGAGGAGATGCGGGAGTGGAAGCAATGATCCTGCCGTGGCTGTTGCTGACTCCCCTCACGGGACTGCTCGCGACCCTCCTGGCGATGCGGCGGCCCCTCTGGCAAGCGACGATCGTCCTGGCCATGAGCCTGGGCAGCCTCGGGCTCGCCGTCTGGTTGTTCCTGGGGGGAGAAACGGTCACGACCGCGGTGGGCGGCTGGCCCGTGCCCTTCGGGATCCGGCTGCGGGCCGACATGCTCAGCCGCCTCATGCTCGTCCTGGCGGGCCTGCTCTTCAGCATGGCCTCCCTCTACCACCTCGGCCAGACCCTCCGGGCGGCGCCCCCGACGTGCAATCCCATCTACCCCCTCAGTTTCCCGCTGCTGCTCCTGGGCCTCACGGGGATCTTCATCACCCGGGACTTCTTCAACTTCTACGTCTTCTTCGAGCTGGTGGCCGTCTCCTCCTACCTGCTGGTCTCGCTCGGCAAGCATGCCCCCCTGGAGGCGGCCTGGAAGTACTCGGCGCAGAGCGTCCTGGGATCGATTTTCCTGCTCATCGCGATCGTGAGCCTCTACGGCGAGACGGGAGCCCTGGAGATGAGCTCGGTGGCCCAGCGGTACAGCGAGCCGGCACTCTGGGCGGCGCCATTCCTCCTGGTCGCCTTTTTGCTCAAAGGGGCGATCTTTCCGTTTCACTTCTGGCAGCCGGACGCGCATGCCGCGGCCACGACCACCGGGAGCGTGCTGCTGGCGGGCTTGCTCATCAACGTGGGGATGTACGGCTTGCTGAGGTTCTGGCCCCTCTTGATGGGCGGGGCGCTGCTCGATCTCTTCCTGGTGCTCGGCGCCGTATCCCTCCTTTTCGGGGCCGTGGCGGCCTGGAATCAACTCGACGCCAAGCGCATGCTGGGCTTCTCGTCGATAAGCCAGCTCGGCTTCGTGCTCCTGGCCATGGGGTGGGGGACGGTCGGGGCAGTGGGAGCCGCGATCTTATACATGATCAGCCATGCCCTGGCGAAGGCCCTGCTTTTCATGGCGACCGGCGTGCTGTCCGACGGCATTGGCAGCACGCGCTTCGCCGATCTGGCGGGCAGAGGAAATCGCCTGCCGCTGGTGGGGGCGGCCTACCTCGGCGGGGCCCTCTCGCTCGTCGGGCTGCCCCCGACCTTCGGGTTCATCGCCAAGGTCGGCCTGCTAGGGGAAGGCGTGACGGCCCAGCAATGGACCTGGGTGACCCTGGCGGGTCTCGGCAGCCTCATGACGGCCGGCTACAGCGTGAAGGCCTTCCAGACGCTCTTCTGGGAGGAGGGGAGTGAGTTGCCGGAAGCGCCGTCGCCGTGGGTGCTCGGCGCCGTCACCCTGACCTTGGCGGTCCTGCTGCTGCTTTTCTTCGGGGGAGAGCCGCTCTGGGGCTATTGCCTGCAAGCGGCATCGGAGCTGGTGCACGGGGAGCGTTCGCCATGAACATGGGAGTCCTCTTGTTCTTCTTGATCGGGGCCGGCATCTGGTTCGCGCTGATCGGGCGGATCGACCCGGCGTCCAGCGTGTACGGGACGCTCGTGGTGCTGAGCGCCTGGGGCATCCTCACGCGGCTCTCCGAGCTGAAGCTGTACCTTCCTCCGGAGCGGGCCCTCCCCTGGCTGAAGGGAGTGGGGGGATACCTCTTCGGCTACGTCAGCGTGGACATGGTGCGCTCGACGTTTCGGGTCTTCCTCAAGGTCCTCTCGCCGGAGCTGAAGATCGCGCCGGCGATCCTGGCGGTGCCGGTGCCCGGGGCGCCGCGCTCGGCCTTGATATTGCTGGCCTACGGGATCGCGCTGACGCCCGGCCAACAGATCGTGGCCATCGACGAAGCCGAGAGCACGCTCTACGTCCACTTCCTGGACGCCCCGGATCCGGAGGCCGCCCGGGAAGCCGTGCAAGACCTCTACTGCCGTTACTTGAAGGAGGCGACCACATGGTGATCATGTTGCATATCGCGCTGGTGATTTTGGTCCTGCTGGCCCTGGCGTCCACGTGGCGGGTCGTCACCGGGCCGTCGCTTCCCGATCGCCTGGTGGCCGGAGACCTGACGATCGCCCTCTTGACGTTCATCCTGGCCGTGGCGGCCGTGCTGGGGGGCTCGGAGTTCTACCTGGACGCGGCGCTGGTGGCGGCGCTGCTGGCGTTCACGAGCACGATCATCCTGGCGAAGTTCATCGCCCGGGGGCACCTGATGGAGGAGCGATGACGGCCCTGGGCGCGCTGGGGCTGGTGGCGCTCTACGTGGGGATCGCCATCTGCGCGGCGGGGGTGCTGGGGATCTACCGGTTTCCGGATATCTACACGCGGCTGAACGCCCTGGCCAAGGTCACGACCATGGGGGCCTTGCTGGTGCACCTTTCCTCGGCGGCCCTCTTGCCCTGGGGCGAGGGCGAGAAGGGGGTGCTGACGGCGCTGGTGCTGCTGCTGACGACGCCGGTGGTGACCCAGGCGATCGCCCTCACGGCGCATATCCTCCGGACCTGCAACGTGAACCGCGAGGATGACTTGCGCAGCTCCCACCCCGGAGAGGCGGAGAGCTGACGTGCGGCGGCATCTTTTCGCGCCCGGCGGCAAATCCTCACGGATGTTCCTCGAGGTCTTTCAGGCGCTTTCCGGCTCCGCCCAACCAGAATTCGAACCAGCGCTGGGCCAGGCGCAGCATGAGCAGGGCGGCCCAGGCCCCCAGGATGATGAGGGCGACGTTGCTGAGCAGCATCTGCGTCGCTCCCCAGGCGATGTCCAGGTCACCCTGCGAGAGCCCCAGGCCGATGGTCGCCGCCGATGGGACGAGCGCGGCGGCGATCATGACGCCGACCAGTTGACTCGGGCGATTCGTGCAGGCGGATACCCCGCCGGCGATCCCGGCCGCTGCGGCGACCAAGTAGGCGTAGAGGCCCACCTGGCTGCGCTCTGTGATGATCTCGGCGGTGAAGAAGGAGTCGGCATTGGGAACGACCGAGAAGCGGAAGAGCAGGCCGGCCACGATCCATGCCGTGGCAATTGAGACGACGAGGGTCAGTGCGGTGGAGAGCAAGGCGCTAAGCATGAGGCGCGGGCGCCTCAGGAGGGCGGCCATGGGCACAAGCACCAGCGAGCTCAGGGCCGGGGGAATCACCATCGAGCCGATCAGGATCGGGATGCTTCCCACGACCAAGCCGCAGACCGCGATCAGACTCGCGAGGGCCACGAAGAGCATGAAGACCGGGGTCGCCTGCCCCTCGCGCTCGAGGGTCTGGAGGCTCTCCTCCCAGGCGATCGCTTCGCTCTCCCGGGCGCCCAGCGCTAGCTTGATGCGCGCGACCCGCTCCCCACGGACGGACTCCAGCCGGCTCGAGACGAGGACTCCTCGCGCCAGCGCCCCCACCTCCTCCATCGCTTTCAAGGCCTGGTTGTAGGCAAGGTCGGGCACGATCAGGGTCAGGAGCCACTGGTCGAGCGGATACTTGCACTCGGTCACGGAGACGGCGACGAGCGCCGGAAACTCCTCAAGGCGCTGCAGCGCTCCCCGAGCCGCGTCTTCGGGAAGGTAAAGCTCGATCTTGCGCATGGTCCCGCCCTGAGGGTGAACCGGCTTTGACGGTCCCACTCTAACCGATCCGGCCCTACGTGCAAACAAGGTAGGAGGGCTTCTGAAGTCGCTCGGGTGGTGACAGGCCTCGCCCCCTCCCCCCATGATGCGGTTCGGGAGGACAGGGCCGTGGAATGGCTGAGTCAATTTCCCTTGTCCGAGAACATCCGGATCCTAATCACGGTGGGGCTCGCGCTCCTGCTATGGATCTGGTCCATGGGGGTCTCGCGCCTGGTCCAGCGCCACATGGCGGACGATACGCGTGGCTACACGGTTCGCAAGGTCGTCTCCTACACGGCCTTCGCGCTGTTCGTCTTCCTCGGCGCCGTCATCTGGCAGCGGCAGGTTCAAGGACTGTCCACCGTCCTGGGGCTGATCGGCGCGGGGATCGCCTTCTCGCTTCAAGAGGTGATCGCCTCGATCGCGGGATGGGCCATGATCACCTGGAATCGGACTTACCGGGTGGGCGATCGCGTCGAGATCGGGGGCATTCAAGGGGACGTCATCGATCTGGGCCTGATCCGCACCACCCTCATGGAGACGGGAGCCTGGGTCAGCGCCGACCAGCAAACGGGACGGGTCGTGACCATCTCCAACGCCACGGCCCTCCGACAGCCCGTCTTCAACTACACGGCGCACTTCCCGTACCTCTGGGACGGGCTCACCGTTCCGGTGACCTTCCGCAGCGACTGGGAGCTCGCCATGCAGGTGATCTCTGACGAGGTCGAGCGCTTCCATGCGCGAATCCAAGGGCAAGCGGCCGAAACGCTGGCGCTGATGCGCAAGTCGTTTTACCTGCCGCGCTCCGAGGCGAAGCCGGGGGTCTACGTCCGGTTCACCGACGACTGGATCGAGATCTCCGTCCGCTACCTCGTGCCCTCGCGCGAACGGCGCATGGCCTCGAGCGAGCTGAGCCAGGCCATCCTGCGGCGCGTGCTGGCCGAACCCGGCATCACCCTCGCCTCGGAAACCATGCAGGTCAGCCTCTCGCGCCCGCCTGAGGCGCAGAAGAGGGGATCCGAGCGTTGAACGCATCAGGATGGCGGCGCGCCGGCAGAGGCGCTCCAAGGAGGCAGCAAGATGGCGATGGATCCCATGCAAACCCTGGAAGAGGCCGCTCAGCAGGTGATCAAGACGCTGTTCCGGATGTGCCGGGACACGCGCCTCCACCAGCAGAACGTCTCCGATCTCGCGCGCCAGATCCCGATGGACTTCGCCACCGCCAAGCGGGTCATCGCGATGCTGGAGCGGGAAGGTTACCTCGAGACCCTGACTTTCGGCCAGAAGGTCGCCTTCACCGACGCGGGGATCGTCATCGCCCAGCGGCTGATTCGCTAGAGGCCTGGCGCGGGTTCTCGGGCATGCGCCCAGGGGCCGGCGCGGCGGGGACGACGCGCTGGACTTCGTCGCGTCCGAGCAGGTGCCTGCTCACTCCCTGGCAGACCGTATCGAGGTAGGCGTCCAGGTCGAAACCGGCCTCGAGCGGCAGGGAGGTCTCGAAGCGGAAGGTGTTGCGGGTGAAGTAGGGAAAGACCTCGTCGATGGCCCGCAGGCCCTTCATCAAGCGGCCGAGGCCGCGGGCCTGGCGGCGGCGGCCCAGGAGCCAGGCGGCTGCTTGCATGAGGCGAAGCGGCAGCTCGTGATGCAGGAGTAATGCCCAGCGCAAGCGCTTTCGGTCGGGTCCCATGTAGGCCAGGTAGGGGCGGGGCTGTCCTGGGCGGCCCGCGGGCGACGACGGGAAGTGGGGATCCCAGGAGGAGCGGGCCTGCAGGATCGTGGGGCTGTTCTCGAAGCCGGCGACGGCGTGAGCGATCGCCGGTGCGTCCGTCCGGGACCACGTCGGGTCGAAGGCCACGTGGAGCAGTCGTTCGACCACCGCATCGCAGGGGATGATGTCGAGCCGCGAGTCGAGTTCCGCCTGGAAGGCATGGAGGTAGCCCGCTCCGTAGAGCGAGACGAAGGCGGCATAGGCGGCCTTGCTGTCGATCCAGCCGGCGAAGGGGCGCGCCTGGCATGCGGCGATGATGCTGGGACGGAGGATCACGAGGGGAATGCCGTTCTGTCGTTTGGCGACGAGATTTTCGGCCAGGCACTTCGTGAAGGTATAGGTGTTGGAATGGCCGGTCTCGGCAAGCAGGGCCTTCTCGTCGGCCTCGCCGGCCCGGATGGCCGCATGCAGGGCCTCGGCGTCCATGGGGAGCGCGTGCAGGGTCTCGGGGATGCACACGTCGTCTCCCGCGTGCGGGGTGACGTAGGCGGTCGAGACGTAGATCATGGCCTGGAGGTCGGGGCAACTCCCGGCGAGGTCCAGCACGGCGAGCGTGCCGTCGACGTTGATCCGGGTGGCTTCCTCCAGGGGGAGGTTGAACTGGACGGAGGCTGCGCAGTGGAGGACGTGCGTGAGGCGGCTCTTCAGGAGGTCGCGGTCCGCGTCGGAGAGGCCGAGCCCCGGCTCGCAGATATCCCCCGAGAGGACGTGGCAGTAGGCCTGCCAACCCGGCGGCAGGTCCTGGAAGCAGGGGGCATGGGCCATCTCGGCGAAGCGCGCCTCGGGGCCGACGCCCTTGCGGGAACGGATCAGGGAATAAATGGCCGCGATGCCGAGCTCCTCGCGGCGGCGCAGGAGCTCGGCCAGGACGACCTTGCCGACGAAGCCCGTTCCCCCCGTCAGCAGGACATGGCGTTCGGCGTTGGGGTGCTGATCTTCCCTGGCTTCCATTCATTCTCCTGCGGGCGTGGGTGGCATCTCTCAATGTCGTACCCACGATCCGGCCTTGCGAAGCCCCCTCCGGCCGTCGGATCGCGGCCGCGCGCGGTTCGTCGGTCGGCCAGGCGGGCCGGTCGGGTACAATGTAGCCGTTGCCAAGCGCTTCATGCAGAAAGGACGCTCATGCCCAGCATCGCCCTGATCCCGCACCTGATCGTGACGAACGGCCCCGAGGCCCTCGCGTTCTACAAGAAGGCCCTGGGAGCCGTCGAGGCCTACCCCGCCAACCTCACGCCCGATGGCCAGAAAGTGGTCCACGCGGAGCTGCGGATCGGAGACGCCACCTTGTACCTTTGCGACGACTTCACCGCGGAGCAGAACCGCAACCCTCAGGCGCTCGGCGGCAGCCCGGTGACCCTGAACCTGACCGTCGACGATGCCGACGCCCTCTTCGAGCGCGCGGTCCAGGCCGGAGGGGTCGTCACCATGCCGATGCAGGACACCTTCTGGGGGGCGCGCTACGGCAAGTTCAACGACCCCTCGGGGCATGAATGGTCCATCAACCAGCAGGTCCGCACGGTGGACCCCGCGGAGCTCAAGCAGGCCTCTGACGCCTACTTCGGCTAGTCTTCCCTGTGTTCAAGGCGCGGCCGTGCCGTCCGTCGCGGGACGGCGCAGGCCGCGGATGAAGCTTTCCATCAGGTAGCGGAAGCTCGATTCGATGTCGACCGGCATGCCGAAGCCGCCTCCCGCCTCCAGGGCGACGAAGCCATGGACGACGCTGCGCAGGCCCCGGATGGCATGCAGGCGCTCGCGCTCGGCCAGGCCGAACGGCACGAGCACGGCCTGGATGGTCTCCAGGATCTCGGCGCTGGCCGCTTCGAGGGCATGCTGCGTCGGGTCGGGAGCCTGGATGAGCAGCGGCATGATGCCCGGATGCTCCTTGGCGAAGGAGCGGTAGGCCTGCGCGATCGCCATGACGGCCTCGTCGCCCGACTTGCCGACCGCAGCCCGGCTCATTTGCCGTCCCAGCTCGCGGACTCCCCAGAGGGCGATGCCCTGATGCAGGCCCTCCAGGCCCGAGATATGCTTGTAGAGAGAGGGCGAGCGCACGCCGAGCCGCTCGGCGAGACGCGCGAGGCTTAGCGCTCCGATGCCCTCCTCGTCGATCAGAGCGACGGCCTCCTGGATCAGGAGGTCTTCGCTCAGGCCCGCCTTACGAACCATGGCGGGCTCCCTTCCAGACCTTGCCCAGGAAGTGATTGATCGGGGCGGCCGTCGCGTCGGGCATCTCGGCGTGGGGGTAGTGGCCGGCCTCCGGGATGATCTGAAGTTCGCCATCCAGCGAGGCAGCGATCCGGCGGCCTTCTCCCGCGGGATCGGGGAAATCGGGGTCCTTGGAGCCCATCACGACGAGCACCGGGGTCTTGACCTGGGAGAGGCGGGCCTCGGAAGCGGCCTTCGAGGAGGAAACCATCTCACGGAAGGCCTTCAGGCGACCGGGCTCCGCGAGATTGTCGCGCAGGGCAGCCTGGTAGGCATCAAAGTCCTCGGGCTTGGAGGTCGGGTAGAGGGAGGCGTAGAAATTAGCCCAAAGGGACGGGCCCCAGGGGTTGAAGAAGGGCAAGCTCATGAGGCGCGCCTTCCAGAGGGGGCCGTGGTCGCGGACGAAGGCCCCGACGAGCACGAGTCCCTTGACGGCTTCCGGGTCCTCGGCCGCGGCCCAGACGGCGGCTCCAGCCGCGAGCGACGTGCCGACCACGGTGACGGGGCCGGCATTCAGGTGGCGAGCCAGCGCGACGATGTCCGCGCCGACGCCGACCACGGAGTAATCGGGCCAGGAGACGCTGGACTCGCCCATGCCGCGCAGGTCCATGGTGACCACGCGGTAGCCCGAGGCGACGAGCTTGGGAGCGAGCAGGCGGTATTCCTGGCGGCGATCGCCCAGGCTGGGGACGCAGAGGACGACGGGGCCCGAGCCCTGGGAGTCGTAGGCGATCCGGCCCTCGGGGCGGTTCAAGAACTGGGTGGTCATGGCGTGCTCCTTCACGGACGCGTCGGGCGAAGCGGCCGCCGTGGCTTCCAGCGATCCCGCCAGAAACGGGGACGCTCCCAGGGCGGTGGCGAGTGCCAGCCGGGTCCAGCGGCCGAGGAGCGGAAACCGGAGCGGCTTGCGGGCGAGACTCATGGACATGGCGATCCTCCAGGGCTTCAGCAGGGTTTAGCTAACACAATTAGCTTAAAGCTAATTGTGTTAGCCGTCAAGCATGTTTTTCGGCCCCTGAGGGTGCCAGATGCCTGAGGGCCTAGGCCTCGGGCATGGTGACGATCACCTTCCCCTTGGCGTGTCCCTCCTCGAGGTAGCGGAGGGCCGCGTCGATCTCGTCGAACGGAAAGACCCGATCGATCACCACCTCCAGCTTGCCCTGGTCGATGAGGTTGGCCAGCTCGGCCAGCTCCCCGCCGCTCGCGTGCATGAACTTGTAGCGGTAGCGCACCCCGCGCGCCCGCGCCTGCATCCGCGACTTGAGGCTGGTCAGCCAGAAAAGCAGCTCCATGGCCTTCCCGGCCCGAAGATCCTTGCGGGCGGTTTCCGGCTCGGGCGGGCCGGCGATCGAGACGACCAGGCCTCCGGGCTTCACCACGTCGAAGCATGCCGACAGCGTGTCTCCGCCTATCAGATCCAGCGCTCCGTCCTGGTCATTCAGCACGTCCTGAAAACGCTCCCGGGTGTAATCGATGACGCGATCGGCCCCCAGGCGGCGGACGAGCTCCTCGCCCCGCGGAGAGGCCGTCGTGGTGACATGCGCACCGAGCCACTTGGCGAGCTGGATGGCGAACGTCCCCACCCCTCCGGCTCCCCCGGCGATGAAGAGGCGCGTCCCGCGCCCCGCCTGCAATTCGTCGCGGACGCATTGCAATGCCGTGAGTCCCGCGAGCGGAACGCCGGCGGCGGTCGGGAAATCGAGGGTCGCGGGCATCCGGGCGACCAAGCTCTCGTCGATGCAGACGTACTCGGCAAAGGCGCCGTAGGCCTTTTTGGCCACGCGCGCGAAGACCCGGTCCCCCACGCTGAAGCGGGTCACCCCATCACCGACCGACTCGACGACGCCCGAGAACTCGTTTCCCATGATGAGGGGCAGCTCCAAGTGCTGGATGGCTCTCAATTGCCCTCGCCGGACCTTGTAGTCCAGCGGGTTGAGCCCCGCGGCATGCACCCGAACCCGGATCTCGCGGGGCCGAGGCTCGGGAAGCGGCATCTCTCGGAACTCGGATCGCTCCGGCCCGCCGTACTGGGTAAAGACAAAGGCGCGCATGGTTCCCCTTTCGTCTCGGCTCTACGCCGGGCTCCCGGTCTCCGGGCTTCCCGGCTCTCTCGTCACGCCATCGTACTGGCTGACGTTCCCTCGGTCCAGGGACGAGACTGACGTCGGGGGGACGCGCTAGGAGACGCCCCCCGCCCGTCCCGCACAGGAAGCCGATCCCAGCCATGTATGGGGGTTTCCCGCCCAGCACCAGCCGAGTTTCGGACGGCGATCGCTGATCCACAGGGCGGGAACGCGGCGATCGCCGGAGCGGGAGCCGACCAGCGAGAAGCAATGGTTCTTCTTCAGGGCCTCGGGGTGATGGGTGAGCAGGGCGATCCCTTCCTCCACGGTCAAGGGCGTGCGCTGCCGGGAGCGGATCGCGACCAGCGCGTCGTCCGGCGTGACGTTGCGAAACTCCGAGCCGGTCTCCAGGCCGAAGACCAGGTAGGCGGCGCCGGCGGGCACCCCCAGCTCGTCGAGCGGCTTGAAGGTCTCGAGCCCGCCCGGACGGAAGTCGATGAACCCCGCGCGGTCTTTCAACTGGGTGATCGCCATCGCCGGCTCCAGCGGCACCCAGTCCTGCGGGATGACGATGACGAACGGGAAGCCCCCGTCATCGGCCGGCCAAACGAGCCCTTCGAGGGCTTGCCTGAGGGGCTCGAGCCGCGACGCGAAGGCCTCGGCGGTCATCCCGGCGATCGCCGGGTAACCTTTCTGGATCAGCGTTTGAACTTGCCGGTCGAATTCTTCCATGGGCGTGGGCGCGCGCATCGGGCCTCCTGACGGATCGACGGAACGGGCTGAACCTCTCCTATACCCGCCCGCGCCCAAGCGCGATCGGCGATCGGCCCGAAAGGGCGCCTTGACAAGCTCCTTCCCCGATCTCTAAGGTGGAGCGAATGATGAGACGACCCGGTCTCGCGTCCGCCGAAAGCAGGTAGGCCATGATCCCCGTTTCCATTCTCGATCTCGCCCCCGTCGTCGAAGGCGGCACCGTCGCCCAGTCGCTGCACCACTCGCTCGACCTGGCGCAGCACGCCGAACGCTGGGGCTATCACCGCTACTGGGTGGCCGAGCACCACAACTTCCCGGGAGTCGCGAGCGCGGCCACCGCGCTCGTGATCGGCTACCTCGCCGGAGGCACCTCGACCCTGCGCGTCGGGGCCGGCGGCATCATGCTGCCCAACCACGCGCCGCTGGTGGTCGCCGAGCAGTTCGGCACGCTGGAGTCCCTTTACCCCGGCCGGATCGACCTCGGTCTGGGCCGCGCGCCCGGCACGGATCAGCTCACGGCCCACGCCCTGCGCCGCACCCTCCGCGGCAGCTCCGACGACTTCCCGCAGGACGTCCTCGAGCTTCAGGGCTACTTCCGCCCCGCGGTCCCCGGCCAGCGGGTCCAGGCCGTCCCGGGAGCCGGCACCCAGGTTCCCATCTGGCTGCTGGGCTCGAGCCTGTTCAGTGCGCGCCTGGCGGCCCACCTCGGCCTGCCCTACGCGTTCGCCTCGCACTTCGCCCCGGATTTCCTCCTGGCTGCGCTTCAGCTCTACCGCGCCGAGTTCCGGCCCTCCGAAACCCTGAGCAAGCCCCATACGATGGTGGCGGTCAACGTCTTCACGGCCGATACCGACGCCGAGGCCTGGCGGATCTCCACCTCGGTCCAGCAGATGTTCGCGGCGCTGCGCCACGGCCGTCCCGGCCTACTGCAGCCTCCCCTCGACGGGCCGATCGTGCCCCTTGAGGAGCGGGCGGAAGCCCTCGCCAACGGGCCGCTCGCCGTCTCGGTCATCGGGACCGCGGAGACGGTTCGTTCCGGCCTGGAGGCCCTGATCGCGCGCACCGGCGCCGACGAGCTCATCGTGGCCGCCCAGATCTTCGATCATCAGGCCCGCCTGCGCTCGCATGAGATCGTCGCGCAGGTCATGCAGGCCTCCACCCCCGTCTAGCGGGAGCGCCCGCGCGCTAGCGCCTGCGGCTAGAGTTTGGAATGCGGCTAGGGTTGGGAGAGCGGCGCGTCGGAGCTCGGCGCGGCCGGGGCCGTCGGGTACGCGACGCACGGGATGCGCCGTTGAATCGCCTCGAACTCGGCTTCCTGCTCGGGCGTCACCAGCATGATCGTCTTGCCGACGTTGCCGTTCCGCGCCGTCCGGCCGCTCCGGTGGATGTAGGTGTCGACCACGGCCGGCAGGGAGTAATGGAAGACGTGGCTGAGCCCCTCGATATCGAGGCCGCGCGCCGCCAGATCGGTGGCCACGAGCAGGGTCACCTCCCCGTTGCGGAAGCGCGCGAGCACCTTGTTGCGATCCACCTGCGGCATGTTGCCGTTGAGGAAGGCGACCTTGAAATCGCCCTTCTGCGTGAGCCATTGCGCGAGGTGCTCGGTCTCATGCTTCATCTCCGTGAAGAGGATGGCGCGCTCGGGCTTCTCGGCCCGCAGCAGGGAGACCAGGCGAGCGAAACGCTTCTTTCGGGGAACGCGCAGGTACCAGTGACTGAGCTCGGCGGGAGCCTCCTCAGGGCCTGCGAGCGTCACCCGGACAGGGTTCGTCATCTGCTTGCGCACGAGCCGGGTGACCTCCGGAGACATGGTCGCCGAGAGGAGCAGCGTTTGCTCGCGCCTCCCGGTCTCGTGGAGCAGGAAGTCCATGTCCTTGCGAAAGCCCATGTCGACCATGCGATCGGCCTCGTCGAGCACCAGGATGCGGATGCCGCTCAGGTCGAGGCTGTCGCGCTCGGCCAGGTCCTTGAGGCGTCCCGGCGTTCCCACGATGAGGTCCTGGCCGCCTTGAACGGCCTTGCGCTGCTGGCGCAGGCTCATGCCTCCGTAGAGGGCGACGACGCGCAGGCCGCAGGCTTCGCCGGCCTTGGCGATCGCCTCGCTGATCTGCACCGCCAGCTCGCGCGTCGGGACCACCACCATGGCCTGGGGCCGGGGGCCCGGCTTCAGCAGGGAGAGCAGGGGCAAGCCGTAGGCCAGGGTCTTGCCCGAGCCCGTCTTGGCCTGGATGATGGCATCGCGGCGAGCCAGGATGTGCGGGATCGCCTCCCGCTGCACCGGGGTCGGCTCGGTGAAGCCCATGGCCGCGAGGCCCTCGAGGACGGCCGGCCGGAGCGCATGGGGTTCGAAGTGGAAAGTCAACGAGGGTCCTTTCGATCGGCAAACGGGGCTTGGAAAAATGAACGGGGACGAAGCGCGCTTCGTCCCCTCCTCCGATTCAATCAGGTCGCGGGTGGCGGGGTCAAGCCCCGGCCCCACCCAACGCATCGGCGCACGAAAAGGAAGAGGGCCTGATTGTAGCTTGGTTCTCAGAGGCGCAAACCCAGCTAGGCCAAGGTGCTGTAGAGCTTCACATCCCGGTAAGTCCCATGCTTGAACCAATAGCCCCTGAGGATCCCTTCGAAGGCCAGCCCGACCTTTTGCAGCACCCGCTCTGAGGCCACATTCTCCACCATGCACTTGGCCTCGATGCGATGGAGCCCCATGTCCCGAAACCCAAACTCGACGACGGCCTTGGCCGCTTCGGTCGCCAAGCCTTGCCCCCAATACCGACGAGACAACGAATAGCCGAACTCAGCGCGCGCATGCGCGTCATCCCAAGCGTCGAAGCCCGTAGCCCCGATGAGCTGCTGCGTCTCCTTCAAGACGATCGCCCAAGGCACGGGCAGATTCATGCGAGCCTTCTCGATCAAGGCCTCGATGAGAGCCCTGGAATCCTCCGGTGCCTCCGGGGAGGACCATGTCGTGAACTGCGAAACCATGGGATCGGAGGCATAGTCGAAGACGTCCGGGACGTCCTCCCGCAGGAAGGGGCGGAGCATCAGACGGGGCGTCTCGAGTCTGGGTAGCGCCGTGAAAATCAAGGATCTAGGCATTCAGAGGCCCCGTCGATTCATCGTCCCTCCTTGGGAAGTCCTGGCCGTGTGACAGCCAGGCAAGGCTGCAACGGATCACTTCAGCTTGACGATGGCGCTTTCCAGCGTATCGGCGAAGATCACCTGGCCCCGCTGGTTGCTCTCGACGATGAAGTCCCGGAGGCTCCGGCTCTCCACCTCCGTGAAGTCCCCCAGGATGATCAGCCGCATGCGGTAGTTGGAGACTTTCTGAAGCATGTCGCCCGCGACCCCGGTCCGCAGGTCGAAGAAGGGCTCGTCCAGGTCAGCGGCATCGAGGGCCACCGTGTCGCTCGGGCCGTTCATCAGGACCTCGAGCAGGTCAGAGCCCGTCCGAAGCGGAGCAGGGAGTTCCGCGATCCGGGAGATGTCGCCCTTCGGACTCGCCACGAGCGTTGCCTTCATGCAGTCTCCTTCGATTCGAGGCGGAGTCGCTCCGCCCTGGCCGTCCTAGCCCCGCGAGAGTTGCCGGGAGCGCTTCTCGGACAGGTAGGTCTGCAGGATGAGCAGCGCGGCCCCGACGTTCACGGCAATATCGGCGACGTTGAAGATGGGGAAGATGTTCTGCCCCTGCCAGCGGAGGTCGAACATGTCCCGCACGTAGCCCAGCATCAGGCGATCCACCGCGTTACCCAGCGCTCCGCCAAGAAAGAGCCCCATGGCGAGGATGAGGAGCAAGTCCTTGGGTTTGGTCTTTCCCTGGTAGACCATCACGCCGATGGCCACCAGGATCGCCAGAAGCCCCAGTTTCTCGGGGTGCCCGGAGAATAAACTGAAGGCGGCCCCCGTGTTCTGAACGTACGTGAGGTTCAAGACGCCATCCAGGAGCGGCTGGGAATGGCCCAGGGCAAGGGCCGCCACGATGCCAACCTTGGTCAATTGGTCCAAGAGCAAGGCAACGGCCGCCGTCAGGTAGAAGGTAAGGGTTTCGTACGGGGTCTTCTTGATCACGGCTCCTCCTGCGTTCTCATCATGGCCGACCACTCGATTCTGTATACCCCAGCGAGGCTCCGGCCGCTCTGCGGGAAGTCGCGCTCCCATGTGAGCATTCGAAAACGCGCCAGCCGGGTATAGTCCCGGAGTCAACGCCCGAAGCCCTTGCCCAGAAACGGTAGAACCCGCCCGAATGCCCGGTTACGAAGTCTTGCTCTACGGCCTGCCGCTCGCGTTCCTGGCCGGCTTCGTGGACGCCATCGCCGGTGGCGGCGGCGTGATCACCCTACCCACCTTGCTGATGATGGGCCTCTCGCCGGGACAGGCGGTCGCCACGAACAAGCTGCTCGCGATCTTCGGGTCGACGACCAGCGCCGCCGCGTTCTGGCGCAAGGGCGCGGTCGATAAGCCCCTGCTCGCCCGCATCGTGCCCCTGGCACTGCTGGGAAGTGCGCTGGGCGCCCTGCTCGTCAGCCACCTGAAGGACGCGGAAGCGTTTCGCCTCTTCATCGCCGGGCTGATCCTGCTCGTCGGCACCCTGGTGATCGCGAACCGCTCGCTCGGCCTTGAGAACCGGTTTCCCGGCCTCACGCCGCGCACCCTGACGATCGGGCTGAGCGCGGCCTTCGTCATCGGGGTGTATGACGGGTTCATCGGGCCCGGCACGGGCACCTTCCTCATGTTCTGCTTCGTGAGCTTCCTGGGCTTCGACTTCGTGACCGGCAGCGGCAACGCCCGGGTCATCAACTTCGCGACCAACCTCGCGGCGGTCACGCTCTTCCTGTTCGCGGGCCAGATGATCTTCTGGCTTGGCTTGTCCATGGGGGTGGCCAATGCGCTCGGAGCCCAGCTTGGCGCCCGGATGGCCATGCTGCGCGGAAGCAAGTTCGTCAAGACGATCTACGTCATCATCGTGCTGGCGGTGGCCGTGCGGCTGGTGATCATGCGCTGAGACGCCTCCCCGCGGGCATGTGCTAGAGTAGGGCCTCGGAACCCGCGTCGATGGAAGGACCGCTCCATGCCTGAAGCCAAGAAGTTTCCCTACGGCGTCCATGCCTCCGTCCAGCACATGGCGGCGATCGCCGCCAACCTGCCCGCGAAGACCGGCAAGCGTCTGGAGGACTGGATCCAGCTCATGGAGGAGGCGGGCCCGACGGGCACCAAGGCCCGCATGGAATGGCTCAAGGTCGAGCATGGGCTGGGCCGCGACACCGCCCTGTCGATCGTGGAGATTGCCGAGGGTCGCGGCAACCCCGACCCCGAAGCCCAGGTCGAGGCCATGTTCGCAGGCCCCAAGGCGGGACTTCGGCCCCTCTACGACGCCGTGCTCGAGTTCGCCCTCGCGCTCGGAGAGGACGCCAAGGCGACGCCATGCTCGACCTACGTCCCCCTGCTACGCCGGAACACCTTCGCGATCGTCAAGCCCACCACCCGCACCCGGATTGACCTGGGCCTCGCCCTTCCCGGCGTCGAGCCGACCGAACGTCTCAGCGTCGCCAAGGGACTGGGCAGCGCCCGGATCACCCACCTCGTCGGCCTGTCGACCCTCGACGACTTCGACGACGCCGTAAAGGGTTGGCTGCGAACGGCCTACGAAGCCTAGCGCCCGCGGCTGTTGCGAAAGGCAGCGCAGCTGTCCTGCAGCAACGAGAGGCTAGAAACAGTGGCTGTTGCGAAAGGCAGCGCAGCTGTCCTGCAGCAACGAGAGGCTAGAAACAGTGGCTGTTGCGAAAGGCAGCGCAGCTGTCCTGCAGCAACGAGAGGCTAGAAACAGCGGCGGTTGCGTAAGGCAGCGAGCGTTAACCGTGAACGGCATGAACAGGGGCAAAAATTCAAAGCTCGCCGACCTGTAGCAACGTTTTTCACTCTCACGAACGCGCCGCAACCTGGCATTCGGGGTTCATTGCCGCTTTCGTCGCGGCGGAGCGTCATTTCCCGGCGCCTCCACGATGCCGGGGCAGGAGTCGGCGGCATCCTTCCGCCAGCGCACGCAGCCAAAGCCTTTGCCGGAGGGGAACTTCCGGGTCGGCGCTTTGCAAACGGGGCAGGGCGGGTTCGCCAGGGCCTCGACCTCCATGATGAAGCCGCAGGCCTCACGTCCCCGCGAGCAGCAGAAGTACTCACGCCCGTTCTTTTGGCTTAGAACCCTGCGGGTGAGGGCTCCGCAGCGCAGGCAGGTCGGGTTCTCGAACATCGCCGCGACGTCCGCCTGAGCGACGGGAGCGGCGCTTGGGCGCTTGCGGCCGCCCCGAGGAGGCTTGCGCGCGGACGCCGTGGTTGGCCGGCTGGAGGCCGTGGTTGGCCGGCTCCGGGGGGAGAGGGGCCCCACCTGAGCGGCGTCGAGCATGGGGGAAAAGCCGTCCCAAAAGACGGAGAGGAAGTGATCCCATGACTCCTCCGCCTCCGCGATCCGGTCGAGGTCCGCCTCCAGCTGGGCCGTGAACCCCTCGTGAATGATCGCCGCGAAGTGCTTGCGCAGTTCGGCATCGAGCCTTTCCCCGCGCTCCGTGCATGCGAGGAACTTCCGATCGACCTTGGCCACGAACTCCTTGCGCAAGATGAGCGAGACCATCGAGGCAAAGGTACTCGGTCTCCCGATCCCCTTCTCTTCGAGGTACTTGATGAGGGTGGCCTCGGTGAAGCGGTCGGGCGGCTTGCTCCAGTGCTGCTTGGACGCCAAATGCAGCAGGGCGAGGACTTGATCGGCCGTGAGCGCGGGGAGCCGGGTCTCCTTGGCGTCCCGATCGTCGAGGAGCTTGAGATAGCCGTGCTGCTTGAGGACGCGGCCGCTGGCCTTGAGCAGGGACTCGCCCGCCGAGATCCAGGCCTCCGTCGCGTCGAAGAGGGCGGGCCGGCACTGACTCGCCAGGTAGACCTTGGTGATGAGTTCGTAGAGCTGGCATGCGCGCGAATCGAGGCCGGATCCCGGCCTCTCGCCCAGCCGGGTGGGCCGGATGCACTCATGCGCGCCCTGGGCGCCGGCCGACTTCGCCTTGTGGAGGTTGGGTTTGGCGGGGACGACCTCGGCTCCATGGCGCTCCCGTAGGAAGTCGAGGGTCTCTTTCTGGAACTCGGGACTGACGGAGGGCTCGTCGGTGCGGATGTAGGTGACCAGGCCGGCCTCGAAAAGCGCCTTGGCATGGCGGGTGGTCTCGTCGGTGCCCATCTTGAGCTGACTCGAGGCTTGCTGGAGCATGGTGCTGGTGATCAGCGGAGCGGGGGGATTGCGCTTCACCTCCTTGCAGGAGAGGCGGGAAACGACGTGCGGCACGCCGCGCAGCGCCTGGGCGATCGCCTCCGCCTCCTCGCGCGTCGCGATCGTTTGCTTCCGGGGTAGCCGGCCCTCCGCAAGCTTGCCACCCGGGAGCTTGGCATAGAAATCCGCCTCGAAGCTCGCCTCCGCGGCCCCCGAGGGATCGCGGTAGCGCGCATGCACCGACCAGGATTCCTCGGGCGTGAAGGTTCGAATCGCGTGCTCGCGATCGACCACGACCCGGAGGGCCACGGATTGCACGCGCCCCGCCGAGAGCTGCTGATCGCCGGGCAAGCGGTTGCGCACGATGGGACTGACCTTGTAGCCCACCAGGCGATCGAGGATGCGCCGCGCCTGCTGCGCGTAGACCAGATTCATGTCGAGGGCCCGGATCCGCGCGAAGGCCCGGTCGAGTCCTTCACGGGTGATCTCGTGGAACTCGAGGCGCTGCACCTGGCGGCTCGACAGGCCGATGGTCTCGGCGATGTGCCACCCGATCGCCTCTCCCTCGCGATCGGCGTCCGAGGCCACGAAGATCTGCTCGGGCCGGTAGCGGTTCTTGAGGGCCTTGAGCTTGGCCACCACGTCCTTGCGCTCCGAGGCATAGACGTAACTGGGTTCGAAGCGGCGATCGATGGCGACCCCCAGGTCTTTCTCCGGAAGGTCCCGGAAATGCCCCACGGTCGCGATGACCTCGTAGGCGGACCCGAGCAGCTGTCGGATCGTCTTGGCCTTGTTGGGAGATTCGACGATGATGACCCGGTTTGCCATGGGCGCCCTCCTGGTAAATGGAACATATGTTCCATCCTACTGCATCGCGCGCGCTTCCACCAGCCGATCGATTCAGGACACATGTCCTATTCGCGCCGCGGGGATCGCGGCTTTAATCGAAGAGACACCCGAATCGAGGAGTTTTCCATGCGAGGAATCTGGTTTGCGCTGCTGGCCGGCGCCTGCCTCACGCTGCAAAACGTGGCCAACGCGCAGATGGGCCGCGACATCGGCACCTGGCAAACCGCGACGCTGACGCAGTTGACCGGCGGCCTCGTGGCCCTGGCGATCGCGATCGCCCTACGAACCGGTGGGTGGCAACCCTTCAAGCGAGTGAAGCCTCTGTATTTGACGGGGGGCGCCTTGGGGGCCGTGATCGTTTTCAGCTGCGTCACGGCGGTGCAACAAATCGGAGTTACCATGGCGGTGGCGGTGCTGCTGATCGCCCAGCTGAGCATGACGGTCCTGGTCGATCGCAACGGCTGGTTCGGCATGGCGAAACAGGCGATCCGGCTCCCGCAGGTCGTCGGCCTCGGCCTGATGATCGCCGGCGTGGCGATCCTGCAGTCCTGAAGGCGGCGCCGGGGCCTCGCGGGGGGCTCGGCGAAGGGGTAAACGGTTCTTGAGAGACATCCACGATCGCGCGCAACTGGATCGCCACCTCCGGGCGTATGGCCTCGAGGCCCTCTTCCCCGAGGCCTTGCAGCCGTATCTCTCGCTCGTCGAGTTCGAGCCCGGGGATCTCATCTGCACCCAGGGCGCGCCCGCCGAGACCCTGTACCTCCTGGTCAAGGGCAAGGTGAAGGTGTATACCACCTCGGCGGAGGGCAAGTCGCTGATCCTCTCGTTCAAGAGGCCGCTCGACCTGTTCGGGGACATCGAGCACGTCCATCGGGCGACCATCCTCAACACGGTCGAGGCCGTGTCGCCCGTCTCGATGATCGCGGTGCATGACCGCTGGCTGAGGGCCCACGCGAGCGACCACGCGCCGTTGCTGCAGTTCATGCTGGAGACCATGGCCGGGAAGTTCTACCAGATGGCCAACGCCATGAGCTTCAACCTGATGCACCCCGTGGAGGTGCGCCTCGCGAGCTACCTGCTCTCCGTCTCGTTCGACGAGGTCGACTCCCCGCTCGGCGAGGCGAAGGGCGCCATCCCCTTGACCGACACGGCGAACCTGATCGGCACCAGCTACCGCCACCTGAACCGGGTCATCCGCCAGTTCTGCGCCGAGGACTTGATCGCGCGCCATCGCGGGGGGATCCGGATCAAGGACCGCGAGCGGTTGAGCGCGTTGGCCGGCCGCAACATCTACGAGTAGCGTCATGCCGTCGCGCGTGATCGCATAAGGAGGGAATGGGAATGGTATCGGGCCTCTTGTCGGCCCTCGTGGGCGGGGCGTTGGTCGCGCTGCAGAGTATCTTCAACAGCAAGGTGAACGAGCACGTCAACGTCTGGGCCACCACGGCCTGGGTCCTGGGCCTGGGGGCCCTGGCGTCGCTGGCGCTCGGGCTGTTCATGGAAGGAGCCTCCCTGTTCACCCTGCGGGCCATGCAGCCCTGGTACTGGGGCAGCGGCATCCTCGGCATCGGGGTGACCATCGGCATGGTGCAGGGCATCCGGCGGCTCGGCCCCTCGTTCGCCGTCTCGATCGTGCTGGCCTCCCAGCTCGCGTTCGCCTCGTTCTGGGATGCCATGGGCTGGTTGGGCGTGGCGCAAACCCCGCTATCGCCCAAGCGGCTGCTCGGGGTGCTGGTCATCACCGCTGGCGTGCTCGTCTTCAAGCTGGGCGGCGGGCGCGCCCCCGGGACGGCACCCGAGCCTGCCGGCGTCCGCTGACGCCGCGCGCCCGGAGACCCCCATGAGACGACGTTCGACTTCTGCCCTGGAGAATGCCGCGTGAAACGTTACCGCAACTTGCTTTTTGACGTGGATGACACGCTGCTGGATTTCGGTGCGGCCGAGCGCCATGCCTTGCGCTTGCTGTTCGAGGAGCACGCGTTTCCCTTCACCCCGGAGACCGAAGCCGCCTATCGGCGCATCAACCAGGAGCTCTGGCTTTCCTTCGAACGAGGGGCCATCTCGCGGGACGAGGTGCTGCACAGCCGCCACACGCGCCTTTTCGCGGAGTTCGGTCGCGAGGTCGACGGCGCGAAGCTGGACCGGATCTTCAGCCGTCACCTCGAAGCGGGACACCAGCTCGTGAACGGGGCGTTCGAGTTGATCGTCAGCCTGCAGGACGACTACGGCCTGTACCTCGTCACCAACGGCGTCTCCCGGATTCAGGACCAGCGCCTCCGGGGATCGGGCCTGCATCCGCTGTTCAAGGGCATCTTCGTGTCGGAGGACACGGGGTACCAAAAGCCGATGAAGCAGTATTTCGACTATGTCTTCGCCCGCATTCCGGGATTCTCGGCCCGCGAAACCCTGATCATCGGGGACTCGCTGAGCGCGGACATTCAGGGCGGTCACGGCGCGGGCCTGGACACCTGCTGGTTCAACCCCGGAGCGAAGCCCCATGGCCATGGCGTGACGCCCACCTACGAGATCCGGCGGCTCGACGACCTGCATCGGATTCTGAGATCGGCCCCTCCGCGCCAAACGACAAGCGGTCGCGCGTGAGCAACCTCGGCCCGTGACAGGCCCCGGATTCGCCGGATCAGGAACGGCCGCCCCCTCACGTTCAAGTCTCCCCGCGCCGTGAGGCGCTTTCACGAGGCTCAACATCTCGAGTGGCCATTGCCACGTCGAAAGGGAGCACCCTCTTGTTCCGTTTGGCCGTAATTCTTGCTCGCTTGCTTCTAGGTCAGGAGACGCTCCGATTTGTAAGCTGTCGCCGTGACACAAAAACCCACCATCGACACGGAGACAAGCATGAAAAATTTTCACCTGCTCCTCGCAACCACGGTAGCCACCACCCTCTTGGGGTGCCAGCAACTGGCACATCCCCCCATGACCTCCCCCATCTCCTCGGAGGGCCCTGACGGCAAGACAGGCTTCAACCTGCAGAGCACCGCAACGCAAGCAGGGGACATCGCGTGGAACCACCCGTTCGGAACAACTGCCCAAGACGAGGCCTTCGGGCTATCCGCCGCTGCCAACTTCCTGACGGTCGTCGGGCGCACGTACGGTACCTTTCCCGGACAAAATGCCTCGGGGGGTAGCGATGCTTACGCCCGAAAATACGACGACAACGGGAACGAGGTTTGGACCCGACAGTTCGGATCGACGTCCGATGATCGAGCCAATGGCGTCGTGACGGATGCCAGCGGGAACAGCTACGTGGTGGGAAGCGCCAACGCGGCATTACCCGGACAAACTCCCGTCGGGGGGAGCGACGCCTACGTCCGAAAATACGATATCAACGGCAACGAGGTTTGGACCCGACAATTTGGCACGCTCGATTTTGATGACGGCCTGAGCATCGCCCTCGACGATACCAACCATCTTTATGTCGTTGGACAGACGTTCGGGACTTTGCCTGGGCAAACGAAGTTCGGACTCTTCAGTGCCGATGCGTACATTCGAAAATACGATGGCAATGGAAACGAAGTTTGGACCCGACAGTTCGGAACGGGCGGCTCCGAGGTCGCGTTTTCCGTAACCGTGGATAGCGGCAGCGTCTACGTTGCAGGAACCGTGAGCGGGGTCTTTCTTCCGGAGAGCAATTCGGGAGGGTTTGATGCCTTTGTCAGGAAGTATGACGCGAACGGCAATGCGCTCTGGACCCGGCAGTTCGGTTCTTCCGCTATGGACCAAGTGAGCGGTGTTGCAGCCGACGCGACCGGCGTGTACCTCGCAGGCGTCACCGATGGAATCTTGCCGGGGCAAAGTAGCTCAGGCGCTCAGGATGCCTTTGTAAGACGGTACGACGCAAGTGGCAACGAGGTTTGGACCCGGCAGTTCGGTTCTTCCTCCATGGACCGAGCAAACGGTATTGCCGTCGATGCCTCCGGCGTGTACCTCGCAGGCGTTGCAGGCAGCGCGTTACCCGGGCAAACGAGCTCAGGGGGGAACGATGCCTATGTACGAAAATATGATGTCGCCGGGAATGAGCGGTGGACCCGACAGTTTGGCACCGCATCTTTCGATGTGGCTGAAGGTATTGCCGTCCTGGCTTCAGGGATCTATGTCGCAGGAACCACCAGCGGACCAGGCGGGTTCGACGCCTTTGTCGCGAAGCTACTCAAGGAAGCGGCGATAGTCGAGGCCGTGATCGACATCAAGCCCGGGACCTTCCCCAATAGCCTCAATCTTAAATCTAACGGCAGCGAGCCTGTCGCCATCATGGGCAGTGGCGACGTCGACGCCTCCCAAATCAACCTTTCGTCGGTTTCCCTGGCGGGGGCCGCCATATCCCGAAAGAAGAACGGAGCTTTCCATGTGTCTTTGCTGGATATCAATGGCGATGGCCGCCTCGATCTCTTGGCCCAATTTCCCACGAAGGACTTGCAGCTCTCCCCGATGGATACCGCGGCCACGCTCGAAGGTCAATTCAACGATGGCACCGCGTTCGAAGGCACTGATTCCGTCCGGATCGTGAACTAGACGCAGCGATCGCGCCAGACAGCAAGAAGCCCAGGAACTCACCCTGGGCTTCTCGTTAAGGAACGCGCGATAAGCTGATTGCTTCTGGCACAGCCCTTCGCCAGGGGAGCGGCCTTCTCCAGGCTATCGCAACTGGCCGAAAAACCCTTGACCCATGACCGAGGCCACTTCTCGAAATCCCCCCTATCATCGAGGCGATTGCCTCCCGAGCCGCGGGGCCTCTCGGATGGGAGGTCGGGCTATGGGCGGACGCTCGAGGCGCGAGCCCCAGCGGGCATGTGCGAGGGCCGTTCGATGCCGGACAAGAGCAAGCAAGAGCTGGCCCTGGAGCGCACCGACCTGGCGATGGCGCGAACGTTGTTTGCCAAGCAGCGGACCTTCGCGGCGTGGGTCCGGACCGGCCTGTCCTCGATGAGCGTCGGCTTCGGCATCGTCAAGCTGCTCCCCGACGTGGAGCCCCGCTGGCTGGTCGTCACCCTGGGCTGCGTCATGATCGTCGTCGGCGGGTCCATGCAGGTCCTCGGCTTCGGCGGCTACTACCGCGCGCACATGCGCCTCGAGGCCGCCGGCACCCGGGGCCCGCGTCTCTGGATGCTGGCCATGATCGCCGGCGGCATGCTGCTTTGCGCGATCATCATGCTCGTGCTGGTCGCGCTGGCATGAGCGCGCTGCTCGGCGCCCTCGCGCAGGTCTCGATCCTGGTCTTCGCGGTCGCCAGCATGCTGACGGTCGGCCTCAGCTACACGATCGCCCAGATCCTCGCGCCCCTGAGAGACGGCCGCGCCGTCCTGCGCACCCTGCTCGCCAACTTCGTCCTCGTGCCCCTCCTGGCCTATGTCCTCGTCCGGGCGCTCGCGCTCCCCGCGGGCGAGGCGATGGGGCTGATGCTGCTCGCGACGGCAGGGGGGGCGCCCTTCATGATCACGCTGACGGCGATCGCGGGGGGCAACATCGGGATGGCGGCGGGGCTGCTGGTCTTGCTGATCGTCGCGACCATGGCGATCATGCCGATCATCGTGCCGCTGCTCACGCCCGACGTCGCGGTGGATGCCATGGCGATCGCCCTCCCCCTCGTCCTGTCGATGCTGCTGCCCCTCGTCACCGGGCTGATCCTCGACTCGCGGCACCCGCGCCTGGCCGAGCGCTTGCGTCCCGTCACGAACACGCTCTCGAACCTGGCGCTGATCGCGCTGGTCGCCTCCTTGGTGGCACTCCACCTGAACGCGATCCTGCCCCTCCTCACCGTGAAAAGCGTACTCGCCACGCTGGCCTTTCCCCTCGGCGCCCTCGGCATCGGGCACCTGCTGGAGAGGCGGGGGGTCATCACGGGCGAGGTCCTCGCGATCGGCACCGCGCAGCGCAACGTCGCGGCCGCCTTGGTGGTCGCCACCCAGAACTTCGACGATCGCGCGATCACCCTCATGATCATCTTCGTCGAGATCGTCACGTTGGCCCTGCTCTTCTCGTTCGCATGGCTGATGCGCAAGCGAAGGCCGCCCGCCAAGACGGCGGCCCATGATCACGGCGCGCCCGGCGCGTCCTGATCGGCTAGTAAAGGAGTGACCATGCCTCCGAACCTCCTGGTCCTGTGCGTCGATCAGTGGCAGCGCCACATGAAGTGGCCCCCCGGCTTTCGCTTACCGGCCGTCGAGCGCCTCGAGGCGCAAGGCGTCTCCTTCGATCGCTACTACTGCAACGTCCAGATCTGCACGCCCGCGCGGGCGACGATGTGGACGGGCCTCCATGCCAAGCAGGTCGGCCTCTGGGACAACACCAACTTCGCCTGGATCCAGGAGCTGTCCCCCGAGATCGTGACCGTCGGGGACATGCTGCGCGAACAAGGCTACTACACCGCCTTCAAGGGGAAGTGGCACCTCTCGAACCTGCCGCTCGACGAAAACGCGCTCGAGCCTTACGGCTTCTCGGACTACCAGCAATGGGGCGAGATGTACGGCAAGCCGCTGGAAGGGGAACTCGCGGACGATACGGCCGCCTTCGAGACCATCGACTGGCTGGAGCACCGGGGCGCCCGGCTGAAAAAGCCTTGGATGCTCGTCTGCAGCCTGCTCAACCCCCACGACATCATGTTCCTCCAGTCGGATCCGCTCGAGACGCCGCACCCGAACGGGATGATCCACGGCATGCAGTCCCGCGTCCAGCAACTCGGGTGGTTCCAGAAGGACTGGGAGGTCGATTTGCCGGAGAATTTCGACGACGACCTCAGCCGCCAGCCCTATGGCGTCAGACACTTCAAGGAGTTCGTCGACCTCAACTACGGGCGGATCCCCGATGAAAGGCCCGATCTCTGGCGGGTACGCCGGAACTACCTCCTCAACTCCATGCGGCTCGTCGATCGCGAGTTTCAGCGGATCCTGGAGACGCTCGATCGCCTCGACATGTGGAAGGACACAATCGTGATCCTGACGGGCGATCACGGCGAGATGAACGGCGCGCACCGGATGGCCCAGAAGGGCGCCATCACGTTCGACGAGGCCGGCATCGTCAACCTGACCGTCTGCGTTCCCGGCGGACCGCAGGGCCGGCGCACGGCCGCCGTCGGCTCGCACCTCGATCTCGTCCCGACCCTGCTCGCCTTCGCGGGCATGACCCCGGAGGCGATCGCCGCACGCTACCCCCAGCTGAAAGGGCGCAGCCTGAAGGACGTGATCCTGAACCCCGACCTCGACGGCCCGCACGGTAGCACCAAGCGGCCGGGCGACGGCGTGCTGCTGGGCTGGGAAGGCCTGCACCAGCTCGACAACGACTGGGCCATCTCCGGCGCGCTGTGGGCCCTCACGGACCTGTCCCTGGTCGGACGCGACGAAACGCCGGAGGCGCTCCAAGCACGCCTGCGGGCCGCGGGCGAGCGGTACGGCGCGCCTGACTTCAGCCGGCGAACCTTCTTCCGGGCCGTCATGGACGGTCGCTACAAGTTCGTGCGCTGGTTCAGCCCCCAGGAGTACACCCTGCCGACCAGCATCGAGGCCTTGTACGCCACGAGCGACGTGGCCCTCTACGACCTCGCGGAGGATCCCGGTGAGCTGGAAAACCTGGGAGATCCCCGCCATTCCCGGCACGATCCGGAGCGCGTCACCCGCATGCTCGCCAAGCTGAACGCGCTGATCCGGCAAGAACTGGGGGAGGACCAAGCGCCGTTCGACCTCGATCTCTTCGGCACGCGCGAGGTGAAGTACCGCCAGCCGGACTCCTCGCTCCGGGTCTCCTGGGCTCCGCCGCAACCCGAACCCAGCCGCCACGAGGGGCGCCCCCCGCATGAAAGGGCGGACGAATGAGCACGGGAACCGCGGGGAGGGGCCGGCGGCGATCGCCCACCCGCTTGACGCCAAACACTGTTCGGCTTATAGTCTGGAGTATGGCAAACGAAGCACCGCGCGATCGAAAGCGCCACCGCAGCCGCTCCCACATCCTGGCCGCGGCGCGCGAACTCATCCTGGAGAAGGGGGCCGAGGCCCTCTCCTTGCGGGAGGTGGCGGCGCGCGCCGGCTACAGCCCCGCCAGCCTCTACGAGTATTTCGACGGCAAGGACGACCTCGTCGCGACCCTGGTCGCCGAGTCCCATGCGCGTCTCAATGCCCGCATGCGCGCCCTCCCCACGGCGCTTCCGCCCCCCCGACGGCTGATTCGCCTGGGCCAGGCCTACCTGGCCTTCGCGCGCGAGAACCCCGAGGACTTCGCCCTCTTCTTCGGACGCACCCCCTCGAAACGTCAGGCCGCAGCCGACCCCGTCACGGGAAGCGCCTACGAGGTCCTTCGCGACGCGGTGGTCGCGGGCCTGGAGGACGGCACCATGAGGCCCGAAGCGGGAGGGGATGCCGAGGAAATCGCCTACGGCTTCTGGGCCCTGGCCCATGGGCTGGCGACCCTGCAACTCACGCATCTGCGGGGCTTTCAGGCGGACTTCGAGGCCGCGGACCTCCGGGCCCTGGAAACCTACGTGGCCGGCCTCATGCCGCGCTAGGACGGCTCTTTTTATTTACGCAAAACCGAACACTGTTCGGAGAAAGGACCGGTATGACCCCGACCTGGTTTCGTTTCTGGTTGTTCCTGGGCGCAGGCCTGCTGATCGCCGCCCAAATGCGCTGGCCCGTCTTCCTCGCAGGCTGGCTCGCTCCGCTGCCCTTCCTGATCGCCCTGCGGCACCGCCGCACGGCTCGACAGGGCTGGGAATGGGTAGCCGTCTACATGCTCGCCTGGGTTGCGGCGACGCTCAAGATCATCACCCCGCCCCTATCCCCCTTCATGGCCTTGGGCTTCGCCCTGCCCATCGGCCTGATTCACATGCCCGCCTTCTGGCTCTGGGATCGCCTGGTCCGCAAGGGGCAGCACGCCTGGGCGATCCTGGCGTTCGCGAGCGCCACCGCGGTGCTGGAATGGCTGCAAGCGACCTTCACCCCGCTGACGTCTTGGGGAGCGAGCGCCCTCACCCAGCTGGACAACCTGCCGCTCCTGCAACTCGCCGCACTCGGTGGCCTCCCCCTGCTGGCCCTCCTGTTGAATGCGCTCCCCGCCACGCTGGAGTGGGCCGGTTCGCGCGCCTTCGATCGGCGTAGCCGCTGGGCGCTGGCCCTGTTTGGCCTGCTGTTCCTGGTCGCCCATGGCTGGGGAACGCTGCGCCTGGCGACGCCGCTTGCCGGCCCTCAGGTGCGCGTGGCCGCCGTGGCCACTGACGCGCGCTTCTCGGGCCCGCCCTTACCCGGTGCCGCCGAGGTGAAGCAATTCGAGCGCACCCTCTTCGAGCGGACCGAAAAGGCGGCAGGAATGGGCGCGCGGCTGGTGGTCTGGCCCGAAGGCTCCACCTTGGTCCAGACTTCCCAAGAAGCCGAGTTCCTGGCTCGGGTCTCCGAACTGGCCCGCCGCCTGCATGTCGAGCTGATCGCCGCTTACGTCGTCCCGCTCTCGGATCAGCCCTTCCGGTACGAGAACAAATACCACTGGTTCGACGCCGAAGGGCGGGACCGCGAAACCTACTTCAAGCACGTGCCGGTGCCTGGCGAGCCCGCGGTGGCCGGCACGAGCCCACATAGGGCCCACCAGGCTCCATGGGGGCGCATGGCCGGGGCCATCTGCTACGACTACGACGTGCCGCCTCTCGCCCGAACGCATGCACGCCTTGGAGTGGACCTGGTCGCCCTACCCTCCTCCGACTGGGCCGGGATCGATCCGATTCACACCCAGATGGCCGGGATCCGGGCCATCGAAGGAGGCTTCTCGCTGCTTCGCTCGACCCGCTTGGGCCTCTCCGCAGGGATGGATGCCCATGGCCGCATGCGTGCATGGATGACGGACCTTGAGCCGAACGAGGGAGTCATGCTGGCCTCCTTACCCATGCAGCGGCTGGCGACCCCCTACAGTCGCTTGGGCGATTGGGTGATCGTGCCGAGCCTCGCCGTGCTCACCCTCGTCTTCGGACGGCTCTGGACCATGCGGCGGCGCCGGTGGGGGGCACGCGTCGCGGATCTGGCCCCTGAGCGCGCCGCCCTGGAGCCCGCCCAAGGCGGACGGCGCCCATCCGTTTAGAAGCCCGTCACCTCAGCCCCCTCGAGACAGAGCCACCGACCTTGAGTTTAGGGTCGGTGGCTCTGTCTCGTGCGCACGCTTGCTTCGAACTTGCCTCTTTCCCACCCATGTATTACGATTCACCATATAGTGAATTGATTGATTCGTGTCACCATGTCGAGCAGAGGTTTCTCGATGAAGAACCAGACCAACGTGACCAAGTACCGCATCCTTGCCCCCATATACGACCGCCTCATGGGGCATCGCCTCTTTCGTGCGGCCAGACGGCGCGCGATCGGCCTCCTGGCGATCGCCCCCCGCGATCGCGTTCTGCTTGTCGGGGTTGGTACGGGCGAGGACTTGCCGTTTCTTCCTCCGACGGCCAGCGTCGTCGGGATCGACCTCTCCGAGGAGATGCTCGCGGTCGCGCGCGCGAAGTCCCCCGCCGTCGAGTTGCGGGTCATGAACGCCGAAAAGCTGGAGTATCCGGAGTCCTCGTTCGATAAAGTCGTCCTCAACTTGGTGCTGAGCGTCGTCGAACATCCCGAGCAAGCTCTGGCGGAGGCCCTGCGCGTCCTCAAGCCGGATGGCCGGATCGTCGTTTTCGACAAGTTCCTTCCGGCGGGCGAAACGCCCCCATGGGCCCGGCGGATGCTCAATGTCATCACCTCATGGGTAGGAACCGACATCAATCGGCGCTTTGATGACCTGAGTAGAGGGCTGCCACTGCAGAAGGTGTCGAGCGAACCCTCCGTCTTCGGGGGAAGCTACCAGCTCATCCTGCTTGGTAAGCGCAACACCCCGGTCTCACGACCTGAAGCCACGTCCCCTCGCTAGGGCGCGATCAAGGAGCGGATCATGCAAGACACCAAACCCAGCGCGGATAGCTGCGAGATCTCCTACGTCCACGGGGAGACCGTCGAAGCGATCACCGCCGACATGCCCCCTCGAGAAGCCGTCTTCGCGATGGCCGAGACCTTCAAGCTATTGAGCGATCCCACGCGCCTCAAGCTCGTCCACGCCCTTTCGCGCGGCGAGCTCTGCGTCTGCGACCTGGCCGCAATGCTGGGGGTGGGCAGCACCGCAGTCTCGAACCATCTCCGGCTGCTTCGGGGCATGCGGCTGGTCAACTACCGGCGCCAAGGCAAGATGGCCTACTACTCACTCGCCGATGGGCACATCACCCGCCTGCTGGCCGAATGCCTGGACCACGTCCAGGAACTTTGACGCATCGGAGTAAACAACCTATGGCAACGACGTCCACCACGACCCGCTTCCATCTCAAGGGGGTTTGCTGCGCAAACGAGGTCTCTCAGGTCGAGCGGAAGCTCTCGACGTTGGAAGGCATCGGCCTGGTCAAGGTCAACCCCGTGAGCTTCCAGATGACGGTCACCCATGAGACGCCCGTCGAAACCATCCAGCAGGCGATCGGCGACCTCGGCTACACGGCCGAGCCTCTGCGAGGCCAACCGATCGAGCAAACCGCTCCCCCCAGCTTCTGGTCGCAGCATGGCCAAAAACTGGCGACCGTCATCTCGGGCCTGGCCGCGCTCGCGGGCTGGCTCACCTCCCTTCGGTGGGGCGAGTCCCATGCCGGGGTCATCGGGCTTTTCGCCCTGGCGACCGGGGTGGGCGGCTTCCAGACCTTCCGACAGGGACTGCGCTCGATCCGGGCGCTGAGCTTCGACATGAACGCCCTGATGACCATCGGGGTCACCGGAGCCATCTTGATCGGGGAGTGGGCCGAGGCGGGGGCGATCGCCTTCCTGTACGCGGTCAGCAACGGGCTTGAAGCCGCCGCCATGGAGCGGACGCGGACCTCCATCCGTGGGCTCATCGAGATGGCTCCCAAGACCGCTCGAATCAAGGGGTGCAGCGGCGAAGCCGAGGTGCCGGTCGAAGAGATCGACCTCGACGACATCCTCGTGGTGCGGCCCGGCGAAAAGATCGCCATGGACGGCGTTGTCCTCGAAGGCCAATCCTCCGTCAACCAGGCCCCCATCACGGGCGAGTCGATTCCCGTTGCGAAGACATCCGGCTCCGAGGTCTTCGCCGGCTCCGTCAACGGGGCAGGGGCGCTGGAAGTCCGCGTGACCAAGCGCGTGGAGGATACGACCCTCGCGCGCATCATCCACATGGTGGAGGATGCTCAAAGCGAGCGTGCGTCGGTTCAATCCTTCGTCGATCGCTTCGCCATGCGCTATACGCCGGTCGTCATGGGGCTCGCTCTGCTGGTCGCCCTCGTCCCGCCCCTCTTCGGCCAACCCTTGGATGTCTGGATTTACCGCGCCTTGGCCCTCATCGTGCTGGCCTGCCCCTGCGCGTTGGTTGTCTCGACCCCCGTCGCCCTGGTGGCAGGCATCGGAAATGCCGCCCGCCATGGCGTCCTCATCAAGGGTGGGACGCACCTGGAGCAGGGGGCGAGTATCCGCGTGCTGGCCTTCGATAAGACGGGCACGCTGACCCAGGGGCGCCCAGAGGTTCAGAGCGTCATCGCGCTGGGAGGGCGTAGCGACGCGGAGGTCCTGCGCCTCGCGGCATCCGTCGAAGCACGCTCCGAGCACCCGCTCGCGGCGGCCATCCTGCGCCATGCGGAGCGTACGATCGGCTCGCCTCAAGCAGGACAGGCCTTCGAGGCCATCATCGGACATGGCGCGAAGGCGGAGGTCGACGGACGCCTCCTCTTCGTGGGCAGTCCCCGCTTCTTCGAGCAGCGGGGAACGGCGCTCGGGGAAGCCGGCGCCCATGTCACGCGCCTTCAAGCGGCCGGAAACACGGTCGTGCTCCTGGGCGACGAACATTCAGTTTACGGTCTCATCGCCATCGCCGACCCCGTGCGTCCCGAAAGCCGAGCGATCGTGGCGGAGCTCAAGCGAATGGGGATCGCCCGGGTGGCCATGTTGACGGGGGACAACGCCCGCACCGCCCAGGAGATCGCGACGCAAATCGGGGTGGACGAGGTCCGGGCCAACCTGCTGCCCGAAGACAAGGTCGCTGCCGTCAAGGACCTCGAAGCCCGATTCGGGCGCGTGGCCATGGTCGGAGATGGCGTCAACGACGCCCCGGCGCTCGCAACAGCAAACCTGGGCATCGCCATGGGAGCGGTCGGCACCGACGTCGCCATCGAAACGGCCGACGTGGCGCTCATGAGCGACAATGTCCGACGCATCCCGTTCACGATGCACCTGAGTCGCCGGACGATGCGGATCATCCGCCAGAACATCGCCTTCTCCCTGGTGGTGAAGTTCGTCGCCACGGTGCTGGTTTTCCCGGGCTTGCTCACGCTCTGGATGGCGGTCCTCTCCGACATGGGGGCGACGATTCTGGTCGTGCTCAACGCCCTGCGACTCCTCGCCATCAAACCCGCGGAATAGGGCCATGACCTGCGGCTGTACCGCCCCCCTGGCGGCAAGGCCCTCGAGGACGGCGGAACAAAGCGCGAGGAGATCCCTTCGCTAGTCGGACGGAGGGTGGCTCAAGCCTTCGAGCGGGAGCTACCGCAGACGTCGCCCAGTCGCGCTAGGCCTTCAGGAAGGCAGAAAACGCCTTGAAGAGTAGGGTTTGAGCAGCATTGGGAATCGATTGATTGATCATGCAAGCGCCCGAGATCCGATGGCCTTCTGCGGTGAAGGACCAACACGCGACCGAATAGCCCGGTCCTTCCCCGTTGTGGCCGACAACCCGGCCAAATGGCATGGTCTCGACCATCAGGCCGAGGCCATAGCGAGGGTCTCGGCCCAGGGAAACCGCCCCTGGAACCGGGACCGCGGAGAGCATCTGCCCCAGCCAGAAGTCACCCAGCAAGCTGCCATTCGTCACTCCCTCCATGAGCCTGGCAAGCTCCAGGGCGGTCGAGCGAACAACCCCATGGGAGACCCAGCCTGGATCGTAGCGCGCAATGAGGTTCTCTCGGTCAGGGCCCCCCTCAAACCCGGGAGTCAAGTCGCTGGCATCGGCACGGCGAGAGGCGAACCGTGTCTCGGTCAAGCCGAGGGGAACCACGATCCGGGAAGCCAAGCTCTCGTCAGGGGTTTGGCCACCGGCCGCCTCGATGATCCGGCGGATCAGCATGTAGCCGAGGTTCGAATAGCTCCAACCCTGCCCCGGCGCGAACAACAGCGTCGCGTCCGACAGCAACTCCATGAAACGGCTCGGCTCCCAAGCCGTCTCTGGAGATGTCCGAACCGCTTGTCGGTAGCGCGACATCCCACCGTAATCCGGCATGCCACTTGTGTGGTTAAGCAGCTGGCGCACGGTAATGGGGGCTAGGACATGTAAATCGGGAAGCCAGGCGCGGATAGGACTATCGAGTTCGAGGCGGCCCGCTTCCGACAACTGCAGCGCGAGGGTGGCCAGCACCGACTTAGTGACGCTGTAGGCATAGAACTTGGCATCGGGTCGTTCCGCCAGCTCGCCAATCCCCACCCTGAACTTGGCCTCGCCATCGACGAGCAAGGCCACGGTGGCTCCAAGCGCGCCCGTCTCGACCAGCGACTGTTCGAGGAGCGCGTGAAGCGGGATGCTCGATGGATTTACGCGCGGAAACTCGGGGGGCATCAAGAACTCCTCGAGGACCAAACTACGACCGGATACCTGGGTGCCGAATACGCGGCTCCCCTGTCGGTGGGCAAGGGCACCGAGGAAGGGATGGGATAACCGGTGTTGAACGTTGAACCGGAAGTGCATGACGTTGCACGTATTGTCGGTTCAATGGTTCGAGGGGCCACTGTTTTGACCGTGAACGATCCGGCGAATGAGGCTCGCGCCATGGGGCCCTTCGCGAGCTACAAGCTGCCGAGCCTTGGGGGAGGGGACCATGATAGAATGCGGGGGCGCGCATTCGTGGTATCGGTGTGATTTTGGGGAAAAGTGGCTCTGCAGCATGGGACATGGCTTAGGTTCCTGAGGTCGGTCCTACCCCGGGAGGCTCGTGGCGGCCGGGGGGGCTGGTCACTTAGCCTTCGCTCTCGCCTGTTGTTACTGGTCCTCTTTTCGGTCGTGCCGGCCATGGGGCTGATGGTCCGCTCGGCCGCCGAGCAGCGCCAGATGGCGCTGAACGAGGCCCGCCAGAGCGCCTTTGCCCTCATACGACCCGCTTCTTTTCAATACGACCGCATCATCCAGGAGACTCGGCAGTTGCTGGTGCTCTTGGCGGCACATCCCCAGTTGCTCGATCCGCGAAAGCCGGACTGTCACGAGTTCCTGGCCTCCGTGCGGGACAAGTACCCCTACTATGCCAACATCGCCATGCTCAATCGCCAAGGGGAAGTCACGTGCAGTGCCATCCCGTTCTCCGGCAAGCTCGATTTGAGGCGATTGCCGCACGCCGAGCGCGCCATGCGCACCGGAGAGCTCGCCATCGGCGACTATGAGATCGGCCCCATCTCGAATCAGGCGGTGCTAGGCTTCATGTACCCGATTCGCGAGGCCGATGGGCGAATCACGGGGGTTCTGGGCGCCACGGTGCAATTGTCGTGGCTCAGTCAGCTGGCGGCGCAGGCCCACTTGCCGCCCGGATCAGCCGTGATGCTGGTGGATCACAACGGCAAGGTGCTCGCAGTCCAACCGCATCCGGAAGCGTGGGTCGGGAAGAACGTCGCCCGCTTGCCGGTCGTCCGGACGATCCTCGAACAGAAGTCCGGGGTGGTCGAGGGGCTGGGGCCGGATGATCAAGAGCGACTCTATTCGTTTTCCCCCTTGGGAGGGGATCCCGACGTCCCCAGCGCCTACCTGGCGGTCGGAATTCCCCGTCAAGTGGCCTTCGCCAAGGCCGACGCGATGCTCGGCCGCAACCTGGCAGGCATGGGGTTGATCGGCTTGTTCAGTTTGCTCGTGGCCTGGATCATGGGCGATTGGTTCGTGTTACGCAAGGTTCAGACGCTGATCAATGCCACCAAACGCCTGGCGAGCGGAGACTTGAGCGTTCGGACCGGCATGCCCCGAGGGGGCGATGAGTTTGCGCGGCTGGCCTTCTCGTTCGACGAGATGGCCGAGGCCCTCGAAGGCCTCACGCAACGCTACGAGCTGATCCTGAATTCGGCGGGAGAGGGAATCTACGGCGGCGATCGCGACGGCGTCATCCAGTTCATCAATCCGACCGCCGCACACATGGTCGGCTACGAAGTCGAGGAGTTGGTCGGCCGGAACGGACATGCGCTGCTTCATCACTCCCGACCGGACGGGTGCCCCTATCCTGCCTCCGAGTGTCCGGTGCTTCAAACGGTGCAGGACGGCCGGGTCCGTTCGGTGACAGACGAGGTATTCTGGCGCAAGGACGGCTCCATGTGTCCAATCGAATACCTCGTCTCCCCCATCCGCAAGGGCGGTCACATCGTGGGCGTCGTGCTCCTCATCAAGGATCTCAGCGAGCGGAGGAAAGCCGAGCTGGAGCAAACCCGGCTCAAGAGGCGCGAAGAGGCCGCCCACGCCGAGCTTGAGGCGGTCAAGCAGCTTGATGCCATGAAGAACAACTTCGTCAACGCCGTCTCCCACGATCTCCGGACGCCCCTGACCTCCATCATGGGCTATGCCGAGTTCCTCGACGAGGAGATTGCGGGGCCTCTGACGCCCCAGCAGCGCGACTTCATCACCCAGATCGAGCGAGGCGCCAAGCGGCTCGAGTTCCTGGTCAACGATCTCCTCGACTTCGCCCGCCTGGACGCCGGGACCTTCGCGCTGCGACGGGAACCCATCGACCTGCGTACCGCCATTCAAGCAATCAGCGAGAGCGCCCAACCGCAAGCGGCGGACGCCCACGTCGCCATCCAGGTCGATTTGCCGGACGAGTCTTTGGTCGCCATGCTGGATGCGCCCCGCATCGAACGCGTGCTGTCCAATCTCCTCAGCAATGCCCTCAAATTCTCGCCAGCCGGCGGTACGATCCGGATCCGGGCCTACAACGAGGCCGGTTCGCTGTATGCCGAGGTGGTGGATCAGGGCCCCGGCATCATTCCTGAGGACCTACCGAAGTTGTTCCATCGCTTTGCTCAGCTTGCGGATGGCCAGCGCAAGGGTGGGACGGGCCTCGGCTTGAGCATCAGCAAGGCGATCATCGAGGCGCATGGCGGCCAAATTGGGGTGCGCAGCCAGGTGGGCGTCGGCAGCACGTTCTGGTTCCGGGTACCGCTCGATGTGGCGGACAAGGGGGCCGCGTGAGCCCGTGACGGTGACATCCCTTGATCCTCGAGGCCAAAGCCCATGCGTCCTCTTCCCCATGAGCACGGGTTCGAAGGTGTGGAATTCCAGCTCGCGAACCGAACCGCATGGGGTTCCAGAGCAGTTTGAAGAGACCGCGCAGGCCAGCGCGCTGCCGTACGAGGCGGATTCCTTCGGCGACGATGCCCATGGCCGTTCCATCATGCGGCCGTCCCGCGGGGACCTCAAGCGGCACCTGACTTTCCTCAAGGGCGAGTCCCGGCGTGCGCGCTTCGCGAAAGAAACATCCTGGGCTGAGTTCCTGCTTAGCCTGCCCGCCAAGTAAGTAGAGGGACAAGTAACGAGAGCCTGACGTGAAGCCGAGTTCCCGTTTGGTTCGCGGGTCGCCACGGCTCGGAGCCATGCAAAGCGGGCAGAGCATCCAGCCACTCTGACCGCTTTGCATTGGGCTGCAGTTTAGACGTTGAAGCGGAAGTGCATGACAACACCCTTTCGTACCGTTCAACACTTCGAGTGGCCACTTCCCCTCGTAACGACGCCAACCCTCCTAGGCTCCAAGGGGTAGGGCGACGCAACGCTTCCTGGTACGTCGGCTCCTACGCAAACGGGTATCCGGCGCTCAAGCGATAGAACGCACGCCCCCGTTGTCCCAGAGGAATATGCCTAGCCCTAGGCGAAGCGGCGCAGATCGGTGGAGGGTACGGGCGCGTGACTCCAGGCGGAACACTACAATGGCTATGCGAGGAGGGGACATATGCCTGAATCACGAGTCTCACGAACAACGGATACCCCGAAGGGTTCGCGAAGCATCCAGCTGGGCCTGCTGGTCCTGCATGTTTTCGTTTCGCTGGGAGCCCTCTATGGCGGAGGCCTCCTTAGCCTGTTTCCAGACGGCTCGGCCTTGGGCACGCCGCTGGAGATGCTGCGCTACACGCCCTTTCCGGACTTCCGGATACCCGGCTTGATTCTCTTCTGGGTCATCGGGGTCGGCCACATGGTCGCCGGCATTGCGATCATGCGGCATCCTGCAAGGGCTTGGTTGCTGACGGCGGTCATGGGGCTCGTGCTCATGGGCTGGATCGTGATCCAGGTCCTCTTGATTCGCGGATCTCACGGAGTCCACTTCCTGTACTTCGGGCTTGGGCTTGTGATTTGCGGGGCAGGCGTCTCGCTTTGGCCGCGGATGAAAAGTCGGAGCAGGCGGGGATAAGAGCGTCTTGCCGTACGTTGAGCCCCAAAGAGAAGGGCTCCGCCTCCTACGCCCACGCAATCGCGTGAGGGCGTTCCTCGTCGTTCGCCCAGATCGGGCCTCGAAACACGGCTGCCCCATGAACGCCGATAACGGCCGATCCCTCAGCCTGAGCACCACACTCCGAACAACACCCCCTTCGTTTTCGGGTGGTCGAGATTAGACGCAGAAATCGCGACGCCCTTTAGGCTGATCCGAAAAGGATTCGTGGCTCAACTCGTCGACGGGAGGCACTTAGGTTGAAGGAAACCATTGATTCCGAGCTTCTGATTACGGCGCTCAAAACCGCCGGAGTCAAACTGGACCCAGGTCTAACCGACGCCGAAGTAGCCGCTATTGAACGCACCTTCGGGATACGCTTCCCACACGACCTCAAGAGGTTGCTACAACATGCCCTTCCGGTCGGCGACCGCTTTCCCAACTGGCGTCAGGATTCCCAAGAGCTTCGGGACCAGCTCAATTGGCCGATTCAAGGGATCTTCTTCGATATCGAGCAGAGTGACTTTTGGTGGCCCGGCTGGGGAGCGAAGCCAGCGTCACTAACGGAAGCATTGAGCATTGCAGCCGGTGAGTTGTGGCGCGTTCCAATCTTGATCCCGATCTACGGGCACCGCTACATTCCGATGGAACCCCAGGAATCGGGAAACCCCATCTTCTCTGTGTACCAAACCGACATCATCTACCATGGTTGCAACCTCGCGGACTACCTTCACAACGAGTTTGCCTTGGATACTCCGACCGTCCCAAAGACATCACCTCGCCCCATACGGTTCTGGGACGAGGTGATCGAGCGCTAATCGATATTGATATCTATACGTTGAAGCGGAAGTGCATGACGTCGCCGTCCTTGACCTCGTAGGTCTTCCCTTCGAGGCGAAGGAGGCCCTTCTCCTTGGCGGCGGTTTCCGAGCCGCAGGTGACCAGGTCATGGTAGGCGGTGACCTCGGCCCGGATGAAGCCGCGCTCGAAGTCGGTGTGGATGACGCCGGCGGCGCCCGGAGCGAGCGTTCCGCGGGTGATGGTCCAGGCCCGCACCTCCTTGACCCCGGCGGTGAAGTAGGTGATGAGGTCGAGGATCCGGTAGGTCGAGCGGATCAGCTTATTCAGGCCGCTCTCGGCGACGCCCAGGTCCGAAAGGTACTCGACGGCTTCCTCGGGGCTGAGCTGGGCGAGCTCGGACTCGATCTGCGCCGAGATGGTGACGACCTCGGCCTTCTCGGAGGCCGCGAACTCCTTGACCTTCTGGACCAGGGGGAGGTTCTCGGCGTCGGCCAGGTCTCCCTCGGCCACGTTGGCGGCGTAGATCACGGGCTTGTTGGTGAGCAGGGGAACCTGCTTCATGATGACCAGCTCCTCGGGGGAGAGATCCGCCGTGCGCGCCCACTTGCCCTCATCGAGCTGGGCTTTGATCTTCTCGAGGACGTCGACCAGGGCGGCCGCCGCCTTGTCGCCGGACTTGGCAGGCTTGCGGTTGCGCTCGAGGATCTTCTCGACGGTGCCGAGGTCCGCGAGGGCCAGCTCGAGGTTGATGGTCTCGATGTCGCGGATCGGATCGACTCCGCCCTCGACGTGGGTGATGTTGCCGTCCTCGAAGCAGCGGACCACCTCGACGATGGCATCCACCTCGCGGATATGCGCGAGGAACTGGTTGCCGAGCCCCTCGCCCTGGCTGGCGCCGCGCACCAGGCCGGCGATGTCCACGAACTCGATGGCGGTCGGGATGACGGTCGTGGTCTTGACGATGCCCTGGAGCACGCCGAGCCGCTCGTCCGGCACCGTGACGACGCCGACGTTCGGGTCGATGGTGGCGAAGGGGTAGTTCGCAGCGAGGGCGCCCGCCCGGGTCAATGCGTTAAAAAGGGTCGATTTGCCGACGTTGGGAAGGCCGACGATTCCTGCGCGAAGCAACGGGTATACCTCCTGGGATGATCGAAGCTGGACGGCCGCGCCACGCGGGCCGAACCGCTAGTTTACCACCCCGGAAGCCCCGAGACAAAGGGGCGCACCTCGTGATCGATCCGATCCGCCATGGCGTCCTCGGCCACGCTCAGGTCGTAGCGCTGCTGGAGATTGAGCCAGAGGGCGGGGGTGAGGCCGAAGAACCGGCCCAGACGCAGGGCCAGCTCGGCGGTGACGGGAGCGCGCCCCGCCAGGACGGCGCGGACGCGCGAGGCCGGGACTCCCAGTTCGCGGGCGAGCTGGGAAGCCGCGAGGCCGTAGGGGCGCATCAGCTCCTCGCGCAGGATCGCTCCGGGATGGAGAGGGGGCAGGCGCGTCACGGAGCGCCGTGCCCCGGAGCGACCAGCTCCACCTGGTAGGCGTCCCCGTCCATCCAGCGGAAGCGCAGGGTCCAGCCGTCGGCGATCGCCACCTCATGCTGCCCCTTATGCGATCCCCCCGCCAAGGTATGCAGCCGATTCTCCGGCAGGCGCTGGAGATCGGAAAGCCGCACGGCGCTGTCGAGCAGCGCGAGCTTGCGCCGCGCGACGCGCATGATCTCAGGGGGCAGGTTCTGCGGGGGCCTCCGCTGAAACAGCGCCTCGGCCTCCGGATCCCGAAAGGTCCTCAGCATGCTCCGAGTCTACGGAAACGGCGCCCAGGGCACCAAGCTCGGGAGGGAGGATCCCCTTGGCGATGAGGGCCTGCTTCTGGGGGAGGCGCAGGTGGCGGATCCGGTACTCGGCGGAGAGGGCCTGGCCCTTGGTGGGAAACTCCCAGGCGGCGACGGCCGTGACCGGGAGGCGGGCGCGGGTGTACTTGGCGCCCTTGCCGGCGTTATGCGCGCGGAGGCGGCGGGGGAGATCGGTGGTATAGCCGGTGTAGAGCGTGCCATCGGCGCAGCGCAGCAGGTAGACCAGGTGCATGCCTGTAGCCTAGCGGCCCGGGGCGGGGGAATCAAGCCGCATGCCCTGAAACGACGAAAGGCGCCCTCTGCGGGCGCCGGAAAGGTCCGGGCTAGTGGCGGCCGGAGGATCGCATGCCCATCTGCGCCCAGATCAGGGAGATGGACTCCAGCATGAGGATGCCGTTGCGGTTGCCCGGCTGCGCCAGGAGGCAGAGGCGCCAGCGGCGCTCCAGGGCCATGAGATCCTCGTGGCTGTAGGCCGTCGGATCGAGGCGGGTGATCACCTGGCGCAGATCGAGATCCAGGGTCTCGGCCAGCTGGACCAGGACGAAGATCGACGGCTGGGAGACCAGGTTATGCTCGAGTTTGACCAGGTAGGTGGCGTTGATGCCGGTCACGGTCTGAAGCTGCAAGAGGCTCAGGCCCTTGCTGATGCGGGCCTGACTGAGCACGAAGCCCAAGGACTGGCTGTTGCGCGCCTGCTGCCAGGCGCTGATCAGCTGCGTCGGGCTCTCGGGCACCCAGCTCGAAGGGATCGCGTCAACGGGCGACGGCGAAGGACGCCTCAAGGCTCTCAAGGCACGGATCAGGGCGTTGAACCACTTCAACATGGGTACCGTCCTTTGGTAGACAGCGCGGGCAGACCTCGGCAGCGTAAAGACCCTTCACAAAAATTATGAATCATCGCCGAGGCCTTGGCAAGACGTTTAATCGAGAATTCACAGAAGTCTCACCCAAGCTTACCTGGGCTTAACGCAGGATAACCGCTCCCCGCCTCGCACAGCGCCCTGCGGCGCCCGAGCGCAAAGGAGTCTCAGCCTCCCGAAAACCGCCCCGAACGGCATGCGGGGAAACGGTCATGCTCCAGCCTAACAAGAACGCCCCCCTCTCGGGTTAGCTCCCTTGGATGAAGGAATTCAGCAGGCCGGCGCCGGCCCGCCCCCCCACCCGCGATCGGACGCCCGGCCCCCGCAAGCCCCCCCGCCCCGGGCCAATTTCCCGCTTGACAAAGCCGAATTTCCGGCGTTCTAGACAAGCGAATCTAGTGGATGCTACAGTGAGTTTCGACGCTGACTACACTACATCTAGTGTGAGGCGAACGCCTGGTTGTTAAATCTTAACAAACCGCCCTTAACTTCTCTGATCGCCAACCGGGACGCCCTTCTCGGCTCATGCCCCAGGATTCTTACCACTCATTCTCGATTCGATAGGACACGGAGATTTCGCATGCTCAGTCAGAATGCCTTGACGGTTTTGGACAAGCGCTACCTTCAGAAGGATGAACAGGGCCGCGTCTGCGAGACGCCGGACGACCTCTTCTGGCGCGTCTCCAACACCCTCGCCCAGATCGACGGCCAGTACGGCGCCACCGCGGCCGAAATCCAGGCGACGGCCCAGCGCTTCCACGATCTGATGGCAGGCCTGGACTTCCTCCCCAACTCCCCCACCCTCGCCAACGCCGGCACCCGCACCGGGCAGCTCTCCGCATGCTTCGTCCTGCCCGTCCAGGACGACCTCGCCGGCATCTTCGAGACCATCAAGCACGCCGCCCTCATCCACCAGACCGGCGGCGGCACCGGCTTCGCCTTCAGCCGCCTGCGCCCCAAGAACGACCTCGTCGCCTCCACCAAGGGCGTCTCCTCCGGCCCCGTCTCCTTCATGGACGTCTTCAACGCCGCCACCGAATCCATCAAGCAGGGCGGCATGCGCCGCGGCGCCAACATGGGCATCCTCAAGGTCGACCACCCGGACATCATGGACTTCATCCGGCACAAGGAAGACCTCAGCAAGCTCACCAACTTCAACATCTCCGTCGCCGTCACCGACGCCTTCATGGAAGCCGTCGAGCAGGGCAAGCCCTATGATCTCTTGAATCCCCGCTCGGGTGAGGCCGTCGGCCAGCTCGACGCCCGCACCGTCTGGGGCGAGATCATCCGCCGCGCCTGGAACACCGGCGAGCCCGGAGTGGTCTTCATCGACCGCATGAACCGCTACTGCCCCGTCTGGTGGATGGGCCAGTACGAATCCACCAACCCCTGCGGCGAACAGCCCCTCATCCCCTACGAGTCCTGCAACCTCGGCTCGATCAACCTCGAGCGCTTCGTGGTCGAAGCCCACGGCAAGCCCCAGATCGACTACGCCCGCCTGCGCCACGCCGTCCACCTCTCCACCCACCTCCTCGACAACGTCATCGACGCCAACGTCTACCCCATCCCCCAGATCCGCGAGGTCACCCTCGCCACCCGCAAGATCGGCCTGGGCGTCATGGGCTTCGCCCGCATGCTCTTCCGCATGGGCGTCGGCTACGGCACCGAAGCCTCCTTCAAGCTGGCCGAGGAAGTCTTCTCGTTCATCGACTTCGAGTCCAAGGTCGCTTCCGTCGAGCTGGCCAAGACCCGCGGCCAGTTCCCCGGCCGTGACGGCCACGAGGCCGAGTCCAACGTCTTCTTCGAGCGCCTCATGATCGAGCGTGACCGCAACCCCAACCGCCATCCCGAGGCCAACTACGCCGCGCTGATCCGCGAGATCGAGGCCTACGGCATCCGCAACTCCACCACCACCACCATCGCCCCCACCGGCACCCTGTCCATCATCGCGGACACCTCCGGCGGCTGCGAGCCGGTCTTCGCCCTCGCCTTCAAGCGCTGGCAGGCCGACACCCACATGGTGGACGTGGACAAGATCTTCCTCGAAACCGCCAAGGCCCGCGGCTTCTACTCGGACGCCCTCATGGAGGCCGTCGAGGCCAACCACGGCAGCCTGGTGAACCTCGAGGGCTACGACCTCCCCACCGACGTGCTCACCACCTTCGCCACCGCCCACGACATCACCCCCAACGAGCACGTCCTCATCCAGGCCGCCTTCCAGCGCTACAACGACTCGGCCACCTCCAAGACCATCAACTTCTCCAACCACGCCACGGTCGAGGACGTATCCATCGCCTATCAGCTTGCCTGGGAAACCGGCTGCAAGGGCATCACCATCTACCGCGACGGCTCGCGCCAGTTCCAGCCCCTCTCCACCCCCAAGGCGGAGCCCAAGGCCGAGCCCAAGGTCGAGGCCAAGCCCGTGGCCGTGGACATGCGCGACCACAAGGTCAAGCCCCGCACCCGCCCCGAGGACCTTTACGGCTTCACCCGGGTCACCACCACCGGCGACGGGAAGCTCTACACCACCGTCAACTACGACGAGCGCGGCATGCGCGAGGTGGTGAGCAACATCGGTCGCTCGGGCGGCACGCTGAACTCGCTCTCGGAAGCCATCGGCCGCCTGATCAGCCTCAGCCTGCAGTACAACGTGCCCGCCGACGAACTGGCCCAGCAGCTCATCGGCATCCGGTCGGCGAACCCCTACGGCTTCGGCCCCAACCAGGTGCTGTCGATCCCGGACGCCATCGGCAAGGTCCTCAAGGACTCGCCCCGCCAGCTCGGCCAGATGATGGCCATGCAGCCCCAGGGTCCTGAGCTCCAGCCCCTGACCGTGCCCCAGCCCCAGACCGTGATCGTCGCGGAGGCCGCCGGCGCCATCAACCGTCACGGCGTCCACGCTGTCGAGGTCTACGGCGAATCCCCCGAGTGCCCCGAGTGCGGCCACTCGCTCGAATTCGGCGAAGGCTGCGCGGTCTGCCGCGGCTGCGGCTACTCCCGCTGCTCCTAGCGCGAAAGCCGCTTCAACGGCCTGACGCGAAAGACCCGAACGAGGGCCCGGCTGGTGCCGGGCCCTCCTTTTCGGCTATGATGCTTAAGAACGCGTTATCGACCCGTTCAAGTCCAAGATCGGCTGCGGAGAAGAGTCGCCCTCAAGGTCGTGACTCCCCGCCTTGATTTGTCTTCCGGTCTTGGATAGCGTGGACGAGGGCCCTGGGCCGAGAGGCCGGACGAAAACGCCGGCGTGCGCCGAGACGAAGACGATGGGTAGGGTGACAATGGGTAAAGAGACTGGGAAATCGACGACCGTGGACAAGCCAGACGAAAAAGCCAAGCAGACCGACGACCGCTACACGTTCAGCATCTTCATCGATGCTCCGCATGATCGGGTCTGGATGGCCATCAAGGATCAGGTCGAGCACCCGAAGCGCGACCCCAAGCAGATCAAGGGCGTCCAGGTGATCGAGCGCACCCGCAACACGCTCATTCGCGAGCTCAAGCCGAAGCGCGGCCGCGCCATCCGCGAGACCATCACCTTCTTCCCCAATAAGAAGGCCCTGCGTACCGAGATGAGCCGCGGCCCCTACTCCAGCATCTCCCAGGAGGTCACCAAGGAGAAGGGCCGCACCAAGCTGACCGTCTCCTTCATGCCGCGCCGCATGACCCGCCTCTTCCTCAAGATGAAGCAGTGGGCCAAGAAGCGCCCCCTGGAGCTCGACGACCTCATGAACCTCGCCAAGATGCCCACTCCCGCGGGCAAGAGCAAGTAAGGGAACAAGCCCCCGATCGATCCCGTCCCATGGGTTGTCCCCCTCTTTTGTAGAAAGGTACCCCCATGTTCAAACCCTTGATCGCAGCCCTGGCCCTGACCCTCACCCTCGCCCCCCTGGCGGAGGCCAAGCCCTGGCGCGACCCGGCGACGCTCGATTTCTCCAAGGCCAACCAGGACCTCTCCAAGGGCGGCCCCGCCGTCAAGGCCCTCTTCCCCGCCGGTGGGAACGTCGGCTACATGTTCGGCGGCCACGGTGCCGGCTACCTCACCGAGAACCTCTATCTCGGCGGCGCGGGCTACGGCGGCACGTTCTCCTCGGGCAACACCGTCTCCGGGGGCCTCGGCTACGGCGGCATGCTGATCGGCATGGAGCAGAAGCTCGGAGAGGCGACCCTCCTCGACCTCAGCCTGCTCGCCGGCGGCGGCGGCGGCGGCCTCGCCCCGGGCGGCGGCGGCAGCTTCGTCCTCGAGCCCAGCGTCTCGATGAGCCGCCGCTTCGGCGGAGGCGTCCGGGGAACCCTCAGCCTCGGCTACCTCTACATGCCCACGGCCAACACCCTCTCGGGAGCCACCGTCGGGCTCAGCCTCGCCTTCAAGACCCTGACCTTCACCTTCCCCATCGACGACTAGCCTCTCCCATGCGCGAGGCCCCCGGAGTTCCGGGGGCCTCGTCACGTTTGCGGGAAAAGCGGCTAGCGCCGTCCGGCCTCAGCCCACCCGGCGCGGCCAGGTCTGGGTCTTTTCGAGATGGGCCTGGATCTCCTTCCAGCCCCCCACGCGCACCACCCGGTGCTCATGCTCGCCGAAGCGGCTCTCCCGGTTGTACGGCCAGTCCATGAGGTAGGTCATGGCGCCGGAAGCGGCCAGGTCCAACGCGTTCTGGGGAGCGTCGTCGATGAAGAAGTCGAAGGGGCCCGCCGCGGATTTGTAACCCTTGGCGAAGACGATCCCATCGTAGCGGATGCCATGCCGGCGCAGCCACTCCTTGGTGGTCTCCTCGGCCGCTTCCGCCGGGCGATGCGTCACGATGGTGACCGTGCCGGGAAGCTCGTTGACCAGGTGGTAATCCGCCATGGGCGGCAAATCCATCGCGCATTCCATGCAGCGCTCGAAAACCCGCTCCATCAGATCGCGCGAGACCAGGCCCGCGAAGTAGTAGTCCGTCACCTGATCCGGGCTCACCGTCAGGCCCGTGAGCTCCGTGACGATCTCCAGCATGGCCGGAAAATGGTGGGCCAGGACTCCGTCGACGTCGACGCCAAAATGGGGCTTCATGCTTCACTCCTTGACTGTTCAGGAGCTTCTTATACCCCGGAAACGGGCCGCACAATCCGCTCGAGGAGGGGTCTCCACGGCGAAACCCCGGAACCGCTCGGGTCCCGGGGTGAAGGCGTCACGGCGATCTAGGCGACGCCGAAGAAGAAGGGGCCCTGGGAGATGGGTTTATGGAGAATCTCGGCCTTCCGCTCGATGGGAAGCGCCTTCCAGTAGCTCTCGAAGCGCTTGATGTAGGCAATCTTGGCCTTCTGGCCGGCGTCGTGGAAGCCGTGGGAGTGAAGTTCTTCGATGGCCTGGTCGGCCGTCCAGCCGTCCCGGGCGATCCGCAGGGCGGCCGCCATGGTCCCCGTGCGGTCCACGCCGTGGAAGCAATGGAAGAAGACCTTGCCGTTCGCCGGATCCAGGGCCGTCTTCAGGAAGGAAAGCGTCTCGGCATGCGTGGGAGCGCCCAGCGGGGGCAGCGGCAGGTAAATGGCCTTCATCCCGAGGCCTTCCAGGATCTCGGCCTCGCGGTTGTCCTCGGGGCGCAGGTTGATCACGGTCTTCACGCCGAGCGCCTTCAGCTGGCGGAAGCCTTCCTCAGTCGGCTGAGCCCCGCGCAGCAGCTTCTCCCCCACCGGGGCCAGCTTCTCCACGTTCGGTCCGTCCGCCTGGCGGGTCATGAGGCCGTAAATCTGATGGCCGGTCTTGGCGATCGCCGGGTGCAAATCCCCCAGCCAGATCAGCGCCTCGGCGCCCTTGTCCACCGCCTTCACGCGGATGGCCTCGATCGTCCCCTGCCAGGTCTCGGGCAAGGGAGCCTGCGTGGCCTTGGGAAGCGCCCGATCCAGCGCCACATGAGCGCGGGTCCGAAGCGTGTCCCCCGCGAGCTGCGCCTTGGACCCGGCCGCAGGCGTGGCCTGAGGCGAGGTTTCGGGGCGCTGCCGGATGGCCAGATCCAGGTGATCGGCGGGGCGGCGTTGAATTGGGGAAGCGGCGCGTGAAATCTGCATGCCTCCCTTATCCGCCATGCGGGAGGCGAACTTGACCAAGACCCGGTTAAATTCGCCTAATTCTTTGCCAGTTTCGATCGGCCGATCGGAGGGCCCCCTTGGTAGCGAGGCCTCATTCCGGGTACAATGCTGAAAGCCGCTCCAAGCAGGTCGTCGTGCGGTCCATGGCCCCGTCGCCTTCGAAATTCCGAGCCGCCGGCGTGTCCAAAGCCCCCGTTCGGGCTGCCACGACGCCCGTAGGGCCCGTTCCAGGTCGGCTGGCCGCATCCGCATCCCCGTTCGTGACCGTGAGGACCCCCCGCATGATGACCTACCTCGAAGCCGCCCACCTGATCCTCGCCGAGGCCGGAGCGGCCCTGAGCGAGGAGGAGATGGTCGCCCGCGCGATCGCCAAGGGGCTCATCAAGCCTTCGGGCAAGTCGCCAGTGAAGTCGATCGGCGTGGTCCTCCGGCGCGCCTCCCAGAACCCCGCCTCGGCCTTCGAGAACGCCGGTCCTCGCCTCTGGCAGCTCAAGCCCTCCTCGGAGACCGACCAGCCCGTCTCCATGCGCGAGGCCGCCCACCAGATCCTCAAGAAGGCCGGCCGTCCCCTCCATTACCGGGAGATCACCCGCCGGGCCATCCGCCTCGGCATGATCCGCCCCGAGGGCCGCACGCCCGCCCTCACCCTGCGCGCCCGCATGGGCGACGACATGAACCGCAACCCCGAGACCCCCTTCGTCCGGGTCGGAGACGGCACCTACGCCCTCAAGGAATGGCCCCTCACCCCCAAGGCGCCCGCCAAGAAGCGCCAGGACTGCGCGTGCTGCGGCTTCAACCCCTCGAAGGCCTACGGAGACCTCGGAGAGGATGCGCTGGTCAAGCATAAGGAAAATGGTTCGAAGGACTCCGTGCTGGTCTGCGGCAACTGCCAGATCATGCTGAAGCGGACCAGCATGAGCGAGCTGAAGGCCGTGCTCGCCGAGCGCAAGCCGGCCGTCGTGAAGGCCGTGGCCGTGCGCAAAGTCCCACAGGGCAAAAGCCAGCAGGGTAAGCCCCAGCAGGGCAAGCCCGCCAAGACCCGCTAACCCATCACCGCGCCCCCGGCCTTGCGAGGTCGAGGGGCGTTAGCTTTTGGGGGAAAGCGCCAGGAACTCCCGGATCCGGCTCAGGCCGGCGGCGACCGTCTCGGGAGGAGCCACCCACGAGATCCGCAGCCAGCCCTCGGCGCCGAAGGCCGCCCCCGGAATCGCCACGACGTTCTTGCGCTCCAAGAGCGCGAACGCCGCCTTGGTCGAATCTCCCGACCAGGGGCCCGTCAGACGAATCATCGCGTAGAAGCCGCCTTCGGGCAGCACCGCCCCCAGGCCGACGCGATCGAGCTGCTCCAAGAGGCTCTCCCGCTGCGACGCGTAATGCCCGCGGTGCTGGTCCAGCAAGTCCTGCCGGAAGACTTCGAGCGCCACGCGCTGGGAGTAGGTGCTCGCGCACGAGACGGCGAACTGATGCACCTTCAAGGCTCCGGCCATGACCTCGGCGGGGGCCATGAGCCAGCCCAGACGCAAGCCCGTGAGCGCGTTGCTCTTGGAGAGCGAGTTGACCACGATCGTCCGCGGGTAGACCTCGGCCATCGAGGTCGGAGGCGCCTCGCCGTAGTAAAGCTCGCGGTAGACCTCGTCCGAGAGCACGTAAACGGGCTCGTCGCGCTCCATGAGAGCTGCCGCCAGAATCTCCAGCTCTTCGCGCGGCCAGACCCGGCCGGTCGGGTTGCTGGGAGTCGCCAGGACCAGGACCCGGGTCTTCGGGCCCAGGCTTGCTATCACCCGGCGGGCGTCGGGCCGGAAGCCCTGGTAAGGATCGAGCATCACCTCGCGCGACGCAATCCCCTCCATCTGGCAGAGCTTGGCGTAGAGCGGGTAGCTGGGGCCGACGATCAGGGCCTCGTCATGCGCAGGGTCCAGGAGGGCCTTGAGGGCGACGAAGAGGGCTTCCTGGCTGCCGACCGTGACGCAGACGTTGGCGGCCTGGTCGAGGCCCGGGTAGGCGTAGTGGCGGGCGATCGCCCCCCGAAGCTCGCTGAAGCCCGGATTCGGCGAGTAAGGACAGCCATGCTCGGCCACCCAGGCCGTCGCCGCCTCGAAGGGCGCCATGTCCGGACGCAGGGCCGGCTCTCCCAGCCCCAGGTCGATGGAGTCGGGCCGCTTGCGGCTGTTGAGCTCCCGGATGAGGGACGGAGCAATCTCGGATAGCAACGGGTTCATGCGAAAAGCCTCCTGAGGGCCTTGTACCCGGCCTCCAGGTACTCCACCGGGATCGATTCCCGGGCCTGATGCGCCTGGGCCGTCTCGCCGGGCCCGAAGTTGATGGCCGGGATCCCGCGGGCCGTCAGGCGCGCCACGTCGGTCCAGGCCTGCTTGGCTTCCACCTCCAGCGGCTCGCCAAGCCGGGCCTGCTCCGCTTGCCAGGCCGCCACCAGCGGATGATCCAGGCAGACCTCCCCCGAGGGAGCCTCGTCGATCACCGTGACCTCCGCCTCCCCCGCCACGAGCTCCCGCAACTCCTGGGCCGCGACGGCGAGCGGCTTGCCGGGAGCGAAGCGATAGTTGACGTTGAGGGCGAAGGCGTCCGGGATCACGTTGCGGGAGTTGGAAGTCGACGCCATGGTGGCGTTCATGACCTCGTAGAACGTCAGGGGGCCGACCTGGACCTCCCGGCGCCCGAAGGCCTTCAAGCGCTCCAGCATGCCGATGGCCTTGTAGATGGCGTTCTCTCCCTGCCAGGGACGGGCGCTATGGGCGCGGCGGCCGTGGAAGGTGAGGGTGGCATGCAGGCCTCCCACGCAGCCCGCCTGGATCCGGTTGTCCGTGGGCTCCAGGCAGATGCCGAGATCCATCGCGGGGATGGCGCCGGAAGCGAAGAGGGGCTCGAGGCCGTTGTCCACGGCGGGGCCCTCTTCCTTGTCGTAGAAGACGGCGATCAGATTTCGGCCCAGCGTGTCGGCTTCGGCCAGCAATTCGAGCATGAGGGCGAGGCCGCCCTTCATGTCGCTCGCGCCGCAGCCGAAGACCCGGCCGTCCCGGATCTCCAGGGGCTGGTCGGCGGCGGGCTTCACGGTGTCGCTATGGCCGAAGAGCCCGAGGGTCGCGCGGCCTTCGTGCTGGGGGCCCCAGGCCACGACGGAGTTGCCGACCCGCCGGACGCGTTCGGGGCCGACGAGCGCACGGCAGCGGGCTTCGAGGTCGTCGGCGATCGCCGCCTCCGAGCCCGTCTCGCTATCGATCCCGCAGAGCTCGAGGGTGAGCTCCGCCAAATTTGCCCCCATGGTGCTCCCTAGACCTGCACGTTGAAGGTGCGCAGCACGTCGTTGAGCGAGGTCTTCTTATCGGTGGAGGCCTTGCGCTGGCCGATGATCAGGGCGCAGGGCACCTGGAAGGTGCCGGCGGGAAACTCCTTCGGCATGGTGCCAGGGATGACGACCGAGCGCGCGGGCACCCGTCCCTTGGTGATCACGGGCTCGGAGCCGGTGACGTCCACGATGGGAGTGCTGGAGGTCAGGACGACGTTGGCGCCCAGAACGGCCTCCTCCTCGACGACGACTCCCTCGACCACGATGCAGCGCGAGCCGATGAAGGCGCCGTCCTCGATGATGACGGGAGAGGCCGAGGGCGGCTCGAGCACTCCACCAATCCCCACTCCGCCCGAAAGGTGCACGTTTTGACCGATCTGCGCGCACGATCCGACCGTCGCCCAGGTGTCGACCATGGTTCCGGCTCCGACGTAGGCGCCAATGTTGACGTAGCTGGGCATCATGATGGCGCCGGCTTCCAGGAACGAGCCGTAACGGGCGATTCCGGGGGGGACGACCCGGATGCCGGCCTTGGCGAGGTCGCGCTTGACGGGGACCTTGTCGTGGAATTCGAGGCTGCAGACCTCCATGGTCTCCATGGGCCGGATGGCGAAGTAGAGGAGGATGGCTTCCTTGACCCAGGCGTTGACCTGCCAGGTGCCGTCGATCTTCTGGGCGACCCGCAGCTCGCCGCGGTCGAGGCGGGCGATGGTTTCCTCGACGGCCGCACGGGTGGCGGGCTCCTTGAGGAGGTCGCGATTCTGGAAAGCGGACTGGACGAGGGTTTGCAGGTCTTGGGCGGTGGTAGTCATCGTTCCTCCGAGCATCTGGGGGCACGCTTCCATTATAGCCAGATCCGAGGCGCCAGGGGGATGTGCGCCATCTCACGCCGGCGCCGTGCCCCGGCTCACACGCTCCGAGCCGGCCTCCGGGAATAAGATCATTACCGTCCGCCCGCCCGGTGGCCCTCCGCGGGGCCTCGGGACGGAGCCGGGCACGGTGTCGGCAATCCGCCTGGAATCTGCCATAATGCCAGCTGATCATCCTCCCGAACATCAAGCAAGCAATCTAGCGAGTGTCATGCCACGAAAGGAGCCTCCGATGAAGCCCACGCCCCTCCGATTCGGAGCCTTGTCACTCGCATCCCTACTCCTGGGAACCGCCTGCACGCCCCCCGCCACCACCTCCTCCACTCCGGCTCCTCTCCAGGCCGGCCAGACCATCCCGATCAGCATGTCGCAGGACGGCAAGGAGGTCTACCGGGCGACCATGACCGTCCGCAACCTCGAGGATCCCGCGGCCCGCAAGAAGGACAGCCAGGGGATGGAGACCGATCTGGTGGCGTTGCTGGAAACGGAAGACTTCGTCGACTCGGAGTACGCCAAGCAGCGCGGCGTCGCCGCCCCCCCGGTCCCCTTCGACGAGGTCGTCGCCTTCCTCGATCAGCACTGGGACGCAGCCTTCGGGGACAAGGACGATCCGGGCCGCAACGCCGAGGAGTTTCTCGCGCTGCTCAAGGACATGGCGATCGACGTCCCCATGTTCTTCGCCGAGTACAAGAAACTGGGCCTCTCGCTCAAAGACTACCTGACGCTCATCAGCTACATCGACGCCTACGACGACCTGCTGGGCGGCCAGGGCTTCGCCGAGATCGTCGAGACGCTGGCGGAGCGCGGGCTGACGCTCAAGGACTTCCTGCTCTACATCGAAAATGCCGAGTTGACGACCCTGGAAGTCTTCGCGGCCCTCATCGGGAAGCAGCAGACCCTCACGGACTTCCTCGCAGAGAGCGCCGCCGCCGAGCGGACGCTTCAGGAGAGCCTGAAGGCTCTCGTCCAGCCCACGATCCAGGCGAGTGAGAACTACCACCTCGTGGATCCGTTCATCTACACTCGGAGCTGGACCATCCTGGATCACGGAAAAGCGACCGGCATCAAGGGCCATGTCCTCAACAGCCGCTACGGCCACCCGTCCTGGTACACGGAAGGCCAGATCGCGACGTCGGGGACGCGCAGCCTGATCCTCGGCGCTCCCTCCAATCCCCTGGTCCACTGCGAATGGGAAGTCACGTGTCGCTACGGCGTGACGGCGACGGGAGCCTCCATCGGAGGCAAGTACGTCAAGGACATCGAGGTCAAATTCTCCAAGATCCACACCATCCTGGGCTGGCAAGTCAACGGCCGGGTCGACAACCCCGGCGTCTTCAACCAGGGCTGGGCGGATAAGGCGCCCGATCCGATAACCAGCCACCGGGTCTTCATCCTGGCCAACTTCCTGATGGATTCGGGGTTCCTCGTCAAGGAGTCCTACCGGTTCACCGGAAGCAAGGGCATCCAGGGCTTCGGGACCACGGGGCCCGAATTCAAGTGGACCCCGTTCGCGTCGGTGCTCATCACCCTTCCCTGAGCGAGCGCCAAAACCGCCACCCCATCGACAAGGAGCCCCCATTGAAGCATTCGACGATCCGGCACAGCGGCTGTGCCCTCGCCGCCCTGTTGCTGGCGACCGCCTGCACGCCTCCCACCACCACCGCGGACGAGCAAGAGGGCCCGAAGGCGGGCCAGACGCTCCCCCTCACCATCCTGGAAGGCGACCAGGAGGTCTACCGGGCGACCATGGTCCTTCGGAACCTGGAGGTGCCGGAAGCCCGCACGCGCAATGCCGAGGGGATCGAAGAGGACCTGATCGCGCTCGTGCAGGCCGAGGATCTCGTGGATTCGGCCTACGCCGCGCGCCGAGGCGTCGTGGCCCCCCTCGTCTCCGAGGAGGAGATCGTCGCCTTCCTCGACCAGCACTGGGACGCCGCCATCGGAGGCAAGGACGATCCCGGCCGCAACGCTTCGGAGTTCCTGGACCAGTTGACCGATATGGGCATCGACGCCCCCACCTTCCTTGCCGAGTTCAAGAAGCTGGGCCTGCCGCTCGCGGAGTACCTGAAACTCATCGCGCTCATCGACGCCTACGACGACCCGACGGGCGACGACGGCTTCCACGAGTTCGTGCAGACGCTCGCATGGTACAAGCTCACCCTCAAGGACTTCCTGCTCTACGTCCAAGACGCCGGCCTGACGACCGCCCAGTTCTTCGAGGCCCTGCGCGCGAAGAACCAGAGCCTCAGCGCCTTCCTCGCCGAGAGCGCGGACGCCGAGCAGTCCCTCCAGGACAGCCTGAAAGCCTTCGTGGCGTCGAGCAGCAAGCTGAGATTACAGGCGGGACCGAGCCTCCAGACGCGTCCCCACAACGACGTCATGCAGCGCCCGCTCATTCACTCCTCACACTGGAAACTCATCCGGGACAACCGCGTGATCGGGGAAAAAGGCGCCGTCCTCTCGGAACGCGCCTGGGACCTCGAGCGCTACACCGAGGGAAAGACCGTGACCTCGGAGAAACGATCCATGATCATCGGATCGAAGGCGCATCCCTTGGTCCATGTCGACTGGCAGCTCAGCTTGCGACACGACGTCCGGGGCAACGACGGCTCCCCCCGCGGCGCCTTCCTGCGCGACATCGAGGTGATCTTCCCCAAGAAACACGTCAGCGCCGGCTGGAAGGTCAGCGGCACGGCCCGGCCCTCGAAGGTGACTTACGCGGGTTCGGCAGATGCGCCGGACGCCGAGGTCGGACTGGACGTCGGCTTCGCGGTCCACTTTCTGCCGCGAATCGGGCACACGTACCACAGCCATTTCCGGCTTTCCGGTACGGAGGGCATCACTTACGCGACGCACAGCCCCCGGAGATTCTACATCGACCCCCTGGGCAACTCGATCCTGACCGAGCTGCCCTAGCCGGCCACGTGCCTCCTCCCGCCTGCGCGCCCGACGAGACGAGCAAGCGTTCCGTCGGGCACCCTCCAGAAAGTTAACCTCCGACCGATAACCTTCTTGATGGATCACATCTTGGCTCAAGGAGGAGTCGCATGCGTATTCAATCATCCACCGTGGCCATGGCCAGCAGCCATGCGCTGAGCATCGAGCATCAACGAACCGAGCGCCTGGAGGCCTGGGTCGATCCCCCGGCGCCGAGCACGCCAAGCGCGCCGCCGGTCCGGCCGACCCCACCGGCCGTCACCGCCCCAGCAGAAGTGCCCCCCGCCGAAGCGACGGAAGGAGGGCTCTCTTTCGAACCGAGCCCCATGGACAAGCTGAAGCTGGCCGTCGTCGAACGATTGCTGGAAAGCCTCATGGGAAAACCCATCAAGATCGACGTCCCCGAAGACCTCCACGATCCCGCGGAGGTCAACGAGCTGCGCAAGAAGCTCCAGGCGCTCGTCGCGAACGCCCAAAAGCTGCGCCCCGCCCAGGAAGGACGCCCGGGCGCTTCGACGCCCGAACGCCAAGGCTGGGGCTTGCGCTACGACTACCACGAACGCTATTACGAGCAAGAGCGGAGCAGCTTCTCGGCCGCCGGCGTGATCAAGACCCAGGACGGCAAGGAGATCGCCTTCTCCGTCGACCTCCACATGCAACGCGAGTTCCTGCGCGAGGAGTCCATCCTCATCGAAGCCGGAGACCGCAAGCTCAAGGACCCGCTGGTGGTGAACTTCGACGCCCCGGCGGCCCAGCTCACGCAGACCAAGTTCCAGTTCGATCTCGACGCGGACGGCGAGGAGGATCAGATCTCCTTCCTGCGGCCCGGCTCGGGCTTCCTCACGCAGGACCTCGACGGAGACGGCGTCATCAACGATGGCCGCGAGGTCTTCGGGGCCCTCTCGGGCGATGCGTACGCCGATCTGGCCGCCCACGACGAGGACGGGAACGGCTGGCTGGACGAAGGGGACGCGATCTTCGACAAGCTCCGGATCTGGACCAAGGACGCGCAGGGGCGCGATCAGCTCTTCGCCCTGGGAGAAAAAGGCATTGGCGCCCTCTTCCTGGGCTCGACGCTGAGCCCGTACTCCCTGAAGGACACGGATAACGCACTGCACGGGCAAGTGAGGCGAACGGGCGTCTTCCTCCGCGAGGATGGGAGCGCCGGCACGCTCCAGCAGATCGATCTCGCCGTATAAGGCCCCCATCGACCTCCGATCAGCGGCGCTTTGAGGCTGGCAAAGCGCCGCTGATCGCGCTAAAATGCCCTAAACACGTGTTTAAGAGGCATTCTAGATGTACAAGCTCACCAAGCGGCTCAAGTTCGAAGCCGCGCACCGCATTCCCGGCCATCCCGGCAAGTGTGACAACCTCCATGGCCACACGTACCTGGTCGACGTGGAGGTCGCGGGCGAAGACCTGGACGAACTGGGAATCCTGATCGACTTCAACCGGATCAAGGAACTGGAGAAGCTGATCCCCGACCATACCTACCTGAACGAATCCCTGCCCGCGGGGACGGCGACCACCGCCGAAGGGCTCAGCGCCTACTTCTACCGCGCCTTCAAGGCCGACCTGCCCCAGGTCGTCTCCGTCACCGTCCACGAGGGGCCCAACTCCTGGTGCCGCTTCGAGGAGGCCTAGCTTGACGGCGCCGGCGGCCGTGGCCACCTACGAGGTCACCGAGATCTTCACCTCGCTGCAGGGAGAGGGCACGCGAATCGGCATGCCCTCGACCTTCGTGCGCCTGAGCCGTTGCAACCTTTCATGCCGCTGGTGCGATACGACGTACTCCTGGAAGGCCGGCGAGATGGTGGAGCCGACGGTGATGACGCCCGAGCAGATCATCGCGGAGGTGCATGCCCCGGACGTGGTGTTGACGGGCGGCGAGCCCATGCTCCAGAAGCTGGAGCCCTTGCTCGACCTCCTGGAAGGGCGCTTCGTAACGGTGGAGACCAACGGGACCATGTTCCGGCCGGATCCGCGGGTGGGCCTGTGGAGCGTGAGTCCCAAGCTCGGCAGCTCCCAGCAGAAGCCCAACAAGCGGGTGCTGAGCGAGTACGTCCGCCAGGTGCCCGATCGGCTTCAATTGAAGTTCGTGGTGGGCGGCCGGGAGGACCTGGACGCGGTCAAGGCATTGCTTTCGGAGCTCGACGGGGCGACGGAGGTGCCGATCGTCCTCCAGCCGGTGGGACATCCGGGGGAGAGCCGGGACGCGTACTCCGAGCGACTGGCCAGGCTGTTCGAGGAGGAGATCATGCCGGACGGGTTCTGGCAGGCCTACGCGCTGCGGGTGCTTCCGCAGTACCACAAGCTGCTATGGGGGGAGAAGCGAGGCATATGAAGAAAGCGGTCGTTCTGCTCAGCGGGGGGCTGGACTCCACCACCTGCGCCTACGTCGCCAAGTCCGAGGGTTACGAGGTTTACGCGCTCTCCTTCGATTACGGTCAGCGCCTGAAGCGGGAGCTGGACTCCGCGCGCGCGGTCGCCAAGGCGGTCGGGGCCAAGGAGCACGTGGTGATGAAATTCGACCTGACGCGCTGGGGCGGCTCGGCTCTGACCGACGCTTCGCTCGACGTGCCCACGGGGCGCGAGGCCTCCGAGATGGAGGAGTCGATCCCGGTCACCTACGTGCCGGGGCGCAACACGCTCTTTCTGAGTTTCGGGCTCTCCTACGCGGAGGCGATCGGAGCGGAGGCGATCTTCATCGGGGTGAACGCCTACGATTACTCGGGCTACCCGGATTGCCGACCGGAGTTCATCGCGGCGTACCAGGAGATGGCGCGGCTGGGGACCAAGGCCGGCGTCGAGGGGAACCCCATCCGGATTGAGACTCCCTTGCTGCACCTGAACAAGGCGGGCATCGTCACGCTAGGGCAAAGCGTCGGGGCGGATTACGGCCTGACCTGGTCCTGCTACCAGGGCGGCGAGACGCCTTGCGGGGTCTGCGACGCCTGCGTCCTGCGGGCCAAGGGCTTCTCCGAGGCGGGCGCCATGGATCCGGCGCTGAGCCGCTAGCCGCTCATCGTCACTCTCGCGCTCACCCCCGTCACTCCCGCTTCCGCGGGAGTCCAGTGGATTCCCGCCGTCACCCCCGTGAAAACGGGGGGCGGGAATGACGGAAGGGCGCGGGAATGACGGAAAGGGCGACAGACCCTCCCCTGGAGCTCCCCCGTCCGGGGGAGCTTTTTCAATGGGACGGCAGGATGAAGAAGAGGACGATCTCGAGGGCGATCAGGATGATGATGGTCCATTCGAGGAAGACCGAGCGTCCGATGTCCAGGCTGTCGGTGAGGACCTCGTAGATGGAGCGGGCGCTGCGGAGCTTGCCGTCGATCGATTCTTCCCATTCCTTGAGGCGGAGGCGTTCGGAGATGGCGCGGTAGACGCGCGCGGAGTAGAGATCTCCGATGATCTTGAGGGAGTTCTCGATCTGGTCCTTGAGGTCGATGACGTCGACCATGAGGGCCAGGAGGCGGTGGGAGGTCGGGCGGTAGCGGTTGTGGAGCCAGTACTTCCAGCCCGAGGCGGGGCCGGCCTCGACCTCGTGGTAGATCTGGTCGAGCTCGCGGTCCAAGAGGGCGTCGTAGTAGCGCAACTCCAGCAGCTCGCAGTTGGCGAACTCCAGGATGTCGACGTGCTCGCTGGAGCCCTCGTGATCGTAGACCAGGGCGGCGTTCCAGTCGATGACGACCAGGTCGTCGTCGAAGTAGGAGATGCGCTGGCGCAGGGTCTCGGCTTGTTCGGAAGGGGAGAGGGCTTTCGCTTCGCCGCGGATGAGCTGGGCGATGTCGGCGCCGTAGTCGTCGAGGAGGTTTCGCGCGGAGAGGGGCTCGGCGCCGTCGAAGGCCTCGACGTAGAAGATGGTGTAGTCCTCTTCGAGGGTTTCGCGGTAGGGGTTCTTCAGGCCGGGCTCGAGCTTGGGGCGGATCTCCTCGAGCAGTTGGCGGGAGAGGACCTCGATGGCGGCGTTGTCGACGAAGCAGGGGGCCTGCTGGACGAGGTCGGCCCAGGCATGGGGGAGGTCGGCTTCCCAGCGGATGGAGACGACGCCGAAGTCGAAGACCTTGGCGGTGACGCGGGCGAGGATCTGGGTTTCGGGCTTGGGGTAGAGGGGGCGATCGCCCAAGGAGAGGGTGACGGGGGGATTGAGGAACTGGATGTAGGCGGGCGCGGCGCGGCGGGAGATGAGGCGGGTGGTCTTGGATTGGCCCTCCCAGAGTTTGCGGACATGGTCGAGGTCGATCATGTCTGCCACCGCGAAGAGGTGGTAGACGAGAATGCGACCTGAGCTGAGCAGCAAGGGCGTGGCCATGTCATCAGCATAATCGAGGGGGCCGAGCTTGTCGATCGCTCTCGTCCAGGATGCCCAGCCGGCTTCGCCAGCAGTCATTTGCCAGCCTCAGTCTCGACCCCCTATAATGACGCAACCCTAAACACTAGAAAGGTCCGAACCATGACCGAAAACCGGAACGCCCGCGAAACGGCCCTCCTGAACGCCCCCTCGTCGATGCGCGGGAGGCGGGCGCTTCCGCTCGCGGCGGCGGCCCTGGCCTGGGGGCTGCTGGCTCCGGAATCCGCCATGGCGCAGGCCCCGAGCCCGGCACCGGCCGTGCCGGAACCCGCTCCGGCGGCGACGGGATCCGTCGTGCCACCCGCTCCGGTGGATCAGGGGCCGAAGATCCGTGTCCGGGACATCGAGATCCGCGGCAACCGGACGGTTTCGGATGAGACGATCCTCCTGACGCTTCCGATTCACCGGGGCGAAGAGGTGACGCGCCAGCAGGTGCTGGAGTCGCTGCAGCGGATCTACGGGCTGGGGTACTTCATGGACGTGAAGGCGTCGACCGAGCCGGTTCCCGGCGGCGAGCGCCTGATTTTCCATGTGGTGGAGAACCCGCCCCTCAAGGGCGTCACCATCGTAGGCGAGACGGTCTTCCCCGAATCGGAGCTTGCGGCCCCCTTCGCGGAGATGAAGGGGAAGGTCATCAACTTCCGGGACGTCCAGCAGATCATCAAGGACATCGAGAAGCGGTACGCCGACAAGGGCTACGTGCTGGCGCGGGTGATCGACCTGGTGCCCAGCCCTGACGGGACCTTGACCATCAAGCTGGCGGAAGGGACGATCTCGGCGATCCGGATCGAGGGCAACGAGGAGACCCAGGAGTACGTGATCCGGCGGGAGCTGACCCAGAAGCCGGGCGAGCTCTTCAACATGAAGACCATGGAAGAGGACCTGCGCCGGGTCTACAACCTCAACTTCTTCGAGGACATCGGCATCCGTTACGAGCCGGGGACGACTCCCGACCAGGTCACCGTGGTGATCAACGTCAAGGAGAAGCAGACGGGCTCGTTCAACCTGTCGGCGGGCTGGAGCAACCGGGACGGCCTGCTGGGGGTGATCGGGCTGCGCAAGGAGAACTTCCTGGGGCGGGCGCAGTCGGTCTCGACGGATCTGACGATCTCGCAGCGCAACTGGGCGGCGGAGATCAGCTACTTCAACCCCTGGGTCGACGCCCAGAAGACCAGCTTCGGGACGAACCTCTACGCGCGGCGGTTCTGGAACTTCTTCGGGCAGGTGACGGAGCCGGACGGGACGCAGCATAACAGCTTCCTCGAGGAGCGTCGGGGCGGCGTGCTTTCGTTCGGGCGGCCGCTCTTCGGGGATCCGGTGACGGCGCAGTGGCGCGGCGCCCTGCGCTTCCGGGCGGAGAGCATCGGGCTCTTGACCACCGATCAGAATGCGCGCAGCCTGGGAGGGCCGGGGATCTTCGCGTCGGGGGGCACGTCGGACTTCGCGACGACCGCGGGGTTCACGGCGACCTTCGACTCGCGGGACTTCGTGATCAACCCGACCCGGGGCTGGTTCAACACCTACGCGGTGGAGCAGTACCTGCCGGGGCTGAGCACGCTCAACCTCTCGCGGGTGCAGCTGGACGTGAACCATTACTTCCCGCTCTGGGCCAACCATACCTTGGCAGCGGGCTGGAAGCTGGGTACGCTGTTCTCGGCGACGGGTGGGTTCGTGCCGCCCTACGAGCGGTTCTTCTCGACGGGCAGCAACCTGATCCGGGGCTGGCCGGAGAACCCGTCGGGTCCGGGCGCGCTGGGGCAGTTCCCCTACGGCAGCTTCTCGGGAGACTCGTTCACGCTGGCGAGCGTCGAGTACCGCTTCCCGATCGTGAACATCCTCTCGGGGGTGGTCTTCGGGGACTCGGGGATCTTCTGGGATCAGAGCCGCAACAACTTCGCGCTGGACCGGACCCGCTCGGGGTACGGCGTGGGCCTGCGGATCAACACGCCGCTGGGGCCGTTGCGCCTGGATTACGGCCTGCGGGAGTGGAGCCTCAACACGGGCGTGGTCCACTTCTCGATCGGCCAGAAGTTCTAGCGCCAGGTCGCGACAGTCGGGAGGCGACGGAACCCCGCAGGCGGGAAAGCCGTCCCCTCCATGGGAAAACGATCCGTCCGGGGCGGCGCGTTCGCGCAGGCGAGTCCGCAAGTGGTGCCCAAGCTCACGGCACCGCCCGCCTTCTCTCGCTAGCCTGGAGAGAATCGGATGACGATAGAAAGAGGAGAGTTCATGAAGAAGCTTTTGGCATTGGGCCTCGCCGCCGTCACGGCGGGGATCGTGTCCACTCAGTCGGCCATGGCCGCGGCGCCGAGCTTGGGCTATGTGGATACGGCGAAGGTTTTCAGCTCCTACGGAGAGGCCAAGCGCGCCCAGGATCAGTTCCGCCAGAAGGCGGAGGATTACCAGGAAGAGCTCGCCAAGCGCCAGAAGCAGATCGAGGATGCCCGTAAGGCCGGCAAGTCCGACGCGGACCTCCAGAAGATGATGAAGGACGCCGAGCAGGATCTGATGCCGCAGAAGAAGGCCGTCGAGGAGCTCGACCGGAAGCTCTCGACCCAGATCAAGGGCAAGATCGAGTCGGCGATCGCCGCGGCCGCCAAGGCCAAGGGCATCAGCGCCGTGGTCGACAAGCAGGTCATCCTGTACGGCGGCACGGATCTCACCAACGACGTCGTCAAGCGCCTGAAGTAAGATGCGTTCCTACAGCCTCCAGGAAATCGCCCAGCACGTGGGCGGACAGGTCGTGGGAGACGGCGCGTTCGTCGTGACGGGCCCCGCCAACCCCGAGTGGGCCGAGGCCCAGCACCTGGTCTTCGTGATCGAGGACAAGTACCGGGAGCCGGCGATGGCTTCCGGGGCCGGGGCGGCGATCGCCAAGGATGCGCTTCCCGATCGCCCGACCATCACCGTCTCCAATCCCCGGCTGGCCATGGCCAAGGCCCTGGAGCTCTGGGCTCCGGAGCGTCCCGCGGCCGGCATCCATCCCAGCGCGTGGGTGGATCCGACGGCGGAGCTGGGTGAAGGGGTCTCGATCGGGCCCCACTGCGCCGTCGGCGCCCGCGTCCGGATCGGCAGCCGCACGGTGCTGCAGGCCGGCGTGGTGCTCGGCGACGACGTCCGGGTCGGCGAGGACGGCCTCCTGCATGCCCGTACGGTCGTGCGCGAGGGCTGCATCCTGGGCGACCGGGTGATCGTGCAGCCGGGGGCCGTGATCGGCTCCGACGGGTACGGGTTCGTGCCCTCGGGGGGCAAGCACCTCAAGGTGCCGCAGATCGGCAACGTGCGCATCGGAGACGACGTGGAGATCGGCGCGAACGTCACGATCGACCGGGCAACGATTGGCCAGACGATGATCGGGCAAGGAACCAAAATTGACAACCTGGTCCACGTCGGACATAATGTGGTAATCGGGGAAAACGTTCTCCTGGTCAGTCAGGTCGGCATCTCGGGGTCGTCGCGCATCGGCGACCGCAGTACGCTCGCCGGGCAGGTCGGGGTCGCGGGGCACCTGGAGATCGGCGCGGACAGCCTGGTCTTGGCGCGCACCGGGGTCACCAAGGACGTTCCGACCCGTGCGGTGGTCTCGGGCTTTCCGGCACGACCCCACCGCGAGGAGCTGCGCCGTCAGGCCGCCGTCGACAAGTTACCGCAACTCGCTCGCGAGCTGCGCGAGCTGGCTCAACGGGTGGAATCCCTGTCCCCCGCGGGGACGGAGACCGAGCGCGCGCAAGCTTAGGGGGGAGAGTCCGGAGGGGCGCATGCGGAGAACGCTGGCGGGAATCCTGATTCTAGGGGTACTTTCTGGCGCTCCCGCTTGGGCGGCGCCTCCGAACGTTCAGAGCCTTCCCTACGGAGAGATCCGCTGGGGGGAGGCCCTTCGCATCTCAGCCATCGGATTGCCGCCCTTCGGGACGCCCGGCACCCTGAAGGCCCGCGAAGTCGCCCGCCAAAACGCCCTGGGCTTGGCCCAGAAGCGCCTGTTGGCCGCGATTCTGGCGCTACCGGTCGGGAAGTCCACCGTGCAGGAACGGACCGCCGAGAACCCCGCCGTCCGCAACCGGCTGAGGACCTTGATCATGGGCGCCAAGGTCACCGGCAAGGAACTGGCCGATGGATCGGTCGAGATCACCCTGGAAGTGCCGTTCGCCGGAGCGAACGGTCTGCAAGCCCTCTTGAACGAGCTCGGGAACTAGCCTGGACTGAGGAACGCATGAGCCTGGACCCCTCCTCCCAATGGACGCTTGCCCGCTCTTTCGAGCTCGAAGGAATCGGGCTCCATTCCGGCAAAGCCGTTCACCTCACCCTCCATCCCGCCCCTGAAAATACGGGGATCCGCTTCGTCCGCTCCGATCTCCCCGGAGCCCCCGAGATTCCCGCCCTGGCCGAGTTCGTGGTCGAAACCACCCTCTCCACCACCCTGGGCATCGGAGAAGCGAAGGTCCAGACCGTCGAGCACCTCATGGCCGCCCTCTGGAGCCTCGGCATCGCCAACGCCTACGTGGTGGTGGACGGCGCCGAGATGCCCGCCCTCGACGGCTCCGCCCGCATCTACGTCGACAGCATCCACCAGGCCGGCCGCGTCGCCCAGGATGCCCCGCGCCCGATGCTCGAGTTCGACTCCAAGATCGAGCTCGACTGGGGCGAAAAGTCCATCTTCATCCAGCCCGCCCCCCGCCCCGAAGTCACCTACGTCGTCGACTACGGCCATCCCCTGGCCGGTCCGCAACTCTTCGAGGGCCCCCTGTCCGAGGCCGTCTTCGAATCGGAAATCGCCTCGGCGCGCACGTTCTGCCTCCTCTCCGAAGTCGAGGCCATGCGCAAGATGGGCCTTGCCAAGGGCGGGACCACCGACAACGCCGTCGTCATCGCCGACTACCGCTACCTTTCCCCCCTGCGCTTCCCCAACGAGTTCGTGCGCCACAAGGTGCTCGACCTGCTGGGGGATCTGGCCCTCACCGGGAGCTGGTGGGTCGGTCAGGTGGTGGCCGCCAAGGCGGGCCACGCGCTGCACGTCGCGCTCGCCCGAAAGTTGAGAGAGCGTGCGCTCTCGCGCAAGGAGAATCATCATGCCCCATCCCGAGTCCGCTAGCGCGATCGCCGAGCCTCCCACCAACGAGGTCCCCATGCCCCAGTCCATGAACATCCAGCAGATCCTCAAGATCCTGCCCCACCGCTTCCCCTTCCTCTTGGTGGACCGCATCCTGGAGGTCGAGCCCGGCAAGCGCGTCGTCGGCATCAAGAACGTCTCGGTCAACGAACCCCAGTTCACCGGGCACTTCCCGGAGCGCCCCGTCATGCCGGGCGTCCTCATGCTCGAGGCCATGGCCCAGGTCAGCGCCATCATCCTGCTGCATTACGAGCAGCACCAGGGCAAGCTCGCCGTTCTGACGGGCGTCGACGGAGTCCGCTTCCGCCGGATCGTCGAACCCGGCGACCAACTGGTGATGACCTCCGAGCTCATCAAGGTGCGCGGCGCCTTTGGCCGGGTCAAGGCGGAATGCAGAGTCAAGGATCAACTCGTCGCCGAAGGCGAGCTGATGTTCAGCTTGGTGGACTAACCCTCATGATCGATATCCACGCGACGGCCGTCATTCACCCCAGCGCCAAGCTGGGAGAGGGGGTGCAGGTCGGTCCCTATGCCGTGATCGGCGCCCATACCCACATCGGAGACGGTACGAGCATCGGCTCGCACGCCGTGATCGAGAGCTTCACCTCGATCGGCCGCGACTGCCAGATCTTCCCCCATGCCGTGATCGGCGGAGTCCCCCAGGACCTCAAGTACGCCGGCGAAGAATCCCTCACCCTGATCGGCGATCGCAACGTCATCCGCGAATTCGCCACCATCAACCGCGCCACCGGCGAGGGAGAGGTGACCCGGATCGGCGACGACAACCTGATCATGGCCTACGTCCACGTCGCGCATAACTGCCTCGTGGGCTCCGGCATCGTGCTCGCCAACAACGTCACCCTGGCCGGCCACGTCGAGATCGAGGACTTCGTCACCGTGGGCGGCCTCACGGGCATCCACCAGTTCTGCCGGGTGGGCACCATGGCGATGGTCGGGGCCATGAGCCGCATCGTCCAGGACTGCCCTCCCTACATGACCACCGAGGGCAACCCGCCCAAGGTCTTCGGCCCCAATACCATCGGCCTGCGGCGCCGGGGCCTCTCGGCCGAGACCCGCACCGCCATCAAGCGGGCCTTCCGCCTCCTCTACCGCTCGGAGCTCAACGCCTCGCAGGCCGTCGCCGAGATGGAGGCCATGGCCGAGGTCCCCGAGGTGCGCCACCTCATGAACTTCGTGCGCACGAACCAGCGCGGCCTCGTCGGCCTCACCGCCAAGAACGCCACCCCGGGCGCTTCAAAGGAGGAGGCTGAGGCTTGAAGCCCCGCCTCTTCCTCTCGGCCGGAGAAGTCTCGGGAGACATCCACGGCGCCAACCTGGCGCGCGAGCTGCTCGCGTGCCGGCCCGATCTCGAACTCGTCGGCTGGGGCTCCCACCGCATGAAGGCCGCAGGCGTCAAGCTGCTGGCCGATCTGACCCCCTATTCCGCCGTCGGCCTCACCGAGCACCTGCCGGGCCTGAAGCCCATCTCCAAGGCCACCCAGGAAGCGAAAGCCTATTTCGCGGCCCAGCGCCCCGACGCGGTCGTCTGCATCGACTACCAGGGCGCCAACATGGTGCTCGCCCAGGCCGCCAAGTCCCTGGGCATCCCTGCCGCCTATTACATCGCCCCCCAGGAATGGATCTGGGGCCTGCGCGGAGGCACCCGCAAGGTGGCCCAGGCCCTGGACATGATCCTTTGCATCTTCGAGAAGGAAGCGCAGGCGTACCGGGAAGCCGGGGGCAACGTGCGCTTCATCGGGCATCCCCTGCTCGACATGGTGCCGGGCCCGGACGTGAAACAGGCGGTCGCCTTGAAGGCGGGCCTGGATCCGCAGCAGCCCGTGATCGCGCTCTTCCCCGGGTCGCGCCCCATGGAAGTCGATCGCCTGCTCGAGCCCATGCTGCAAGCCTGCCTGCAGGTCCGCCGGGAGCTTCCCGGCGTGCAGGTGGTCATGCCCGTGGCCACCCCGGATCTCGCCTCGCGCCTGCAAGCCGTGCTCGCGCGGGTGCCGCAGCCGATCACGGTGATCGCGGACGCCCCGGGCATGGCGGTCATGCAGCTGGCCGACGTCGTCCTGGCCGCCTCGGGAACGACCATCCTGGAAGCCGCGGTGGTCGGGACCCCGGTGATCGCGACCTACCGCATCTCGGGCCTGGCGGGCTTCGTGGCCCGGCGCCTGCTCAAGATCCCCTACGTCACGCTTCCCAACATCGTGGCCGGCGAACCGATCGTTCCGGAGCTGCTGCAGCAGGATGCTTGCCCCGAGCGGATGGCGAACGAAGTCTTGGCCCTCCTTCAGGATGCCGATCGCCGCGAGCAGCAGCTCGCCGGCCTCTCGCGGGTGCGCGCTCAGCTGGGCGAGCCCGGAGCGGTGAGCCGGGGGGCCGAAGCGATCCTCGAACTGGCGAAGCTGTCTTCCGAAAGCATGGTTCACGCGTGAACGTCTTCATCACCGGCATCAGCGGCTGCGTCGGCCATTACGTCTTCGACGCCCTGGCCGATCTTCCCGATCTCCATCTCACTCTCCTGGTCCGCGACCCCGCGAAGCTTCGCTTCGATACCGATCGCCCCAACGTGACACTGCTACGCGGCGACGCCGAGGACCTCACGCCGCATGCCGAGGTCCTCAAGACCATGGACGCCATGGTCCACATCGCGGCGGGCTGGGGCGAGGAAGCCGCCTACCGGGTCAACCGGGACGCCACCTTCGCCATGCTCGATATGGCCGACCCGGCTCGGCTCTCGAAGTTCTTGCTCTTCTCGACGGCGAGCGTGCTCGACCGCGAGAACCAGCTCCTGGAAGCGGCCGGGACGGACGGCACGGACTACATCAAGAGCAAGTATCAATGCCTGCGGGATCTGCCGGCCCATCCCCTGGCCGATCGCGTGATCACGCTCTTCCCGACCCTGGTCTTCGGGGGCGACGCGCAGCATCCGTCGTCGCACCTCAACGGGGGACTCCCCGACGCCTTGAAATGGGTGGGTCTCGCCCGCTGGCTATCGCTCGACGCGTCGTTCCACTTCGTGCACGGCCAGGACATCGCCCAGGTGGTGAAGCATGTCTTGCTGAACGCGGTCTCCGAGCGCCGCCTGGTGCTGGGCGGACGGGAGACGACGATCCGCGAGATGCTGGAGACGCTCTCGGCGCATGCCGGGAGGCGCTACCGGGGCTGGATCGGGCTGGATCCGCTGCTCGAGCTGGTGGCGATCGCCTTCCGGAACAGGATGAACGCCTGGGACCGCTTCTGCATGCGCTACCGGTACTTCCGCTACCGGGTGGTGAACCCGGAGACGTTCGGCATGACGTCGGCGTACCCGACCCTGAAGGAGATCCTTCGGGGGGCGGCCGGCAACTAGGGACCATCCGCATGAAAGTCATCGGGCTGACCGGGGGGATTGCGAGCGGCAAGACCACGGTGGCGAACCTGCTGGCCCGGCATGGCGGCGCGCTCATCGACGCGGACGTCGCGGCGCGGGAAGTGGTGGAGCCGGGCGAGCCGGCGCTCGCCGAAATTGCCGAGGCCTTCGGCCCCGAGGTGCTCGGAGCGGACGGTAAGCTGAACCGGCCGGCCCTGGCCGGCATCATCTTCAACGACGAGGCGGCCCGCCAGCAGCTCAACGCCATCGTTCACCCGCGCGTCCGCGAACGGATGCTCCGGCAGCTGGACGCACTGCGCCGGCAGCCCACGCCTCCGCGCTTCGCGGTGCTGGTGGTTCCCTTGCTGCTCGAATCGGGCCATGACTGGAAAATCGATCAGATCTGGGTGGTGGCGGTGCCGGAGGACGTGCAGCGCGAGCGCCTGATGCGGCGGGACCAGCTGGCCCCGGAAGCGGCGCAGGCCCGGATTCAGGCCCAGATGCCGCTTTCCGAGAAGCTGCAAAGAGCCGATCGAGTGATTGAGAACACGGGTGACCTTGCCGAGGTGGAAAAGGCGGTCGTGGAGCTACTCCGAGACGAGCAGCTTCTCTAGAGCTAACGTCGTTTCTACAGGTCAGCTACGCTTTCCCAAGCCTAGCCGCAGGCGCTTCGAAACAGCCGCGGGCGCTAGTCCGTGCTAGCATAGAGGCATGTCGAATTCCCTGCTCCCGCGGTCCCCGGCCCGCCCCAAACGCGTTCGGCCGCGAGGTCGTGCGCCGTGGCTCACGTTCCTGGCGATCGCCCTGATCCTCGCCGTCTTCCATCGCCCGATCCTGGTGGGGTTCGGTCGCCTGGTGTACCCGTTCCCGTACCGCGAATTCGTCGAACGCCATGCCGAGCGTCATGGGCTCGATCCCTTGCTCGTGGCGGCGGTGATCCGCGAGGAGTCGGGCTTCGACCCGCGGGCCCGCTCCGGGGTGGGCGCGCGGGGCCTGATGCAGCTCATGCCGCGCACGGCCCGCTGGGCGGCCCCCAAGGCGGGAGTCCGGCGCTTCGGCGTGGACGACCTCGAGGATCCCGAGACCAACATCCGGTTGGGCTGCTGGTACCTCGCCTACCTCTCGCGGCAGTTCGACGGGGATCTCCCCCTGATGCTCGCCGCCTACAACGGCGGGGAGGGCAACGTCGCGCGCTGGCGCCGGGCCCATGGCCATGAGGCCGAGCAGTTCTTGACCGCGGCCTTCCCCGAGACCCGCCGCTACGTGACGCGCGGGATCACCACCTACCGCAACTACCGCTTCCTGTACCGGGACTGGGCGGAAGGGTTCTGGGGCGGCACGCCCTGGGGGGGCACATGGAACGATTGAAGTTCTTCCTGGAGAAAAGCCTCAAGGGCCTGAACCTGGAGGGCACCTACCAGGTGAGCAAGGTCTTCGGGATCTGGAGCGAACTGGTGGGCCCCTTGATCGCCCAGAACACCAAGCCGCGCTTCTTCCGGCAGGGCGTCCTGATCGTCGAGGTGGCCTCCGCGGCATGGGCCAACGAGCTGAACCTCCTCAAACCCGGCATCATGCATGCCCTGGAAAAGCGCCTCGGAAAGGGACTCGTCCGGGACATCCGCTGGCAGGTGGCGCCGCCGTACCGGCCGGGAACTCCCTACGCGGGGCCGGAGATGCCGACCGATCTCGTGCGCAAGGGCATCCAGCTGCCGGAGCTGGCGACCACCGAGCGCGAGGCGATCGCCCAGGACGTGGGCGGGAAGGTGAAGGATCCGGAGCTGGCCGAAACGGTGGCGGGCTTCCTGGAGACGCTGGCCCGCCGCAAGAAAGCCCGCGAGAAGGAAGGGGCCAAGGCCTGCCGGGAATGCGGCTGTATGCACCGGGGAGAAGGCGATCGCTGCCCCATCTGTCGTCTGAAGACCTAACGTAGCTCATTGACAGCAAACCGCCAAGCGATAAGGATAGGAAACGTCCTAGTTGTTTGGAGCCTGAGATGCCGGTCCTACGCGAGACTCTCCAGAGCTACGTTCCTCGGATCCTCCTGCGCCGCGGGGAACACGATCCCAGCACCTTCCAAAGGCCTTTCGAAGCGCGCTTCGAAGGGGCCGTCCTCTTTGCGGACATCTCGGGATTCACCGCGCTCGCCGAGCAGCTCACCGCCGAGGGAGCCGCCGGGACCGAGGAGCTGATCCGGATTCTCAACTCCTGCTTCAGCGACCTGATCGAGCGGGTCCACGCCCATGGCGGAGACGTCGTGAAGTTCGCCGGGGACGCCCTGCTCGCCATCTGGCCCGAAGGCGACGAAGCCGGGACGGAGCTCGAGGCGATGGCCCTGCGGGCGGCGGCCTGCGGCCTGGAGATGCAGGAAGCCCTGAGCGATCGCCCCATGGGCACCGGCGTCCAGCTCTCCATGCGCATCGGGATGGGCGTCGGGGAGATCGCCCTGATCCACGGCGGCGGGCATGGCGGCGCCTGGGAGTTCTTCGTGGTCGGCGAGCCGTTGCTTCAACTCGCCCGCCTCCAGCGCCAGATCGTCCCGGGAGAGCTGCGCCTCACGGCCCCGGCCTGGAACCTCTTGCAAGGCCACGGTCATGGCAGCCCGCAGCCGGGAGGCGGCGTTCGGCTGGAGGCCCTGGATACCCTCCCCCCGGCGCTGACACTTCCCGAGCCGACGCTTCCGAGCGAGGCGGAAACAGCCCTGCAGGCTTGGGTTCCGGGCGCGGTGCGACGCCGCTTGCTCGCAGGACAGACCGGCTGGCTGGCCGAACTGCGCCGGGTCACGGTGGTCTTCGTCAACGTCCCCGCCTTGAATCACTACACCTCCCTGGAGCGCGCCCAGCAGATCATGGAGGTGCTACAGCGGGAGGTGGAGCGCTTCGGCGGCAGCATCAACAAGCTCAGCGTCGACGAGAAGGGCGTGTCCTTGCTGGCGGCCTTCGGCTTGCCTCCCCGCTCGCATGCGGACGATCCCTGGCGGGCCCTGCAGGCGGCGATCGCCCTGCGCCTGGAGCTGGCGACCATGGGGGCCGCCTCGGGCATCGGCATCGCCACCGGACGGGTCTTCTGCGGAGAGGTGGGCAACGCCCGGCGGCGCGAGTACACGGTGATCGGAGACCCCGTCAACCTGGCCGCCCGCCTCATGCAGCTGGCCCCCGGCGAGATCCTCTGCGACGCCGAAACCACCCTCCAGCTCCAGAACCGCTACGAATTCGAATCGTCCAGCCCCACGTCCGTGAAGGGAAAGACGGCTCCCATCCTGGCGTTCCGCCCCAAAGCCGAGCTGGCCCGAGAAGAAGCGGCGCCGGAGCTGATCGGCCGCCAGCGCGAGAAGACCCAGCTCTTCGACGCCCTGGAAAGGCTCTCAGAAACGGGCCATGGCAGCGCCTTCCTCATCGAAGCCGAGGTCGGCCTGGGCAAATCCCAGCTGGTCGCCGCCGCCATGGCCCAGGCCCAAGCGCTGGGGATGCGGATCCTGCAAGGAGAAGGGGAAGCCGTCGGCCGCGCGGTCCCCCACCATGCCTGGGGGCCCGTATTCAAGCGCCTCCTGGGCCAGGAGGGCCTGCCTTCTGCCCCGCGCCTCCAGGACTTCCTCGATCGGGAGCTGGGGGAAGGCCGACTCACCCCCCTCCTCGCCCCGGTCCTGGGCTTGGAACTCCCTGAAACGGCGGATACGGCCCAGTTGCACGGGAAGGTGAGGGCGGATAACACGCACGATCTGCTGCTTCGCCTGATCGCACGCGAGGCGGAGCGCCATCCGCTCCTGATCGTGATCGAGGATCTGCACTGGCTGGACTCCGCCTCCGTGGCCTTGCTTCAGCAAGCATGCCAGCGGTCGCTCCCCATCCTCTGGCTCCTGACGGCGAGTCCGCATGGAGAGCATGCCGACCTTGCGGCGATTCGAGGCTTGCCCGGAGTGAAGCGGGTCGAGCTGGGGCCGCTTTCCCGTGAGGAGGCCGCAGCGCTGGCTTGCCGTGCGCTGGACGTCGCGGACCTGCCCCCGCCGGTGGAGCGCTTCATCTTCGAGATGGCGGAAGGGCATCCGTTCGTCACCGAGGAGCTGGCCTACGCGGTCCGGGATGCGGGTCTTCTGGAGATCGAGGACGGGAAGAGCCGCCTCGTGGCCGAGAGCGCGAGCCTCAGCTCCCAGGACCTTCCCACGACGATCCAGGGGCTGATCACGAGTCGCGTGGACCGGCTCCCGCAGTCCCAGCAGCTCTCCTTGAAGGTGGCGAGCATCATCGGGCGCAGCTTCGCCTACCGGACGCTGCGGGACGTGCATCCCATCGAGGCCGATCGGCCGCGGCTGGAGGGGCAGCTGCGGGATCTGACGAACAAGGGGCTGACCATGCTGGAAGCGCCCGCTCCGGACTCGACGTATGCGTTCCGGCACGTCGTCACGCACGAGGTGACGTACAACCTCTTGCTGAATTCGCAGCGCGAGCAGCTTCACCGGGAGGTGGCGTCCTGGTACGAGCAGGCCCACTCCGGGGCGCTGGCGCCGGTCTACCCGATCCTGGCGCATCACTGGGAGCGCGGCGGGGATGCGGGCCAGGCGATCGGCTACCTCACGAAGGCCGGCATCCAGGCCTTGAAGGGCGGGGCCTACCAGGAGGCGATCGCCTCCTACCAGCGCGCGCTGACGCTGGCCGAGAAGGTGCCGTTCGGCACCCGGGAACGAGGGGCCTGGCATCAAGGCCTCGGGGAAGCTTACCTGGGGCTGGGACGCCTCGAGGAGGGAGAGCATCACCTCCGGATCGCCGCTCAGGCGCTGGGCGTTCCGGTTCCCACGAGCACCGCCACGCGGATCCTGGCCATCCTGAAGGAGGTGGGGATCCAGGCCTGGCATCGTTTCGGGTGGGGCATGCGGCGGGGCGACCCGGAGGAGCGGCGGGAGGGGGCCCGGCTGTACCAGCAGCTGAGCTTGGTTCATTACTTCGCCGGAGAGAGCCTTCCCGTGGTGCTGGATTGCTTCCGGGCGTTGAACCTGGCCGAGCAGGCGGGCGCCAGCCGGGAGGAATCAGGGGCCCTGGCGGACATGGCCGTCCTGATGGGGGTGGTCCCGGTGCATGCCTTCGCGCGGTTCTACCTGAAGCAAGCCCTGCGGGCGCTGCGGGGGGTGGAGGATCTGAGCGTCCGAGCGAAGGTTCTGACGCGCACGAGCCTCTACGAGATGGGCTGCGGGAACTGGCAGGGAGTGCGGGAATCCTTGCGGGAGGCCATGGCCCTGAGCGAGCGCCTGGGCGATCGCCGCATGTACGGGGAGAGCCTGGTGGTGCTGGCGCTCTCCTACCGTTATGCCGGGGATTTCGAGGAGGCGCTGGGGCTCTACGATCAGCTCCACGACTCGGCCCTGCGTCGGGGCAACGATCAGGAGCGGAGCTGGGCGCTGAACGGGAAGGGGATGATCCTGCTGAGGCAAGGGGAAATCGAGGAAGCCTCGCGGCTCTTCGACGAGGCGGAGAGCCTGGTCGCGGCGAGTCCGGACGAGACCGAGCGGCTCAACACGCTGAGCCAGCGGGCGTTGATCCATCTCCGGAAGGGCGAGCGAGAGGCGGCATGGGAAGCGGCACAGGAAGCGCTGGCGATGATCGCCCGCAAACCCCCGATAGCCGGCCATGCGATCGATGGGATCTCCGGAGCAGCCGAAGTTTTCCTGGGCTTGTGGGAGCAAAGTGCCGAGCGGCGCTATCGGGAAGCGGCCAAGAGGGCATGTCGGGCCATGCGGCGCTTCGCCACGCTGTTTCCGATGGCGGAGTCGCGAGCCTGGCTTTGGCGAGGGGAGTTCGCATGGCTGGACGGATCGCATGCCAAGGCGCGCAGGGCCTTGCAGCGGAGCCTGAAATTGGCCCAAGGGCTGGAGATGCGCTACGACGTGGAGCGGATCTCGGAGGTGATTGCCCGGCGCGGGTAGCGCCCGCGGATGGCGCAGGCAGAGACGCCTGCGCCACGCGTTAGGAGAGGGCGTCGCGGAAGAGACGGGTCATCTGGTCGGTGAAGTAGGTGAGCTTCTGGTCCATGAGGGCGTCGCCGGTGGTCTTGACGAGGCTGCGCGGGGCGAAGCGCAGGATGGAGGGGACGGGCAGCTGGACCTGGACATCCATGGAATGGGTGAGGGCGGTTCCCTCCGGCGTAGGGTGGAGGCAGGTTTCGGAGGTGTAGTGAGCGAGCAGGATGCCCTCTCCGATCCAGGCGTCCTGGGGGTCGAACGGCAAGGAGCGGGCGACGAGGCGCGCATGGGGCTCATGCTGGAGCTCGAGGTCGTAGGCGAGGTGGACGCCGTAGCCCATGGCTCCGATCCGCTTGAGGATGACGCGGACGACGCCTCCGGGGTAGTGTTCGACGGTTTCGACATCCGGCAGCTTGGCGAAGAGGTCGACGAAGTTTTCCACCACTCCCCAGGCGCGGTCGAGACCGGCGGAGACGTGGGTGGTACGGGCGGAGGATCCGGAGAGCACGAGCATGGGGCGGCCTTTCTACGGGAGGGGGCAACTCCTTTCTACCCGAAATGCGCCATGCGAACCGGGTCTCGTCTCCCGTTGCATGGGGGGGGATTCGGAGGTATACTTTCGGTACAACGCTATCATCACGGGGATGTCACGGTTTCGACCAGGAGTGTGGTGGTAGGGGTTGCGAGCCGGGAGTGTCGTCCGATCCCGTAAAATCCGATGGCAACATGATAAGTGCGAAAACCTTTGCACTTCCCTCGGTTGGTGGCCGTCAGGCCGCTGCCCTCGCTGCCTAACCTCAGCGAGTGAAGGGACACTCACGGGCCTCCGTCGGTCGGGTTCGTGGGTCACTTTGACCGGCTGCTCGCGGCGGATCGCTAACTAAGCCGCGCTAAGACGAGTTGGATAGTTTTCTGGGAGCTGCGCCGAGGAGGGTCCCAGAGAGCGAAATCGATTCCCAGGCTACGCTCGTAGAAGCCTCTATGGCTGCCTTTTGGGACGTGGGTTCAATTCCCACCATCT
>JAKFCT010000048.1:0-52557 GCA_036676495.1 Candidatus Sericytochromatia bacterium
CAGCCTGATGCGCTTCAAGGCCCCCCTGGTGGCGAGCTCCATCGCCGAGTACTTCCGCGACCAGGGCCTGCGCGTCTTCTTGATGATGGACTCGATGACCCGCTTCGCCATGGCCATGCGCGAGATCGGCCTCGCCATCGGAGAGCCTCCCGCGCAGAAGGGCTACACCCCCTCGGTCTTCGCGCTGATCCCCAAGCTGCTGGAGCGGGCGGGAACCTCCGACAAGGGCTCCATCACCGCCATCTACACCGTCCTGGTGGACGGCGGCGACATGGACGAGCCCATCGCCGACGCCGTCCGAGGCGTGCTGGACGGCCACGTGGTCATGCTGCGCTCGATTGCTTCGCAGGGCATCTTCCCGGCGATCGACGTCCTCCAGAGCGTCAGCCGTCTGATCAACTTCCTGGCCACCAAGGAGCACTACGCGGCTCAGATGAAGGTCCGCCAGATCATGGCGGACTACCGCGAGGTCCAGGATCTCCTCAACATGGGAGCCTACGTCCGCGGCACCAACCCGAACTACGACAAGGCCATCTCGCTCTGGGACCAGATCAAGGGCTTCCTCAAGCAAGGGATTCACGAGAACGATCCCTACGAGAACACGGTCAAGACCATCCTGATGCTGGGATCGGATACCTCCGCGGCCAGCATGTTCTCCTGATTACACGGGCAGGCTGAACCAGAAGGTGGAGCCGTGTCCGAGGGTGCTGCGGACTCCGATCGCCCCTCCGTGCGCCTCGATGATCGCCTTGCAGATGCTGAGCCCGAGACCGGTCCCGCCCCGCTTCTCGCCGCTCTTCAGCTGGGAGAAGTGGCGGAAGAGTTTCGGGACATCCACCGGGGCGATTCCCTCCCCGGTATCCTGCACCTCGCAGACCAGCCGATCCCCGTCGAGCCGCGCGCTCAGCCGGATCATGCCTCCGGGTGGGGTGAACTTGATGGCGTTGGTGAGCAAGTTGATCAGCACCCGTTCGATACGCTGGGCATCCATGAGGGCGACCAGCGGAGTCTCGGGCGCGCTCACCCAGAGGGTCAGCCGCGCTTCCTCGACCTGCGGTTTCAGGCTCTCCGCCACCTCTTGCAGCTTGCCTTGCAGATCGGTGCTCCCGAGCGTCAGCTTGAAGGTTCCCGCGTCCAGCCGGGCGAAGTCGAGCAGGTCGTTCAGCAGATACTCCAGGCGGCGGGCCCCCTTGTGAATCTGCCTGACGAACTCCAGCTGCTGGCCGCTGAGTTCGCCTCCGATCTCGTCCTCGAGGAACTCGGCATAGCCCATGATGGAGGTCAGCGGCGTGCGCAGGTCATGGGAAACGGCGCCGACGAAGTTCGTCTTGAGCCGGTCGAGCTCGCGGGCCTGATCCAGCTCGGCCTGGCGCAGCGCGGATTCCTGGATGGTGTGATGGAGCTCGGTCGTCCGCTCCTCGACGGTGCGTGCGATCTGGGTGTTGCGGCTCGTCTCCGCGAAGAGATAAGCCCCGACCAGCGCGGTGATGAACAGGCCGCCGCCGAGGACGAGCCCGTCGAGCGGCAGGCCTTTCCCGACGGGGGCCGTGGGGTACAGATCCAGGCTCCACTGCCGCCCCCCGAAGTCGAGGGCCGTCATGTACCGGATGGCATTCGCCCCGCTGGGGGGCTTCCCGCGGCTGAAGATCAGCTCAGGGTGGGCCGGATCCGTGCGATCGGTGAGCTGGAGGCCGACCTCGTCCAAGCTCAGGCCCGCCAAGGAAGCCTCCACCATGTCACCGATCCGGAAGACGCCCTCGGCGTAGCCGATCAGCTGTTCTCGCCGTTCCTCGAGGGTCTCCGGGACCCCCCCCTCGTAGACGGGCAGGAAGAGGGCGACCCCGGCCTGGTTTTCCCGCTCCTGGATCAAGGTGAACCGCCCGCTCGCCACGACGGCTCCCGAATCGCGCGCCTTCGTCAGGGCGTCGAGCCGGGCCGGCAGCTGCGGATCGTGGCCGAGGGCGCTCTCGTTACCTTGATAAGGCTCCACGTAGTAGACCGGGAAGTACTCCTCTCGCTCGCCTGCCGTGATGAGCGTGCCGTCTCCATTGCGATCGGTGAGCACGAAGGACGCGTAGCCGTCGCGGCGGGCCGCCCTCTCGTAGGCTTTCCGCTCCGCATGCCGGATCCGGGGCACCCATTCCATGGCCTGGATGCCGGGATTCTGCCGGATCGGCCCCGCGCAGAAGACGTGAAAGGAGTTCCGGTCGACCTCCTTCGAGGCGTCGAAGAAGCGCCGGACGGAATGCAGGAACTCCACGTAGCGGTGAATGTCCTTCGACAGGGAGGCCGAGATGTTGACGGCATTGCGCTCGAAACGCGCCTGGGCCAGGCTACGCTCGCGATCCTGCGTGTAGCGGAAGGCCAGGAACGAGCTCGCCATGCCGATTCCGATGACCAGGAGAATCACCCAGTGGCGGAAGGCGGGCGTGGGGCGTTTGGGGTCTTGGTCGTGGCTTTGCAACGGGCCCCTTTCCACGTGGAGGTCAACGCCAAACAACGTCGCTGAATCGGGTCAAACGTTTTGATACTTCTACTTCTACTTCGGATCGCGAAGCATTGCAACCCGGATAACGCTCCTGGCTTTGTTGACAGGCTCGATCGCCCCCTCTATACTCGGGGCATTCTCACTCTTAGCGGCCGGGGGCCGCGCGGAGCCGCTCCATCGGGGGTCCGGTGGGACGCTCCAAACATGCTCAGGACGGGAGAAGTCCGGTGGAAGTCCGGCGCTGTCCCGCAACGGTAAGGGAGTTTTCCCAAGCCCGATCGCCTGTCCCAGAGCTTGTGCAGTTGTCGCTCTTCGAGGCAAAGAGCCAGCACAGGGACGGATCTGTCCCTTGATTGTTGCTTTTTGCCCTCTTCCGAGAGGGCTTTTTTCATGCGGATTCCCCTTCTGGCCGCCGGCGCGATCGCCTGCATGCCAGCTTCAGCCCACGCGGCGGAGATCCTGCAGCTCGAGCCGGTCGTCGTCCGATCCGCTCGGCCTCCCTTCTCCTCGCAGCCCCAGCAGGTGACGCTCATCCGGGCGCCTGAGATCCTGCGCTCCGGCGCCGTCACCCTCGGACAGCTGCTGAACGATCAGCCGGGCCTGAGCGTTCGCCAGTACGGCGCCCTCGGCGCGCTTTCCACCCTCACCATGCGCGGGGCGCTCGGAGAAGGCATCCTCGTCCTGCGCGACGGCGTCAAGCTCAACAGCCCGGAGCGCGGAGGCGTCGACCTCTCCACCATCTCCCTGCTCGGCGTCTCGCGCGTCGAGATCCTTCACGGCGCGGCCTCGGGGCTCTACGGCTCCGAAGCCATCGGAGGCGTCATCAACCTGGTCTCCGAGGAGGAGCCCCAGAACCGCCTGGAGACCGGGATCGGCTCATGGGGCTTCCGGACGCTCGCCACCGAGCTGGGGGCGCGCCTCGGCGATTCGCGCGTTGCCGTCGGCGTGCGCCGGAGCGCCGCCACCAACGAATACCCCTACCGCTACCGGGACGAAACGGCCTCCCGGGCAAATGACGCGCTGGAAGGCACCGAACTCTGGGTCGGCCTCGATCAGCGCCATGCGAGCGGAGACCTCCGGGTGAACCTCGCCTTCAACCACCGCAACAAGGGCCTGCCGGGACCGGTCAACTTCCCCTCGCCCCTGGCGAACCAGCTCAATACGGAGGCCCAGGGCAGCGTCCGCTGGAGCCAGTGGCTGCAGCCGGAACTGGAGCAGACGACCACGCTCTCCCATCACCGCTCGGCGCTTCACTACTCCGACCCGCAATCGATCTACGCCAAGCAATCCGAGAGCCTCTTGAACTCCACCGATGCCCAGACGCAACTGCTCTGGCTCTCGGAGGCGCATGAAACGCGCCTGGGAGCGGGCTTGCGGATGGACCGGGTGCTCGGCTCGAACGTGGGAAGCCGCGAGCGCACGCTCGCCAGCGCCTTCGTCCATGATGCCTGGTTCCTGAATCCTGACGTCACGGCTTTCACCAACCTTCGATTGGATCATCATCCGGGCTTCGGCCTGGAGGCCAGCCCTCGCCTGGGGCTCACCTACCAGCTCGCGGCGCCGCTGCGGCTGCGCGCCTCGCTGGGGCGCGCCTACCGGGCTCCGACCCTCAACGACCTCTACTGGCCGCGCAGCGGCAACCCCGACTTGCGCCCCGAGCGCACCGCGGTCTACGAGGTCGGCCTCGACGCCCGCCATGGCCCCTGGACCGTCGCGAGCACCGTTTTCTACCATCGCGGCTCCGATACGATCCTCTGGATGCCGGGGACCGGCGAGGACTGGTCCCCGATCAACGCGGGCCTTACCGAAACCAGGGGCATCGAGGCCAAGGCGACCCTCCAGCTGACCGAGCAGATCGGCCTTTCGGGGGGAGGGACCTGGCTTTCAGCGCGCGATGCGAGCCAGACGGGGGCGGCTGCCGGCAAGGTCTTGCTTTACCGTCCTTCCGTCCTGGCGGATCTGGCCCTGAGGGTCCAGCCCGTGAACGCGCTCTCCCTGACTCTGGGCTGGAGCATGACGGGCGAACGGTTCACGACGGCCCAGAATACCGAAAGCTTGCCGGCGCATGACCTCTGGTCGGCAAGCCTCACTTACGCGCTGAACGCGCAAAACACCTTGACCCTCCGGGGCGAGAACCTCGCAGACCGCACCTACGTGCTGCAACCTTACTACCCCATGCCGGGCAGGACCTTCGTGGCCTCCTGGACTCTCCGCTTCTAAAGGAGCTTTCCATGCGTTTCATTCCCTTGATGCTTTCCCTCTCCCTCGCGGCCGTGAGCGGTTGCGCCCTCATCACGGCTCCGGATACGAGCGGGGAGTCGGCCGCGCCGCGCCTCGCCATGTACGTCATGAACGGCCTGAGCAAGACGATCGACGAGGTCGACCTCGCGACCATGAAGGTCAAGCCCTCGGTGCTCTCCACCGGGCTCTACCCCAACCAGCTGCTCACCCTGGGCAAGCTGACCTACCTCGTCAACTCGGGCGATCACAACGTGGTCAAGCTGGATCTGCGGGCCCGCAAGACGCTCGACACCTTCAACCTGACGAACGGCTCCAACCCCATGACCCTTCAGATCATCGAGGGGAACAAGGCGCTGGTGGTGAATTACGTGAGCGCGGACGTGGCGTTCGTGGATCTCGGCACCAAGACGGTCGAGGCGACGCTGAAGCTGGACAAGGGCCAGCCGGGTGGCGGGGTGGCGATCGCCAACGGCAAGGCCTACGTGGCCGCCGTCGAGGCGACCTACGGTCCCGCGCCGGACTACGTGACGACCTATTCCTTCTCGGGAATCCACGTGATCGACCTCGCCACCCGCAAGGTCGCCAAGACGATCACCTTCGACGCCGTGGATGCGAACCCCTTGAACGTCTCGGCCTCGCCGGACGGTCAGATCGTCGTGGGCATCAAGGATGGCCTCGCGTTCATCGACCCGGCGACCGACGCGGTGGCGGCCACGCTCTCCTTCGGGGCGCAGATTGGCTCGGTGCAGTACGTCAGCGCGACCAAGGCCTTCGGCTCGTTCTACGGCGGGCTGGTCTCGTTCGATCCGTCCAAGCGGGCGGTGCTGCGGGGTTCGGAGCAGGCGATCGCCGTCGATGGCGCCGGAGCCTTCAAGATCTTCCGGAACGCCGCCTACGTGACCAACTTCGGGAAGGATACCGTCACCGTGGTCGACCTGGCGACGGAAGCCGCCTCCGGGTCGCCGATTCCCGTGGGCGATGGCCCGCAGGACCTCACCTTCGTGACGGCTGATTAGGCTTGCTCAGGGTAGCTCAAATCAGGGTGTTTGTGGGGCGGGCCTCTGTGCCCGCCATGACACAGGCCCCTGGGTGGGGTGTCCAGGTGGATGCTCGAATCAGGGTGTTTGTGGGGCGGGCCTCTGTGCCCGCCATGGCTTCAATTGTGAAGTAATAATGTAATCTAATAGTTACATCAAACTTTGCATGAGAGGGCCCATGATGAAGAAGGCTGCCTCAGATACATTGTCGGTTTACCGCCGGCGACTGCCCCACTGGCGCAAGCATGGGGCGACGTACTTCGTGACGTGGTGCATGCATCCCTTTCAGGCCGATCTGGAGGCCCAGGAGCGCGAACTCGTCGTTCAATCCCTGCGGCATTTCGATGATCTGCGTTACGAGTTGTCGGCTTACGTGGTGATGAATGACCATGTGCATACCCTGGTGACGCCAAGGGAAGCACACCCTCTGGAAACCATTATTCATGGTTGGAAATCTTACACCGCTTACCAGATGAGGCGGGTGCATCAGCGCCATGGAAGGATCTGGCAGGATGAGTATTTCGACCGTCTGATTCGTGACGAGCACGAACTCCTGCGGACGGTCGGCTATATCCTGAACAATGCCAGGCGGCGCTGGCCCGACTGGAAAGACTATCCTTGGGTTGGGCTACGGAGCTTTCTCAATTAGTGAATGGATTGAAGCCAAGGCGGGCACGGAGGCCCGCCCCACAAACCCCAAGAAAGAAAGCTCCCACCCCAGAAAAGGAAAGCTCCCGAGAGCCCGCTACTCGGCCTTCGGCGCGAAGTTCAGCGACGCCGAGTTCACGCAGTAGCGCAGGCCCGTGGGCGCGGGGCCGTCCTCGAAGACATGGCCCAGGTGCGCACCGCAGCGTCGGCACATGATTTCCGTGCGGACCATGCCGTGGCTGCGGTCCACCTCGGTCTCGATGTTCTCCGCGACCGCCGGGGCATAGAAGCTCGGCCAGCCGCAATGCGCGTTGAACTTCGTCTCCGAGGGGAAGAGAGGCTCTCCGCAGCAGACGCACGTGTAGGTGCCCGCTTCCGTGTGAAGGTTGTACGCGCCGCTATGCGGGCGTTCGGTTCCCTTCTCGCGGGTGACGTGGTACTGCTCGGGCGTGAGCTGGGCGCGCCATTCCGCTTCGGACTTCTGGATCTTTTCCGCCATGGGATCCTCCTTTACGCGTCGTCTTCCACCAGCATCAGCCAGCGTTCCGTGACGGCTTCGAGCTGAGCTTTGAGGTGAGTATAACGCTCGGAGAGCTCCGCGGCCCGGCCGGGGTCTCCCTCGTAAAGCGCGGGATTTCCCAGGTCCGCCTCGGTCTGGGCGATCTGGGCCTCCAGCGATGCGACGTCGGCTTCCGCCTGGGCGATGTCCTGGAGGCGCTGACGTGCCGCGTTGGTGTTCTTTTTGGGCTTGGCCGCAGGTGCCGCGGCCTGGCCCGCCGCTCCGGCTTGCTGCTGAGCGGCCTGGCTCTGGGTGTCTCGGCGCTGGGCGTCCTCGCGCTCGCGTTGGCGCCATTCGGCGAGCTTGGCGCGGGTCTCGGAGTAGGTGCCCAGGTGCAACTGCGGGCGGCCGTCGACCCAGGCGAGGGTGTGGGTGGCGACTTGATCCAGCAAGTAGCGGTCGTGCGAGATCAAGAGGACCGTACCCTCGTAGGTGCGAAGCGCCTCGGCGAGCATCTCCTTGCTGGCCAGGTCGAGATGGTTGGTCGGCTCGTCGAGCATCAGGAGGTTCGAGGGCCGCATCAGGAGCTTGGCCAGGCAAAGGCGGGCGCGCTCGCCCCCTGAAAGCTTCGCGACCGGCTTGAAGACTTCCTCCCCGGTGAAGAGGAAGCGGGCCAGCAGCGCGCGCGTGCGCTCCAGGGTCCAGCCGTCGACCGAGTAGTAGGCCTCGTCGAGCACCGTCCGGCTCTCGTCGAGTTGGTCGGACTGGTGCTGCGAGTAGTAGGCGGGCTTCACGTTGTAGCCGAGCGCCACTTCCCCGTCATCGGGCTCCTCGACCTGGGCCAGGATCCGCAGCAGGGTGGACTTGCCGCAGCCGTTGGGGCCGACGAGCACCAGGCGCTGCCCGCGCTCCAGCTTGAGGTCGACCGCGTCCAGGATGGTCTTGCCGCCGTAGGCCTTGCGGATCTCGCCGGCGCGCAGGACGGCCTGGCCCGACGGAGGGGCCGGGGGGAAGCGGAACTTGACGGTGGAGGCTTCCGTGGGAGCCTCGATCCGCTCGATCTTCTCCAGCTGCTTCTCGCGGCTCTTGGCCTGCGTGGAGCGCGTCGCCGACGCCCGGAATTTCTCGACGAAGGCCTGCTGGCGCGCGAGCTCGCGCTGCTGCCGCGCGTAAGCCGCTTCCTGGGCGGCCATGCGCTCTTTTTTGAGCTCGAGGTAGCCCGAGTAGTTGGTGGCATAGTCGGTGAGCTTGCCGTTCTCCAGCTCCGCCACGCGGGTGATGACGCGGTCCAGGAAGGTCCGGTCATGCGAGATCAGGAGCAGGGTGCCGGGATAGCCGCTCAGGTAATCCTCGAGCCATTCGATGGCTTGAAGGTCGAGGTGGTTGGTGGGCTCGTCCAGCAGAAGCAGGTCCGGGGCCATGAGGAGCAGCTTGGCGAGGTTCACCCGCATCTGCCAGCCTCCCGAGAAGGATTCGACGGGGCGCTGGCGGTCAGCTTCGGAGAAGCCGAGGCCCGCGAGGACCTTGCCGATCTCGGTCTCGGCGGTGTAGCCGCCCAGCCGCTCGAACTCGTCGGTGAGGTGGGCCTGCTCGGCCACCAGCGCATCGAGCTCATGCGGGTTCCCGGCGGTGCTGGCCTGGTGGATCCGGTCGGCGATCGCCGCCAGTTCCCGGTTCTTCGAGGCGATCGCCTCGAAGGCGGTCCACATCTCGGCCTGAACCGTCCGGCCCGCAATCCCCGGCAACTCCTGGGCCAGGTGCCCGATCTGGGCGCGGGGACGCAGTGAAACCTTGCCCTCGTCCGGATCGAGCTGGCCGATCAGGATCTTGATCAAGGTCGACTTGCCGGCGCCGTTGGCTCCGACCAGGCCGATCCGCTCCCCGGAGCTGACGTGCCAGTCGACCTTGTCCAGGACCGTGCGGGTGGGGAAGTGCTTGGAAAGTTGTGAAACGGTGATCATTCCCGTAGTTTACCACGGCGGCCCGCAGCACGGGCCGTCGCAGCCCCCTGCAAGGGCGTTTGCGCGTATACTGAGGGGAGCCTCCCCGGGGATCGTCCCCGGTGGCTTGCCCCGCATCGCCCCGCGTCGAGGAGAGACCCGCATGAGTTTCGATCGCATGGCCGAGTGGCAGATCCGTCAGGCGCAGGAGCGTGGCGACTTCGATCGTCTTGAAGGCCTTGGCAAGCCCCTGGACGCCCACGACCTCTCCGGACTCGATGCCGCGGAGCGCTTCCAGGCCGTGTTGGCTAGGTCGGTCGGAGGGGCTCCCGAAGAGGTCCTGCTGTACCGGGAGATCGAGACGCTGCGCGCGCACCATGCGCGGGAAACCGAGCCGGCTCGCCAGCAAGCCCTCATCAACCAGATCAGAGCCCTGGCCCTGAGGCTCAGCCTGCTGCATGAGAAGGCGGGCCGCTTTCTGGCGGCCAAGCAAGCGTCCGAGCTCATTCCCTGAGCGCGGCGCGACCCCGCGGCCGGCGTGGACGGAAGCCCCGCGGAGGGCTACAATTCCCTATATGGATTCGCTTTTCAACCCTTCGGAACCGACCTCGCTCTTCGACGCGGCGAGTCCGCAGACCGCCGCGCCCCTCGCGCACCGGATGCGGCCCCGCAGCCTCGATGACTTTCTCGGCCAGGAGCACCTCCTGGGTCCCGGCACTCCGCTGCGCGACCTGCTCGCCAAGGACAAGCTGCCGAGCCTGATCCTCTGGGGACCCCCGGGAACCGGAAAGACCTCGCTGGCCCAGTTGATCGCCACCCAGACCCGCCGGGTCTTCGTGCCCTTTTCGGCGGTCACCGGAGGCCTCCCCGAGCTGCGCAAGCTGCTTCAGGAAGCCAAGGATCGCCGCCGGATGGGGCAGGGGACCCTGCTCTTCATCGACGAGATTCACCGCTTCAACAAGGCCCAGCAGGACGCGTTCCTGCCGCATGTGGAGGACGGGACCGTGGTGCTCATCGGGGCCACCACCGAGAACCCGTCGTTCGAGCTGAACGCCGCGTTGCTGTCGCGCGCCCGGGTGATGGTGCTCAAGCACCTGGACGAGGCCGCGCTGCGCGACCTGTTGGAGCGCGCGCTCACCGACCGCGAGCGCGGGCTGGGGCTGCCGTCGGAGCACCTCACGGCGGAGGCCAAGGCCCTCTTGGTCGAGTACGCCGGCGGAGACGCCCGCTCGGCGCTCAACGCCCTCGAAACCGTCGCCCCCCTCACGGACCGGAGCCCCGAGGCGATCGTGGCCGCCCTTCAGAAGCGGCTCTTGCCCTACGACAAGGGAGGCGAGCAGCACTACGACGTGATCTCGGCCTTCATCAAGACGGTGCGGGGCTCGGATCCGGATGCGGCTCTCTACTGGCTGGCGCGCATGCTCGAAGGGGGCGAGGATCCCGTTTTCGTCGCCCGCCGGCTCGTGATCCTGGCCTCCGAGGACGTCGGAAACGCGGACCCGCGCGGCCTCATGGTCGCCACCTCATGCATGCAGGCCGTGCAACTGCTGGGCATGCCGGAGGCGCGGATCCCCCTGGCGCAGGCGACGACCTACTTGGCGGCGGCTCCCAAGAGCAACGCCAGTTACAAGGGGATCAACACTGCGATGGCCATGGTGGAGAAGTTGCCGGCGTACCCGGTGCCGCTGCATCTGAGGAACGCCCCGACCAAGCTCATGAAGGAGCAGGGTTACGGCAAGGGCTATCTCTATCCTCATGATCATCCGGGAGCCTGGGTCTCGCAGTCGTACTGGCCGGAGGGCATGGAGCCCAAGCGCTTCTACGTGCCGTCCGATCGCGGAGACGAGGCGCGCCTCAAGGCTCGCCTCGACGAAATCCGGCGCCGTCAGGGATCCTAGCCCCTAAGCGTACGCGGGGTCTAATGGAGCACGCTGGGCCGGTCGGGAACCGTGGTCTGGGCCGGCATCTGGTAGATCTCTTCGACCTTGCGCTGGTGGCGCCTCAGCCGCGCCAGCATGTACCAGATGTAACTCGCGAGGCACTGGTTGTCCGCCTCGAAGAAGATCTGCGCCGAGTCCCGGATCTGCCGGGAATGGACCGTCAGGTGGCGCGAATGCTCCTGCGCCAGCTCTTCCAGCAAGATCTGCTCCGCGCCATTCGCGGCCGGTAGGTAATGCTTGAAGCTGCCCATCCTCGTCCCCCCCTTCTCGAAGAGGGCCACGGCCCTCGCCCGCTCGTCATCGCAGCGGTTCTGGGGTGTTTCTGCAGGAAGGCTCTGGGTTTGACTGTTGTGATGCTGGCAGGTGAGGCACGTCCCTTCGTGCTACTTCATATTCTTTAACAAGAAGGTTGGGCCTGTCAACAGGCTAACCCGCCATCACATCCGGCCTAAAGCTTGTAGTGGGCGATGCTGCGGCTGAGTTGGTCGGCCAGAACCGCGAGTTGGCGTGCTCCTGCCGAGACGTGGTGCATCGAAGCGGTCTGTTCCTGCGTGGTCGCCGCGACTTCCTGCGCGCCGGCGGCCGTCTGCTCCGAAATCGCGGCGATCTGATCGACGGTGGAGACCACGCGCGCCGAGCCTTCCGCCAGCTGCTGGGAGGCTTCCGAGATGCGCCCGATCTGGTCGTCGGTGCTGGAGGCGGCTTCGACGATCCGCTCCAGGGCCCCGCCGGCCCGGTGGATCACCTCCACCCCGTCGTGCACCTCGGCGGTTCCCTGGTTCATGGTCGCGACCGCCTTCTCCGTTTCGGCCTGAATCTCCTGGATCATCGAGGCGATCTTGCCCACGGCCTCGGTGCTCTGCTCGGAGAGCTTGCGGACTTCCTCGGCGACCACCGCGAAGCCCCGGCCCTGCTCGCCCGCCCGTGCGGCCTCGATCGCCGCGTTCAGCGCCAGCAGGTGGGTCTGGCCCGCGATCCCGTTGATGATCTCGAGGATCCGCCCGATCTGCTGGCCCAGGTCCCCGAGCCGGCCGACGACGGCCGAGGACTGCGAGACCTTGTGCCGGATGGAGTCCATCTTGGCGATCGCCTCTTGCAGGTCCTGCTTCCCCTCCTGCGCCGACTGCGTCGTCCGCACCGCCGCCTGGGCCGCCAGCTGCGCGCCCGAGGCCACTTCCTGCGCCGCGTTCGAGATCCGGCTCATCTCCGTGGCCGTCCGGTTCACCCCCGTCACCTGCTCGCTCGTTCCCACCGCCAGCTGCGCGATGGTCTCGGCAATCTGCTGGGTCGCGATGAACGTCCGGTCGGAGGCCTGCTGCATGCTCTGAGAGTGCTCCACCAGGGTCTGCGCCGTCTCCCGGGTGTGCCCCACCAGGCTCCGCATCCCCTCTACCAGGGAGCTGACGGCTTCCGCCGCCTCCCCGAGTTGATCGTCCACCTGGCGCGTGCAGGCCAAGTCGCCTCCCGCGGCCGAGCGCGACAGCTCCACCAGCGAGTGAAGCGGCCGCATCGAGCGCCGGAAGGCGAACTCCAGGGCCGCCAGGCTCACGAGCGTCAGCCCCGTCGCCACCCCCAGCCCCAGGAGCGGGCCTCCCAGGTGGTAAGCCGTGAGCGTTCCGAAGGTGCTGGCGATCGCCGCCCCCGCCGACGTCAACTGGAACCGCGCGAAGCCGGCGGCACGCTTGTTCTTTTGCGGAGCCGGGGGCTGCGGGGTCGGCTTGGGAGCGGGGCTGAGCGCGGGAACGGTGGTCTGATCGAGCACGTCGGAAACCTCCTTCGAAGACGATGGCATCTTACCCCAACCCCTCGTCTCCCTACCACTCGCCCTCGCACCCCGGGGCGGCGTGCTAGAATCGATCCGCGGTCCCGAAGGTTCTCTGAGGAGGTGTGGCGGATGCGGTTCCGGATTTCGACCCTGTTGCTCGGCGCGTTCTTGGCCCTGACGGCCTGCACCACGCCTCCCATCACCACCCCGGTGGTCACCTCGACCGTCACCATGGGCGATATCGCCCCCCTGATCACCTACGGGCCCGCCGTTCCCGTTCCCGCCGCAGGGCCTTTCAACGCCCCCGCCATTGGCATCGACGTCCCGGCCCAGGCCCGCAACGTCACCCTGACCTCGGCCGTCCTGAATCTCGACGTGGAAAACCAGATGAAGATTCCGCTGACGCTGCGGATCTTCCTCGGCGGCAACCGGGACACGGTCTACGATGAGGCCAACCTGCTCGGAGAGGTGAGCGTCAAGCCCCAGGAGTCCCGCCGTATCAGCCAGGCCGTCAAGGATCCCGCCATCTTCAAGGCCGAGAAGGTCTGGGCGGGCATCACGTTCAGCACCCCCGGCACGGGCCTCCAGCGCGTGGACATCGAGAAGTCCGACGCCATCGTGATCCACACCAGCGCCACCGTCCAGGTCAAGCTTTTCTAGCGCCGACCGTCCCTCATCTCCTCCTTCCCTCGTGACTAGGGGCTGCCGGAGGCCTATACTGCGCGAACTGGGAGCGTGACTTGCCGGAAGCGGCCGAGGCCAGGAGGTGCGCATGGCCAAGGTGGTCATCCTGGATGACCTGCAAGAGACCATCGAGATCCTGGCTCCGCCCCTGCGCGCGCAGGGGCATGAGGTCTTGACCGATGTCACCCCGATCGACTTCGAGCGCATCATGCGCTTTCGGCCCGACGTCATCACCCTGGAGCTGTACCGGAAGCTCGAGGCCTTCGACCGCCCGATCCGGAACATCGAGGAGGACGTGATCGGCTTCACCCCCCTCGTGGAGATGGAGCATTACCCGGCGATCAGCGTCATCCCCATCATCCTGCTCGGGAGCTGCCTGCAAGAGAAGGACGTTCCCACGTCCGTCAACTACGACTTGTTCCTCAGCTTCCCGCGCGACGTCAAGCTCTACTTCCCCAAGGTCGTGGAGATCGCGGCCACGGTGAAGGGCCGCCGCAAGATCAGCGATTACATCTGCCCCCAGTGCGGGAGCCGGCTCACCTACACGAAGGAGTGGCAGGCGGATCTCTTCTGTCCCCGCTGCCATACCGCCGTTGCCATCATCAACGACGAAAGCTGCATCGCCCGGACGAGCGAAGGGAACCCACTTCCCTGTTCCATGGCCTCATTGGCCCCCCCGCGGGCTCTCCCCAGGAAGGGCGGAGAACCGTGAGGCGCGCCGTGGGGCCGGCTCAGGAGGAGACGTGCTCGGCCTGCTGGATCCGCCAGAGCGACTGGTAGATCCCGCCGAGCTTCAAGAGCTCGGCATGCGTGCCGCGCTCCTGGATCCGTCCCTTGTTCATGACGAGGATCTGATCGGCGTGCTGGATGGTCGAGAGGCGATGGGCCACGATCAGCGTCGTGCGGTCCTTGGAGACCGTCCGGAGGGCCTCCTGGATGATCCGCTCGGACTCCGAGTCGATGTGGGCCGTGGCCTCGTCGAGGATCAGGATGGCCGGATCATAGGCGAGCGCCCGCGCGAAGGCGATCAGTTGCCGCTCGCCCAGGCTCAAGGTCGCCCCGCGTTCGGCCACCATGGTCTCGTAGCCTTCCGGCAACCGCATGATGAAGTCATGCGCCCCCACCAGCTTGGCGGCGCGCTCGACGGCCTCGTCGGAGAGGTCCTGGCCGAGCTTGAGATTTTCCCGCAGGGTCCCGGTGAAGAGGAAGACGTCCTGCTGGACGATGCCCACGTGACGCCGTAGCAGCTCCTGGGGCAGGTCCTTGACGTCGATGCCGTCGATCAGGACGCGCCCCTCCTGCACGTCGTAGAACCGGGTCACGAGGTTGAGAATGCTCGATTTGCCGGCGCCGGTATGCCCCACGAAGGCCACGGTCTGGCCGGGCTTCACGAAGAAACTGACGTCGTGAAGGACCCAGTTGGGGCGCAGGTAGGCGAAGCGGACGCCCTCGAAGGCCACCCCTCCCACGATGCCCTCGGGCCGTACGGGCTCGGGGGCGTCCACGATCTCCGGCGGGGTGTCGAGCAACTGGAAGATGCGCTCGGCGGAGGCCATGGCGGCTTGCAGGATGTTGAACTTCTCGGCCAGCTCGTTGATCGGGTTGAACATGTGCCGGACGTACGAAGTGAAGAGATAGAGGACGCCGACCGACAAGCTCGCCTGGAGAACCTGGTTGCCGCCGTACCAGAGCACCAGGGCCATCGCCAGCATGGCGAAGAGGTCGAGGATGGGACGGAAGAACGAGTAGAGCAGCAGCTGGCCCATGCCCGCTCGGTAGTGCGCCTGGTTGACGGTCCGGAACTCCTCCAGTTGCTTGGCCTCGCGGTTGAAGAGCTGCACCACGCGCATGCCGTTGAGGTTCTCGGCGATGAAGGAGTTGATGCGAGCCAGGAGCATCCGGACCTCCCGGAAGGCGAGGCGGGCGCGGCTGCGGAAGATCCAGACGGCGATCGCCACCAGCGGGGTCACCGTGAAGACCAGCGCCGCCAGGCCCGCGTGAAGCCGCAGCATGACCAGAGCGACTCCCACGATCATCACGAGGTCCTTGAAGAGGTTGACCAGCACCGAGGTGTACATCTCGTTGAGGGCCTCGGTATCGTTCGTGACCCGGGTGACCAGCCGGCCTGCCGGATGGCGATCGAGGTAGCTCAGGCTCATCCCTTGCAGGTGGTCGAAGACCTCCTGCCTCAGCGTCTTGATGATCTTCTGGCCGGTCTGCTGAAGGAGGACGGCCTCGCCGTAGCTGAGGGCGAACCGGAGCACCAGCACGAGCAGGAATCCGGCCGCGAGCCAGAGCAGCTTCGGGGCGAACGCGGCCCGCAGGCCCGGCTCGAGGGCCATGGCCGGAGTGATCACGTCGTCGATGGCGATCTTGACGAGGTAGGGTAGCCCGAGGCTGGCGAAGCTCGTGAGGGCCACCAGGAGCAGGCAGAGGCCGAGGCTGCCCGCATAGGGCCGCGCGTAGGTGAGCAGCCGCTGCATGAGCTGGGTATCCAGCTTGCGGGTCAGCGTCTCTTCATCGTGGATGCCGGCGGACCTGGCCATCTAGCCCTCCCGATTCTGAGGAGTCGCGCCCCCCGCATCTTCCAAGTTTGCTTCCAGCTGCTGCAGCTCCCAGAGCCGCCGGTACTCGCCTTCTTGGGCCAGCAGCTCGGCATGCGTCCCGCGCTCGACGATCCGGCCGTGCGAAAGCACGATGATCCGATCGGCATGCTGGAGGGCCGAGACCCGGTGGGAGATGAGCAGGGTCGTGCGTCCTCGCATGACCGGCAGCAGCTCCTCCAGGATCTTGGCCTCGGTGCGGGTGTCGACCGCCGAGAGGCAGTCGTCCAGCACCAAGATCGGGGCGTCCTTGATCAGCGCGCGGGCAATCGAGACGCGCTGCCGCTGGCCTCCCGAGAGCGTGATGCCGCGCTCGCCCAGCATGGTCGCATAGCCGTCGGGCAAATCCCGGATGTCCCCATCGAGCTGGGCCATGCGCGAGGCGCGGAGGACGGCATCCTCTAGCTCTTCCCCTTCCTTCTCCGGCGCGAACGCGATGTTCTCCCGGATGGAGGTCGAGAACAGGAAGGCATCCTGGGGCACCATGCCGATCGCCTGGCGAAGCGCCCCGGGATCGAGCTGGTTCACGCAGATGCCGTCCACCAGGATGCTGGAGTCCGGCGGGTTGAAGACGCGGGTGAGCAGGCTCGCGAGCGTGCTCTTGCCCGAGCCGGTCCTTCCGACGATCCCGAGCGTCTCGCCGGGGTGGACCTCCACGGAGACGTCCGCGAGGGCGGGCGGCAGGTGAGGGGCATAGCGGAAGGTGAGGTTCCGGATCGAGAGGCTGCCCCGCCAGCTCTCGGGCGAGACCGCTCCGGGCATGGCGCGGACCTCGGGGACCTCCGCGAAGAGCGCCTGCAGGCGGCTCATGGACGCCGTGGCCCGCTGGGCCATGTTGATGGTCCAGCCGAGACCGGTCATGGGCCAGACGAGCATGTGCAGGTACGAGGTGAAGGCGATGAACTGCCCCAGCGTGATCTCGCCTTGCAGGACGAGGTAGCCGCCGAAGGCGATGCAGATGAGCGTGCCGGCCCCGTCGAGCAAGCCGACGAGCGGATCGAAGAGGCTCTGCAGGCGGGTCATCCGCACGAAGTGCTCGTAGTACTCCGCGTTGTCCCCGGCGAAGCGCTTCTTCTCGGCGTCTTCCTGGGCGAAGGCCTTGATCACCCGGGCGCCGGACACGTTCTCCTGGACGCGGTCGCTCAGGGCACTGAAGGCGGCCTGCACGCCCTTGTAGCGGTCGTGGACCTGGCCCCCGAGGCGGAACTGGATGAAGGCCAGGATCGGCAGCGGCAGGAAGGCCGCCAGGGTGAGGCGCCAGTCGATGGCAAACGCCATCACCGCGAGCGTGCCGATGCTGAGGGCGATCGCGTCCCAGCCCGCCATCACGCCTTCTCCCGCCAGCGCCCGGACCGCGTTCAGGTCGTTGGTGGCATGCGCCATCAGGTCGCCGACCTTCTTGCGATGGTAGAAGCCAGCCGACAGGCTCTGGAAGTGCGCGAAGAGCCGCTCGCGCATGTCGCGCTCGATCCGCCGAGCCGTCCCGAACACGTAGATGCGCCAGATGAAGCGGAAGACCGCCACCCCCAACGCCACGGCCAGCACCAGGAGGGCCTGCTGCGCAATGCCGCCCGAATCCAGGGTGCCTTGGCGCAGCGCGTCGATGAACTGCCCCGTGATCCAGGGGATGGAGAGCTGGCCGACATTGCAGAGACTGAGGGCGAGGACGCCAATCAGGTAACGGGGCCAATAACGACCCAGTACCTGGGCGAGCTGGAGCAGGGAATCACGCATGACGCTGGGCTTTCTAGCGGGGGCGCGGGGGGAAACCTCGGAGGAGAGCCGGAGGGGCTCCGATTCCCTTGTGATCCGCTCAATTAGACGATCGTAAGGGAAGTTCGAAAGCCCGTCAATGGGCTCCGTCAGTGGCGCGGGCGTCCCTGCCGGTGGCGCGGGCGTCCCTGCCCGCGAGGCTTATCCCCCGCATCGCTTGCAAGCCGTGAACCCCTTGGCCTTGGCATCGGCGGCCGATGGCAGCACGATCCGGTTGGCCGCGCTGATGCTCGCCCCCGACGCGCACGTCTGGTCGTGGAAGACCCGGCTCTTGCCGTTGGCGATCACGGCGCTCGCGCCCATGGCGCCCGCGCTCACGGAACCCTCGGCACGCACGGCTCCCTCCGCGCTCGGACCGGCCGCCCGCGAGCCGCCCTGCTTCGCCCCGCTGGCGTCCAAGGTGCCCGCACGCTCGGACCCGTGGCTCGACCCGCTCCGCTTCTCGCGGCGGAAGTCACGCGGGCTCTGCTTCAGGCCGTCCTTGGAGTTCCAGATCCCCTTGCCCTCCGAGCGGGCCAGCTTCTGGGCCTGGGTGAACGCGTCGACATGCGCGACGTTCGGAGGGTAGGTCAGGAGCATGGCGTACCCCTGGCGGACGAGCTCGTAGTTGATGAACGTATTCCCGACGTAGGCATAGGCCAGCAGACGGCCATACTGGTCCCGCGGCTGGACGTCGGACTCCAGCCTCACGACCTTGCCCAGCGCCAGGCGCTCGGTGAAGGCCTTCGCCCGCGCCCCCCACGGCTCCTGGGCCATCTCGGGGGTGTCGATGCCCACGAGGCGCACCTTTTCCTGGCGGTTGGGGTCGACCTGCACGACCAGCGTGTCGCCGTCGGAGACCTTCACGACCTTGCCTTGCAGGACGGGCGCACTGCTTGCCGGTAGGGGCAGGGCCAAAAGAACCGCCGCCAACAGGCCGCCCAGGACGGCGCGTCCCTTCCCCTTGAGCAATCCGAGCATCTGATCTCCCCTCCAGCCGCCGCAGGCGTGTCGATTCTCATGGCAGGCGCGCGATACCGCGCCGCTCCGTATCATACCCGCTCTTGCCGGCGGTTGCGTTCGTCGGCGTGCACCGTGCCCCGGCAGCGACTTCTAGGCTTGAAGCCACGCCGTCTCTGGCCTTATACTGGGTGACGGGCCGTTTTTCCGGTCTAGGGCCGGGTTTGACCCTTGGCAAGGCGCCGCGCAGCGGAAGCGCGCCGGGCGCCGGGGAGCCCGCGGCGAACCGAGGCTAGCCAGAAATAAGGAGTTGCGCGTGATTCCAGCGGAGCAAACGCCGGCCCAGCGGGGCCATCTGATCGTGATCGGCGGAGCGGAGTCCAAGGAGCTCGACAGTCAGATCCTGACTTCCGTGGTCGACATGGCCGGAGGGCGCGACGCCGTCATCACGGTGATTGCCACCGCCTCCCTCAACCCTCAGGACCGCTTCGAGACCTATCAGCGCCTCTTCAAGGCCATGGGTGCTCGCGAGGTCCATTTCCTCGACATCGAGAGCCGCGAGGACGCCAACAACCCCGCCAACGCCGACCTGGTCTACCAGAGCACCGGCGTCTTCATGACCGGGGGCGACCAATCCCGCCTCTCCTCGATCCTCGGGGGCTCCGAGGTCGCCAAGGCCATGCACCGCGCGCATAAGCGCGGCCTCTTGATCGCCGGCACCTCCGCCGGCGCTTCCGCCATCTCCGAGCACATGATCGTCGAGGGCGGCCAGGGCCTTCATCCCCGCAAGCATATGCTTCACCTGGCCCCCGGCCTCGGCCTCCTGCGCCGGGTCGTGCTCGACCAGCACTTCCTCCAGCGCCAGCGCATCGGCCGCCTCCTCAGCATCGTCGCCCAGAACCCCTTCATCCTGGGCATCGGCGTCGACGAGGACACGGCGATGGTCGTCTGCCCCAACTACGACTTCAAGGTGATCGGCTCGGGAGTCGTCACCATCCTCGACGGCCGGGACATCTCCCACTCCAACGTCACCACGGCCACCGCCGGCGAACTGCTCGCCATGGACGGCGTCAAGCTGCACATGCTTCCCTCGGGTTTCGCCTATAACATCGAAACCCGCACCCCCCTGGGCGCCGACTGGGACTGCCAATGTCCCGAGCCCGTCCGCACCGCGCCCGCGCCCCGGGTCGACGAAGCCCTGCGCTAGCCCGCATCCCCAATTCCCATCAAACCCCCCGTCCCGAACAGGAGAATAAGCCGTGAAGATCCTCGAACGTCGCGTCCTCCGTGGTCCGAACATCTGGTCTCCTCGCCCGGCATACTGGCTGGTGGTCGATCTCGAGGACCTTTACGACATTCCCTCGTCGGCGGTGCCCGGCTTCACCGAGAAGCTGACCAAGCTCATCCCCTCGCTCGCCGACCACCGGTGCTCCATGGGGTATCGCGGCGGCTTCGTCGAACGGCTCCACGAGGGCACCTACATGGCCCATATCCTCGAGCACACCCTGATCGAGCTCCAGTGCCTCGCCGGGGTCGACGTGGGCTTCGGCAAGGCCCGTGAGGTGAAGGGCAAGCCCGGCCTCTACAACGTCGTCTTCTCCTACAAGCTCGAGAAAGTCGTCGAGGAGGCCATCCCCGTCGGCGTCAAGCTGATCGAGACCCTCGGACGCGGCGGCGACATCGACCCCGCGGAGTTCGCCGAGGACATCGACAACCTCAAGTACTGGTGCGAGCGCCACTCCCTCGGGCCCTCCACGGCGGCCATCGTGGACGCCGCCAAGCGTCGCGGCATCCCTGCCACCCGCATCACCGACGAGTCCTCCCTCTTCCAGCTGGGCCTCGGCAAGTACCAGAAGCGCATCCAGGCCGCCCTCACCTCCGAGACCAGCAATATCGCGGTCGGAATCGCCTCCGACAAGGACCTCACCAATGCCCTCCTGCGCGAAGCCGGCCTCCCGGTGCCTCGCGGCGAAGCCGTCACGACGCTGGCGCGGGCCCAGGAAGTCGCCCGCCGCATGCGCGGCCCGGTGACCGTTAAGCCGCACTTCGGCAACCAGGGCAAGGCGGTCTCCTGCGACCTCACCACCCCCGAGCAGGTCGAGCAGGCCTTCAAGTGGGCCCGCGAGTACGGCCGCTCCGTGCTGGTCGAGCAGTTCATCCGGGGCAAGGATCACCGGGTACTCGTCGTGGGCGATCAGGTGGTCGCCGTCGCGCGCCGGGTGCCGGCCCAGGTGGTCGGTGACGGAACGCATACGATCCGGGAGCTGGTGGATATTGCCAACCAGGATCCGCGCCGGGGCGACGGGCACCTCAAGCCGCTCACCCGCCTCAAGCTGGACGCCGGAGCCATGGCGGTGCTCGCCAAGCAGGGCCTCGACCCCGACCAGGTCCCCACCGTCGGCCAGATCGTCCTCCTGCGCGAGAACGCGAATCTCTCCACCGGCGGTTCGGCGATCGACCTCACTGAGATCATCCACCCCTCCAACGCCGCCCTCTGCGTCCGCGCCGCCCAGAAGGTCGGCCTCGACGTCGCCGGCATCGACGTGGTCTGCGAGGATATCTCGCTGCCCTTGGACCAGCAGGGAGGCGCCATCATCGAGGTCAACGCCGCCCCCGGCATCCGCATGCACCAGCATCCCTCGGAGGGAGAGCCGCATGACGTGGGCGCGGCCATCGTCGACATGCTCTTCCCGCCCGGCGCGCCCGTCACCATCCCCATCTACTCGGTGACCGGCACCAACGGCAAGACCACCACCACCCTGATGGTCGGCCATACCCTTCGCCAGGCGGGCATCCGCACCGGCATCACCACCACCGAGGGCATCTACCTCGATGGAAAGCGCATCAGCAAGGGCGACTGCACCGGCTATTGGTCGGCCCGCACCGTCCTCACCGACCCCACGGTCGAGGCGGCCGTCCTGGAAACCGCCCGCGGCGGCCTCTTCAAGCGCGGCCTGGGCTTCGAATCCTGTGACGTGGCGGCGGTGCTGAATATTCACGATGATCACCTCGGCCAGCACGGAGCCGAGACCCTCGGCGACCTCGCCCGGGTCAAGGGCCTGATCGTGAAGCATTGCAAGGGAACGGCGGTCCTCAACGCCGACGATCCGCTGGTACTGGAGATGGCCGAGCAGGCTCCCGAGGGCACCAAGATCGTCCTCTTCAGCATGGCGGACCATTCCCCCGCGCTGGAGGAGCACTTGGCCAAGGGGGGCGAGGCGGTCTACCTGCGCCGGGGCATGATCATGGTCGCCCGCGGCGAGCACCGCATGCCCCTGGTCGAGGCCGCGCAGCTGCCCGTGACCATGGGCGGCCGCGCCCGCCACAACATCGCCAATGCCCTGGCGGCGGTCGCCATGCTGCTTCACTCCGGCCTCAACAAGGAGCAGCTCGTCAACGGCCTCAGCACGTTCCACTCGACCATCGAGCAGAACCCCGGCCGCCTCAACATGGTGCGCGTCCGCGACTTCACCGTGCTGATCGACTACGCCCACAACCCCGCCTCCTACGAGGCGCTGGGCGACACGGTGAAGCAGATGGAGCACAAGCGCCTGATCGGCGTCGTCACCGTGCCCGGCGATCGCTACGATGAGAAGCTCAAGGAGTCCGGCGTCATCTGCGCCAAGTACTTCGACGAGCTGATCGTCCGCGACATGACCGACCTGCGCGGCCGTCCCCGCGGGGAAGCCGCTCGGATCATCCACCAGGCGGCCCTGGATGCCGGCATGTCGCCGGAGCATTGCCATCTGATCCCCGACGAGCCCCAGGCCATCCAGTTCGCGATGGACATGGCCCAGGCGGGAGACATGGTGGTGATCGGCTGCGCGGATACGGAAGACGCCATCAGCTCGATTCTCGAGCAGGCGGATAGCTTCGGCCCCGCGCCCAGCCTCCCGGTGGTGCTGCCGGGCGTCTAGCGCGCCTTCAGCGCCTGCGGCACAAGGGCTGCTGACGGCAAGGGCATAGCTCCTGCTCATCACTCAAAAACCTCAAGGGGAGGGCGCTTCGGCGCCCTCCCCTTGCGTTTGCTCCGAACGTCCCGGTAAGGGCCGCTTGCTTGCGGGTAAAACGTCACCACGAAGGGGGGAATCGCATGCGCATGCCAATCGTCGGAACCAGCCTCATCGCTCTGCTCGCCGTCCCGGCCATGTCCGCCGCCGCCTATCCGGATGCCCGAAAGGTGGAGTCCTTCAGTCCGGAGTCCTTTCGCATGGACTCCCGTCTTGCCCTCGAGCCGGAGCCCTTCCGCCTGGATGCCCGTCTCGCCCTCGACCCGCGACCGCTCCCGGAGGCCCCCCGGCCCCGGGATCTGAAATCCCCCGGCCTCTCCGTCCTCCTCTCCGTCGGCACTCCCTACGCCGTCTCCAGCCTAGGGGCCGGCATGATGCTTCTCAGCGGCTACCCCACCCAGTTCAATGCCATGGGCATCGCGGGGATGGCCGTGGCCGCGACGAGCCCGCTGGCTCTGGGAGCCGGTCAGGCTTATTCCGGGGACCCCAAGCGCGGCTTCTGGGTCGGGCTCGGGTCGTACGGGGTTTTGATCGGAAGCACGCTTTTGGGGCTGGGCCTGGCGTACGCCCTCGATCCGCAGGGGATGGCGGCAGGAGGTCAGTCGGCCGGCATGGGCTATGCGCTGCTGGCCTTGCCGCTCTCGTCGCTCGCGACCGTGGGCTACACGATCTGGGCGCTGGCGGACGCGCACCAGACCGCCATTCTCCATAACGAGGCCGTCTCGGCTTCCACGCCCTGAGTGGTCTGCCCGATGGACGAAGCAGCCGCAGTCCGTTTGATGGCCGTTGGGGAGATCAGGTATACTCAAGGGGCGGAGCTTCGGCTCCGGCCCTTGTTTTCAAGCTGTAAAGAAGGTCCTCATGCTCAAGACGGCAGTGACCAAATCAAGCATTGACATGTCTTCGATTCCTGACACGATGACGGCGATCGCCAAGACCGAAGCAGGCCCTGGCGCCAAGCTCATCACCGTTCCTGTTCCCACCATCGGCCCCCGCGACGTGCTGGTGAAGGTCAACGCCACCGCCGTCTGCGGCACGGATCTGCATATCTACACCTGGGACGCCTGGAGCCAGGGCCGGGTCAAGCCCCCCCTGACCATCGGGCACGAGTTCGGCGGCACCGTCGTGGCCGTCGGCGAGGAAGTCCTCGACGTCTCCATCGGCGACTACGTCTCGGCGGAAACCCACGTCGTCTGCGGCACCTGCTACCAGTGCCGGACCGGCGCCAAGCACATCTGCTCCAATACCAAGATCCTGGGCGTCGACATCCCCGGCTGTTACGCCGAGTACGTCGCCATTCCCGCCAAGAACGCCTGGAAGAACGCTTCCACGCTGCCCCTCGACTGGGCGCCCCTGCAAGAGCCCCTCGGGAACGCCGTTCACACGGTGCTGGCCGGTGACGTCGCCGGCCGCACGGTCGTGATCAGCGGCTGCGGCCCCATCGGCATCATGGCGGCGGGCGTCGCCAAGGCCTGCGGAGCCTCCGCGGTCATCGCCATCGACATCAACGCCTATCGCCTGGATCTGGCCGGCAAGATGGGAGCGACCCACCTCATCAAGGCCGACGAGCAGGACGCGGTCGCCGCCGTCCTCGCCGCGGTTCCCGGCGGTGTGGACGTCGTCTGCGAGATGTCCGGCAACGCCAAGGCCATGCGCGACGGCTTCAAGATGATCCGCAACGGCGGCCGCTACTCGATCCTGGGCATTCCTTCGCAGGACGTTCCCCTGGACATCGCCGAGATCGTCTTCAAGGGGGTCACGATCCAAGGCATCACCGGCCGGAAGATGTACGACACCTGGTACCAGGTCGCCAATCTGCTGAATTCGCGCCAGCTCGACCTCACCCCGATGATCACCCACCGCATGCCCCTCGCGGACGTCGACGCCGCCATGGACCTCATGAAGGCCGGCCTCTGCGGTAAGGTCGTGCTCACCCCGTAGAAGGGCCGCAGGCCCATGCCCTGTTATTAAGGAGCCTGGGGGCCGTAACCCCCCCCGGCTTCGCCGCCCCCCCGGTATCGCCGGCGGCGATGCAGAATCCGATGAAGGGCGACGCCCATTAGAGGATTCTGCGAGGGGGGACAATACAGAGAAGATTACAGGAGCTTTCGCATGTCCCATAACCCGTTGGCTTACCTCGACGTCGAACTGGATGATCTCAAGGCGCGCGGCCTCTTCCGCCCGCTTCGCGTTCTCCAGGAGCGTCAGGAGGCCGAAACCGTCTTCGACGGCAAGCACGTCATCAACCTCTCCTCCAACAACTACCTGGGCCTCACCACCCACCCGAAGCTGATCGCAGCGGCCCACGCGGCGATTGACCAGTACGGGGCCGGCTCGGGCTCGGTTCGCACCATCGCGGGCACCATGAGCCAGCACATGGAGCTCGAAGCCAAGATCGCCGCCTTCAAGCACACCGAAGCCGCCCTGGTCTTCCAGTCGGGCTTCACCGCCAACGCCGGCACCGTCTCCTCGGTCCTCGGCAAGGAAGACGTCATCATCTCGGACGAGCTCAACCACGCCAGCATCATCGACGGCTGCCGCCTCAGCCGCGCCAAGATCGCCGTCTTCAAGCACAAGGACGTGGCGGATCTGCGCCGGGTCCTCACGGAGACCCAGGGCCAGTACCGCCGCACGCTCGTCATCACCGACGGCGTCTTCTCGATGGACGGCGACGTCGCCCCCTTGGCCGACATCGTCGAGGTCTCCGAGCAGTTCAAGGCCATCATCATGGTTGACGACGCCCATGCCTCGGGCGTCATGGGGAACCAGGGCCGCGGCACTGTCGACCACTTCGGCCTCCACGGCCGGGTCCACATCCAGGTCGGCACCCTCTCCAAGGCCATCGGCTGCCTCGGCGGCTACGTCGCCGGTTCGCGCTCCCTGATCGACTACCTGATCCACAAGGCGCGTCCGTTCCTGTTCTCGACCTCGCATCCGCCGGCCGTCACCGCCGCGGCCATGGCCGCCTTCGACCTCCTGCAAGAGGACCCCACCCTCATGGAGCGGCTCTGGGACAACACCCGCTACTTCAAGGCGGGCCTGGAGGCCCTGGGCTTCGATACCGCCGGCTCGGAGACCCCCATCACCCCGGTCATCGCCGGAGACGCCAAGCTCGCCATGGAGCTCTCGGATCGCCTCTTCGCAGAGGGCATCTTCGCTCAGGGGATTGGCTTCCCCACGGTGCCCAACGAGAAGAGCCGGGTCCGGACGATCGTCACCGCGACCCATACCCGCGAGGAACTCGACAAGGCGCTGGCCGCCTTCGAGAAGGTCGGCCGCGAACTCGGCCTGATCGGCGACAAGGCCCTCGTCCGCTAATCCCCTATTCGCGGCGGTTGCTTCACGGTAGTGGCGCAACCGCGGCGGGTGCTAAAAAGCCAGTGGCCACTCCCGACTCGGGGGCGGCCACCGGCTTTTTGAGGGGTTCCTGGTGCAACTGCTACCGCAGCAGGCGCGTCTCCGGCACGGCGCCGACGGCCATCTGCCGCTCGGCGTCGCGGAAGAACGCGATCTCGTCGAGCAGGCTCCGGGCCTCCTGCTGGAGCGACCCCGAGACCTGGCGTACGTCTTCCACCGCCAGCACCACCTGATCGGCGCCCGCGCGCTGCTCGGAGGTCGCAGTGCTCACTTGCTGGGTCAGGCTCGCCATGGCGTGGACCGCCTGGTTGATCTGCTCCGAGCCGCGGGCCTGCTCCGTGGTGGCGACGCTGACCTGCTGGGTCAGGGCGCTCATGGAGCTCACGGCCTCGGTGATCTGGCGCGCCGCGCGGTTCTGCTCGGTCGCCGCTTGGGTGATCTCGCTCATGAGCGTGGTGACCTGGGTGACGGAGCGGACGATGGCTTCCAGCGACTCACCGGCTGACCGGGTGAGCTGGGTGCCCTCCTGGATGGCCGACTCGCCCTGCTTGGTGGAAGCGACCGCATGCTGGGTCTCCTTCTGGATGCCCTTGATGAGATCGCCGATCTCGCTCGTGGCCTTGGCGGAGCGCTCGGCGAGCTTGCGAACCTCGTCGGCGACCACGGCGAAACCCCGTCCCGCCTCGCCAGCCCGCGCCGCCTCGATGGCCGCGTTGAGGGCCAAGAGGTTGGTCTGCTCGGCGATGTCGTCGATCACCTCGATGATCTGCCCGATCTCCTCGGAGTTCCGGCCGAGGCTCTCGATGGTCGAGACCACCTCGCCCATGGCCTGCTGGATCTGCGCCATGCCGTCGACGGACTTCGAGACGGCTTCCTTGCCTTTCAGCGCCGCCTCGGCGGAGGTCTCGGCCATGGCGTTGGCCTGGCTGACGTTCTCGGCGACCTGCTGGATGCTGGCCGCCATCTCCTCGATGCTGGCGGAAGTCTCGTTCACGGCGGAGGCCAGGGTGTCAGCGTTGCCGGCCACCTGCTGGATGCTGGCCGCCATCTCCGAGATGGAACTCGACGTCTCCTCGACCGAAGCGGCGAGCTCCTGGGCGTTGCCCGCGACCTGGCGGATGCTGGCCGCCATCTGCTCCATGCTGCTGGAGGTTTCCTCGACCGACCGGGAGGCCTGGGTCGAAGCCGCGGAGACGCTCTCGGCCGAGCCCCGCACCTGCCGGATGATGCCGCGCAGGCTCTCCTGCATGGTATAGACCGCGGTGCCGAGCTGGTCGCGCGCGCTCTGAGGCGTCACGTCACGCGAGAGATCGCCCTGGGCGATGACTTCCACGCTCTGGGCCATGCGCGAGAGGTAGTCGGTGGCCTGGCGGAACGCCCGGGTCATGCGGTTGAACTCGTTGCCCTCAGGACCACCGGCCGAATCGGGGACGAGCTGCTGGACGCGCGAGAGCTCGCCGGCGCCGATCGCCTCGCAGGCCTGAACCAGGGGATCCAGCATGCGCGTGGACGAACCGACCAGCCAGCTAAGCAGCCCGCCAATGAGGATGATGCCGAGCAGGCCAAGGCCCGCCAGGAGCATGATGCGCTGGGTGATGGGGCCGGTGACCTCCGACTCGTCGACGAGCATCGCGACCGTCCAGTTGCCGTTCTTCACCGGAGCATGAAACATCAGGGCCTTCCGGCCGTCGAAGGGGCTATCGAGGGTCTCCATGCCGATCGTGCCCGCGGTGATCGCCCCACCGAAGGCCTCCCGCAGCGTCGCATTCTCGGTGATCTGCTTGGCGAGCATGCGCTCGTCCGGAGTGGCGATGAAGCGCCCGCTGGAGGTGAGCACGGCGAATTTAGCGCTCTTGTAGGGCTTGAGGGCCTTGAGCGAGTCGTTGATGTCGTTGAGGCTGACGTCGACGCCGGAGATGCCGCGGAAGCGGCCGCCGGCCTCGATGGGGGAGCCGTAGGAGGCTAGCAGCACTCCCTCGTACAGGTAGGGCTCGGTGATGATCGACTTGCGGGATTGCTTGGGGACGGAATAGACCTCCAAGGAATCGACGTCCACCAACGGATCCAGCACGAGGGAGCCCGTGAGACGGTTCCAGTAAGGTCCGAAGCGGCCGTTCACCATGCCCTTGCGGCCGCTCCAGGTGGCGTCCTGGCTGTCCGCGTTGGGCTCGTAGGCGTAGTAGGTGCCGATGAGGTCGGGATTTTGCTCGAGGACGCGCTTCAGGTAGTCCATGGAAGCCTGGCGATCGCCGAAGCCGCCGGTCTCCTGCATGCTGCCCAGGGTGCTCGCGACGGTCGACGCCTTCTGGTTCCGGCCGTCGAGCTGCTGCGCAATCCCCTCGACGGTGAGCTTGCCCGCTCGCTCGACCGCTTCCATGCCGGAGCTCCAGAACCAGCTCCCGATGAGCCCGATCATCACGACCAGGAGCACGGCGATGCCGGCTCCGGCCTTGAGGCTGATATCGAACTTGACGCTGTGACGATTGAAGTTCATGGCTTAGCGCTCCTCCTTGGCGATCAGGTTCCATCCGGAGGAGACGTAGAAGTAGACGGCGTCCGCCGGGGTAATCGTGCGATCGTTGCCCATGGTGTAGCCCAGACCGAGGGTGGTCGCGGGGTTGACCAGGACGTTCAGGGCGAGGTTGGTCGAGCCCAGCTCGCTGACTCCGCCGACGTGATCGACCGCGAGACTGGCGGGGCCCCAGGAGGGCGTTTCGTAACCGCCCATCAGGAAGCCGTTCGAGGGCTCGGAGAACGGAGCCGTGGCCGCGAAGACGGCCGGAGCGTCCGTCAGGGCGACGCCACCGCCGAGGGTGACGCGTCCCAGGGGGAGGGCTCCCCACGAGAGGGTCTTGGTGGCCGCCGCGTAGGTGGCGTTCAAGCTCGTCGCCATCGTGCCGGGAGCCAGGTCGGAGAGCCCGAGCGCAAGGCTCGGCGCCCATCCGGTCTCTTTGAGCACCTGGGCCTTGGCGTTGAAGACGGGTTTGAGGGCGGGAGTCAGGCCCGCCATGCTGATGACGTCGAATCCGACTTCCAGGCCGCCGAAGGAGAGGCCGGAGGCGCCGTACGCGAAGGCCGGGAGGACTCCGACGTTCATCCCGGCCCAGGTCAGGGGGCTGCCGCCGAGATAGGCGGTGTAGGTGAGCAGCGAGGCTTCGCCGAAGGAGCGGGTCTCCCCGCTGGGGGCGAAGATGACGGCATGGGGGTACGCAAGGGCACTGCCGGCTTGGAGCGCGCCGGCGAGCGCAAGCGCAGCCGCCACGTGCTTCAAAAAGGGCTGTGTATCGGGCATATCTCTACTCCAGGGAGGGGAGGTACGGGCTAGGGAAAGCCTGACCTATGCTTGGTTGTTACCTGGGCAGGATAGCGGAATTCCCATGCGAATGGCATGAGTCAAACGGCTTATTTTATTGCACAAATGTCCTGAGTGGCCATCCGTAGAAAACCCCGGAAGCGACCGAGCGTCCCGCGCCTGGGGCCGGGACATGGCGTCCGGGGACGAAAAAAGGGACCCCCCCGTGAGGGGCGGTCCCTTGAGGCCTCGAGGCGCGGGGCTAGGCTTGGGCTTCGAGGGCGGGGTCGTGCTGATCGACCTGCGCGATCGGGAAGGGCAGGATCACGGCCTTGACCTTCTTGCGGGCGGGCGTCGCGCGACGCAGGAAGTGGGACTGGCAGCGCGACGAGCAGAAGTAGTACTGATCGCCCTCATGCAGCACGGGGCCCAGGGCTTCATTCTCGGCGAGGATCTGGCCGCAGACCAGATCCATGTGCATGGTGGGAGGGAGCCAATCGAGTCCTTGCGCCATTGCTAAACTTCCTTTCGATCCTCATTGGTCGAGGGGTCGCCTCAGGCTGGTCCATCAAAACGATCCGAAACGCGTACGGCCGCCGTCCCGCGGGGCGTCCTCGGAGGAGCGCGCGGACGCTCCTGCCTGCGATGTGGGCGCCCTCCGTCAAAGGGCAGCAATCAGAGGTCGCCAAGACGAAACGACACCCGAACCAACTACGGGCTCGCGTCCGGGGTCGGCATCGACCCCTCGGATGGAATGATTATGACCTTTTAGTGAAGTAATGTAAAGGGGGAAGCGGTTTAAGAATCGGAGATCCCCGTCCCGGGCGCCCTTCCCCAAGGAGATGCGATGAACATAACGTCGCCCGGTTTCCCCCGCGTCACGGGGACGTGACGCGCAGGTTAAACGCTCCCCGCTCCGCCCCTCGAAGTGGCAAGCAAGCAGAGCCCCCTGGCCGCATCGCGGCCAGGGGGCCCGAGACTCCCGGTTTTAGAAGACTTCGCGGACGATGTCGCGGTCGATCAGGCCCGCGGCCTCCCGCGCCTTGGCATGGAAGCTCGCCGGCACCCCCGGCACATCCCGGAACTGCTGGAGCATGTCGATCACCTGCCGGAAATGCCGCACCAACTGCCCCTCGTCGATTCCCGACTCCTCGATCAGCTCCGACCAGATCCGCCCCTCGGCCCAGGCCTGGGTCAGGCCCACGTAGTCCGTTACCAGGTTCAGCGGCAGCTCTTCCAGCCCTTGCCGCTTCAGGGCCTTGTAGAGCCCCTTGGCCGTCTTGGCCAGCTCGTCGACCAACAGCCCCAGCTGCGGATCGAAGCGCATCGGCCGCCAGAACATCCGCCCGCGGATCGGCTCCGCCACGATCATCGACGTCGCGGCGGCCAGCAAGGCTGGGCTCAGCGTCAGCAGCAGCTCCGAGGTGAGCGCCTCCGAGGCCACCAGCTCGTTGGTCGTGCGCAGGTTCGCCAGGGCCACCCCGCGCGCCAGCAGCTCGCGGCCCCGGACGTAGCCCGCGTCCTCCAGCAACCGCACCAGGGCCTGGAACTGCCGCCAGTGGTTCGAGTGGATCGCCTCGATCTCCTGGTCGTAGCGCGCGATCTCACCGTTCAGCAGTTGCACCAGCTTCACGTTGTCCATGCAGCGCTTGTTCTTCACGCACGGAGTCGCCGGATGCTCCTCGATCTGCTTCAGCAAGCCCTTCAGCTTCTCGCGCGCCTTCGTGATCTCGGGCGGCTCGGTGATCGGCGCCAGCAAGGCGTCGAGGTCGAGTCCCGTCTCTTCCTTCCACGCGTTCCAGGTGGGATGGTAGTCTCCGGTCGAATGCTCCTGCTGGTAGCTGAGGCGCTTGGCCTTCTGCAAGACCTCGGGCGGGATCCCCGTGGCCGGAGCCACCGGCACGGCCATCACCAGGTGGCGCGTGCCCAGGCGCGAGAGGGTCCGGGGCTCGACCAGGACCGTGTACTGCATGTCTCCGGACTTCACCTGGTGCCGGTCGAGCAGGATGGCAATTTGGGGCGTGGGCATGCCTCCCCGGTGAACCAGGAGCCAGCCGCCAATGGGGGTCTGGTTCAGGATGGCGATCGCCGACTCCCGCGACAGGTACTGCCGCTCGCTCACCATGCTCGACAGGCGCTTGCGCAGCGAGTCGCGCTGGTTGCGCAGCACCTGGTGCTCCTCGAAGAGCGCGAGATCCAGCGGCTCGCCCGTTTGCGGGTTGCGCACCTGAATCTTCTCCCGCTTCTCCATGGCCCGTGCCCGCAGCCCGATCAGCCGATCGGCGGCGTCCGAGCTCTGGAACTGGCTGAAACTTTGCTCGACGATCCGCCGGGCCATCTCGGGTTCGTAGCGGTGATGCAGGTTGATCACCATGTTGAAGTTCAGGGCGAAGCGGCTGCGCAGCGGCTCGGCGGGGCTGCGGACCAGCTGCGCCACCTCCTGCGGGCCGTAGCGGTGGCTGGAGACGATCACCCCGTAGCCGACCGGATCCATGCCGCGCCGGCCGGCGCGCCCCATCATCTGATGGAACTCGCTGGCCGCCAGCATGCGGTGGCCGTCGTCCGTCCGCTTGATCAGGGTCGCCATGACCACCGTCCGGGCCGGCATGTTGATGCCCGCGGCCAGCGTCTCCGTCGCGAAGACCACCTTGATCAGCGCCTTCTGGAACAAGCGCTCGATCAGGAACTTCAAGGGCGGCAGCAGGCCCGCGTGGTGCGGCGCCGCCCCGTAAGGCAGCAAATCAAGCCATCGCTTGGTGTTCACCGAGCCCAGCATGCCCGGAGTGGCGGCGACGGCGTCTTTCACCATCGCCTCGATCTGCCGGCGCTCGTCGGGAGTGGTCAGCTCGAGGTCGGCCGCGATCACGTCCTTGGCCTGGGACTCGCAGCCCATCCGGCTGAAGACGAAGTAGATGGCCGGCAGCATCTTCTTCTCCTTCAGGTCCTTGACGACCGTGACGGCGTCGGGAGGCTCGACCCAGCCGTCCTGCGAGAAGCGCTTCACGGCGAGGCGGCCCTGCGGATTGAAGAGCTTGGTGACGTTCGGGGTCGCCACGTAGGACTCCAGCGGCACCGGGCGCTCGGCGTGGAGGATGACCGTCATGGGCTTGTGCACCTGGCTGACCCAGGTGGCGAGCTCGTCGGCGTTCGGGATGGTGGCGGAAAGGGCCGTCACGGTGGTCTGCTTGCCCAGGAAGACGATGGTCTCCTCCCAGACGGTGCCGCGGCCCTCGGCGGCGATGTAGTGGGCCTCGTCGAGGATCACCTGGCTCACGTCGGCGACCGATCCGGGGTCCATATGCAGCATGTTCCGGAGAATTTCGGTGGTCATGACCAAAATCGGGGAGTCCCGGTCGATCACGACGTCGCCCGTGACCAGGCCGACCTGGCCGGGAAGGGCCGCCTTCAGGTCGCGGTACTTCTGGTTGGAGAGGGCCTTCAAGGGGGTGGTGTAGATGCAGCGCTTGCCCTGTTTCAGGGCGAGGAAGACCGCGAACTCGGCCACCACCGTCTTGCCGGAGCCCGTGGGCGCCGAGACCAGGACCGACTTGCCCGCGGCCAACTCCCGGATGGCGTCGAGTTGGAAGGGATCGAGGGGAAAGGGTTGGCTGGCCTGGAACGCTTCGACCAGGTTGTCCGGCGTGGTGTCAATCATGGTGGGGGTGCCGACCTTTCTTTTCCCGCGCTCGTCCCGTGGTCACCCGGTCTCGAGCCGCGGCGCTCCGGAGTTTCCGGGCTGCAGCGCGCGTTTGCGCGGTCGCGGAACCGGAGCGGATTGCCGCGCGCGCATGCTGCGAGGATACCACGCCGGGATCGCCTGGCCAATGTCCAAGCGGGGGACCAGACCGATGAACCCGCCATGCTAAACTTGAGCCCATGTGGAGTATCGAGGCAGAGAAGTGGGAACAGGGCTTCAGCCGCGTCTGCGGCCTCGACGAGGTCGGCCGCGGCCCCTTGGCCGGTCCCGTGGTGGCCGCCGCCGTCGTGCTGCCCCGCGCAGGCGACCCGGACTTCGCCGCCGCCCAGCGCCTGCTGGACGGTCTGACCGATTCCAAGCTGCTCAGCGCCCGTCAGCGCGCGCGCTTCTACGACCTCATCCCCCACGTCGCCCGCGCCTGGGCCGTTTCCGAATTGTCGCCCGCTGAGATCGACCGCCTCAACATCCTGCGCGCCTCGCAGGAGGCGATGCGGCACGCCCTCGCCAAGGTTCGGCGCAAGCTGAACCCGGATATCCTCCTGGTGGACGGGCATCTGGTCCTGCCGGGGATTCGCAAGCCTCAAGAGGCCCTGGTGAAGGGGGATTCGCGGTCGATCTCGATCGCGGCGGCCTCGGTGCTGGCCAAGGTGCATCGCGATCGCGCCATGGAGCGCCTCCACGAGGAGCTGCCCCAGTACGGGTTCGACCGGCACAAGGGGTATCCCACCCGCGAGCACCTGGAGGCCCTGGAGGCCCACGGGCTGACCCCTCATCACCGCCTCAGCTTCGCTCCCTGCGCGCGCTTGCGGCAACTGAGCCTTTTCGACTAAACGGCCAGCGCCCCGCGGCTGCGGAGCGCTGGCAAGGGGGCATGCCCGCGGTAGCGGGAAACCTCGGGGTTAAATCATCGCCGAAACCGACGTCACCTGGGTGAAGTAGGCTTTCAGCACCTCTTCCATTGGCTTCTGGCCCGGGGCCCACTCCAGGGGGCGCTGGATGAAGAGCGTGGCGGCTTCCTTCCGGATGGGCTTGAACCAGTCCACGATCGAGAGCTTCTGGACGTTGATCTCGGAGATGCCCGAGAGCGCCTTCATGACCTCGGCCGGCTGAGCCTCCTTGAAGGTCTTGTCGAAGAGCACCAGCTCGTCGAGCGCCGTGTACCAGTGCCCGCCCACCGGCCAGACGATATGCACGGGATGCCCCGCCTTCTCGGAGACCTGCCGCTCCACGTCCGGGCGCAGTTCCGTCAGGGCCTCCGCCGCCCGCTTGTCGATGGCGTTCGACAAGAACGGCAGCAGCCTCGCCAGACCAATCTTGTCCAGGCCCTCGCGCGCCGACTTCAGCGTCCCCTGAGCCGCCACGGCGTTCTGGGAGGTCACCTCCCCCAGCCGATCGAACTTCAAGAGGGACGTGCCCCATTGCCAGGCGCCCTTGATGACGCGCAGGGGATGGGTCAAGGCATCGATCAGCTCGAGGCCCTTGCGGGGATCCTTCGTCAGGACTCCGGCCGCGGCAGGCGCCGGCTGCGTAGCAGCGGGCTGCACGGCAGCGGGGGTCGGGGTTCCGGCTTGAGCCGGGGCGGCCATGGGCTTCGGAGGCTGGACTCCGTAGGTTCCCCCCGCCCTGACCGGCATGGGGGCGTAGCTTCGAATCGCCATGGCGCCCTCCCTCTTAACAGTCTGCGAACAGCACGGTGAGCCGTTCCTAGCCTGATTGTCCCGAGCCGAGGGAGGGATCTTTCGGTGCTCGCCAAAGCTTAAGCACGTCTTAGTATTCGTTTAAACCTTGCGAGCGGAAGGCAAGCCGGCAGTTCAGTGCTGCTAGCGGGCGAGGGCGGGGTTTTCCATCAGAAGGGTGCCTGAAAACGGCACCCGACACCGGGGGCCTGGATTCCCGCTTCCGCGGGAATGACGCTTCAAAGGGCGTTGGTACCCGGACTTGCGCTCGCTCGTAGGGCTTTCTACGGCTTGAATTGCGTGTGAGGGTCCAATAGAATGGCATATGAACAGTCAATCGGTCTTGAGTTCAGCCATAGAGGAGCCTGCCAGTGAATGCCGTAATCAAGAAAGCCCTCATCGCCGTCGTCGCCCTGTCCGTGGTCGGCTGTGCCGCCACCAAGCGCGAGTCGCTCCTCGAGTCGTCGGGCAGCAAGCCCGGTTGGGCCACGACGGATAGCGAATCCGAAGAGCGCGACGGGAAGGTCTACTTCCGCGCGGTAGTCGATCGCCAGCGGAGCCTCGACATGGCAATGAGCCGCGCCCGGGCCCAGGCGATCGGCAAGGTGGCGGAGCGGGTGGTGCTCAACGTCAACACCGCCTTCGCGGAGAACACCCAGGGCACCTCGAACGATATCGACGACGCCAGCGCCGGGGACTCCGGCAACGCCATCCGCCGGGAGATCATCACGATCTCGAACGCCCGCAAGGTCACGGGCATCGCCAGTGAGGCCACTTACTGGGAAAAGTACATGACCACCCTCTCCAACGGGGAAGAGGTCGTCGCCTACAAGGTGCATGCGCTCGTCTCGGTGCCCAAGAAGGCCCTCCAGCAGGCGCAACTGCGCGCGACGGAGGACGGCGTCAGCCTGGCGAAGAAGAAGAACAACGCGGAGGCCGCTCGGGTGCTTTCCGAGTCGCTGGATGCGCTCAAGCAGGAAATGAACCAGTAGGCGGATGCGGATGATTCGCGCCTTCCTGTCGGGGGCGATCGCCCTCGCCCTCCTCTTTCCCGCCGCCTTCCCGGCCTCGGCCGCCAGCCTCCCGAGCTGGGTCTCGGAGCCTCCGCGCAACACGACCTACCTCACCATGGTGGGCAAGTCGCCGGCCGTCGAGACCGAGGTGTCCGCGCGCACCGAGGCCATCAAGGACGCCATGGGCCAGCTCAACCTCATGATCGGCTTCGGCGACCATGATGCGGAGGCCAAGAAGGCCTTCAACCGCAACCTGGTGCAGGTGCTGATGGAGGAGAAGACCTCGGGCCCCGGGATCGAGGAGACCCACCGCGAGGATCTCGGGGGCGGGAAGGTGCGCGTCTACATCCTGCTGCGTTACCCCCGGGCCATGCTCGCTGCCGCCAAGGTAAAGGCCGCGCGCCCCACTCCGGCCAAGGTCACCCTCAAGGATGCGGCCGAGCGACTCGCCGAGCACCTCGAGCACCATGCGCTGACCAACCCGGTGGTGGGCGGCCTGGCCGTCCAGGGCTTCCGCGAGGAGGTGGACGGACGCCGCCACAAGCTGGCGAACCTGCTGGAGAGCGAGCTGACCAAAGCCATCGGACGGCTGGAGGGAAGGCCCTTCCGGCTCGACGCGCCGGGCAAGGCCGCCTTCTGGGTGACGGGTACCTACCGCCTCTCGGATGATCGCAAGGGCTTGCTGGTCACGGCGCAACTCATGGATGCGCGCCTCCGGTCGGTCGTGTGGACCTCTCCCGAGGTGTCGGTCACCGCGGCGGACCTCTCCGAGTTGCTGCCCCCCGCGCCGCCGGTTGCCAAGGCTACGCCGACCGCAGCGTCCAAGGCTCCGCAGCGGGAGCGCTCGTCCCAGCAGAAGGTGAACCGCCCCCGGATCATGGTCGTCTTGCCCGAGACCCATATCTCGCGGCCCGCGCCCGATCCGGCCGGGGAGACCGAGATCGTTCGGCAGCTCCTGGCGGCGGGCTTCAAGCTCGTCGATCAGACCCAGAGCAAGAAGATCCGGGACAACGAGCGGGAGTTCCAGCGCATGCAGGGCGACCTCTCGAAAATGGCGGCCCTGGGCCGGGAGTACGGCGCCGAGGTGATCGTCTTCGGGGAGGCGTTCAGCGAGACGGTCGGACGCGAAGGCAACGGCGTCCGGGTCATGGCGCGGGTCGAGGCGCGGGCCGTGCGCTGCGACACCTCGGAGATCCTGGTCGCGCACGGCCTGGAGGCGGAGGCGTCCGAGGGATCCGAGCTGGTGGCGGCCAAGAAGGCCCTCCGACTCGCGGGAGCCCAGGTGGGCGAGTACTTCGTGCAGCAGTTGAACGCGCGCTGGAGCCAGGAAGCGGCGAAGGGCCGGACCCTGGAGGTCCTGATCTCGAACATCACCTACCCGCAGCTCAGCCAGCTCCGGGGGGTCGTCGAGAACCGGATCGAGGGGGTGCAGGCCTTCCATCAGCGCCACTTCGAGAGCAACCTGGCCCGCTTCGAGGTGGACTACGCCGGGGACGTGCAGGACCTGGTGGATGCGCTGGTCGGCCAGAAGGTCGGCGAGAAGCGCCTCGAGCTGACCAAGCTCACCGGCGCCAAGGTGGAGCTCAAACTGCGATGAGGCGCCTCTGGGGCGCCTCGATCCTGGGTCTCGGCTTGCTGCTGGCCCCGACGGCCCTCGCGGCCTCGGGGAACTGGCAGCAGGGCGACGGCTACGTGGACGTCCGCGACATCACCCCCGAGGAGGCCAAGCGCAAGGCCCTCAACCTGGCCCGCGCCAAGGCGATGCAGAAGGTGCTGGGCATTCGCGTGCGCAAGCAGTTCCTCGGGGCGACCACGGAGCGGAGCAAGGGCGGCGAGGACTTCGCGTTCGATGAGCTCAGCACCTCGCTGGACGGCATGATCCTCGGCGAGCGGAACCTGACCTGGGAAACCTCGCTCATCCCGGGAGGACCGAACGAGCCGAAGATCCAGCGGGTCTCGGTCAGGGGGGAGTTCCAGGTCGCGGAGCCTCCCGAGCAGGACGCCAGCTTCCGGGTGGATCTCAAGCTGTCCCGCTCGAGGTTGGTCGCCGGGGACTCCCTCGCGCTCACGCTTTCGGCGACCGCCCCGGTGCATGCGATGGTGTTCTGCATGGCCGCTGATGACCGGATCTACATGATCTACCCCAACCCGTACCGCCAAGCCCTCACGCTGGAGGCCGGAAAGCGCGTGACGTTGCCGGAGAGCACCGACGGGATCGAACTGAAGCCGCAGACGGTGCCGGGGCACGACGAGGACGTCGAGGTCTTGCGGGTCATCGCCTTGCGCAAGCCGTTCGCTCCTCCGCGGCTCGACGCGAACGGCAGCACCTCCTTCACGGAGTTCTTCCGCTGGATGGCGACCTTGCCTCCCTCTCAGTGGGGACAGGCGGATCAGGTCTACACCGTGCATCGCGCGGAGCGCGACTGAGCGGGCTGCGGGACGTCACGGCGCGCCGCGCGGACGTCGCGCGTGAGGCTCACTTGGCCGTCAGCGTGACCGGGAAGGTCCACGAGCCTCCCAGCGCATCTTCCACTTTCAGGGTCACCGTGAACGTGTAATTGGCCGGGGCGGACGAGTTCACGTACACTTCGACCGCGTTGCCGCTGGGCAGGGCGCTCGCGCCCGGCAAGAGGTCCCCGTAGTACTGGTTGCTGGCGTAGTAGAGCGACACGTAGGTGTTCGACTCGGTCGCGCTCAGGTAGACGTCCTTGGCCTTGGCGGTCCCCGTGTTCTTGAGCAAGAAGCGCACGTCCTGAAACTGGCCCCGGACGAGGGAGGCGGCCCCGGGAGTCTCATAGCCCTCGAGGCTGATCGCGGCGGGGTTGGGCGCGAGCGAGAGCGGATGCGACAGGTTCCATTCCAGGCCGGCCGCATCGGTCACGCTCAGCTGGAGCGTGATGGGTTGGGACGTGGGAGCCGAGCTCGAGACCTTGAGGTCGATGCCGTCACGGGGAGAGGCGATCGCCCCGGCCTCGATGCTGCCGTAGCTGATCGTCGGCGCCGTGTAGGTGCCAAAGGAGACGTTGGAGTCGGTGAGGCTCGGCTTCAGCGAGACCCCCTGCCGGGCGGCCGCGCCCTGGTTCTTCAGGCGCACCTTCACGGTGGCGCGCTCGCCGGGGCTTAGCATCCCGTCGCCGTTACCTTGCGACGCGTCGTCGATCTCGAGGCCGTCCACGGCGAAGTCGTCCGGAGGATGGGTGATGGGAATCGTGATCGACACTTCCCGCTCGTTCGGGGTGACCTGGTACTTCTTCTGGAGGCGCAGCTTCAGCGTGAAGCTCGTGACGCTGCGCGGGGTATCCTTGGCCACCGTGACGTAGATCCCCGAGCTGGCCAGGATCGGCTTGCTAGAGGAGTAGAAGCCGTCGAACGTGATCGTCTTCGCCGAGTAGCTCGCCAAGTAGGCATGCGGGTTGGAGACGCTCGGAACGGCTTCCCAGTCGCCGCTGCTGTAGCTGCTCGTCGAGCGAAGCTGGAAGCAAACGTAGACGGACTCGCTCTTCCCTGGGGCGATCGTGCCTGCCGTGGACTTGCTGCCGAGCTTGTAGCCCCGGATCGTCACGTCCGCACTCGCTCCCCCCGGATCCTCGATGGGAACGACTCCGGCGGGGAGGTCGAGCGCCGTCACCGTTCCACCGTACGGTCCGGTAAGCCCGGGGCTCGATCCGCCAAAGGAGAATCCGTTCACGGGGTCGATTCGCACGCAGGCCGTCACCAGCAGCAGGAGGGCCATCAGGATCGCGAGCTTGCGCATGGCTAGCGCTCCACCAGGATGCGGCGGCTGTCGCCGCCATGGAGGACGGGGGTCTGCGTCCGGCCCATGCGCCGCGCGCGCTCCGGAACCTTCTGGGAGAGGTAGTTCTGAAGGGTGCTCACGGTCAACTTGCCGTCCTGGTATGCCTCGCCTCGCAGGCCCTTGAGCAGGAAGTACGTGAAGAGCCCGTGCTTCATCTCGGGGTAGCTGGTGCTGATCTGTTTGCTGGTCGAGGCGGCCAGCACCGTCACGCCCGAGGGGAGCTTGGCCCCTTCGGGCTTCACCATGAGGGGGCGGGCGTCGGCCAGGAGGGCGACGTCGGTCTGGCCGCGTCCCGAGATGCCGCTGAAGCATGAGTCCAGCATGACCGTGACGCTCTTGGCGCGCAGGTCCTTCAGCGCCCGGTAGAAGCTATCCATCGAATAGCAAGACTCCTTGGGGTAGGCGGGATCCCCGTCGTACGGCACCAGGTAGGGGGTGAGCGTGTCGGGATCCGGCGCGCCGTGGCCCGCATAGTAGACGTAGACGTGACTCTGGTTCGGGGTCACGTAGTCCCGCAGTTTGCCTTCGAGAGCGGTCATGATCTGGGCCTTGGTCGCCTGCTCGTTTGAAAGGAAGAGCAGGTTCTCTTCCGGCACTCCCAGGAGGGTCGTGGTGTACTCCTTGACGATGCGGGCGTCGCGCTCGGCGAACGGAACCCCCGGGATGCGTCCGCCGTAGCGCTCGATGCCGATGACGACGGCCACGGCGCTCGGATCCTTCGGGCTCGCCTTGGGAAGCGGCTGATCGACATCGACGGTGATCGACGGGGCGCTCGCCAGCGTCGCCGCGCCCTGGGAACGCGGATCCACGACGATGACGACGGGGGGACTGCTGTGATTGAGGGCCACCTTCACGGGGACCTCGCGCGTCGCTTCGGGATGGGCCTCGGTGAGGCTGAGACTGAGCGGGAGCTGGCTCGGGCCGCTGTAGGAGTTCTTGACCACGATGGAGTAGGAGGCGATCGCCACTCCACCCGGCTTGAGGGCTCCTAGCTTGTTGACCCCATGATCGAGCAAGAGGATGTTGGGATCGCCGATCTTGAGCGTCGCCTTCGCGTCTCTGGCCGTCCCGGTACCCTTGTTGCGGATGAGGGCCTTGACGGTGAGCTGCTCGCCGCGCTCGGGGACGCCGTTCTTCTCGTCCTCCAGTCCCATTTGCTCGACCTCGAAACGGGGGAGCTGGAGCGCCCGGGTCTTGAACCGGGCCACGGTCTTGGGAGCGTCGAAGCCGTTGGCGTCTTCGAGCGTGACCGCGATCTCCGCCTGGCCGTCAGGCAACGTCTTCGAGGCGTTCAGGGGGACGCGCACGGTCCGGGTGGCCCCGGGCTTGAGGTCGCCCACCGAGACGGAGGCCGGCACCTCCAGCCCCGGGATGGCCCGAACCAGCTTGAGGTTGGCCTGGAGCCCTTCGGCGGGGCCTTTACCGGAATTGGTGACGGTGAGCAGGACCTCGGCGCCGAACTCCGCTTCGATGAGCTTGAGGCGCTGGGGGTCCTCCAGATCGACCTTGGTGGCGAGCTGTGGGGGAACGGTCTGGCGAGGGGGGACGAGCGCCTTGAGCTCGCTGCTCGTCAGGCTGACCCGGCGGCTGAGCAGGGTTTCGCCGTCCCTGCGGATCTCCAGGTCGAAAATCGGCGTCTTCAGTTCGCGAGGCAGCGGGACCGTGGCCACGAAATGCGGCCCTTGGGGGATCAGCGTGGCGCTCGGGGAAGTTTCCCCCAGCATGACGACGGCCTCGGCTCCCGTCAGGCTCGCCGTCGCCCCCGCGTACCGGGGAGCGCCCTCATCCTTGAGGGCACCGAAGAGGTAAAGCGGGGAGAGCCCCCCGAGAATGGGAAGGAAGACGGGAGACAGGATGACTCCCGCGACGATGGCGCCCGCCCGGCTCGCTGCGGAATCTTCCGGGGTGATGACCTCCGTGACGCCCGCCTTGAGGGCTTTTTCCTTGCGCTCGTTGAGGGTCTTCTCCCCGATCGAGAGGCTGAAGTCGAGATAGGCATCCAGGGCCAGGAGGGCCCACCCGCCGAGGATGGCGGCTGTCGCGGCGTCGTTGTGCGTCCGGAACGGCGTCGCCGAGGCCGCCAGGGCGCCTCCGGCCAGGGCCGTTCCCCAGAATCCCCAGCGATGGGCGGATTCTCGGCTGATCCAGGGTTGGGGCTGCGTGGGCACCATGACCCGCAGCCCCCCGCGCACGACCTGGTAGTCGACGGGCGCCGGGCCGGTCAAGACGGGGTCGGGGCCGGAGCGCTTCAGATAGGAGGCGCAGCCCTGCATGCTCAATAGGGCGGCCAGGGCGAGGGGGATCAAGGACGTTTTGGGTGATGGCATGACGGCGTTGCGTTTGAATCATCGGGATAAGCGGACGGACGTACGCAATTGATTCTACCACCGAATCCGCCAACCTGCCTGGCGGACGGATGGAAGGCCGCTGGAAAAGGAAAGGGGGGGCTGCTGGGAGTTAGTCCTTGACGACGATGCCGAGCAGGGCGGCGAGGGTATCCGAGAGGGCGATCGCCTGGGACGCATCGATGACGGCTCCCCGCAGGTCCTGAGCTCCCACCTGGAGGCCGTCCAGCCGCGATCCGCGCAGATCGGTCCCGTCCAGCCGGGCCCCGCGCAGGTTGGCGCCCTGGAGATCACAACCCTTGAACCGTGCGGCGCGCAGGTCCGCCCCCTGGAAGTCGGTCTCGCTCAGCTGGCAATCCTCGAAGAGCACGTCCCGGAAGGAGGTGTAGCGAAACAGGGCCAGATTGGCCTTGCAGCCTGCGAAGCGGACGTCGGCGAGCTTGGACTCGCTGGCTTGCAATCCCGTCATCCGGCAGTTCAGGAACTCGACGCGATCCGCGCTCAAGCCGGGGAAGCGGGCATTGGAGAGGTCGCTCTGGGAGATGCGCACGTCGCGCAGCCGCAATCGCGGGGCGTTGAGCCGGGAGAAGGTGGCCTGCTCGATCAGCATGCCGTCGAGGCTGGCCGAGGTCGCGACCTGGTCGCTGAGATCCCAGCCGGTCAGCGCCAGATCGTGAAGCTCGGATTCGGGCTCCAGGCGCTCGGGCAGCAAGAGCGAAAGCTCCATCCGGGCGGGCAGGTCCGGAGGGGAGAGGCGCCGCATGGGGCGTTTCATCATCGCGTTCGGCCCGGACTCTGCGCTCCGCCCGTCAGCGGGTTGAGCGTGCTGTCTCGGAGGCTCACGACCGAGCCACTGGCGGCCTCGACTCCGGCCGACAAGGGGCCGTCACCCAGATCGAGGATCCAGACCGGCACGCGCAGCAGTTCGTACGTCGGAAGCAGGGCGAAGGTGGCATCCTCGGTCAGCCAGGGCTCTCCGCGGGCGATCAGGGCGTCCTTGAGGCTCGTCATGGCGGCAGGGCTGTCGATGCGCCAGTTATTCGGGAATTCCGAGGGCTCCTTGTAGCGGTTGTAGGCCGAGGGCGCCTGCCGGACCGTGGGGTTTCCCCCGAAGATGGGCACGGAGACCTCCCAGGCGTCGAGCTTGGTGGGATGGGTGAAGAGGTAGTTCCAGGCCCCGCGCTGGACCAGGCCCGACGTGTCCGAGAGGTCCGCGGTGTAAACCAGGTAGAGGCGGTAGCCGGGACCCTTCTGGTTGGTGATGATCTTGGTGGCCTCTCGGGCGTAGAAGGCCGCCGAGCCTTCGGAGCCCGCAGGCACGTTGCTCGGCAGGAGGGTGTTGTCCTGGCTCGCCACGGTCGAGGCGGTTGCGCCGCCCGTGGCGATCGGCACGTCGGAAGCCAAGAGGTTCAGCTCATCGAGCAGCTCCGTGCGGGCTTCCTTGACCTTCTCGCGGGCGACTTCGGGCGCGAGCAGCTGGGGAATGGACCAGCCCAGCCGCTCCGAGACCCATTGAGCGGCGTTGACCGCGCCGTACGTGGCGATCGCACCCCCTACGAGGACCAGCAGGAAGGCCCGGTAATCGGTTGCCGGGTACGGCGCAAAGCGAGCGGGGGGCAACTTGGTCTCGGGAGTTCGGACGGATCCGTAGAAGTTGTCGTAAAAGAGGTAGCCGCCGACGGGGCTCAGGGCCGTCCAGCCGAGCTGCCAGAGCGCCCGGCGCCGCAGGTCGGAGTGAAGCCGTCCCGCCAGTTCCTCGTCCTTCACCGCCTCGGCGAGCGTGAGATCCCCGATGCGCCGGCTCCCCTGAAAGAGCTGGTACGACCCGGAGGCCGGCTCGGTCAGGGTGATCTCCCGCTCGCGAAACTCCGTGATCCGCCCGGACTTCTCGTCCGGGATATCGGCATGCGCGGGACTGGCCAGCATCAAGGCGAGCGTGAGGGCCGTGAGCGACCTGAAACGGGCTTTTCGGGGCTTTCGATACGATGCGGGCATGCGTCCTTTTCCCTCTGCGGCGACGAAGCCCCATTGTACCACTGCGACGGGCGGTCCCGCCCACGAGGTGCTGACATGCGCGTGGAGAGCGGCAGAAAGCCGGGATGTCGACCTTCGGAGGGCCTGGACAAGAGGGGTTCGGGTTGCGTTTCATGTCAAAATCCGTAGTTTACCCGGATATGTCTCTAGCAAGCGAGGGTAATACTGTGAAGGCACCGTGTTTTTTTGAGCGAAAAAGTCTGAAATGATTGACCTGGGCGTCTAAGGAATTGATGTGAACGGCCTCGAAACGTTGAAACGATTGCTTCTGAGTCTTTTGATCGGGCTCACGCTCGGGCGCCCCGCGAGCGCGCTCGATCCGAGCGAGGTTTTTGCCTCCCATGGGAAGGCGGAACTCACGGAGTCGCGCTACCATGAACGTCGCAACGCCTTGATCGTTCAAGGAGATGCGCCTCTTCACGTCCAGGTCGAGGATCGGCAGGGGCAATCGCCGCCCGCCGTCCTGCTCCGCTTCTTCAACGGGACCCCTTCTTCCGCGTTCGTGCTTCCCAAGGTACCGGCGGGGCCCATTGAGGCGATCGCCTCCGAGGTTCTCCCGGCGCGGAACGGCTCGCCCGCCGAGACTCGCCTCACGCTGACCTTGCGGGAAAAGGTTCGGTTTCACTCCTCCCTTTCCCCCGACACTCGGCAAGCCGTCTTGAGTCTCGTCCCCTTCTCAGGGGAGGGTGAGGGACGGCTCCCGCGTCGCATCGTGGTTCGTCACCTGGAGTACGGCAACGCTCGGGACCTCTCGAACGTGCTGGCGATGATGATCCCTCAGGGGAACGGGCGGATCGCCGCGGATGAGAGCCGGAACAACCTGGTCATCGACAACAGCAACGGGGACTTCGATGCCCTGGAGGCGACGCTCTCGGATCTCGACCGCCCGAGCCGCCAGGTCGTCCTCGAAGCCCAGGTCGTCGAAATCAACCAGGCGGCTGCCAGGAACCTGGGCTTCAGCTTCAGCCCCAACTTGAGCACCACGGTCTCGGAGCAGGCCCCGGAAGGGGCGGGATTCGGGTCTCAGCCGATTCCCATGCAGCCGTTCGTTCGGACGGGCCTGAACATGCAGGTGACGCTCAATGCCCTTCAAAGCTCGGGGCAAGCGAAGATCCTGGCGAACCCCCGGGTGGCGGCCTTGGAGGGCGAGGAGTCGAAGATCGTCACGGGTGAGCGTATCCCGTACTTCGTCACCCAGGTCTCCGGCAATCAAGTCTTCCAGATCAAGGAGGACTTCCTGGCCGGCGTCGAGCTTCGGATCACCCCCCGGGTGAACGAGGGGCGCTTCGTGACCACTCGCATCCATACCAACGTCAGTACCATCACGGGGACGACGCCGCAGGGCTACCCTCAGCTCAGCACGCGCGAATCACAGGCCGTGATTCGAGTGGGTGCAGGCCAGACCGTCGTGATCGGCGGGCTGCTGCAAGAGCGTGAGATCGAGCTGATGAGCGGCCTCCCCCATCTGGCCGACCTTCCCGTCCTCGGAGCCCTGTTCAGCAGCCGCCAGAAGGATCGGGTCAAGACCGAGCTGATGGTCTTCATCACCCCACATATCCTGAGCGACGAGTAAGGAGGACCCTGTGCGACGCCCTTTCACCCGGATCTTGTCCGCAACCCTCGCTTGCTTGATTGCGCTTTACAGCCTTCCCCCCCGGGTGGAGGCCCCCTCCATCCTGCCGCGCATGAGCAATCCCAAGCCCGATACCGGCATGCAGGTACGGCAGCTCATGGGCCGGCTTGACTTCAGCGGTCCGTTCGCCGAGCTTGGCCACCAGCTCTGGCACGTGGGAGAGCAGGCCAAATCAGGCTTTATTACCCTCGCTGGGTACTGGCCTTCGCTGCCTTTGGCCGGTGCGCATCACCATTACGAGCACAAGGCAACGAGCAAGACGACGAGTGATTTCGTTCCCTACTCCCATGACCCGAGCCCGCGATCGGTTTTCTTTGAGCCGCCTGAGGTTCCAGGTCGAGACGACAAGGGGGTGTACCGCTACAACGGCAAGTGGGGGGAATGGCTGTATGCCCAGGCTCCTGCCCAGCGATCGAATCACTCGCTGACATTGCCGGTGTACGACCAATACGGGAAAAACCCCCGGGATGTGGAGTTTCACAACTCTTATTTCTCGGAACATGGCGGCTATGCGGGAAATAACGGCCATCGCGTTTTCGCTGCGCGTTTCCTGAACGACGACCGGAGACAAGATTATCCGCGCCTCCTCGTTCAAAAGCGTGATCGGGATTCCTTGACCATCGAACATACGGGCAAGGATTGGCGCGGGAACACGAAGAACGAGTGGCAATACTGGCGAACGGAGGAGAAGTTCACCGGTTCGGGTGAAGGGCTCAACCATGATCCGAAGTGGAACTATGGTGGGGTTCGGATGATCCTGCGGGAGCACCCTTGGTGGCGTTTCAAGGATGCTTACAATCAGACGGGCGATTTTGACAAAATCCTGCATAACGCTTACGAGGCTTTCGTTGGGAAGCGCTTTTCCTTGTACTACTGGGAGACGAATGCGGAATGGGTCGGGTACCTGAAGAGAGAACTTCAAGGAAAGCGCGCACAGTCGGAGATCGATGCGATTAAAGGGTTTTGGGTAGAAGTCCAGCCCTATTCCGCTCTTCGTGATTTAACCGGATTTTCAGACTTTCCGAGAACGGATGCGGCTATTGTGATTGCGCATCCGCGCCCCTATCCAGGGCTTCAGGGTCAGCAAAAGTTCACCAAGATTACGTTTTACCGTCCCTTCTTTCCGGGGGGAGAGCCCTTCCTGAGTGCGGCCGACGATGCCGAGAATTTCGGTGGCCATGATCCGGTCGCGGATTACGTGGCCGTGGGAGCATTCGCCGATTATGAGCATGAGCGGCACAGCGAGGGCTCGGCCCTTTGGATGGCTATCGCGATGGACCGCCCCCCCTTCCTGCCACCCGTGATCGGGGATGGGCTTCCTCCTGGAACATCGCAGGGGGAACGCGATAATTACGCAAACGTCTTTCAGTCCTTGCCTCCGGATGATCAAGCTGCTGTCATCGCAGCCGTTGAAGCTGGCGGGGATGCTAAAGAAGCTGCCTTGCAAGCTCTCAAGGACATGGTGGAAGTTGGCATCGAGAAAGGGATCTTAAAAAATACGTTTACGAGCAGTTCCGATCCGACGCAGCCCGGTAGCGAACCGAACTCGACGGTTCGCCCTCCGGAAGTCTTCTCAACCACGTTTGAGCTCGATCCGGTCAACGTCGTCAACGGTGCGAACTACGTCGATCACTACGACCTCCAGCTCCAGGGCCGTGGCATGCGCACGGACTTCCTGCGCACCTACAACAGCAACGTCAAGCCCGATGATTCTCTGCGCTTCTCGCCCCTGGGACACGGTTGGACGCATACCTACAATCAGTTCCTCCACCAGTACCCGGACGGCGCGATTGCCTTCTACAACGACCACGGCCAGAGCACCGTCTTCATGCCCTCGGGTAACGGCTGGCGCGCTCCGCCCGGCTCGCCCTTGACCCTTACCATGCTCGCAGACGGCTCCTATCAGGTTCGCGAGAAGACCGGCACGATCATGCGCTTCTCAGGCGGCCTCAAACGGATCGCCACCCAGAACCTCTTCTTCTTGGAGCCCGGCATCGAACGCTTTGGTACGAAGCAGGCCGTCGAGGCCGGTCGTCTGCTCAGCATCACCGATCGTAACGGCAATGCCTTCACCTTGGCTTACGAGAACGGCAAGCTCGCTACCGTCCGAGATCCGGGCGGGCGCGTGCTCGGCTTCACCTACGACGGCGAGCGGATCTCCACCATGACCGATCCCGCGGGCCGCGTCTTCCGCTACCGCTACGAAAACGACGACCTCACGGAGGTCGTCCACCCCGGCAATCGCAAGCAGGTCTATGGCTACCAGGGCCACCTCATGACCCTGCACAGCGATTTCGATTCCGAGCAGGCCTGGCGCTTCCGCTATGATGCCCAGGAGCGGGTGGTTGAGGCCATCGACCCCGAAGGCCATCAGACCACTTTCACTTACTCCCCCGGTAAGACCGTCCAGACCACGTACGAGGCCGACGGCCGGACCGTCTCGACCGAGTTCGAGCACCAGGACGGCGAGATCGTCCGCAAGAAGGACCCCACCGGTACCCTTTTCAGCTACGAATACAAGGACCACCGCAAGGTCAAGGAGTCGTTCAACCGCGGAGACCGCCTGATAGTCCTCCAGTACGAGTACGACGCTCTAGGGAACCTTACTCGGACGGTGGACGCCGGGGGCAACGTGACGGCGACCCGGTACGAGGCCGACTTCGCCCAGCCCTTCGAGGTCACCGACCCCACCGGCACGACCCGCATCACGCTCGATGGCCGGGGCAATGTCACGGCGATCCGCGATCCCCTTGGCCGCACCGTCACGTATCAGGTCGACGCCCATGGCCAGGTCCAGGCGTTGCTCGATCCCGGTCAGCATAAGACGGTCACTCGTCATAATGACCAGGGCCTGCTCGAGCACGTGGATACGCCCATCGGAGGTTGGACCACCTACACCTACGACGCTTTAGGCAACGTCAAGACGGTCGTCGATCCCACCGGCACCCGTCGCTACGATTACGATGCCAAGGGACACTTGCGATCCTTCGTCGATCAACTGGGCCGAGAGACCCTGTTCGAGACCGATGCCAACGGTAACGTCACCCAGATCACGGCTCCGGGAGGCCGGCTCACGCAGCTTCGCTACAACAAGAAGAACCAGCTCGTCTACACCCGTGACAACGCTGGGGCCGAGACCCGCTACGCCTACACCGCGCTCGATCAGCTCAGCAAGCTCACCGACCCCAGAGGCAACACCATGGAGTTCGTGCGGGACGGCAATGGCCGGCTCGTGCGGATGCTCAACCCCTTGCAGCAGGCCAAGACCTTCGACTACGACGGAGCGGGAAACCTCCTCCGGATGGCCAACGAGCTTAACGAAATTACCCGCTACTCCTACGATCCGCTGGGCCGGGTCGTCGCGGTCACCGACCCCGAGGGCGGCACCACCCAGATGGAGTACCACTGGAGCGGAGCCCTGAAGCGGATCGTGAACCCCCTGCAGCGCGCCACCCAGTTCAACGTCAATGCCGTCGGCCAGATCACCGAAATCGTCCCCCCGGCGCCCGAGGGTCCCACGCGTTATCACTATAACGCCGACGGAACCCTCGCCCGAATTGAGAAGCCGAAGGCTCAGATCACGAGCTTCACCTACACGGCATCGGGCCAGATGCAGACCGTTACCGACTCGCGCAAAACGATCCGCTACGAATATGACGCAATGGGCCGAATGACCGGAATCGTGGCCCCCAAGGGCCGCAAGCAGAGCATCCAGCACGATTCGCTCGGCCGGGTCAAGTCCGTGACCGACGCCCTGGGAGCTCCCGCCGAGTACGAGTACTGGCCTAGCGGAGAGCTGAAGAGCATCCGCAAGGTCAATGGGGCCGTCACCGAGTTCCATTACGACGCTGCGGGCAAGATCTCCAAGGTCTCCGCCCCTGAGGGGCGGATCACCCAGCTTCGCCATGATGCTGCTGGCAACTTGATCCAGAAGATCTCGGCTACTGGCGCCCAGACGGACTATGTTTACGATGCCCTCAATCGCCTGGTGGCGATGAGCGAGCTTTCCAAGGGTTCGAAGACTTCCTACGCCTACGACGCGGTGGGCCGTATGACCTCCGTGACGAACCCCGACGGCCAGGTTACGGGCATCTCCTACGACCGGATGGGACGTCCCGTGCGGGTGAACGCCCCCCTCCAGCAGCGCGTCGAAATGCAGTACGACGGTGTGGGCAATCTCCTCAAGCGGATCGACGCGCTCGGCCGCACGACCAGCTATGCCTACAATGCCAACAATCGCCCCGTCAAGGTCACCGATCCTCTCCAGCACACCCAGACTTTTGATTACGATCCGCTGGGCAACCTCACGCAAGTACGGCGTCTCGCCGACGGTGCGGTCACGACGGTACAGTACAACGACCTCAACCTCCCCGAGGAGGTGGTGGATGCCCTACAGAACCGAACTCGTATGGCCTACGACGAGTTCGGGAACCTGGAAACCCTCACCGATGCCAAGGGCCGTGTGACCCGCTACGAGTACGACGCTCTCAACCGGATCCAGGCGGTCACGCAGCCGCTCGGCAAGACGACTCGTTACACCTACGACCGGGTCGGAAACGTCGAGCGCGTCACCAACGCCCTTGGAACGAGTACCCGTATGGTCTACGATCTCGCGGATCGCTTGAGGTTCCTATACGAGCCGCTCGGACGCACTACCGAGTACCGATACAACCCACTGGACCAGTTGACCGTCATGCGGGACGCGAACGGTAATCAGGTCAGCATCAACTACGACAAGACGGGCCGTCCTATCCGCCGGATGAACGGGCTCGGGTATTCGACCGACTTCTTCTACGACAAGCTCGACCGCACCACCCGTGTCGTGGATGCGCTGGGGCGCAGCACCCAGTACGCCTATGACGAGTTGAGTCGCCTCACGCGGGTGACCGATGCCATGGGCCACCAGACCCGCTACCAGTACGACGCCCTGGGCAACATGACGAACCTGCAGGACGCCCGAGGCAAGCGCTGGAGTTTCCATTACGACGAGTTGAACCGCCTGGACTGGGAGAAGGATCCCCTCCAGCGGATGACCCAGTTCGCCTATGACTCCGTGGGAAACCTCGACAAGAAGCGCGACGGCAACGGCCAGTGGATCGACTACGATTACGACAAGCTGGGCCGCATGGTCCGGATGCAGACGGCAGACGACCTCGCGACCTTCGAGTACGACGCGGTCGGAAACCTGACCGGTCACCGGAACCAAGCGGTAAACACGCAGCTGCGTTACGACGATCTCGACCGTCTCTCCGAGGAGATCAACGTTACCTGGGGCAAGAGCACTCGTTACTCCTACGATCCGCTGGGCCGAATGACCGGGATTACGACGCCCCTGGGTCGGAACGTTCGCTACGAGTACGACGACTTGAACCAGCTCCGGTCACTGGTCGATCCAGAGGGTAACCGGACGGGCTACCAGTACGACAAGGGCGGCCGGCTGGCGAATGTTCTCTACCCTTCTGGCGTGCGGACGGCCATGGCGTACGATCCGGCCGATCAGGTGACGTCACTTACGCATCGGGATCGCCGGGGTCAGAGCCTGCAAGGCTTCACCTACGGTTACGACCATGTGGGCAATCGTACGCAGGTGCAGGAAGCGGATGGCGCTCGCACGCAGTTCGCATACGATGCGCTCGATCGGCTCACGGAGGTCCAGTACCCCCTGCAAGCCATCCTTGCGGACCGCGGTACGGTTTTGGCAACGCCCGGATCGGCTTCCGCCTCGAAGGGCAACGGCCAGAAGCCCGAGCAAGCGAAGGGACCCACGCTTCAATCCTTGAAGCAATCCGGACTCGGAAGTAGCCGCTTCACCATCCTCGGCGTGACTCCGCTTGCTCAAGGGGGCAACGGGAATGGTAACCCTGGCAACGGTAACCCTGGCAACGGGAATAGCGGTAACCCAGGCGGGAACCCCGGAAACGGCGGAAATCCTGGCAATGGTGCCAACCCCGGCAATGGGAATGGCCCGGATCCTGTTCAAGGAAATGGCAACGCCCAGAATCCCGGTAACGGTAATGGCGGAAACCCCGGGCAGGGTAGCGGCAAAGGTAACGACAGCAAGCCAGGACAAGTCGGTAAGCCGCAAGACGGTTCCAAGCCGGGGAATGGTGTCGGCCAGGGCAAAGATAATCCAGGGAAGGGGCAGAAGCCGGACAAGAACCCCAAAGGCAAGGGGAAGGGCAACGGAGCTGGCCTGGGGAACGGGAAGTGGGATGGCTCGGATCCCAGCTACTGGTCCAAACCGCTAGCGTCCGTACGCTATACCTATGACGAGGTCGGCAACCGTCTGAGCGAGACGGATGAGACGGGTAGTCTGAGCTACTCGTACGACGACGCCAACCAGATGACCCGGGCCGGCGTCACGACCTACGAGTACGACCGGAACGGCAACCGTCTTGCCGAGACCACGGATGGGGAACGCCTCCAGTACCGGTACGACGGCTTGAACCAGTTGACTGGCATTCGGAACGGAGAGGGCACCCAACTCAAGTACGCTTACGATCCGCTGGGGCGCCTGATCCAGTCCGAGCGTCCCGAGTGGGTGAACGAGAAGCACATGAAGCCCGAGGTCACCCGCTACTCGTACTCTGGGCAGACCTTGCTCGGGGAGTGGACGGGCAACGGCAGTCCGCTGGCGGAGTACTACACGGGCAACGGGGAGACCGTGACCCGGCGGATGTTCGGTCAGCATGGCTCGTGGCAGGACGTGCCCAAGATCCAGACCCGGGGCAACCACCTGTACTACCTGCACGATGCGTTGGGATCGGTCACCGGAATGACCGATCACCAGGGCAACTCCATCCTCAAGTACCGGGAGGATGCCTTTGGCAATCCTCAGGCGGGGTGGCTGGATCCGTACAACACCCGGCTGCTGACGGGTAAGCCGTACGATACGGCTAGCGGTCTCTACTACTTCGGCAGCCGCTGGTACGACCCCAGTGTGGGGCGGTTCATGACCCAGGACGCCTACCGTGGCTCGAACACGGATCCTCGGAGCATGCACCGGTACGCCTACGTGCTGAACAATCCGGCCACTTTCGTGGATGCCTGGGGGTACCTGCCTGAGTACAAGCCGCAGCCCCAGCGGACGTTCTTCGACATGGTGGGCGATCGCCTGGGCGGGGCCTGGTCCGGAGTCACCGGCATG
>JAKFCT010000049.1:0-7285 GCA_036676495.1 Candidatus Sericytochromatia bacterium
GAAGCCGCCGTTGCCGTAGCCGAGGTCGGTGGGGCAGAGGATCTCGTCCATGCCGTCCGGCTCGTCGCCGTTGGTGTCGCGGACCTGGGCGCCGTGGCCCGAGTAGTGGAAGTAGAGGAAGTCCCCGGGCTGGCCGGCGGCGACCAGGGCCTGGAGGCCGTTGAGCATCGCCTGGCGGGTGGCCTGCTTGTCGGTGAGGCTCACGATGTTCGAGGCCTTGAAGCCTTCGTTGGCGAGCATCTGGGCCTTCACGTCCTCGATGTCGTTGACGCAGCCGCGCAGATCGCTACCGGGCTGGATATACTTGTTGATGCCGACCAAGAACGCACGCTTGGTGCCGGTGGCGCTGGCCATGCCGCTGAACGGGGAGGCGTTGCGGTCCATCGCCGTGTTGCCGGCGGAAACGCCGCAACCCGCCAGGACGGAACCGGCCAGAACCAAGGTCAAAACCCGAGCGATGTTCTTCACGCGTGACTCCCCCTCAATCAGCTAACGCGCTCCGCGTTAAGCTCTTACCGAAACAACAACCTTTTCTTAACCTTTGACCCTAGCATAAGGCTCGCTCGTTTGAGGTTCAAGTGGGCAGGGCGAGATTTAATCCAGCTTTATTGGGTTCAACGCGTCTTTAACGAAGAGGCAATTCTTTTAATCTGGATTTTACATTCGAGGCGTTCGGCCCCCGGCGCCGGCCCAGACGAAGCCCCCCGCTCCGCGGCGCCAGGTGGCGCCAGCCAGGGAACGAGGGGCATGTCGGGAATCGGAGCCGCGGCTCAGCCGGGAGCGCCGCGGCTCAAAAGGGGAATAGCTCCGCGGGATCGGCGGACGCATCCACCCATTCCAGGATCTCCTCCGAGGAGGGGGGCTCCATGGCCAGCTGATCCGGCCCCGAAAGGCCGGCCGGCTGAAACTGCGTCAGGCTCAAGGCGATCAGCAAGCCCGCCGCGATCGCCCCTCCCGAGGCCCAGACGACCTGCCGAGGCGCCTTCCGGCGGCGGCTCAGCGCGTCGAGCTGCGGGCTCAAACGACTCAACAGCTCCGGAGGAGCCGTGACCCGGGGCAACGCCTCCAGCTCCGAAACGGCCGCCGAAAGGCTCGCATGGTCCTGGGCACAGCTCTCGCAGCGATCCAGGTGCTGGAAAAGCTCATCCTGGGCCGCTTGCGGCATGTCGCCGTCGAGGGAATCCTGAATCAACTGGCGGGCGGCCTGACAGCTCATTCCCCGCCTCCTTTCTCCAGAAGATTGCGCAGGCTCGCACGCCCGCGATGAATCCATGTCTTGACCGTGCCCAGAGGGGCTTCCAGGGCCTCGGCGATCTGATCGTAGCTGAGATCCTCGATGTGCCTTAGCACGAGGGCCTCGCGAAGCGGGGACGGCACCTGGGCGAGCGCCTCCATGATGCCGGAGTCCGAGGAGAGGCGCAGCAGGGCGGGATCCTCGGCGCCCGCACCGTCGTCCTCGAGCGGGTCGCGCCCGCGGCTCAGGAGAGAAGCCTGCTGGCGCGTGTGATCCAGGAAGCAGTTGCGGGCGATCGCCAACAGCCACGGCCCCAGGGAGGCCTCCGGCTTGAACCCCCCCAGCCCCCTGAGGGCCTTCAGGAACGTGTCCTGGGTGAGATCCAGGGCCAGATCCCGGTCGTTGCTCATCCGGTAGAGGAAGCCGTAAACCCGATCCTGGTGCAGGCGCACCAGCTCGTCCATCGCCTTGCGATCCCCGCGCTGGGCCGCACGAACCAGGCTCGCTTCTCGGAGCTGCGCATCCGAGCCGCGGTTCGCCGTATCCGAGCCGCGGGATTTGCGGCCGCTCCAGTCCAGCGCGGTGATCAAAGGCTTTCCTTTCGATGAGGCGCTAGCGCTTGCGCTTCTGAGGCTTGAGCTGCTCGAACTGCTCGCGCTGCTCGGGCGTGAGCACGGCGCGCATGTCGAACCAGGTGCCCATGCGCGCTTCCGAGAGCTGATTCTGGAGGACGTTCACTTCGCGCTGCTTGGCGATCGCCTGCTCGCGCGTGGCGCTGGCCGACCGGACCAGCTGGTGAAGCTCCTTGCGCTTGGTCATCAGCTGCTCGCGCTGGGTCTTCGTCTGCTCATGGCGCTGCTGGCGAAGGGTCTTGATCTTCTCGCGCTGCTCGGCGCTCAGGTTCAGCCGATCGAACATGCGGTCCATGGCTCCCTGGCCGCCTCCGCCGCCCTTGGCATGGGCCACGTGGGCCCGCGGACCCTCCGGCATGGCCAGCGCCGGCGCCGCCAGGGCCGAAAGGCTCATCGCACCCGCCAGCAGCACGCCCAGAAACGTTTGCTTTTTCATCTCCGTACTCCTTTCCGGCCGGGGCCCGGGGTCTCCCCCCCTGGGGTCCGCCCCATCGGGGTTCCGCCCCGTTTCAGCCGTCTATCAGGGAATACGGAGCGGACCGCCGAAAAGTTTCAAGACCATCTTCCTTGTCTTGTCCCCCCTCGACGGGGGGACCGGCGAAGCCGAGGGGGGTGTCACTGCTCCCAGGTTCGAGACCAACTTCCGCTAAATGTCCCCCCTCGACGGGGGGACCGGCGAAGCCGAGGGGGGTGTCACTGCTCCCAGGTTCCTTATAACGAGGAACGCCATGGCTTCGCCGCCTAACACCCCCCTCTCGGCTTCGCCGAGGTCCCCCCATCGAGGGGGGACAAGACAAGGAAGATTAGAAGCCTACGCCTGCCTCGCCAGGTGCAGCAGCGCGACGTCTCCTCCGGCCAGCATGCCCGAGATCACTCCGTCCTGGAGTTTCAGGCGCGAGCCCATGTAGGAGAACTGCTGGGTGATGCGATCGATCGGCCAGCCTTCCGGCAGCAGGGTCGAAAGCTTCAGCGCGTCTCCCCGGTTGATCAGCCCCAGGATCCAGCCGGACGGGGTTTCCCGGAAGACCGTCTCCAGCCCCGGCACCGGCCGGGTGATGGGGCGCACGCCCCAGTCGTGCAGCATGCTCGAGACGAAGCTCTCGATGGACTGCTTGCGCGCCGGATCGTCCAGGTAGTAGCCCGGCGAATCCATCAGGGGACCGATCAGGGTCCCGACGAACGCGCTCCGGCCCTCGCCGACCGCCACGGAGTAGCCGACCGGCGCCTGGTGGTAATTGAGCAGCTCCTCGCCCTCGGGAGGCATGTGGACATAGGTGATCATGCGCGAGCACCAGACCTTGCCGCCGTGGCGCGAGTCGTTGAGCCAGACTCCGGCCCGGGTCGCATGCTTGATCATCCCCATCACCGGCTGCAGCTTCTCGATGGTGAAGCGGGACAGGGGATGCTTGATCCGGTCGCGTTCGCGCACCTGGAACATGAGGAGATCCTTGAAGGTTCCCGCCACCACCGAGAGGGCCCGGGGATGCCAGGTCCGCTTCGGCCGGCCCGGGAAGAGCATGGGCGAGTCGAAGGGAGTGCCCATGGTCACGAGGGTTCCGCCCTCCTGCACGAAGCGCTCCAGCTTCTCGCGCAGCTCGGGAGGCACCGTCCCCAGCGAGCTGAAGAAGAGCACCTTGCAGGCTTTCAGCTCGTCGAGGCTGGCCTTCGAGAGCTCCAGCACCCGGGGGGAGTAGCCCGCCTCGACCATGGCGCCGTAGAGGCCCGAGGCAGCCGGGAAGAGCGCCACCGAGTGATCGATCGCCTCGTCCAGGTTCTCGCGCGCCGTCTTGATCGGATCGGAGATGTAGGCCAGCAGGTCATGGGTGGCGTCCTGGTAGTGGAGGATGCCCACGGGGCTCTCCACTTCCGTCGAGGAGGCCAGCAAGGGGCCCCAGTCGCGCCGGAACTGCCCGAGGGCCTCGACCACTTCCATGCGCTCGGAGCGCTTGCCTTCATGCGAGAAGGGGCTGCGGAAGCGGTAGATCGAGGAGTCGGGGTCCTCTCCGTCGTGCAGCGGATACATGATGTTCGCTTGCGAGCCGCGCAGGTAGGAGGCCATCATCTTCTGGAGGGTGGAGACCACCGGGACGGTCACGCCCTCGTCCAGCCAGCCGGCGCCGATCTCGGGCCCCATCAGGGGGCCGCCCGACAGCATGGAGGCGTAGAGCTTGGGGACGTAGTCGATGGCGTAGGGCTGATCCAACGGCGTCCGCACCCGGATGAACTTCGGGTACATGTCGAAGCCGACCGGGGCCACCGTGTTCTTCTTGAGGAAGTGGTTCGGCCAAGCCGGCAGCCAGACGTCATTGAGGAAGAAATGGGTCCGGATGCCCAGCTGCTGCCAGTTGAGCTTGAGGGTCGCCAGGTAGTCGACGATCTGATCCTCGGTGAAGCGCGCGAGTTCCTCGAGGGCCGGCCGCGGCAGCGGGGAGCCCTTGGGGGGCTGGACCTCGTCGAAGGTCGCGTAGGTCGTGCCCCAGGCGGCGTTGAGATCGGCGATCCCGCCGTGGTGCTCGGCGAGCCAGCCGCGCAGCTGCTCCACCGTCGTGGGGTTGGCGTCGATCAGGGTGGGGCCCGCGCCGTACTGCGGCATGCCGGTCTCGTTGTCGAGTTGCAGGGCGATGATCTCGCCGGCCTCCACCATGGGCTGGAGCAGGGGGGCCAGGGCCGCGAACCACTTCCGGGTCACGGCATGGAACGTGGGATGGCCCAGGGCGATCTCGCCGGGGACGCCGATATCCGGCCCGGAGCCGGGCTGGATCAGGATCTCGGGGTGCTTCTCGCGCACCCAGAGGGGGATGCCGAAGCCCGGGTACTCCGCGTAGATGTAGGGGCCGGGCTTGACGATCAGGGGGATCCCCATCCGGCGCACCAGGTAGAGGAAGCCGCGCAGATCCCGCTCGGGGCGGGTCGTGCCGTCGAAGTCGAAGCTGCCCTCCACGGCCTCGTGCCAGATCCATGGGATGTAGCAGGAAAGGCAATTGACTCCGGCGTCTTTGAGGGCCTGTAGGGTGCTCTCCCAGTGCTCGCGCTTGAGGCGGAAGTACTGGAACTCTCCTCCGAAAAGCACGTCGGGACGGCCATCGACGAGGATCTGGGTTTCGGTGAACTGGATGGACACGGGCGCGGGACTCCTCTCGGTTCGACTTCTTTCATTATAGTCGGCCTTTTGGCTCGCCGCTTGCGACCGCGCTCACATGGGGGGGCGCCGGCGCGCTGCCGACGCGCCGCGCGCCGTGGGGCGCGCGGCCCCAAACCCGGGGCACACCAGGGTTTGGGACGCTTGCTTTCGTTGACAAGTTCCCCCGGGGATGCTTAAATGCAGGGATGTTAGCACTCTCGTTGAGTGAGTGCTAAAACGGTTTTCCGTCTCGGTACGGCTTGGTATCGCTTGCGGAAGGGCTACACGGAGAGAGTGGTGGACGGGCGCGTCTTTTTCAGCCTTACCCCCCGGCAGCAGCAGATCTTGCTCGCGGTCATCCAGGACTATATCTCCACGGGGGAACCCGTGGGGTCGCGAACCCTGTCGAAGAAGTACGACCTGGGGCTGAGTCCCGCGACGATCCGCAACGAGCTCGCCGATCTCGAGGAAGAGGGGCTGCTCCGGCAGCCGCATACCTCGGCCGGCCGGGTTCCCTCGGATACGGGCTATCGCTTCTTCGTCGACAACCTCATGGAGCGCCGGAGCACGCTGCCTCCCGAGCAAGAGCGCCTGATTCAGGAGCACCGGCACCTGAGCCGGGACTTGCCGGATCTCATGCAGCAGACGGCCAAGCTCACGGCCGTGCTCTCGGGCTGTACGGCGATCGTCCGGGCTCCGCGGCAGAGCGCCAGCCGGATCAAGTACTTGCAACTCTTGGCCGTCAGCGAGACCGAGGCCCTCTTGGTGATGATGACCGATCGCGGCGCGGTGACCAACCAGCTCGTGACGCTGCCGTCGCCCCTTTCTCCCGACGAGCTCACGGTGATCACCAACTTCCTCAACGATCACCTCCGCAACCAGCCGCTGGATCGTTTGACCCAGTACGCGGTGTCGAAGATCTCCCGGGAGATGGCCCGCTACGAGAAGGTGCTCGAGGATCTCTACCAGCGCGTCTCCGCGACCCAGGATTCCGGAGAGCGGCTCTACATGAGCCATACGTCCTTCCTGGCCCAGCAGCCGGAGTTCTCGGAAGGGGGCAAGGTCGGGCAGCTCCTGAGCCTGCTGGAGCAGGAGAAGGTGCTGATCGAGCTCTTGGACACGTTCTCGGCGCCGGTCGCCGAGGTGCCGGAGGGCGCGGTCCGGGTCTCGATCGGGACGGAGAATCCGTTGCCGGATCTCCACCACTGCTCGCTCGTGACCGGGACGTACCGGCTGGGCGATCAGATCGTCGGAGAGATCGGGATCCTGGGGCCCACCCGCATGGAGTATGCGACGGCCGTTCGGACGGTCGAAGTGATGACGGATCGCCTGAGTCGCGCGCTCAGCGAGCTCTTTGGGCTCGACTAGCGCCCGCGGCTGTTTTGAAGCGCCAGCGGCTTTAGTGGTAAAGCGTAGCTGACCTGTAGAAACGCCGTAGGCTATAGGCAGCCCCCGCGCCAGGGGGTATGATCGCGGCTCGGGAAGTTCGCGGCTCAGGCCCGCGCCGCGCGTCGGCAAGCTCGCCAAGGGCGATGAATTAGGAGGAAAGGTTTTGGCAGCAGAAGAAGACCTCAACGAAACCCGCGCCACCGGTACGGAGGGAGGAGCGTCCTCGACCGTGGCCGAGGGAACCGAGTTCCATGGGCAAGGCGAAGCGGAGGCGTTCCAGCAGGAGCTCGCCCTTCGCGAGCAGGCCTATGCCGAGCTTGAGAGCCAGTTCAAGCGTCTGGCCGCGGACTTCGAGAACTTCCGCCGCCGGGCCACCAGCGAGCGCGAGGACCTGATCAAGTTCGCCGGCTCGCGGGTGCTGGAGAATCTCTTGCCCGTCGTGGACAACTTCGAGCGCGCGCTCGATGCCATGGGCAAGGCCACCGAGGTCGGCCAGGTCCATGCGGGCATCGAGATGATCTACCGCCAGATGCAGGACTTCCTCACCAAGTCCGGCGTCGCCCCCATGGAAGCCAAGGGGCAGCCCTTCGATCCGAACCTCCACGAGGCGATCGCCCAGATGGAATCCCTCGACCTGCCGGACGAAACCGTCATGGCCGAGGTTCAGAAGGGGTACCTCTACAACGGCAAGGTCCTGCGCCACGCGATGGTCCAGGTCAGCCGCAACCCGCTGGGAGCGGCGGCCCCGCAGCCCGCAGCCAACGCAGCATTCGATTCAACCAACAGTCAAAATCCGGCGGGTGAGACCGCCGCTAACAAGGAGGAGCACAATGGGTAAGGTCATCGGGATCGACCTGGGCACCACCAACTCGGTCGTCGCGGTGATGGAGGGGGGTAAGCCCACCGTCA
>JAKFCT010000050.1:0-7775 GCA_036676495.1 Candidatus Sericytochromatia bacterium
TCCCCAGGCCAATGGTAAAGAAGATGAGAGCCGTGGCCCGGGGCACGGGCCCTTCCGGTAGAGGCGTTGTTCCGGTGTGCTCGGCTGCGAGTCGTCGCGTGGTCGTGATTGCGGCATGGCCTGCCGCAGCCTCACATCCCCGGTTCTCGGGCCCTCGACCATAGGACTCTGCTTTGGGCTCCCCAGCCTCTTCCCGCCATTGTCATGGACAAGCTCAAGCGCTTCTGCGATCCTCGAGCCATCCCCGACTCACTTGGAGGGCCATCGATGCGCGGAACGCAGCAGCGCCAGCAGCTACGCCAAGAACGGAAGGCCCTCGATTCCTCCCGAGCGTTTCCTGCGCGCGCTCTTGTTGGCTGAACTGGCTTACCTGGGCCACGTCCTGAAGGAGAACCGGAACGGCTTGATGGTGGATACCCGCCTCACGCACGCGACGGGCAAGGCGGAACGGGAGGCGGCCATGGGGATGCGAAGGCTGCTCGAGTCCCCCGCCTGCTCCTTCGACCGAAAAACGTGAGTTAATTCAGCAGCCTGCTAGCGTCGGTACTCGCGCGCAAACCCGCGCAGACCCAAGGCGAGCTCGGGACTGGCGTCGGAGGGCTTCATGCGCCAGGCCCAGTTGCCCTCGGGAACTCCGGGCGTGTTCATGCGGGCTTCGCTCCCCAACTCCAGCGCGTCCTGCATCGGCGTGATGGCGATGTCGGCGACCGAGCTCATCGCGAGGCGCATCATGTCGAGCGCGATGCGCCGGCCATCGGTGCCGGTGTAGCGCAGCGCCATGAGCTTCTCCTTGCGCGTCGCCTGGCGGAACCAGCCCACGGTCGTGTCGTTGTCGTGGGTGCCGGTGTAGACCACGGAATTTCGGACGTGGCGATGCGGCAGGTAGTCGTTGGTCGCGTCCGAGCCGAAGGCGAACTGGAGCACCTTCATGCCCGGAAAGCCGAAGCGATCGCGAAGCTTCTCGACCTTCGGCGTGATGACGCCCAGGTCCTCGGCGATGATGGGGAGGCGTCCGAGCGTCTGGAAGAGGCGTGCGAAGAGCTGATGCCCCGGAGCCTGGATCCAGCGGCCCCGCACGGCCGTCGTTTGCCCGTAAGGGATGGCCCAGAAGGCCTCGAAGCCCCGGAAGTGGTCGATGCGCACGATGTCGTACATGACCAGGGCCATCTGCATGCGGGCGATCCACCAGGCGAAACCGGTCCGCTGCATGACGTCCCAGCGGTAGAGGGGGTTGCCCCAGAGCTGTCCGGTGGCGCTGAAGTAGTCCGGCGGCACCCCGGCGACGGCCAGCGGCCTTCCCGCGCGGTCGAAGAGGAAGAGGTCGCGGTTCGCCCAGGCATCGGCCGAGTCGTGAGCGACGAAGATGGGCATGTCCCCGATCAGGCGGATCCCCTTCGCGTTGGCGTAACGCTTCACGGCCGTGAACTGCCGGAAGAAGACGTACTGCACGAAGCGATAGAAGCCGATGCCTTCAGCGAGTGCCCGCCGGTAATGGGCGATCGCCTGGGGCATGCCATGCTTGGCGTTCGGCTCCCACTTATCCCAGGGCTCTCCGCCATGCGCGTCCTTGAGGGCCATGAAGAGGGCGTACTCCTCCAGCCAATGAGCCGCATGAGCGCAGAACTCCGCCATCTCCCGCTTCTGAGGCTCGGAGGCATTCTCCCGGAAGGCCCGGTACGCGTCCTTCAAGACCTCGGTCTTCCAGGGGATGACCTCGCCGTAATCCACGCGTTCCTGCGGGAAACTGGGAGCCTGGGCCAGGGTGGCCTCGTCGAGCCAGCCCTCCTCGACCAGGGTTTCGAGACTGATGAGCAGGGGATTGCCCGCGAAGGCCGAGACGGCGGCATAGGGGGAGTTACCGTGGCCGGTATGCCCCAGCGGGAGCACCTGCCAGTAGCGCTGGCCGGAGGCCTCGAGGAAATCGATGAACTGGAAGGCCTCGGGACCGAGGCTCCCGATGCCGTATCGGCCCGGCAGGGACGTGGGGTGCAAGAGGATACCGCTACCGCGCGGAAACGCCATGGGGCCGCCCTTCCTTTCCTTGAGACGGGGAACGCGAGATCTATTCGGGTATGCGACCGAGGGTCACTCCGACCTTCAAGCCCCCATGCGGCAGGAGCAAGCGCTCGGACTCGGGCAGCCGCAACGCGCCGTAGAGGCTGGGCTCCGGCACGACGAGCGCGAAGCGCCAGCCCGGAAAGCCGCGGCGGAGGGTGGCGCCGATGCGATCGTAGAGCCGCCCGGTATCCTCGCGTTCGCCGATCCGGCGCCCGTAAGGCGGGTTGATGACCACCCAGCCTCGCGCGCCTTCGGAGGGCGAAGTGGCGAAGAAATCCGCGGCTTGCACGGTCAGATCGGCGAGCACGCCGGCCCGTTCGGCGTTCGCGCGGGTGGCGGCGATCGCCCCCGGATTCAGGTCCTGCGCGATGATGGGCTGGGGCGCCTCGTCCAGCGCCTGCGAAACCGCCTTCTGCTTGAGGTGCTTCCAGGTGGCTTCCTTGAAGGAGGGCCAGTCCTCGAAGAGGAAGCGGCGATGCAAGCCGGGGGGAAGCCTGCGGGCGATCAGGGCCGCCTCGATGGGAAAGGTCCCCGCTCCGCACATGGGATCGAGCAGCGGCTCCGAGCCGTCGTAGCCGGCCGACAAGAGGATGCCTGCGGCCAGGGTCTCCCGGATCGGCGCCTTGGCGGTCGCCTCCCGGTAGCCGCGCTTGTGAAGCAGGTCGCCGGTCGTATCCAGCGAGAGGAGGACCCGGTTCTCCTCCATGCGAACGAGCAAGAGCTGGCTCGGGCCGTCGCCCTCCGGAAGCCGTGGCTGGCCTTCCGCTTCGAGCTTCGCCTGGATGGCATCGCGCAGGGTCCGCTCGACGAGGCTGTCGGAAGTCATGCGCGAGGCATGCAGGCTGACCTCCACCCGCAGCGGAACGGCCGGGAGCAAGGTCTCCCAGCGGACGTCCTTGGCATGGCGAAAGAGCTCTTCGGGGGCTCGCGCCCGGAATTCAGCAACCCGGAGCAGGATGCGGTTCGCCGTCCTCAGCCAGAGGTTCGCCTGGTAAGCGAGGTCGAGCTTGCCTTTGAAGGCGACCCCACCGGGCAAAGTAGCGATCTCCTGGGCCAACAGCGCTTCCAGCTCGCGCGCGAGCACGGGCTCCAGGCCCGGGGAGCATGGGGCGAAGAACGCGTGCTGGGGGGCATGGACGTGCTGCTTGATGCGGCGGGACAGGGCAGGAGTCATCATCGATTAAAGGCAACCTCCGCATCCGCCACGCCGAGACGCCGGAGAACGCGCTGGAATGGCATGACGGCCTAGCGCCCGCGGCTGTTTCGAAAGGCAGCGAGAGATAGGCGTGAACCTGACCATAGCAGAGTGAACGTTAACTCTCGCTGTCCTGTAGAAACGGCGTTCGCTCTAAGGAACGAGCCCATCATAGCACGGGGATCCTTGACGACGAGGGCCTGCCATCCTGGCAGCCCTTCGCTCATGAGGGCATGGGGGCCTGGGGATAGGATCCCAGCGGAACGATCGACGCCGCGGTTTGCGCCAGCTCGCCCATGGCCGCTTCGATGCGGGGCTCGTGAAGGTCGCCTTCGAAGTCGAGGTAGAAGAGATACTCCCAGGGCTTCCGGCGGTTGGGGCGGGACTCCAGCCACGTCAGCTGGATGCCGCGGCGCGCGAGGACGCCGAGTGCCTGGTACAGGGATCCGGGCTCGTTGGGGAGGCTGAGGATGATCGAGCTCTTGCGGGGAGCGGCAAGGTTGAAGGACGGCGTCTTGCCACGGGGGGCGATCGCCACGAAGCGCGTGTAGTTATCGGCCTGGTCCTGGATGCTCTCGGCCAGGATCGCGAGCCGGTAGAGCTCGGCTGCCCGGCGGCTGGCGATGGCGGCGGCCCCCTGCCGCATCTCCTGCCGGATGAGCTTGGCGCTTCCTGCCGTGTCGTAAGCGGGCACGGTCTCAGCAGCCAGCCGACGCAGGTACGCGCTACATTGCTCGAGTCCCTGGGGGTGGGAGAGGACCTCGCGGATATCCTCCAGGCGCTGATCGGGCAAGGCCATCAGGCAGTGCTGGACGGCCACGATGGTCTCGCCGACCAGGGTCAGCGAGCGCTCGGAGAGGAGGTCGTAATTCTCCTTGATGCTCCCGGTCAGGGAGTTCTCGATGGGGAGGACTCCCCAGTCGGCATCGCCGGCTTCCACCCGGTCGAAGACCTCGCGGAAGGTGGCCGTCGGGAGGGGGCGGGCGTCGGGGAAGAGCTGAAGGACGGCGACTTCGCTGTAGGCTCCGGGTTCTCCCTGAAAGGCGACGGTACTCATGGGCAAGGTCCTTTGCTGTCAGGCATTCGGGCGGCCCCGGGGGCGATCGCCCCCGGGGCCGCCTCGAGGGTGAGGGGTCAGGACTGATCGGTTTCCATGTCGATATCGTTCTCGTCGCCGCGCTGGATCCGGGGGCCCGTCTCGGCGCCCTCCGGGACGTCGCACGTGCCGGGCTGCTTCGAGTCCTCGAGGTCCATGGCGCTCGCGAACTCGACATTTCGGGAGCCTTCCTGCTTGCGGATCAGGTTGAGGGCGGAGCCCGCATGGAACCAGGCGAGGTGTTCCAAGTTGAGCGTGTGCTTGAGGGTGACGACTTCGGACGTCCCGTCCGCATGCTCGATGAGCATGTTGACGGTGCGGATGGGATCGAGCTCCTGCAAGTACTCGAGGGAAACCCGGTCGCCCTCCCGAATCTTCTCGTAGTCGGCGGGATTGACGAAGGTCAACGGCAGGATCCCCTGCTTCTTGAGGTTGGATTCGTGGATCCGCGCGAAGGATCGGGCGATGACGGCCGCGCAGCCGAGGAAGCGCGGGGACATGGCGGCATGCTCGCGGCTGGAGCCCTCGCCGTAGTTCTCGTCGCCGACGATCACCCAGCGCTTGCCGCAGGCCTTGTAGGCGCGGGCGACATCGGAGATGTCCATCCCCTTTTCGCCGGTGACGACGTTCGAGGTCTTCCCGCGCTCTCCGGTCCAGGCATTGATGGCCCCCATGAGGAGGTTGTCCGAGATCTTGTCGAGGTGGCCGCGGTAGCGCAGCCAGGCGCCGGCGGGCGAGATGTGATCCGTGGTGGTCTTGCCCTTGGTCTTGATGAGGACCGGCATACCGGAGAATTGGTCTGCGACCATGGGCGCGAAGGGCTCGAGGACCTGCAGGCGCTCGGAGCCGGAGGGCACCTGGACCTGGATGGAGGAGGGGTCCTCGGCGGGGGCGATGTAGCCGGTCTTCTGACCGATGTAGCCCTGCTTGGGGAGGGCGTCCACCCGCGGGGGCGGCTCCAACTTGAAGGCCTTTCCATCGGGAGCCTTCAGCGCGTCGTTGAGCGGATCGATGGTGATCTTGCCGGCGAGCGCGAAGGCCACGGTGACCTCGGGGCTGGTGACGAAGGCATGCGTCTCGGGGTTGTCGTCGTTGCGGCCGGGGAAATTGCGGTTGTAGGAGTTGACGATGGTGTTCTTGACGCCGCGCTTGACCTCGTCGCGCTTCCACTGGCCAATGCAGGGGCCGCAGGCGTTGGCGAAGATCTGCGCCCCGATGGCCTCAAGGCTATCGAGCAAGCCGTCCCGCCGAGCCGTCTCAAAGACCTGGGCTGATCCCGGGTTGATGAGCAAGGGGACGACCGCTTTGGCGCCGTGCTTGCGGGCTTGTTCGGCAACGGCCGCAGCGCGGGAGATGTCCTCGTAGGAGGAATTGGTACACGAGCCGACGAGGGCCGCCGAGATGGTCTCCGGGTAGCCATGGGCCGCGGCATCGACGTCCAGCTCGGAGACCGGCCGGACGAGGTCCGGGGTGAAGGGCCCGACGATCAAGGGCGGCAACTCCGAGAGGTTGATCTCGATGACCTCGTCGTAGAAGCGCGCGGGGTCGGCTTCGACCTCGGGATCGGAGACGAAGAGGTGCCGGTAGCGCGCGGCCACGTCGGCGATGCCTCCGCGGTCGGTCGCCCGGAGGTAGGCCTCGGAGTTGGCGTCGTAGGGGAAGATCGAGGTGGTCGCGCCAATCTCGGCGCCCATGTTGGTGATCGTGGCCTTGCCGGTGGCAGCCAAGGTGGCGGCGCCGGGACCGAAGTACTCGACGATCCGGTTGGTGCCGCCCTTGACCGTGAGCTGGCCGGCCACGTAGAGGATGATGTCCTTGGGGGCGCTCCAGCCCTGAAGCTCACCGGTCAGCTTGACGCCCACCAGGCGCGGCTGCAGGACCTCCCAGGCGAAGCCCGCCATGGCGTCCACGGCATCGGCGCCCCCCACCCCGATGGCCACCATGCTCAGGCCGCCCATGTTGGGGGTATGCGAGTCCGAGCCGATCATCAAGCCCCCCGGGAAGGCGTAGTTCTCGAGCACGACCTGGTGGATGATCCCCGAGCCGGGTCCCCAGAAGCCCAGGCCGAACTTGGAGCAGGCGGAGCGCAGGAATTCGTAGACTTCCTGGTTGGTCGTGCGGGCGAGCGCCGTGTCCTGGCCCGAGCCTTGGTACGCCTGGATCAGATGGTCGCAATGCACCGAGCTGGGAACGGAGACTTGCTTCTTGCCGGCCTGCATGAACTGGAGGATGGCCATCTGGGCCGTGGCGTCCTGCATGATGACCCGGTCGACCCGCAGTTGCAGGTAGCTCTTGCCGGCCTCCAGCTCTTGCTCGCGCGGATGGTCGAGGTGCGCGAAGAGAATCTTCTCCGAGAGGGTCAACGGCCGATTGAGGCGCTCGCGGACGATCGCGAGGTTTTGTTCCATCTTGGAGTAGATGCGTTCGACCATCTCGGGAGTGGTTTCGACCGTAGGCATGGCTCACCTCCTGCAAGCGGCGCACACGGCCCGCCGATGGACGGCGCTCCATGTTTCGGTTCGCCGTGGTACGGTGCGCCGCGCCGGGGACCCTCGAAGTCACCCCATGTTAACAGATCGTTACAGTTCTTGAGAAGCCACGATTGCGGTATGATGGACAAAGGTGCCCTCGGTTACGTGATCGAATAGGGAGAGCTAGAGAGTGGATAGTCGTCCTACCGTCCTTTGCATCGCCGGAGCCGTCATCGGCCGGCCCTTCATGATCGCCGCCAAACAGATGGGCTGGCGCGTGCTGGTCATGACCAACGCCAAGCGCCTCGACGACGCCTGGCCTCGCGATCACGTCGATGACGTCTTCGCCGTGCCCGACATCTTCGACGAGAAGGTCGTCAAGAACGTCGTGAGCTTCCTCGCCCGCCACCGCAAGATCGATCGGATCGTGCCCATGGGCGACTTCGAGGTCGACGTGGCCGTCATGCTCCGCGAGCACCTGCGCGTGCCCGGCATGGGCGAGACCACCATGCGCTACTTCCGCGACAAGCTCGCCATGCGCATGAAGGCCCAGGAAGACGGCATCGCGGTGCCCGAGTTCGTGCACATCCTCAACCATGACGAGATCAACGCCTACCTGAACCGCGTCCCGGGCCCCTGGATCCTCAAGCCCCGCATGGAGGCCGCGTCCTTCGGCATCCAGAAGATCAACCACCCCAACGAGCTCTGGAAGAAGCTCGAGGAGCTCGGCGACAAGCAGTCCAACTACCTGCTCGAGAAGTTCACCGCCGGCGACGTCTTCCACGTCGATTCGGTCGTCTCCGAGCGCGAGGTCGTCTTCGCCAGCGCCTCCAAGTACGGCAAGCCCATGCTCGCCCTCAACCAGGACGGCGGCGTCTACACCACCCGCACCATCAAGCGCGGCACCGCCGACGAGAAGGCCCTCCAGAAGCTCAACAAGGAAGTCATCAAGAGC
>JAKFCT010000051.1:0-6474 GCA_036676495.1 Candidatus Sericytochromatia bacterium
GCTGGGCACGACCATGGTGGGGACGCTCGATGCCGCGGGGGACTTCCTCGGAGACGGAGAGGGCTGGTCCGAGATCCGGGTCGTCTCGGGCGCCGTCAAGGGGCTCGCCGCCGTGGGAGTGACCCAATGGAGGCTTCCTTCGACCGTCCTCGAGGTCGATCCGTATGCGGAGATCGCCATGGAGACGCTGACCCTCGGGCCTGCCGGGGCCTTGGTGATTGGCGACTGGCAGGGCCATCGGATTCTGCTGCGCCGCCCCGAAGGGGACCTGATCACGCTGGCGGGCACCGGGGAGAGCGGCTTCAGCCCGGACGGCACCAGCGCGCTCTCGGCGCGCCTCAACATGCCGACCGGGGCGGTCCTCGACGCGGCCGGCCACCTCTACTTCGCGGAGACGCAGAACCATCGGGTCCGGGTCATCCCGGCGTTCGATACCGAGCTATTCGGCCGTGCGATGACGGCGGGCTGCCTGTATACGATCGCCGGGACCGGGGAGCGCGGCTTCAACGGGGACGGTCCCGGGGCCCGAACCCGGCGAATGAGCAGCCCGATGGGCATCGCGCTCGAGCCGGATGGAGGCCTGGTCGTCGTGGACCGCGGCAACCGCCGCCTCCGGCGGATATCGCCCTCGGGGGCGATCGCGACCCTGGCCGGGGGCGGAGCCTACATGCTCGCGGGCACGGAGATGGACGCGCTACAGTTCGGGGATGCGGTCGGAGGGAGCCTGGCCCAGGATGCCTCGGGAAACCTGGTCTTTGTGGCCGGGGCCTCGCTCAGGGGCGACCGCCTCGTGATGCTTTGCCGCAAGTCGGGCCGCTACTTCGGGATTCCCATGCAAGGAGGTACCCTCTACACCTTGGTCGGAACGCTGGAAACCGGCTTCAACGGCGATGGGCCGGCCCTTGCCGTCAACCTCACGCAACCGACGGAGATCTCCTTCTTGCCAAACGGGGAGCTGGTCTTCGTCGATACCGGAGGTTACCTCATTCGCAAGCTGGGCGGGGACGGCATCGTCCGGACGGTGGCGGGACGGCGATTGTTCTCGGGCCTCCTGCTGGCGGCCCGGATGGCCTTGCCCGCACCGGCGACCGAACGGGAACTCAGCACCCACGTCCTGGCGGTGACGCCACGGGGGGGAATCCTCATCCAGACGAATGCCCATGGGCAATCGCTGGTCGAGCTGCTCCCGCGCTGAGCTTGTCTTATCAATCAAGCCTTTGCTAGGATGGAAATGGGCTGCATGGCTTTATTCATGACCATTGTGGGGTAGTTCGATTGCCACGATCCGTTTGGTTTCTCGCTTGCAGCCTGATCTTCACGCTCTCCGCCTGCCAGTACCTTCCTTTTGGGGTGATCAAAGCCCCGGACCAGCCTCGGGCGATCACGCTGGATCCCCTTGAGGCGATCCTGCATGTCTCCACCGAGCCCGGGGAAAATCACCTCTACCCGAACGCCATTCGCTTCCGTGTGAACGAGGCGCGCGAAGGGCTGAGCTGGGAGTCCTCGGACCCGGGAGTCGCGGCTGCGGATCCCGATGGGACCGTCCGCGCCGTCGCCGCCGGAACCATGGTCCTGACCGTGCGATTGAAGGGTGCGGCCGCAGCCACGGCCACGGTGGCCGTCAAGGCAGGAGGACGTGCGGATGTCGTTCTCCGCTAGCCGCTTAACGTGCTCAGGGTTCCTGCTGGCCCTGAGCGTGAGCCTTGGAGCGTGCCAGGTTCCCCCCCTGGATCTCGTTTCTCGGGAGGTGGCGGGGCCGGTCCTCGACCGCGGCAGCCTGCGGGTCGCGATTCACTGGCCCGTACGCGAGGGGCGCAGGCTTCAGGCCGTTCCCCGGGGGGCGGAGGCGGCTCATCTGGCCGTGCGGGATCCGCAGGGCGCGATCCGAGCCTCCCTGCGGATCCCGCGTGAGGGACCGGAAGCGCCCGTGAGCGCGAGCCTGGATCTTCCGGTCGGGCGGGATTACCGTGTCGCCGTGCATATGACCGGCATCGACGGGGAGGTCATGGCCCTCGGCGAGAGCGCTCCCTTCGACATCGCCCCGAATCAGGCGACCTCGGTTCCGCTGCGCCTCGACCCGATCGTCATGACCGTGGCGGGAACGGGGATCGACAATCATGTCGGCGAGGGAATCCCGGCCACCGAGGCGGCCATTCAGAACCCTTCCGCCGTGGGAGCCGATGCGGCGGGGAACCTCTTCATCGCCGTCAGGAAAACGGGCTCCATGGATGGCAACGTCATCCGCAAGGTCTCCCCTTCGGGCCAGATCACGACGGTCGTGGGCCTTCCTCCCGGGAGTGACGACCCGTACCTGAAGGGGGACGATATCCCCGCCCGCCAAACGCTCCTCAACAGCCCGTCCGGCCTGGCCGTCTCCGAGGACGGCGATCTCGTCATTGCCGACAAGGTCTACGGCTCGAGCCCCGCGATCTACCGGATCGTCGTCGTGCCGGCCCGGAGCGGCATGCGTTACGGCAAGGTGATGCGGGCCGGGTATGCGTATTCGATCTACGAGACCCCTTTCGCCATCGCGAGCGTGGCCCTGCAGGCCAATGGGGCGGTTTACGCGACGGTGAGGAACTGGGTGGTCCGGGTGGATCCCCTGGGCTCGGCGGCAACCATCGCCGGCATTACGGGGGATGCCAAAGGCGGGGCCGGAGAGGACGGGCCGGCGATCGCCTCCAAGTTCTTGATCCCCGATGGCCTTGCGCTGGATCGCCATGGCAACCTCTTCATCGCGGATCGTAGCAACCACCGCATCCGCATGCTCTGCCAGGTGCCGGGCACTTACTACGGCATCGCCATGCAGACCGGCTGGGTCTACTCGGTGGCCGGCTTGAAGGCGAGCGAGGCCTGGCAGCGGACGTCGCCGCTTTTCCCCTACGTCGACGGCAAGCCGGGTCTAGCCTCGTCCCTCTTCTTTCCGCGCGGGCTGGCCGTGGATGAAAGCGGCAACCTGTTCATCGCGGATTCGACGAATAACCTGATTCGCCGCCTGGGACCGGACGGCATGCTCGTCACGGTCGCAGGTAACGGGAAGCCGACGAAGTTCGGGGCCGCGCAAGAGGCCTTGGGGGACGGCGGATCGAGTCTCGACGCGACCTTCGGTTACCCGGGAGGGCTAGCCATCGGGCCCCTGGGCGCCTTATACGTCGCGGATTCCACCAACAACCGCGTGCGCCGCATCCGGATATGACGCGCCAAGACGCGCCGCTCCGAGGGAGGAGCGGCGCGTTGCCGTAGGGGCTGGCTAGCGGAGCAGGAGGTTTTTGACGGCCTGGGGCTGGTGCTCCCGCAGGAAGGGCACAAGGTCTTCCACCGGCAACGGGCGGCTGAAGAAGTAGCCCTGCACCTCGTCGCAGCCCTGGTGCTTGAGGAAGCCCAGTTGCCCGTCGGTTTCGACCCCTTCGGCAATCACGTTGAGCCGCAGGGAGTGGGCCAGGGCGATGACGGCGATGACGATGGCGGCGTCTTCCTCGGCGGTGGCGATTTCGCGGACGAAGGCTTGATCGATCTTCAGGGTGTCGATCGGGAAGCGCTTCAGGTAGCTCAGCGAGGAGTAGCCGGTCCCGAAGTCGTCGATGGAAAGCTTCACTCCCATCGCGCTGAGCTGCTGCAGCGTCTCGATGGCCGCTTCGACGTCTTCCATCAGGATGCTCTCGGTCAGCTCCAGCTCCAGGAGTTGCGGGGCCAAGCCGGTGGCTTCGAGGGTGTTGGCGACCTGTTTGACGAGCTCCGCATGCTTCGAGAGGTGGCGTCCCGAAAGGTTGACCGCCACCCGGATCGGAGGCAGGCCCATTTGCTGCCAGGCGACGTTCTGGGCGCAGGCCGAGCGTAGCACCCATTCGCTGATGGGCACGATGAGCCCGGTTTCTTCCGCGAGCGGGATGAACTTGGCCGGCGAGACCATGCCCCATTCGGGATGCTTCCAGCGGATCAGGGCTTCGGCACCGACCACCTGGCCGGTATGCAGGTCGATCTGGGGCTGGTAGTGAAGGATCAACTCGTCGCGTTCCAGGGCCCGGCGCAGGTGGCTTTCGAGCGTGAGCCACTCGGAGGCGGTGGCGTTCATGGCGGGGGCGTAGAGCTGGTAGCGGTTGCGCTCGTCCTTGGCCTGATAGAGGGCCACCTCGGCGTTCTTGATGAGGGTGACGGCGTCGTCGCCGTCGGACGGGTAGACGCTGATGCCCATGCTGGGGGTGACGAAGAGCTCTTGCTCGCCGATGCGGATCACCCGGCTGACCTCTTCGTGGATGATCTGACCGATCTTGGTGATGTCCGAGGTTTCCGAGAGGTCGGGCAGGACCAGGGCGAACTCGTCTCCGCCGAGGCGCGAGACGGTATCCACCTCGCGGAGGCGATAGAGCAGGCGTTCGGCGATGGTCTTGAGCACCTGGTCGCCGAAGGGATGGCCCAAGGTGTCGTTGATGATCTTGAAGCGGTCGAGGTCCATCATCATGACGGCGGTCTGACGGTGGTGGAGGCGCGCATGCGCGAGGGCCTGATTGAGGCGGTCCTGGAAGAGCAGGCGGTTCGGAAGGCCCGTGAGGGCGTCGTAATAGGCCATCTGCTCGATCATGGCCTCGGCGGCCAGTCGCTCCGAGACGTCGTTGAAGGTGACGACCGCTCCGACGATGGCGTCTCCCTCGCGGATGGGAGTGCTGACGTACTCGACCGGGAAGGAGGTGCCGTCCTGGTGCCAGAAGGATTCGTTGGCGGCATGGTGGACCTGGCCGTTGCGGATGGCGGCGAGGATGGAGCAGTCTTTTTCGGAGATGCGCGTGCCGTTGGCGCGGGCGTGGTGGAGGACGCCGTGCAGGGAGCGCCCGATCAGGTCATGGGGCTCATAGCCGGTCATGCGGGCGGCCATGACGTTGACGAAGGTCATCATGCCGTCGGAGTCGACTCCGATGATGCCTTCGCCGGCCGAGTTGAGGATCAGTTCGTTGAAATGCTTCTGGTCGATGAGCTGGGCGGTTCGCTGGGCGACCTGGGAGGCCATGTCGTTGAAGGTCTCGGCGACGCGCCCGAACTCGTCGTCTTCCCGGATGGGAATCCGGACGTCCAGGTTGCCCTGAGCGATCGCCCGGGCGGCGTGCTTGAAGTCCCGCAGCGGCATGATGATGCGCCGCACGGCCAGGTATCCGAGGGCGAGGATCGTGGGGATCGTGATCATCCCGAGCAGCAGCAGCCGCCAGACGAAGGTTTGGGCGGCCGCTTCGCCGCGGGCATGGATCCATGCGGTTTCGGCCTTGCGCGAGGCGATGACGACATCGGCAAGGGCCGACATGCGGGTGAACAGCGAGTTGCCGAGGTTGACGTTGGCCTTGAGGGATTCGGCGGTCTGGCCTTCCCGCTTCCTGGCGATCATGCTGCGGGCATTCTCGACGAAGTTGGCATTGACCTCGGCGATTTCGTCGAGGCGCTGGTGGTGGCGGGGGGCGGTTTCTAAGGTCTTGAGCTCGGTGATGGCCTGGGTGAAGTCGCTGAGGCCTTGCTCCCACTGGTCGATATAGGGCTCCCGGCCCGTGATCAGGAAGCCGCGAAGGCCGGAGACCTCGCGATCCATGGCGACCCGGAGGCGATGGCTTTGATCGAGGAGAAGGAGGCTCTGGACACGCTCTTGTCGCTCGGAGATGAGCAACGTCCGGACCCCGTCGGCACAGATCCAGGTCCCGCCCAGGATGGAGGCGAAGCAGACCATGATGAGGACGCTAATGAGGGTGCGGGGACCCAGGATCGTAGGAAGTGGAAGTGACATGGTGCAACGAGCCTCATAGGTATCCGTGTCAACCTTATCAGCCTAGCGGGAAGTAATGCCGCTGGACAGCCCCATTTGGACTAGTTTGCGGGGGACGGATGGACTAACTTCGCGGTGTGGCGCGGCGCCGCCGGGACGCGAGTTGTGAGGCTAGCGTGACGAAACCCCAAGCCATCCGTTAAGCAAGGGGTGTTATACCACGCAAAGCAGGCAAGCCTTTCGTTTGTAACAAGACTTCAAAGTGAAGGGATCGTAAAGGCCGCAAAAAAAAGACCCGATCCGTATGGATCGGGTCTTTAGCGCGCCTGGCAGGATTCGAACCTGCGGCCTTTCGCTCCGGAGGCGAACGCTCTATCCACTGAGCTACAAGCGCATGTCGCCTGGCGACGTTCCCAAGTCTAGCAAAAGCCCCCTGAAAACGCAACCACCGAGGGAAAAAGGCCCGGAAGCCCGGGCCTCGAGGGGTGGATGACGGGGATCGAACCCGCGAATACCGGAACCACAATCCGGCGCCTTAACCACTTGGCTACACCCACCGCGTAAACATCATTCTAGCACCGTCGTAACGCTTGTCAACCCGGAGAGGTCCACGGCGACCGACAATGGCGCGCCCGGCTGGATTCGAACCAGCGACCAGCCGCTTAGAAGGCGGCTGCTCTATCCCCTGAGCTACGAGCGCAAGAAGATGGAGCGGGAGACGGGACTCGAACCCG